>NZ_PRDN01000001.1:809913-1853199 GCF_003600855.1 Xanthomonas sp. CFBP 7698
AGCGGCATGGATGCCGCGCCAGAGCCTCCAGGGACGGATTCACGGCGTGTCCCGCGATGGTGGGCGGGCAAGGGCCCTGCAGCAAACGCAAAGACGTCGAGTGCGCGGTACCCTCACCGCACCAGATAGTTGGCTGCTGCCTTTATTGAAGAGCGGAATCAGCGCACCGGACAGTTCGCAGGTTATGTTTTTTGAAACGGTACGCACCGACCAACTTGACTGGTCCTTGCCCGCTCACCGTCGCGGGACCTTGAGCGGCATGGATGCCGCGCCAGAGCCTCCAGGGACGGATTCACGGCGTGTCCCGCGATGGTGGGCGGGCAAGGGCCCTGCAGCAAACGCGAAGAACTCAAGGGCGCGTTGCCCCACCAGATAGTTAGCTGGTGGCTTTATTGAAGAACAAAATCACCGCACCAGAAATTCTGCCGGATGTTTGATCGAAAGCTATGCGCACCGACCACATCCACTAGTCCTTGCAGCCAAGCAGCAGACGGATGTCGCCGGGTGCGCGACCACACCGACAGCCGTGTACCCGGTGTATCAGGACGACAAGGCAGTCATCCACTCCGCACCGCTTAGGTCAACACGTCCAGCAAGCTACCCAACATCTCGTCGGAACGCCGCAGCGCGGTGGCGCTTGCCTGGAAATCGTTGCGTGCCGACAGCCCTTCCACCAGATCGGTGGCCGGCGCCGATGGATCCGCACTGGCATCGACGACGCTGGCGGCCACGCCGCCATTGGCCTGCGTGCTGGCGGCAACGGACTGCCGTGGGCTGCCGTCCACCGGCTGGCGCGCCACATTGCTGGCGGCTACCTGCTGGCGCAGTGCGGCCACCTGCATTCCGGAACTGGCGATGCTGTTGATGCTCATGATGGCTCCAGTGCAAAAACTACAAAAAAAAGCGAGGGCGCGCGTCTACTCACCAGCCGGCGCAGCGCCGATCACAACCGCGCCGCGCTGCTGTCGCGTTTACCGCAAGCTAACCGCTGGGCTAGCCTTTCTTACGCGGATGGACCCAGCGAACAGCAACTGCGACCCACCTGCTGCACATCCACATGTCCTACCTGGCAACTGCGACAACGCCGGCCTCACGGCCGCATGGTCGCCTCGCCCACGCTCAATACGTGCCCACCCGCACGCGCAACACCACAGGTACATTGCCGGCCGCATCCACACGCCCGAAGTTGAGCCCGTAGTCGGTCTGGTCGCCGTTGAGCTGCCTTTCTACCTGCCAGCGCCCATCGACATACCGCCCCTGCTCCACCCGCAACAGTTGTCCATGACGGGTATCGGCCGCGTCGCGGAAAAATTCAATGCGCGCAGCCATGCCGGTCACCAGAAAGTCTTCCGGCCCCAGCTGGGCTACCAGTAACCGGCCTGCATGGTCGCCGTTGCCGGGCAGAATCGGCGGCGCATCGCCCCACATGGGCGCACCGAACGACACCTTGGCCTCCCACTCGCCGAAGCGCAGCGTGCGCTGCGGCGCGCCAGGTTGTTCGGCCACTGCCTGCAGCCGGCCGTCGAAGGCGGCCTGCGCCAGAAGTCGCTGCATCGGCGCAAGCAGCTTGAAGTTGGCCGCGTGCGCAGCGATTGCGGCGCGATTGGCCTCGCTGTCGGGGTTGCCATCCATGCCGAACACCGAAAAGCCCACCCCGCCCTGCCCCAGCACATGGAACAGATAGGGCGCGGTGGCCGCCTCGAAGCCGGTTTCCGACACCCAGGCCGGGTTGTCGGGCCGCGCGTACTGGCCGATGACCTTGGTGTATTCGTTGTAATCGTTGGTGTAGATGTCGGTGCCGATGAAGTCGATCGACGGCGTGGCCGCGCGCCATAGCGCGAACATGTTCACCGTGGCACCGCCGGAGGGATAGTCCATGCCCGGATAACGCTTGCCCTTGTAGCGCAGCCAGGTGTTGACATAGAGCGGCAGCGGATACGCACGCTTGCCGGCGGCGGCCACCTGCTCGATGTAGGCGGCGGTGGCATGCGCGTTGAACGCTTCGGCCGCTTCGGCGCCGAACAGTTGCTGCCAGCTGCCTTGCGGCTTGCCCAGTGCGCGCGCAATCTCGGCCGGCACCGGTTGTGCGAACGCGGCCTCGCCGGCCGGGCCATGGTCGCGCACGGTGCCGATCGCACCGGGCTCGTTTTCCACCTGCACCAGGATCACCGTGTGGCGATCGCCATCCACCTTGCGCAGGTGCCGCATCAACGCGGTGAAGGCGCGCGCATCGGCCTGCATGTTGGCGGCCACATGCGGCGACAGCACGTCCACCGGTTCGCCATTGGCATCGCGCATGCGCGGGTACGTGGTCTCGTCGCGCTTGATCCACTCCGGCACGTAATGCATCTGGCCGTTCTTCCAGCTGCCGAACCACAGCAAGGCCACGCGTAGGCCACGCTTGCGGGCCCCGGCAATCAGTGAATCGACGTTGGTGGTATCGAAGCGGCCCTGCGTCGGCTCGAACTGCTCCCAGTACACCGGCGCTTCCACGGTGTTGGCGTGCAGCGCGACCACCTCGTCCAGCGCCTTGGGCAGCACGGCTGGCCAGGCACTGGAGTTGTGCAGCTGCGCGGCCAGCACGGTGTATGGCGCGCCATTGACAAACAGCGCATGACGGCCATTCTGGGTGACGAAGCGCGGCAGTTCTGCTGCGCTGGCAAGCAGCGGCACACCGACTGCAAGTAACACCAGCGACCACACCAAACCGGCCACCCGGCCGCAGCGTTGCACCTTGAATCCAGCAAACACACGCATCATTGCGCCTCCGATGACAGCGAATTCCAGTGCGGCGTAGGTTCGTTGCGCAGGTGGCGCACGAAGAAGTCGTATTGACGGCGTTGCACATAGTCGATCGGCCCGCTGGAGCGGCCCACCGAATGCTCGCCACCGGGCACGTTGAGCAGATCGAACTGCTTGCCGGCCTTGATCAAGGCATCGACCACCTGCGCAGTGGAGGCCGGGTCGACATTGCTGTCCTGCTCGCCGACGATCAGCAGCAGGTCGCCCTGCAGCTTACTGGCGTTGACCACGCCGGATGCCTGCGCATAGCTCGCATCCACCGGCCAGCCCATCCACTGCTCGTTCCAGCTGATCTTGTCCATGCGGTTGTCGTAGCACCCGGCAAACGCCACGCCCACTCTGTAGAACTCCGGATGGCGTTCGAGTGCACCCAGGGTGCTCTGCCCGCCGGCCGATGCGCCATAGATGCCGACCCGGCTGATGTCGTACGCAGGATCCTTCGCGGCCAGCGCGCGATGCCAGGCGATCCGGTCGGCAAAGCCGGAATCGCCCAGGTTTTTCCATGCCACATCGTGAAATGCCTTGGAACGATTGGCGGTGCCCATGCCATCAATCATCACCACGATGAAACCCAGATCGGCCTGCGCCTGCATGCCGATCTGCTTGTCGCCGCCGGAGTGGTAGCCGAACGGCCAGAACGTCTTAGGCACGAAAGCATCGTGTGGGCCGGCGTAGATGTTTTCGATCACCGGGTATGTCTTGTGCGGGTCGTAATCGCGCGGGCGCACCACCATGCCCCAGATATCGGTGATGCCATCGCGGCCCTTGGCCACGAAGGTCTCCGGCGCGCGCCAGCCGGCGGCCTGCAGCTTGCCGATATCGCCGCGCTCAACGGTGTGCAGCAGCTGCCCATCGATGGCGTGCAGCTCCATCACCGGCGGCAGATCCGGGCGCGAATACACATCCACGTAATGCCGGCCATCGTCGGCAATGGCCACATCGTGATCCGCATCGGCGTGGGTGAGCCGGGTCAAGTGGCGACCATCGAAATCCACGCGGTAGAGCTGCCGGTAGTACGGGTCCTTGCCGGCGTCCATGCCGCTGGCGGCGAACCAGATGCGGCGCTGCGCATCGTCCACGCGCAGCACATCGCGCACCACCCATTGTCCGCGGGTGATCTGGCGTTTGACCCTGCCGCTGCGGCCATCGAACAGATACAGGTGCCGCCAACCGTCACGTTCCGAAATCCACAACACCTCATCGCCGCGCCCATCCACGTCGTGGCGAAAGCTGCGATCGGCATACACGAAGGTACGCGCATCTTCGCCAACGGCCACATGCGCGCGTGCAGTGCGCGCATCCACCGCAATCACCCGCATATGCTGAAACCCACGCTGCACGTACTCGAAGCTCACACTGCGGCCATCGCTGCGCCATTGCAGCGGCGATAGCGAATACGGGGTGGCGAACAAGGCGTTATCCACCACGCGCCGGCTGCCATCCACGGCCAGCAGCACCGGCCGTTCCACATCCACCGCATCGCCCGGCTTGGGATACAGCTGGGTGTGCACCACCGGCTGAAGGCGACCGGTCGGTGCGGCCTCCACACGGGTGACCCGGCGCGCAGTGCCCGGACGTACCCGATACACCGCCAGCTGCTGCGAATCGGGCGACCAGGCAATGCTCTCCGGATCGAAATAGTCTTCCGCACGGCCATCGTCGGTGCGCTGGACCAGCTGGCCATCGGCCACCCGGCGCACGACCAGGTTCCAGCCATCGGCCAGCGCCTCCCACTGCCCGTCGGGCGAACGGCGTGGCGTGGTATCGGCCGCCACGTCCGGGTCGCGCACCACGCCGAAGCCGCGTGGCCGCTGTTGCCCCTGCGGCTGCCGGCCGGGATCGTCGGGCGCGCAGCGGTAGGTGGTCAAGGTACAGCGCCACGCAGCGCCCTCAATGGCGAACACGATCGCCCCGTCCTCACGCGCGCCTTCCTGCGCATACGCAAACCGCTCGAATGGCAACATCAACGCCGCATAGGCAGTGCCGGTGGCTGCCTGCAACGCCTGGGCCACGCGCGCCTGATCGAAGGCGGGTTGCTTGTGCAACGTGGCGACGTCCACGCGCATGAAGGCAAACCCACCAGGCACCGTCTTGCGGTAATGGAACCTGCCGTCGTCCTGCCAGTGCGCCGGCCAGGCGACGTTCTCGGTCAGCGTGCTCCAGTGCGCGCGCAGGCCCAGCGAACGTTGGTAATCGGCCACACTGGGTGCGGCTTGCGCAGCGGTTGCAAGCAACAGCATGCAGGCGGCCACGGCGCGCAACGCCCGCGCCAGCCATGCGCAGCGCAAGGCATCACTCACCATCGTCCTCCTCCAATGCCAGTTCGTCGCTGCGCAAACCGCTGCGTGCGCCCCAGTGGTAAATGAAGAACGCGATCACCGCCACGCTCAACGTGTCGAACGGATGCGCGATCCAGCCGTGTCCACCGAAGGTGCCAGCCCACGAGACCAGCATCACCAGCACGAAGAACACGATCAGCCACAACGACGCGCGCACCTGCCGCAACAGGCGGGTGCGGCCTTCGCGCGACGGCAGGCGGTATAGCACGTACAGCGCAAACGCCAGCACCTGCAAGCCAAGCAGCCACGACAAGGTGGGCCAGGTGGACCAGTACACGATCAACGCCGCCACCATGAACGACAGCGGCCCCAACACCGCCAGGCCGCGCACGAAAAACGGGCGCGGCAATTCCGGCGCGCTGCGGCGCAGGGCTGCCACCGTCACCGGCGCCACCGCATAGCTCAGCACCAAGGCGGCCGATACCACGCCGATCAGCGTTTCCCACGAAGGGAACGGCAGCGTCCAGAAGATCGACAAGCCCAGGCTCAACCACAACGCCGGACGCGGGATGCCCGACCCCGGGTCCACCCGCGTCAGCACCGGAAGGAACCCGCCGCTACGCGCCCAGCCATACACAACGCGCGGGGTGGCATTCATGTAGATATTGCCGGTACCGCTGGGCGATACCATGGCATCGCAGATCACCAGTGCGGCCAGCCACGCCATGCCCAGGGCCAGTGCGATGTCGTGGTACGGCAGCGAGAAGGCCTTGTCGATGCCGGTCCATCCTTGCGCCAGCTGTGCGGCCGGAATGCTGCCCAGAAACGCCAGCTGCAACAGCACGTAGATCACCGTGGACAGCGCCACCGACAGGATCAAGGCGATGGGGATATTGCGCTGCGGATCGCGCACCTCGCTGGCTACCGACACGATCGGGGTCAGCCCCAGATACGCGAAGATGATGCCGCCGGCGGAGATCGCCGCTTCCACCCCGGCCATGCCCGAGGGTGCGAACCCGTGCACGCTCAGATTGCCGGCATTGAAGTGCTTCATCAGCAGCACGATCACCAGGATCGGCACCAGGAACTTGAAGATGCTGACGATATTGTTGGCCAGCGCAAAGGTCTTGACGCTGAAATAGTTGAGCAGGAAAAACAGCACCAGCAAGGCCAGCTGCACCAGCCAGCCCCAGATGCTGGGGTGCGTGCTGTTGGGCTGACTCAACCACGGGAACCACGCCGCTGCATATTGCCGCGCCGCCTCCACTTCGATCGCGATCAAGCTGGAAAACGCGATGAGCGTGATGAAACCGGTCAGCGAGCCGAGCAAGGCGCCATGCGAATACTCCGGGTAGCGCACCACCCCGCCGGCGCGCGGCAACGCCGCACCGAGTTCGCAATAGACCAGACCCAGCAGCAAGACGGCGATGCCGCCGAGGATCCACGACACGATGCCGGCCGGCCCCGCAATCGAGGACACATGGCTGGCCGAAAACAACCACCCGGAACCGAAGATCGAACCCAGCCCGATAAAGGTCAGGTCGGTCAGGCTGAGCCGCTTGTGGAACTTGCCTTGCGTGGCCATGGTGCCCCCGTTGGAAAGGTTGTAGGCGATTCCTAACTACTACAGCTGTTTCCTTCTCCCACCGGGAGAAGGTGCCCCGAAGGGGCGGATGAGGGTGCGTGCGCAGCCTCGTGCCATTTCGACCCGCGCAGCTTCGCCCGTACCCTCACCCCCCCCGCTCCGCGCCCCGGCCCGCGCCAGCAGCGCGGGCGCTCCAAGGCACGCGCGCCAGTGGCGCGCAAACTGTGCCTTCCTACCCCCGGGGGCGAGAGGGGCTTCAGCATTGCTACTGCTTCGATACCTCCTGCGCCCAAGGCGACTTCCCGCCCTCGGCGATGAAGCGGTCGACGCGCTGCTCCAGCACCGGTAGCGGCACCGAGCCGGTTTCCAGGATCGCGTCGTGGAAGGCGCGGATGTCGAACTTCTCGCCGAGCGCGGCTTCGGCCTTGTGCCGCAATTCGATGATCTTCAACTCGCCCAGGTAGTACGACAGCGCCTGCCCCGGCCAGGCGATGTAGCGGTCCACCTCGGTGGTCACTTCGTGTTCGCTCAGCGCGGTGTTGTCGCGCAGATACGCCTGCGCCTGTTCGCGCGTCCAGCCCTTGTGATGCAGACCGGTGTCGATCACCAAACGGCAGGCACGCCACATCTGGTACGTGAGATAGCCGAAGCGGTCATAGGGCGTGTCGTACATGCCCATTTCCTGGCCCAGGTACTCCGAATACAACGCCCAGCCTTCGCCATACGCGGAGATGTAGCCGTAGCGGCGGAACTCCGGCAAGCCCTGCGCCTCCGCCGCCAACGGCATCTGCAATGCATGGCCGGGCGAAGACTCATGCAAGGTCAGCGCGGTCAGGTTGTACAGCGGCCGCGACGGCAGGTTGTAGGTGTTGACCAGATAGATGCCCGGGCCGCCACGACCGCCGGTATAGAACGGCGCCAGCTCCGGCGGCACCGGTTCGATCGCAAAACGGCGGCGCGGCAGCCGGCCGATGTAGTCGCCCACCTTGGCATCCACGCGCTTGGCGATCCACGCCGCCTGCTTGAGCAGCTCGTCCGGGGTCTTGGCATAGAACTGCGGGTCGGTGCGCAGGAAATGCAGGAATGCCGGAAACACCGCCTGTCCGGCCGGCGCTTTGAAGCCGCTGGCCGCGATGGTCTGGTCCATCTGCGTGCGCAGCTTGGCAACCTCGTCCAGACCGATCTGGTGGATCTGATCGGGGCTCACCTCCAGCGTGGTGAACTCGCGAATCTGGGCGCGGTAATAGTCCTTGCCATCCGGCAGCGCTTCACCGGCCAGCGTGGTGCGCGCACGCGGCTGATACTCAGTGCGGATGAAGTCCAGCAACTTGGCATACGCCGGCACCACCTGCGCGTTGATGGTCTCCACGGCCTGCGCCCGCAGCTGCGCCTGCACCGCTGGCGGCACTGTGGCCGGCATCTGCTTGAACGGTGCGTAGAACAGATTGGCCTGACCCCTGGCCTGCGCCACATCGGCGATGGATTGGTCGCGTCCTGTCAGCGTGACCTTCGGCTGGCTGAAACCACGCGCCAGCCCGGCGCGCATGTTGTCGGTGTGCTCGGCGAAATAGCGCGGGATATCGGCCAGCATCTTCAGATAGCGCTGATAATCCTCGCGCGTGCGCAACTTGGCCTCGGCGCTGAAGCCCAGGTCGCTCCAGAACGCCGAATCGCTGTTGAACGGCATTTCCCAGGCGCGAAACCGTTGCTGGTCCAGCAACACCAGCAACTGCTGGCGGTACACCTGGTAACTCACCTGATCTTCGGCAGACAACTGCGCCTGCGGGATGCCATCCAGTTCTTTCAACGCCTGTTGCCAGTACGCCGTGCGCTGGTTCTGCGTGGCCACATCCACCTTGGGCAGGTGGTCGGATTGTTGTTCCTGCGTGGCCTGGTTGTCTTCATCCACCGCGCCGGACAACTGCGCCTGCCGCCAGCGCCATTCGCGCGTGTACAGCGCTTTGAAACGTGCCGCCGCGCTGTTTTGCGTGGTTGCCGCAGATGAGGGTGCGGATGCGGGTGCTGCGGCTTGCGCCTGCACAGCGGCAGTGCCCAGACCGGAGGCAATCAACACGCTCAATGCGCACGCGCGCCAGACGCGGCTGGTCTTCATCCGCGTGCCTCCGGTGCCGCCTTGGCCTGCGCAATCCACTGCCGCACGCGCTGCTGCAACAGTGCCAGCGGCATCGCGCCGCCGCCCAGCACCGCATCGTGGAAGGCGCGCACATCGAAACGATCGCCCAGCTCTTTTTCCGCTTCCGCGCGCAATGCCAGGATCTGCAGCTGACCGAGCTTGTAGCCCAACGCCTGGCCCGGCCACACGATGTAGCGATCGGTTTCGGACTGGATGCTGGGCTCGTCGTCGGACGGATGCGCGTGGAAGAAGTCCACCATCTGCTGGCGATTCCAGTGCTTGTAGTGCACACCGGTGTCGAGCACCAGCCGGTTGGCGCGCAGCAACTCGCCAGACAGGCGGCCGTAGTCGTTGTACGGGTCCTTGAAGAAACCGATCTCCTTGCCCAGCCGCTCGGCATACAGCGCCCAGCCTTCGATATAGGCGTTGTAGCCGGCCTGCTGGCGGAACGGCGGCAGGGGCAGCGTCTGCGCAAGCGAGATCTGCAGGTGATGCCCGGGCACGCCTTCGTGATAGGCGGTGGTTTCGATATTGATCAGCGTGCGGCTGGCGAAGTCGCTGGTGTTGACCTTCACGATTGCCGGCTTGGTGCCTTCCGGATTGCTTTGCCAATACTCGGCGCCGGGTGCGCTGCGGCGGAAGGCCGGCATCGCCTGCACTTCCAGCGGCGTCTTGGGCAGATGGCCGAACAGCTTGGGCAGTTCCGGTTCCATCGCGGCGATGTACTGCCGGTACTGCTGCAGGATCTGTTCGCCGGAGCTGGCGAAGTGGCGCTTGTCGGTCTCCACCGCCTTGCGGAAGCTGGCCAGATCCGCAAAGCCCTGCGCCTTGGCGATCACCGTCATCTCCCCTTCGATGCGCGCCACTTCCTTCAGGCCGATCTGGTGGATCTCCTCCGGCGCCATGTCGGTGGTGGTCTGGGTGTGGACGGCGTAGCGATAACGGCGCTCGCCATCGGGCAGCGACCACACGCCTTCCTGCGCGCGCCCTTGCGCGGCGTATTCGTCGCGCACGAACGCGGCCAATTTGCCGTAGGCCGGGCGCACCTGTTGATCGATCGCGGCGAGCACCTGTTGACGCAGCGCGTCGCGTTGATCGGCCGGCACCGCCGCATCGAGCTTTTTCAGCGGCGAGGCGAACGGGCTCTGCTCGCCGGTCAACGCGGCAATCTTGTCGATCTGCTCGGGCAGGCGCTCCAACAGATAGCGCGGCTGGGTGAGGCCATCGGTCGCGCCCTGGCGCGACACCGCGATGACTTGCTCGATCACGGTCGGGATCGTCTGCAGGCGCTTGATGTAATCCTGGTAGTCCTTGGCGTTTTCGAACGGAAACGCATCGCCATACCCGGCCAGCGCCAACTGGATGCCGCCGATGGGTTCCAGCGGCATCGTATAGGCCTTGAGGTCGATACCTTCCAGCTTGTCGCGCAATTGGCCCAGCATCATCTGCAGGCTGAGCTGGCGTTGCGCGTCCAGCGCCTTGGCATCCACTGCTTCGAACTGCGTGAGCAGGTCGGCGGTTGCGGCGCGCTCTGCCTGCACCGCTTCCAGCGAATAATCGCTCCAGCGGTCGTTGTAGCGCTTGTCGCCGATGATGCTGGCGAACTCCGGGTTGTGCTGCAGCTGGTATTGCCACTGTTTGTCCAGCAACGCATCGAAGGCCTTGGCGGCTTGTTCGCTGCTATTCGCAGAGCCAGTGGCCGCAGCCGCCGTTTCCGATGCCGGCGGTGCCGGCTTGCAGGCAGTAAACAATGCGGCGGCAAGCAGGCCGATGGCGACAGGACGCAGGTGGTTCATGCATTCACTCCAAGATGCGAAGACGGTCGTAGGAGCGCGCTTGCGCGCGATGGGCGTTACCGATAACGCCATTCGCGCGCAAGCGCGCTCCTACGGGTACGTGAATCTGGGCAGGCTCACGCAAACGGTTGATCGATCGCCAGCGACGGCGGCGTAAACCACTGCGCGCCCGCCTCGGTGACATAAAAATGGTCTTCAAGCCGCACGCCGAACTCACCGGGCACCACGATCATCGGCTCGTTGCTGGCGCACATGCCCGGCTGCAGCGGCTGCGCATTGCCGCGCACCAGATACGGCGCCTCATGAATCGCCAGACCGCAACCGTGGCCGGTGCGATGCGGCAGGCCGGGCAAGCGATAGTCCGGGCCCAGCCCTGCGGCTTCCAGCACCGTGCGCGCGGCCTGATCCACCGCTTCACAGGCCACGCCCGGGCGGATCGCCGCAAATGCCGCTGCCTGCGCGGCCTGCTCCAGGTCCCAGATGCGCTGCTGCGCAGCGTTGGGCGTGCCATAGATCCAGGTGCGGGTGATGTCGGAGTGGTAGCCCTGCACGGTGCAGCCGGTGTCGATCAGCACCAGCTCGCCTTCGCGCAGGTGCTGCACACCGGGGATGCCATGCGGAAATGCAGTGGCATGGCCGTATTGCACGATGCAGAAGGTCGAACCATTGTCCGCGCCCAGCGCGCGATGCGCCTCGTCGATAAAGCGCACCAGTTGATCGGTCCCGATGCCCTCGTGCGCGATGCCGGCGGCCAGCCGCTGCACCAGCAGGGTCATGTCGCAGGCCTGCTGCATCAACGCCAGCTCGGCCGGCGACTTGCACATACGGCAGCCATCGATGATCGCCCCCGCGTCGCGGATCGCCGTGCCCAGATGCGCGCGCAGACCGGTGTGCACGGCGAAGGCAATGCCCGGGTCCAGCGCCAATGCATGCGCGTGGCGCTCGTCCATGGCCTGCACCACCAGCGCATACGGGTCGTCGTGCTCTTCCCACAGGTACTTGGCCACCGGGATCTTCAGCACCGCATCCAGCGAGCCTTCTTCGAACGCAGGACACAGCAGCACCGGGTCGCCATTCAAGGTCAGCAGCAACGCCACCAGGCGCTCGCTCGCGCCCCACGGCACGCCGGTGAAATAGCGCAGCGAGGTACCGGCGCCGATCAACAGCGCATCCACGCCCTGGGCGCGCATCAGGTTGCGTGCGCGTTCGATGCGGCGCTCGTATTCGTCCCCGGCGATCGGCGCGGCGCGTTGCGTCCACGGCGCCAGCTGCGCGCGCGCCTGCTCCAGCGACAGCCCGCCGATCTGTGTGCTCATGCACCTGCTCCCAGATCGGCCGTGCTCCAGTGCCCATCGACCAGCCGCGCCACCCCGCCCGGATTGCGCTGGCGCAATTCCGCAGGCAGCAGCGCATCGGGCACCGCGTCATAACTGTGCAGGGCCGCAAAACGGCCGATTGCACCGGGCATGCCCACGGCAGTGAAGCCCGGGTGCCCGGTGCTCGGGAACGGCCCGCCGTGGTTCTGCGCGGCGCTCACTGCCACGCCGGTCGGCATCTTGCTGTTGATCAACCGCCCGACCCGCGCGCGCAACACCGGCGCGATGGCCTGCCAGGCCGCATCGTCGCTGCCATCGCCGGCGCGATACAGCGTACCGGTGAGATTGCCTTCGAATGCAGCCGCCACCTGCGCCATCTGCGCTGCGTCGGCCGCGCGCACCAGCAGGCTCACCGGGCCGAACGCTTCGGCCTGCAGTGCATGCGGGTTGGCGATGAACGCCTGCGCATCCACGCTCAACAAGGTCGGCGCATAGCGGTAGCCATCCTCGCCGGTGTGCCCGCCTGCCAGTACGCTGGCACCGGCAGCGCGCAGGCTGGCCACCCCGCGTTGCACACCGTCCACACCGGCCGCCGAGAACAGCACCATCGGCATGGCCGCTTCGAAATGGGCCTTGGTGGCCGCAACGAACGCATCGCCGGCCGCACCATGCGGCACCACCACCACACCGGGATTGGTGCAGAACTGCCCGCTGCCCAGCGTGCAGGACGCAAAGAAGTCCTGCGCCAGCGCATCGCCGCGTTCGGCCAGCGCGCCGGGCAACAGGAACACCGGGTTGACGCTGGACAGCTCGGCGTAGAACAGCACGCCTGCTGCGTCCGCCGCTGCCTTCAGCGCCAGCCCACCGGCACGGCTGCCGGTAAAACCAATCGCGCCCAGTCGCGCATCGCCGGCCAGCCGCACACCGATGGCGTTGTCGAAGTGATACAGCAACTGCACGGCCGCCGCCGGCAGACCGGCCTTAACCAGCGCCTGATGCGCCAGCTGCGCCATGCGCTGGCTAGTAGCTGGGTGCAGCGGGTGCGCCTTGGCGATGACCGGGTTGCGCGCGGCGATCGCGCTGGCGAAATCGCTGCCGGCAATCGCGTTGAACGCAAACGGAAAATTGTTCGGGCCGAACACCAGCACCGGCTTGCCCAATGGCGCCAGGTGCGAACGCAGATCGGCCGCGTTATCGATGACGGGATGGGTCCAGCTGTACGTGCGCACCGCCTGCGCGGCCTGGCGCAGCTGCCCGCTGGTGCGCGGTAGTTCGTTGCCACGCAAGCGTGTGGGCGCCGGCAACGCGGTTTCGGCATGCGCCAAAGCGACCAGGGTGTCGGCATCGGCATCCAGCGCGTCGGCATAGGCATCCAGGAAGGCCGCGATACGCTCGACCGGTACGGCCGCCAGTTCCGCTGCCACCGCCTGCGCTGCGGCGACGGCGGCGTCCACATCGTCCGCACCACTGATCGGAAACTGCGGGCCGATCGGCTCGCCGGTGTTCGGGTCGGCAGCGCGGAAGCTGCCGGCCGCATCGCGGCTGGATTGCCATTGGCCTGCCAGCAGCACCTCGGCGGCGGTCGTGGGAATGGAGTGGTTCGTGTCGTTCATTGCGGCACCTTCGGTAACAGGGATGCAGGGCCTGCGCACTGTGCGCCAGCGGCCGACCAGAAAAGCGATGAGGATGCAGCACTGCATGCCACATCCGCAGCCGCCGACGCCTCGCCCCACACGCAGGCACGGCGCGTGGGGCAAATCCGCACCAGCCGCACGCTGCGTCTGCGAGTAGACGCAGCGTGCGATGGCAGTGCGCCATCAAGACAACCGAGAGCAGCTAAGCAAGACGTAGCGAGCGGTCGTCAGGCGGGTGCGGGCGGCGCGTTCAGAGCCGGAGTGTACGAGTGGTACATGCCGATGCCGAGCACCAACCGCGCCCGCCTGGCGGCGGCGCAGGAGTGTTGCTAGCTGCTCTTCGGCGCAGTGGCGATGGCATGCTCGATCACCTTCAACGCGGCATCGCGTTCAGCGCCGGCCACCACCAGCCGCGGCGCACGCACCTGCTCGCTGCCCATGCCCACCTTGGCCTGCACCAGCTTGATCAGCTGCACGAAGGTGGGCACGGTGTCCAGGCGCAGCAGCGGCAGGAACCAGTGGTACAACTCCTTTGCCGCCGGGTAACCGCCGTCGCGGGCGAGTTCGAACAGGCGCACCGATTCTTTCGGATACGCATTGACCAGGCCGGCGATCCAGCCCTTGGCACCCATGCTCAGGCCTTCAACGATGGCATCGTCCATGCCGACCAGCAGCGCCAGCCGATCGCCCAGCAGTTCCTGCAGCGCGGCAAAGCGGCGCACATCGCCGGAGGATTCCTTCACTGCCTGCAGGTTGGGGAATTCGGCGGCCAGCTCGGCGATCTGCGCCGGGCCGAAATCGGTCTTGTAGGCCACCGGGTTGTTGTACAGGATCACCGGCAGATCGGTCGCGCCGATCACCGCACGCACATGCGCGCCCATTTCGCGCCAGTCGGTGGAGTACACGTACGGCGGCAGCACCATCAGGCCGCCGCAGCCGATGTCCTTGGCCGCCTTGGCCAGCGCCACCGCCTCGCCGGTGGCCAGGCTGGCGATGCCCGGCACCACCGGCACGCGGCCGTTCAGAGCAGTGACCAGCGTGCGCAGGATCGCCAGCTTGTCTTCCACGCTCAAGGTGGCGGCCTCGCCCAACGAGCCCAGCGGCACGATCGCGGTGCAACCGGCATCCACCAGCTGGTTGGCATGCTTGCCGAGGAAGTCGTGGTCGATGTCGCCATTGGTGGTGAACGGGGTGGTGATGGCCGGCAACACGCCGTGCCAGAACGCAGCAATGCTCATAGGTGATTCCCTTGCGAGTCGGAAGTGAACGAGTCGGCCAGCGCCGCGAGGCGGACCGGGAACAACGGCGGCCGGCGGCCGGCGTCGGTGGAAAGCTCGGGCGGGCAGCGGCCCAGTTCGGCCAGCGCGGTGCCGCAGATGCGGCCCTGGCAGGCGCCCATGCCGCAGCGCGAGGCCAGCTTGGCGTCGCGTGCATCGGTGAAGTTGTCCAACGCACCCAGCGGCACGTCTTCGCAGCGGCAGATCAACGTGTCCGGTTGCGCCAGCGCGCGGATGCGCGGGTCCAGCGCGAACTGCTGCTGCAACAGGTCGGCAAATGCACGCGCTGCGCGCCGCCGTGGTTGCAGGCGCAACGCCGCCTCCGGCGCATCGGCGGCCATGTGCCCGGCCATCGCGCCTTCAATCAAGGCGCAATCGCGCCCGCCGATGCCGCAGGCTTCGCCGGCGGCAAACACCTGGGTGACGCTGGTGCGCAGCAGCGCATCCACCTGCACCTGTTGGTGTGCCCCATACGCCTGCAGCTGGCAGCCAAGCAATTGCGCAAGCTCGGTATTGGGCACCAGGCCATAGCCCACCGCCAAGTGATCGCACGCAATGCGCGTGCGGCCGCCAGGCCCTTCCAGTTCGATTTCGCGCAGCTGCGTATCGCCATGCGCGGCAACCACAACGCTGCCGGCGCGATACGCCACTGCGTGCAGCTGCAGGCGCAACGCGGCAGCCTGCGCGGCCTTGCCCGGCCAGCGCCACAACTGCAGCGCGAACTGGCGCAACGCCGCTGCCGAGGCCTGTTCGTGGATGCCAAGCACCTGGGCGCCATGCCGTTGCAAGGTGGCCGCACTGGCCAGCAACAACGGGCCACTGCCGGCCACCAGCACACGCTTGCCGGCCAGCGGCCAACCCTGCTTCGCAAGCGCCTGCGCCGCGCCGGCACCGGTGACGCCGGGCACGGTCCAGCCCGGAAACGGCAGCAGCAATTCGCGTGCACCGGTGGCCAGCACCAGGGCGGCGTAATGCAGTTGCAAGGTGCTGTCCGGGCCATCGGCCAACAACCAGCCCGGTTGCGCCAGCAGGATCTGCGTGCGCGTCAGCAGCGTGATCGCTGCATTGCCCTGCACCTGTTGCAGCAGCGCGCGCGCATCGGCCGGCGCACCGTGCTGCACATCGCTGCGCCACACCTGCCCGCCCACACGCGGCTGCATGTCCACCACGCCCACGCGCACACCGTGACTGGCCGCCGCCTGCGCCGCCGCCAACCCGGCCGGCCCGGCGCCGATCACCAACACATCGAAATGCAGCACGCGCTCAGCCATCGGTGCGCACCTGCATACCATCGCGTGCGTCCACCAGACACGCGCGTTGCTGGCCGATGCCATCGATCCGCACGCGGCATTCGAAACACACACCCATGCCGCATAACGGCGCGCGCGGTTGCCCGCTGCTCGATCGCCGGAACTGCAGCGTGGCCTGCGCCACGGCGGCCGCCACGCTGGCACCGGCCGGCACCTCGACCGGCTGCGCATCCACGTGCAACCGCACTGTCGCGCTCATGCGGCCGCGCCCTGCACGGCACGCGCCGGGGCGTACGGCGCCGGGTCGATGGCCGGCGTGCGCCCGAGCAGGCTGTCCACGATCACCCGTGCGCTCCCCAGCGCCGTGGTGACGCCCAGCCCCTCGTGACCGGCGGCCACCCACACGTCGCGCCGGCCGGGCACCGCCCCCAGATACGGCCGCCCGTCCGGCGTGGCCGGGCGCAGCCCGGTCCATGCGCGAATGGCCTGCAACTCGCGCAGCACCGGCAGATACGCAAACGCGCGCTGCAACATCTGCTGCAGCACCGGCATCGACAACGCGCGATCGTGCTCGCCGAACTGGCGCGAGGAGCCGATCAGAATCTGCCCGGTCGGCCGCGGCTGCACATTGAAGGCCACACTGGTGTCGTCGGCGCCATGCGCCGAATCGGCATAACCGAGTTCCAGCAGCTGATGCCGGATCAACCCCGGGTGGCGGTCGGTGATCACCAGATGGCCCTTGCGCGGGCGCAACGCCAGCTCGGGCAGCAACTGCGGCAAGGCCACGCCACTGGCCACCAGCACCGGGCCGGCAAGCACCTGCCCGTCGTCCAGGCGCACCGCATGTTCCTGCAACTGCGCCACGCGGCGGCCGGCAAACACCTGCGCGCCGGCCTTGCAGGCCAGGCTCACCAGATGCCGGGCCACCCGCGGCGGATACACCACCGCTTCAGCGGGCACGCGCATGCCGCCGGCCAGGCCGGGCACCAGCTGCGGCTCCAGCGCATACAACTGCGCCGCATCGATCGCTTCTGCCTGCAGACCGGCAGCGGCCAGGCGCGCGATCTTGGCCGGCACCGCCGCCAGTTCGCGTGCGTCGCGGGCCACCCACAGCGTGCCGCAACGGCTGAATTCGGCATCGCTCAGCGTGGCGAAGCGCTCCCACAGGCGCAGCGAATACGCCGACAAGGCCAGCTCGGCCGGGTCGTCGTCCATCGCCACCAGGTGCCCCATCGCCGCGGCGGTGGCGCCGCCGCCGATCGGCCCCGGTTCGACGATCGCCACCCGCAGCCCCTCGCCCGCCGCAGCCTCGGCGCAGGCGGCGCCAACAATGCCGGCACCGACCACGATCAGGTCGTAACTGCGCCGCGTGGAAGCGGCAGACGGTGCAGAGCCGGATTCGACAACGGAACCCGGCGCAGGCGCAGATGCCGTCGCGGGCGATGGCGACGCGGGCAGCGCAGCCGACATGCCGGCAATGGGATCAGGCACCAGTTCGGCCGGCGACATGGCCGACGCAACCACCGGCGCGGGCCGCACGGCCTCCATCAGGCCACGATGCCCCAGGCGAACGGGTCGGCCGGGTCGATCAGCAACTGCGCGCGCGCGGTGATGTACGCCTGCCCGCTGATGCGCGGCGCAATACCGCGCCCGCTCAGGCGATAACTGCCTTCGAACGCACTGCCCAGGATGCCTTGCTGCACCCAGCGCTCGCCCTCGCCCAGCTTGCCGTCGGCCGCCAGGCAGGCCAGCTTGGCGCTGGTGCCGGTACCGCACGGCGAACGGTCGTAGGCCAGCCCCGGGCACAGCACGAAATTGCGCGCCACGCCGCTGCCGTCGGGCGCGGCGCCGTTGACTTCGATATGGTCGATCTCGCCACCGCCCTCGCCGGTGATGCCGGCGGCCTGCAGCGCCAGCCGGATCGCTTCGGTGTAGGCAGTGAGCTCGCGTTGATGCGCCAGGTCCAGCGCACATGGCGCCTGCTCGGTGATGAAGAACCAGTTGCCGCCCCAGGCCACATCGCCGCGCACCGCGCCATGCCCCGGCACGTCCACCACCACACCGGCAGCCGCGCGATAGCTTTCCACGTTGTCCACCCACACCGTGCCGTCGTCGGCCAGCTCCACGCCCACCGTGCCCACCGGCGTTTCGATACGGTGCCTGCCCGGTGCGATCCGCCCCAGCTCGGCCAGCGTGCGCACCACACCAATCGTGCCGTGCCCGCACATGCCCAGATAACCGACGTTATTGAAGAAGATCACCCCGGTGCAGGCGCTCGGGTCGCGCGCCGGCAGCAGCAGCGCGCCGACCATGGTGTCCGAGCCGCGCGGCTCGCAGGCAATCGCGCTGCGCCACTGGTCGAACTCGCGGCCGAACCGCTCGCGACACTGCGCCAGGTCGCCACCGCCCAGATCGGGGAAGCCGGCCAGGACCACGCGGGTGGGCTCGCCGGCCGTATGAGAGTCGATCACGTCGATGCTGTGCATGGCGCATGCTCCCACTGCCGGCCCGCGCACGACTAGCGTGCAATGCGAAGTGAAAATGCGGAAATCTGCACAATTACCAACCCGATGCATCGCCGCGCGTTTGCGCTAGGATCATTGCTGGGTTGCACCTTCGTGCAACCGTCAAATCGTGACCGCTACCATGACCCTGATGGACCTCAACCTGCCCGCGCTGGAAATGCAGACGCTGTTCGATGCACTGCCGGATGTGGTGTTCTTCATCAAGGACAGCGAGGGCCGCTACACCCACTGCAACCTCACCCTGGTGCGTCGATTGGGGCGCAAGCTGCGCAGCGAGATCATCGGTCGGTCGCCGCTGGAAGTCTTCCCGCTGCCGCTGGGCGGCAGCTACATGATGCAGGACCGTCGCGTCCTGCTTGGCGAACTCATCGACAACCAGCTCGAAGTGCACCTGTATCCCAATCGCCTGCCGGGCTGGTGCCTGACCTTCAAGCGCCCGCTGTGCGAGGCCAACGAGGTGATCGGCGTGGTCGGCATCTCGCGCGATCTGGGCCAGCCCGATAGCCGGCATTCGGCCTACGAACGCTTGAGCCAGGTGATGGAACACATGCAGGCCAACTTCGGCGACAACCTGCGCGTGCAGGCGCTGGCCGATCTGGCCGGGCTGTCGGTGGCGCAGCTGGAGCGCCACTTCCGCCGCGTCTTCCAGGTCACCCCGCAGCAACTGCTGACCAAGCTGCGCATCGAATCGGCGATGCGGCTGCTGTATGGCGAGGACAGTATCGCCAGCATCGGGCAACGCTGCGGCTTTGCCGACCAGAGTGCCTTCGCGCGCCAGTTCAAGGCCACCGTCGGCATGACCCCGCGCGATTACCGCGCGCTCAAGGGTCAGCTGTAAGGCGCCAATCATGCGCTGACACACAGCCGGCACAAATGCCGAATTCGGCAGCATTGCGGGCACGAGCGTGATGCACCGCCGCCGCGGTGGCGAGGAGCGCCACTGAAGGGCGCGTCAAGGTGAGATCGGACCCCGATGGTAGAATTTCGGGTTTCCCCTACTGCGTTGCCAATGGCCAGCTTTTTTCGCCGCAACAAGCCCACCACGCCCGACAGCTCGCGTACCTCGCGCTACAGCCTGGAAGAACTGGCAGCCGCATTTCCCACCGCGCCGTCTGCCGCCACCCCGGCATCGCCCACCGAGGCCCTGCCACCTGCGCAGACCGGCACAGCGCCTGCCGCTGCGCCCACGCCCGCACCGGTAGCGGCAGACCCGCCAACGCCGGCCGCCGAGCACGCCGCGCCTGCCACACCGGCTGAGGCGTTGGCACGCGACATCGCCGCCCGCACCGGCCAGGCGCAGAGCGTGGCGGCGGTGCCGAGCACGCCGCCCGCCCCTGCGGCGCCGGCCCCATCGGCCCTGCAGGCACTGCCGGACCCGGCGCCTGCCGCCGCTGCCGCCGCCCCCGTCGCCCCGGCGCCGGTGGTGGTGCCACCAGTGGTGGCGCAGCCACACGGCGTACCGACCTCGCCGGCAACGGCGCCCGCAGAACCTGCAACACCGGCGCAGTCGCCGTTGCAATCACCACCATCGACGCCCGCAGCGCCGGTCCCGACGCCGGTCGTCGCGACGCCTGCTGCTGCTGCGCCTGCTGTCGTACCGACTGTTGCCGCTGCGCCTGCTGTCGTACCGCCTGTTGCTGCTCCGCCCGCCGTCGTACCGCCTGCCGCCCCCGCACCGCCTGCCGCCGCCCCGGCCGCGAGCGCGACGCCGGTGGTCACCGCACCGTCCATCGTCAGCAGTCCGTTGCCGGCCACCCAGGACGACAGCATCGTCGGCCAGCACGACGCCCTGCCGGCTGCGCCGGCGGGCAAACCCGGCTGGCGCGAGCGCCTGCGCAACAGCACCTTCGCGCGCAGCTTCGGTGGCCTGTTCTCGCGCAACCCCAAGCTCGACGACGACCTGCTCGACGAGATCGAGACTGCGCTGATCACCGCCGATGTCGGCATCGGCGCCACCACCGCGTTGGTCGAAGGCCTGCGCAAGCGCATGAAGTCGCGCGAATTCGCCGATGCCCAGGCCATGTTCAAGGCCTTGCGCGCCGATCTCATCGCGCTGCTGCAGCCGGTCTCCAAGCCACTGGTCATCGACCGCTCGCACAAGCCCTTCGTGGTGCTCACCGTCGGCGTCAACGGCGTCGGCAAGACCACCACCATCGGCAAGCTGGCCAAGCGCTTCAAGGACGACGGCAACAGCCTGATGCTGGCCGCCGGCGACACCTTCCGCGCCGCCGCCGTGGCGCAACTGCAGGCCTGGGGCGACCGCAACGGGGTGGCGGTGATTGCGCAGGGGCAGAATGCCGATGCCGCCTCGGTGGCGTTCGACGCGCTGCAGGCCGCCAAGGCGCGCGGCACCGACGTCTTGATCGCCGACACCGCCGGCCGCCTGCACACCCAGACCGGGCTGATGAACGAGCTGGGCAAGATCCGCCGCGTGCTCGGCAAGATCGACGCCGCCGCGCCGCACGAAGTGCTGATGGTCATCGACGGCACCACCGGCCAGAACGCCATCTCGCAACTGCGCCAGTTCCATGCGGCGGTCGGCGTCACCGGCCTGGTCGTGACCAAGCTCGATGGCACCGCCAAGGGTGGCGTGGTGTTTGCACTCGCGCGCGAGTTCAATATTCCGATCCGCTTTGCCGGCATCGGCGAACGCCCGGAAGACCTGCGCGTCTTCGACCCGGTCGCCTTCGTCGACGCACTGTTGCCGGACGCCCTGGGCGGTTGATTGGAGATGCTTGCCCGCATCTGCAAGCGCTGCGGGCTGGTTGCAGCGTGCAGCAGGTATCGCGTGACTGGTCGCAGGCACGACGTGTACTGACGTGTGCCCAGCCCTTGCCTGCAGCACTGCACACGCCAGTCCACGCAGATGCGTCGGTGGCTTACCACCGTGTGCCCACATCACCGCATTGGCCTGGGGATGCGGGATGTTTCTGCAAACGGTGCCTGGTCGGAATGACGTTTCCGCTGCGGTGAGTGGACGCGCCGCACCACGCGCGTAGCAGCTTCACTCCCGCTCCCGACACCCTTGCCCTCCACCGCCAGCAGAGCACCATGCCAGCCGACCACGCCACGCCCCTTGCTGATGCCTTCGTCGAGCGCCTGCTGCACTGGTTCGACGGCCACGGCCGCCACGATCTGCCCTGGCAGCATCCACGCGCGCCGTACCGGGTGTGGCTGTCGGAGATCATGCTGCAGCAGACCCAGGTCGCGGTGGTCATTCCGTATTTCCACAAATTCGTGGCGAGCTTCCCTACGCTGGCGGATCTGGCGGCAGCCGACAACGACACCGTGATGGCGCATTGGGCCGGGCTGGGCTACTACGCCCGCGCGCGCAACCTGCATGCCGCCGCCAAACACTGCGTCGCCCTGCACGATGGCGAGCTGCCGCGCGACTTCGATGCACTGCTTGCGCTGCCGGGCATCGGCCGCAGCACGGCCGGCGCCATCCTGAGCCAGGCCTGGAACGAGCGTTTTCCGATCATGGATGGCAACGTCAAGCGTGTGCTCACGCGCGTCCACGGCATCGCCGGCTACCCCGGCCTGCCGGTGGTGGAAAAGCAGCTATGGCAACTGGCCTGGGCCCATGTTGCGCACGTGCCGGTCGGACGACTGGCCGACTACACGCAGGCGCAGATGGATTTCGGTGCCACGCTGTGCACGCGCGCCAGACCGGCGTGTATCGTGTGCCCGCTGCAGCAGGACTGCGTCGCCCGCCGCGACGGCCTGGTGGACGCCTTGCCCACTCCCAAGCCCGGCAAGGTGCTGCCCGAGCGCGAAGCCACCGCCTTGCTGCTGGAGAACCTGCACGGCGAGATCCTGTTGCAACGCCGCCCACCGACCGGCATCTGGGCCTCGTTGTGGACCCTGCCGCAGGCGGAGACCGACAGCGGCCTGCGCAGCTGGTTCGCCACCCACATCGAGGGCAACTACGAACGCGCCGATGCGATGGCGCCGCTCGTGCACACCTTCAGCCACTACCGGCTGCACCTGCAGCCGTTGCGCCTGCGCAAGGTCGCGCTGCGCGCAGCGGTGCGCGACAATGACGACCTGCGTTGGGTGGCGCGCGCCGATCTCGGCTCGCTGGGCTTGCCGGCACCGATCCGCAAACTGCTCGACACGCTTTAAGCACGCCTTCAAAGGATTCCGCATGTCCCGCACCGTGTTCTGCCAGTACCAGCAATGCGACACCGAAGGCCTGGATTTCGTGCCCTACCCCGGCGAGCTGGGCCAGCGCGTGTTCGCGCACATCGGCAAGACTGCCTGGCAGGCGTGGCTGGCACACCAGACCATGCTGATCAATGAAAACCGGCTGTCACCGCGCGACCCCAAGCACCGCGCGTTTCTCGAGGCCGAATTGCAGAAGTTCCTGTTCGACCGCAATGCCGACAAGCCAGAGGGCTATGTGGCACCGCTGGGCGAGGAGTAGCTGGGTGGGGATTGGGGTTCGGCCGCGGTTGCGGCTGGCCTCTGCGGGAACAATCCTCGATGCGCGTGATTGCTGCCGCTAAGTGTTTGCGGCGAGGCTACAGGCAATCCAGGCGAGCGCTGCGAGGGCTACCTGATCCACGGGCATGCTGGCTCTGCCCGAGACGACGTTACACGCAGGCGATGCCGATCAACGCCATCGTTCCTGCCCCTGCGGCGCCTAACCCACGCCAGTCGGGCCATCCAGCAGCATGCGGATGCGCTTGAGCAATTCCTTCTGCGTGTAGGGTTTGTTGACCACGTCGAATTCCGCACCGCCCACGTCGGTCCGCTGGATGCTGGCGTCGGCGTAGCCGGTGGTCAGCAGCACTTTCAACTTGGGCTGCATGCGGCGCGCTTCGCGTGCCAGCACCACGCCATTCATGCCGCCGGGCATGATCAGATCGGTGAACAACGCATCCACCTCCGGGTGCTGTTCCAGTAGTTCGATCGCCTCGCGCCCGCTCGATGCGGACAGAATGCGATACCCGGCATTTTCCAGGAACATCTTGGCCACCACCGCCACGTCCTGTTTGTCTTCCACCACCAGAATGGTCTCGTCGCCACCCTTGTCAATCGCGCGGCTCTTGGCCGCCTGCAGGTCGTTTTCGAATTCGCTGGAAGCCGGGAAATACAGGCGTACCGTGGTGCCCTGGTCCACCTCGCTGTAGATGCGCACCGTGCCGCCGGACTGCTTGACGAAGCCGTAGACCATCGACAGCCCCAGGCCCGTGCCCTGCCCCTCTTCCTTGGTGGTGAAGAACGGCTCCATGACGCGGCTGGCCACTTCCGGCGGCATGCCGCTGCCGGTATCGCTCACCGCGATGCTCACGTAGCGTCCGGGCGCCAGCTGGTGATGCATTGCCAGGTCGTGGCTGGTGATCTCCACGTTCTGGGTCTGCACCGTGACCTCCTTACGCTCGGCCTGCGCCATTGCATCGCGTGCGTTGATCAACACATTCAGCAGTGCCACCTCGGCTTGCGTGGTATCGATCTGACAATTCCACAGCCCCTCTTCCAGCGACTGCCGCAAGCTGATGCCGCCACCCAGCGCGCGCTCGGCCATGTTGTTCATGCCCGACACCAGGGTATTGAGATTGACCACGCGGCCGCGCAACTTCTGCTTGCGCGAGAACGCCAGCAATTGCTGGGTGAGCGTGGCGGCCTTGGCCGCAGCCGCGGCCGCATGTTCGGCGCTGAACGCGATGCGATCGGCATTGCTGCCCGCGTTGGCGGCCGCCATCATCTGGATCACTTCCAGGTGCCCGGACATCACCTGCAGCAGGTTATTGAAATCGTGTGCAATGCCACCGGTGAGTTGCCCCAGCGCTTCCATCTTCTGTGCCTGGCGCAAGGCATCTTCGGCGTCGCGGCGGCGGCTCACATCCAGCTGCGAGCCGAAGAAGTAGACCAGGTTGCCCTTGTCGTCGAACACCGGCGAGACGAATAGCGCGTTCCAGAACGAGGACCCGTCCTTGCGGTAGTTCAGCACCTCGGTGGCGAATTCGCGGCGGTTGTCGATGGACTCGCGCACGTCCTGCACGCTGGCCGGGTCGGTCTCCGGGCCCTGCAGGAAGCGGCAGTTGTTGCCGATGATCTCGTCGGCCGAATAGCCGGTCATTTCCAGGAACGCACGATTGGCGAACACGATCGGATTGTCCGGCAGATGCGGGTCGGTCACCGTCATCGGCATGCGCGTGGTTTCCACGGCGGCAAAAAAGATATCCGAGCGGTGCTTCTCCACAGGTAGGCTGCGGGATTCGCTGATATGAGGCGCGCGCAGCTCTCCGTGACGGGAATCGTTCAAGTGGTGTTCTCCGCGGGGCCATTCCCGTGGCGACAGTTTAGTTGGGCTCGGTGAGTTGACCCGTCACATCCATGAGCCTTTGCCGTACGGCCGCGCGCGCCGATGCAACCGAATGCAACCGGCTGGGTTGCCGCGCACTCCGGCAGCTGCCCTGCCCTCGCACGCAGATCCACGCGACCGCGTGCGTGCCGTTTTGCCGTAGCATGCGCGGGCTGTTTGCAGCTCCTGCGCCTTCGCTCTGCCACTGCGGCGGTGTCGCGCGTGCGTCTTCCCTGCCGGTGCTGATGCCTGGCCACCCATGCGATGCCACCATGTCGGGCTACCAGACCCAGATTCACGAACTGACCTTCGGGCAGCAGACCTACGTCATCCGCGCCTTGGCGGACAAGCAGCAATACGCCGACCCGGACCTGGCCGC
Source organism: Xanthomonas sp. CFBP 7698 (assembly GCF_003600855.1). NCBI lineage: Bacteria > Pseudomonadati > Pseudomonadota > Gammaproteobacteria > Lysobacterales > Lysobacteraceae > Xanthomonas > Xanthomonas sp. CFBP 7698. Next base: position 835,201 of record NZ_PRDN01000001.1, read on the forward strand.
TGCCGACGCCGGCATTTCCTCGGCGCAGTGGAGTCTGTTCGGCCAGGTGTGGCCGGCAGGCCAGTTGCTGGCCGAAGCAATGGCCAACCGCCCGATCGAGGGCAGGCGCATTCTCGAGCTCGGCTGCGGGCTGGGGCTGGCGAGCCTGGTGCTGCGCCGGCGCGGCGCCGACGTGGTGGCCAGCGACCACCATCCGCTGGCGGAAGTGTTCCTGGCCTACAACGCTGCGCTCAACGGGCTGGACGCGGTGCCGTATCGCCGGCTCGACTGGGACACCGGCGCGCCGACCATGGGGCAGTTCGACATGATCATCGCCAGCGATGTGCTCTATGAAACCCGCCACGCCACCATGCTGGCCAAGCTGATCCCCGCCCTGGCCAAACCCGCATGCGAGATCGTGATCAGCGATCCGGGCCGCGGCAACGCCAACGCGCTCTCGCGCATGCTGGCCGAGATCGGATTCTCGTTGATCGCCGGCGAACGCCAGGCCTCGGCACAGGCAGCCAAGGCGCCGCGCCTGTTCGTCTATCGCCGCAACCTGGACGCCTCGCCACCGGCCCAGGCGTGATGCCGCTGCGCCACCACGGCGCAGGCGTGTAGGCGCACAGCAGCACCGGCATGCACATGTCGGCTGCACTCACCGTGTGTCGCGCGGGAGAAGCGTCGCCACCGGGCCTGTCGTCGGGATTCGCTCCCAGGCCTCGACCACGCGCTTGTGGACCACAAGGCCAGCGCGCTCACGGTCCTAGCGGAACGCCCGGCCATGCCGGCCGTGATGCATTGCATGCAACTGCACAACCTCGATGGCGTCATCGCACCGTCGACGCACGCCTGCGATGCCGGCGCTGGGTTGCACGAGCCGACTGTCCAGCGTTGCGGCAGTCCTTCGCCATACCGCGTTTTTCGGCGGTGAAGACCGATCGTCAAGGCCGCTTGCCGGCTCACGCCTGGCTGCCGATTTCGCCACGTCCGGTTGATGCTTCCATGGTGATGCTGGCCTCGCACCACACGCACCAGTGGTGCATTCCCCAGCCAACCAAATGAGAACCTGCAATGGCAAAACAGAACGACAACAAGGGTGGCACCAGCAACCGCGGCTTTGCGTCGATGGACGAAGACAAGCAGCGCGAGATCGCCTCCAAGGGCGGCAAGGCGGCACATGAAAGCGGCAACGCGCACGAGTTCAGCTCCGAAGAGGCACGCGAAGCCGGCAAGAAGGGTGGTCAGGCCAGTGGTGGCGGCAACAATCGCTGAGTAGCGCGGTGTTGATTGCAGACAGCGCTTTCGGGAAGGCCATGGCTTTTCCGAAAGCGTGCCTGCGTCGGCAGCAACGACCTTTGCATGTGAGCGGCGGCGTTGAGCTGCCCTGAGCGAACCGCAAGCGTCGATCATCGGCAGCAGACGCTGCGCGCACGGCGCGCTCAGCAGCGGATCAGTGCGCGCGGCTTGTGCGCGATGCGATGCGGACAGCCTCCCGGGCGCTGGTAGCGCACGCGCAGCCGTCGCACCTGCAGCACATGCGGCATCGGCATCGGCATCGGCATCGGCCGAGTCTCATCGGATGAGACGGCGGGTTGGCACGCTCGCGCCCGATGACACACACCACCCGGCTACGATTCCGCCCCGGCATGGGCGCACCTGCATCGCGCATCAGCGCGATTACAGACACCGCACATCGATCGGCACATCCGCATCGGCCCAGGCACGCCGGCGATTGCCACTCACTGCAGCCCCGGTCGCCCCATGGCCCGGAGTGAACGCACCCGGCGCGGCCTGAGCCCGGTGGACTACGCCTACCCCGAGCATCTGCGCAGCACGCTGGAAACCCTGCCTGCCACGCCCGGCGTGTATCTCTTCCACGGGCAGGACGACGGACTGCCGCTGTACATCGGCAAGAGCATCAATCTGCGCGGACGGGTGATGGATCATTTCCGTACGCCACGCGAAGCCGCGCTGCTGCGTCAGACGCGCCGGGTGAGCGTGATCGAAATGGCCGGCGATCTGGGCGCGCAACTGCTGGAGTCGCAACTGATCAAATCGATGCGGCCGCTGTACAACCAGAAGCTGCGCCGCGTGCCGCGCCAGTTTTCGATCCGGCTGTATCGCGGCGAGGTGTCCATCGAGCATTCGGCCGAGAGCGACCCCGCGCTGACACCGTGGCTGTACGGGCTGTACTCGAGCCCGCGCGCCGCCAAGGAGGCACTACGGCGGCTGGCCGATCGCGACCGCCTTTGCTACGGGCTGCTGGGGCTGGAGAGCGTCGCCGCCGGCCGGCCATGCTTCCGCGCCATGCTCAAACGCTGCGCCGGCGCCTGCCATGGCGCGGAAACGCTGGGCGACCACGAGGAACGTCTGCGCGACGCGCTAGGGCACCTGGAACAGGCCGTCTGGCCCTTTCCCGGCGCCGTGGCGGTGAAGGAACAGGGCCCGCATCTGACCCAGTACCACGTGCTGCGCGACTGGCACTACCTGGGCAGCACCGCCTCGTTGGCCGCCGCGCGCAAGCTCAACTCGGCGCCGGGAGACTTCGATCGCGACAGTTATCGCATCCTGCGCAAAGGCCTGCACACCCATCTACACTGCGTGGCGCTGCTTTGATGGCGCGTCGGCGCGGCGCCGCGCCGGGAGCGCACCAGGCACCTGCATCAACCGGCGATCCGTTAATCCGCTTCGGCCGGGCCCGCCCGGTATTCCTTCGGGTCCAGAAAATCCGCCAGGCACGATCCCACCCGCAATGCCTGTTCGCGCGCATCACCGCGATACTCGCCTTCGCCGGCGCCCTCGATGGTGGCCACCGGCGCCGCACGGTCGCGGTGATAGACGAACGCGGTCGACAGCCAGCGGGTGTCGCCCGGCGCCTGACTTTCCATGGTCTCCACGCGGAATTCACCGCAGTAGCCATGGATCAAGGTGCGTCGAAGGGTCTTGTGCGTCATGCGCAGAGTATTGCCGCGCCAGGTTGAAGATGACGTGGAAACCCGCTGCAACATCCGCACAGATGCGCAGCAGCAGCTGCAGCCGGACGATCTGGACAGCGGAGCAGCATTGCCACCGCGTCGATGCCAGCGCGGCGCCGATATCCGGCACGCATGAAAACGCACGCGTTAGCGCGATCGCCCCCGGGTTGGGACAACGTAACGTGCAACGAGAGGAAGACGACGGAACCGGATCTAACCGGAAAGCCTTGCGAACGCAGGCTTGAAAATGGTGGCCGAGGACGGAATCGAACCGCCGACACGGGGATTTTCAATCCCCTGCTCTACCAACTGAGCTACTCGGCCACTACCTGCAACGCGATGCCTGCGTTGCGAGGAGGCGCATCATAGCGAGCAGGCGCAGTTTGGGCAAGCGTTGTGACCAACTTTGTTGCAGCGTGGCGTCGCCGCCTGATTTCTTGCACCGGTTCACGCCGCGCAGGGAGGCGCATCGCCTAGCCTGCGCGCGTCCATCGGAGATCGTCATGCGCCTGTCTTGCCTGCTGTGGTCGTGCCTCGCCCTGCTGCCACTGGATGCGTCTGCGCAGCAACCGGTGCGCGCGGTCCCGCAGCTGGATATCTCGCGTTACGCGGGGCAGTGGCATGAGATCGCGCATCTACCGGTGTCGTTTCAGAAAAAGTGCCGCAGCGATATCACCGCCAGCTACACCTTGCGCGACGATGGCTTGATCGGCGTGCGCAATGGCTGCCGCACCGCCGATGGCAGCCTGACCCAGGCCGATGGCGTGGCGCGACCGGTCGACGGCCACCCGGGGCAGCTGCAGGTTCGCTTTGCGCCCGAATGGCTGAGCTGGCTGCCGCTGGTCTGGGCCGACTATTGGGTGATCGCGCTCGACCCGGACTATCAATGGGCGCTGGTCGGCGAGCCGGATCGCAACTATCTCTGGATCCTGTCGCGCTCGCCACAGATGCCGCGCGCGCAGTTCGAGCAGCTCAAGGCCCGTGCCACGCAGATGGGCTACGACCTGTCGCCGCTGATCGTGGCCGCGCCCGTGCTGTGAGCCGGGCACCCCGCTCCCGGGCGGGGCTGGCATAGGCGACAAGGCGGCGTCCGTACTGCGTAGTATTCTTGGCGCCGCCTCAGCCGCCAAGGACACCCTTACATGCGTCGTGCCTCCCGCCTCCTGATCGTGTCGCTGGCCTGTGGCCTGCTGTTGAGCGCTTGCGGCGGCGCGGTGCGCCGCGTGTCCGAGCCGGCCGCCAGCATCCAGCAGCTCACCGTCCGCGCCGATGGCAGCTGGTCGGTCGACCTGCGCCTGCAGAACTACAGCAGCATCCCGATGCAGTTCGAGCGCGTGGCGCTGGAGATCTCTGCCGGCGAGCAGGTGGCCGGCAAGCTCGACCAGGCGGTCGGCATGTCCATCGGCCCGGAAACCGCCGATATCGTCACCGTCACCGTGCAACCCACCTCGCTGGGGCGGATCACCGTGGCCGACGTGCTGGCCGGTGGCCGTTCGCTGCCGTACACGCTCAAGGGCACCGTCTGGGCCACTCCACAGGACAAGAAACAACGCGAGTTCGCGGTGGAATCGCGCAACACGCTCAGCCCGGCCCCCGGCCTCAACGGCGTGCTGCGCTGACGCGCACGCCCTCCCGCACCCGCTTCAAGGATCCCGCATGAGCAGCTACGCCGCCCCGCTGACCGATTTCCGCTTCGCCCTGCACGACGTGCTCGGCGCCGAAGCGCTGTTCGCCCGCCTCGGCTACACCGAAGCCAGCACCGACATCATCGACGCCGTGCTCGAAGAGGCCGGCCGCTTCACCTCGCAAGTGCTGGCGCCGCTCAATAGCGTGGGTGACGAAATCGGCTGCGCCTTCGACAAGAGCACCCATGCGGTGACCACCCCGCCCGGCTTCCGCGCCGCCTACGACCAGTTCGTGGACAGCGGCTGGAATGGCCTGACCGCCGAGCCGGAGTTTGGCGGCCAAGGCATGCCGCATCTGCTGGGTGTGCCGCTGAACGAGATGATCAACTCGGCCAACCTGGCCTGGGGCAACTTCCCGTTGCTGTCGCATGGCGCTACCGAAGCGCTGCGCCAGCATGGCGAAGCCTGGCAGCAGGAGGTCTTTCTCAAGCCGCTGATCGACGGCCGCTGGACCGGCACCATGTGCCTGACCGAGCCGCATTGCGGCACCGACCTGGGCCTGCTCAAGACCCGCGCCGAACCCAATGCCGACGGCAGCTACGCCATCACCGGCACCAAGATCTTCATCACCGCCGGCGAGCATGACCTCACCGACAACATCGTGCATCTGGTGCTGGCCAAGCTGCCGGACGCACCGGCCGGCGCCAAGGGTATCTCGCTGTTCGTCACGCCCAAGTTCAAGGTGGCCCGTGACGGCACGGTGGGCGAGCGCAACGCGCTGCATTGCGGCTCCATCGAGCACAAGATGGGCATCAAGGGCTCGGTGACCTGCGTGATGAACTTCGAAGGCGCCCAGGGCTACCTGGTCGGGCAGCCGCACAAGGGCCTGCAGGCCATGTTTACCATGATGAACACCGCGCGCCTGAGCGTGGGCCTGCAAGGCATCGGGCTGTCCGAGCGCGCTTATCAGAATGCCCTGCGCTACACACGCGAGCGCCTGCAGTCGCGCGCGCTCAGTGGCGCCAAATTCCCCGACAAGCCGGCCGACCCGATCATCGTGCATCCGGACGTGCGCCGCATGCTGCTGACCATCAAGTCGCTGACCGAAGGCAGCCGCCTGCTGGCGCTGCACGCCGCCAGCCTGGTCGACGTGGCCCACCGCGGCAGCACCGACCAGGAGCGTGCCGACGCCGAAACGCTGGTGAGCTTTCTCACCCCGATCTCCAAGGCCTGCCAGACCGAGTGGTCGATCGAAAACACCTACCACGCGCTGCAGTGCTTCGGCGGCCACGGCTACATCCGCGAGTACGGCATGGAGCAGCTGGCGCGCGACGCGCGCATCACCACCATCTACGAAGGCACCACCGGCATCCAGGCGCTGGACCTGATCGGCCGCAAGACCGCCGCCAGCCAGGCTGCCGGCCTGAAGCTGTTCCTGGCCGATCTGGAAACCTTCGCCAATGCGCAGGAAGGCAACGCGGCACTGGCCGAGTTCATCAAGCCGCTGCGCGACAAGGCCAGCGAATGGGCCATGCTGACCCGCGACGTGCTCGATCGCGCGGCGCGCAACCCCGACGAGCTGGGCGCGGCCAGCTACGACTACCTGTTTTATTCCGGCTACGTGGTGCTGGCGTATTGGTGGGCGCGCAGCGTTGCCGCGGCCGACGCGTCGGCCCATGGGGAGGAGTTCAAGCGCGCCAAGCGCGAGACCGCGCGTTTCTACTTCGCCCGCATCCTGCCGCGCACCTTGACCCACGCCGCCACCATCCGCAGCGGCGCCGCGCCGTTGATGACGTTGGACGCCGAGCTGTTCGGCGAAGGCTGAGCGCCATCATCGCGGCAGGTTGCCGCGGCCGTAGGAGCGGACCTGGCCGCGATGAGGCATTACCGATCGGCAAGACGTCACGCCCGGGTGCGCTCCTACGGCAACATCGCAAGATTTCGCCGCTGTCGTAGGAGCGGACCTGGCCGCGACGAGGCACTACCGATCGGCAAGACGTCGCGCCCGGGTGCGCTCCTACGGCAACATCGCAAGGTTCCGCCGCTGTCGTAGGAGCGGACCTGGCCGCGATGAGGCACTACCGATCGGCAAGACGTCGCGCCCGGGTGAGTTCCTATGGCTAAGTGAGGCCTGCAACGGGTCTGAACATTGGTGGCGCAGCGCGGCGGCATCGCCGCCGGGGCGGCTGGGCGGGACGTGCTGACCCTGATTGCAAGACACGCGCCAACGCCGTTCGCCGCGATACACAAACTGTCAACGATCGGGTATAAGCTGTTTTCCCGATGGAGACAGACACGCACGTAGGTGATGTGATCTTCCCCGGAGGCGCCTCCGCCCCGGTCGCGGGCAGCGCTGTCGCTGCGATCCAGCCACTTCCCAGCTTGCGCCTGCTGTCGCTCGATGCGCACGGCCGGGTGCTGGACTGGATCAACTGGCAGGACGCTGCCTGCCTGTATGCGCGCGATGCGGTGTCCTGGACGCTGGGCGAGCCCTGCATGCAGATCCACGGCGGCATATCGCGGCTGACCGGCGAGCGCAGCACACTGGAGCTGCACCCGATCATCGCCGCACGCGGCCACGCCCGCTCGCGTGCGCTGGACCCGACCCCGACGCTCAGCAATACCGCCCTGTTCGCGCGCGACTCGCAACTGTGCATGTACTGCGGCCAGCACTTCAGCCGCCCGCACCTCACCCGCGACCATGTCATGCCGGTCTCCAAGGGCGGGCGCGATACCTGGGAGAACGTGGTCACCGCGTGTTTCCAGTGCAACTCGCGCAAGGCCAACCGCACGCCGCAGCAGGCGCACATGCCGCTGCTGGCGGTGCCGTACCGGCCGAGCTGGATCGAGCACCTGATCCTGTCCAACCGCAATATCCTGTCGGATCAGATGGCCTTCCTGCGTGCGCAGCTGCCCAAACGCTCGAAGCTGTCGCTGTAGTTCACTGGTGCCTGACGGAACACGCGTCGATGCATTGCAGGGACAGCGACGGCGCAAGCGCCATGGCGATCGCGGCGGTAGCACTGGCCGCGTGCGCCACCGATGGCACACGCGGCCTAGCCAACAGACGGAAGCCTGGTTCATCGCAGCCTTCTCTATGCTGCGCATCTGTGTGGATCACGCGACACCACAGCTGTCGCTACCGGGACCGAAACAACGTCTCCCTGATGACGGTACATGGCGCAGCACTGCCGCCCGTCCTGGCCATCGCCATCGCCATCGCCATCGCGCCTTAGTGGCTTAGTGCCTGCACACATGCGGCAACCAGCTTTCGCTGCCAGCAAGACCCGCCCTCTTCCCGCCGCGCAGCAGCGCCGTGCACGGATCCCTGCCCTGCTCCGCCGTGCCTACGGCATCGGCCGCGGTCTGGACGAACGCACCCGCCGCTGACCCACGTGCGGCAGATTGCCGCAGGCGCCACCGACCACGCTACAAAGCGCTCACGACGGCGCGCTCGACCATTACCGCCGGCTGACAGCTGAACCGGTTTGCTTGCCGGGCCTTCGCCTGGGGAGGACAATGTGGTTTCAGAAGATTGACACGATGATGATCGACTCCACCCGCTACCCGCGCCTGTCCCGCATCCAGACCCCCGACGACCTGCGCAGCTTCGACGAGGCCGATCTTGCGGCGATCGCTGACGAGCTGCGTGCCTATCTCATCGAATCGGTGGGCAAGAGCGGCGGGCACTTCGCCGCCGGCCTGGGCGTGATCGAACTCACCGTGGCCCTGCACTACCTGTATCAGACGCCGGTCGATCAGCTGGTGTGGGACGTCGGGCATCAGACCTACCCGCACAAGATCCTCACCGGCCGTCGCGACCAGATCCACACGGTCAAGCAGAAGGACGGCGTGGCGCCGTTTCCCAAGCGCGAAGAGAGCATCTACGACACCTTTGGCGTCGGCCATTCGTCCACCTCGATCTCGGCCGCGCTGGGCATGGCGATCGCCGCGCAGCGCAACGGCGACGACCGCAAGGTGGTCGCCGTGATCGGCGATGGCGCCATGACCGCCGGCATGGTCTACGAGGCGCTCAACCACGCCGGCGGGATGGATCCGGAGCCGAACCTGCTGGTGGTCCTCAACGACAACCGCATGTCGATCTCCGAGGCGGTGGGCGGGCTGACCAAGATGCTGGGCCGTGCCAGCGGCAGCCGTACCCTCAACGCCATCCGCGAGGGCGGCAAGAAGATCCTCGGCGACAAGAAGAACAATCCCACCGCGCGCTTCGTGCGGCGCTGGGAGGAGCACTGGAAGGGCATGTTCGTGCCGTCCACCCTGTTCGAGGAAATGGGCTTCCATTACACCGGCCCGATCGACGGCCACGACCTGCCCAGCCTGGTCAGCGCGCTCAAGACCCTCAAGACCCTCAAGGGCCCGCAGCTGCTGCACGTCATCACCACCAAGGGCAAGGGCTACGAGCTGGCCGAAGGCGACCAGATCGGCTATCACGCCGTCGGCCCGTTCGACCCGAGCAAGGGCCTGGTGGCCAAGGCCGGCGCCAGGAAGCCGACCTATACCGACGTGTTCAGCGACTGGGTCTGCGACATGGCGGCGGCCGAGCCCAAGCTGCTGGTGATCACCCCGGCGATGCGCGAAGGCTCCGGCCTGGTGCGTTTCAGCAAGGAATACCCGCAGCGCTATTTCGACGTCGCGATCGCCGAGCAACACGCGGTGACGCTGGCCGCCGGCATGGCCACGCAAGGCGCCAAACCGGTAGTGGCGATCTACTCCACCTTCCTGCAGCGCGGCTACGACCAGCTGGTGCACGACGTGGCGGTGCAGCAGCTTGACGTGCTGTTTGCGATCGACCGGGGCGGCGTGGTCGGCCCGGATGGCGCCACCCATGCCGGGAACCTGGATCTGAGCTTCCTGCGCTGCGTGCCGCACATGGTGGTCATGGCACCGGCCGACGAAGCCGAATGCCGGCAGATGCTGAGCACCGGCGTGCGTTACGAAGGCCCGGCCGCAGTGCGTTACCCGCGTGGCACCGGCCCCGGCGCGGCGCTGGACGCCTCGCTGGCCACCCTGCCCATCGGCAAGGCGCAGCTGCGTCATAGCGGGTCGCGCATTGCGCTGCTGGGCTTTGGCGTGACCGTGGAAGCCGCAGAAGCGGTCGGCCGCGAACTTGGCCTGACCGTGGTCAACATGCGCTTCGTCAAACCGCTCGACAAGACCATGCTGCTGGAGCTGGCCAGGACCCACGATGGCTTCGTCACCATCGAAGACAATGTCGTTGCCGGCGGTGCGGGCTCGGGTGTGTCCGAGTTGCTCAATGCCGAGGGCGTGACCATGCCGATGCTGCAGCTGGGCCTGCCGGACAGCTTCCAGCATCATGCCAGCCGCGAAGACCTGCTGGCCGAAGCCGGCATCGACCAGGCCGGCATCCGCGCCGCGGTGCTCAAGCGCTGGCCGCAACTGATGACGACCCACACGCCGCCGTTGAACGCAGCGGCGGGTTGATTTCAACCGGCGTCCCGCGAGGTTCGACCGGCGCGTCGGGAACGCCGGGGCAGCACTGACCAGGCCTGCCTGTGACGCGCGTTCTGTCCCTGGCCCGCATGCGGGGGCTTGCCTGGGCGTCAATGGGCGCGGCCAGACTGTGCCCCCTGCACGCCACCATGCCGCCGCGAGCGGCGCTGGCGCGGTGGCATCACCCCTGCAGCAGCACGCCGGTACCTGCGAACGCCTGCACCAGCTGCACGACGCGCTGCTGCGCGTACGTCGCCTGCAGCTCCGCCTGCAGGCGACGTACGCCGCACGGCGGCTCGGTCGCGGCAAGGGCCTCATCCAATCGCGCCGGCAGCTCATCCAGATCGCGCAGCCAGGTTGCCGCACCGGCGGCCTGCAGACGCGCGGCGTGATCGAACTGGTCGTAGTCCAGCGGATACACAATCGCAGGCAGCCCCGCTGCCAGACAGGCGTAGAGGATGCCGGCACCGCCGTGGTGGACCACCAGCGCGTACCGCGGCAGATGCTGCGCGTAATCTACGTACGGCAGCCGCTGGTAATTGCCCTGCCCCTGCTGGTGCGGCGCGGCCGTATCGCCATCGCTGAAATGAAAGATCACCTCGGGGAACCGCGGCGCCAGCGCGCGCAATACCTCGTCCACGCGCTGTTTGACCCACTGCAGATGCGTGCCCAGCGTCACCAGCACATGCCGGCGCCCGTCCACGAAGCCGGGAGGCGCTACCTCGGACGGCGGCGTGCACAGTTGTGGCCCCACAAAGCGCAAGGCGGCGGGCCAGCGCTGGGCGAACTCGAACGCGGGTACGCCCAGCGCCAGGATGCACTGCGGCGAATACACCGCCTCGCTGCGGTCGCGGCGGTACAGCGCCGGCAACCCGCACGCGCGCATCTGGCGGCGATAGCAGGCATGCAAGCTGCGCTTGAAGCCGCGCGTCAGCCGCCGTGCCAGCGCATGCCACATGCGCTGGCGCAGGGTGGTAGCCGGTAGCAGCCCACCAAAGTAGGCCGGCGGCCCGTCGCCGGTTTCGATCACGCACGGCGACGGCATGCTGGTCCACCACGCGATGCCCATCGCCTGCGCGGCCAGCCCGGCGCTGGGCAGGGTGAAATCGACGATCACCAGATCCGGCCGTCGTGCGCGCCAGTCCGTCTTCAGCGCATCGCCCAGCTGCGCCATCAGGCCGAGCGCGGCGTGCAGCTGCCGGCGCAGGCGCAACGGATGATGGCCTACCGCATGCGGTGGGTTGGCAATGTCCAGCAACACCCGATCGGCCTGCGCGTCCAGCACGCTGACCGCGCGCAGCCCGCACGCCGCAATGCGCGCCTGCGCCGCCGGCGTACTGATGACGCGCACATCGTGGTCAGGCGTCAGCTGGCGCGCAATGGCCAGGATCGGATGCAGGTGGCCACTGTACGGCGGGGCGACGAGATCAATCCGCATGCAGGCTGCTCCGCAAGCGCTGCTCGACCTCGGCGACGAAGGCCTGGCAGCTGGCCAGCACGCTCGCGCTGCGCAGATAGTCCATGTGGCCACAGCGCGGCGCGTGCGCCACCGCACCATCGAACAGCGCGCGCGAGAGCCAGTCGCCGCGCCCCTGCACCACGCGGACCTGCCCGAACGCGCCAGGCGCGCGGCAGACCGGCCCATAGGCGAACACGGCCAGGTGCGCACGCGCCGACTGCGGCAACTGCAGGGCCGTCAACAACTGCAAGCCGCAACTGCCGGCCAGCAGCACGGTCATCGGGCTGTGCTGCAGCAACGTAGCCACGCGCGCGCGATCGGCAGATGCGACGCGCCCGGCGCGCGCGCCCAGATACTGGCGCGCGTTGGACAGGCTCGCGCGCCACAGCGGGGTGCGCCGATGCGGCGCGCTGTCTGGGCGATACGGGTAATTGCAGTCGATCAGCCGGCGGCCCGCACCCTGCAACGCCTGCAGAAACTGCTGCTGCTCCGCGCTCAAGGCGCAGCGTGCCCGGTCGCTCTGCCCGGTCAGGAACGCAATCTGCAGCAAGGGGCGCTCATTCGGCACGAAAGCGACCGTTCGCGAGTACGCGGTAGCGGCGGGTACGCCAGCGGATGGTGCGCACCCCTGCAGCGTGCAGCAGGTGCAGCGGCTGCAGACACTCCGCGCACACCGACAGCAGCGGACGGTGGCGCAGCGCACCGGTCACGCGCCACTGCACGGCGCACAGCAGCAGTGCGCGGAGCAGCAAGGTGGCAACCGCAATGGCTGCCCCCGGCCAGGCGGGCGGCATGCACGCACACAGCAGCATGGCCAGCAGCACGACCGGCGGCAATCCCTGCAGCAACACGATGGCCCCACGCACGCGCACGGGTTGCTGCCGCAGCAGGATCAACCCGAACAGCATCCACCGGTGCATCTGGCGTGCATAGCTCGCCAGGTCCGGCAGTGCGGTGCGCATCTCCACCGGCGCGGTGGATTGCCACAGGCGCCCTCCCCGTTCGCGCACCAGCGACGCGACGGCAAGATCGTCGGTCAGCTGGTCCAGCAGTGCGGCAAAGCCGCCCCAGGCACGCAGCTGCGCAGTCCGCGCGGCATAGCACATGCCATTGAGTGTCACCGGCGCCGCAAACGGCAGCCAACCCAGGTAGGTGAGCGCTGCATTGTTGTTGACGAATTGCGAGAGCAGGCGCCCCGCCAGCGTGTCGCTGTCGCGGTAATACGGCAACGCGGTCACGACGTCAGCATGGGTGAGGTCGTGCAACATCTGCGTCAGGGCGTGGCTGCCAAGGTGCGCGTCATCGTCCAGGATCAGGCTGATCGGCGCACGCACCCCCGGCAAGGCGTGCTGCAGTTTCCAGGCCTTGGGGTTGATGCCCGGTGGCGCCGGCGGCACCAGCATGCGGGCAATCCGCACCTGTGGAAACCGGGCGATCAGCGCATCGGCCACCGTGTTGCCTGCGATGTCGTCTGCATCCAGCAACCACACGAACTGCGCCCGTGGCAGGGCTCGCAGGTTGGACGCCAGCACCTCCTGCAGGTGCGCATCACCGCCGAGAATCGGTTGCAGCACGGCCACCTCGGCCTGCGTTGCGGCGATACCGCCAGCCAGGTCGGGGCGCGCGCCGCGCATGACCCGCAACGCGGCTGCAGACTTGATCAGCAGCAGGCCCAGATACGCGGCAGCCAGGGCGAGCGTGGCTAGGCCCACTGGGCAGCCTGCCAGCGCACGAACGCCTCGATGCCTGCGTCCAGATCAACACTGGGCGGGCCCAGATCGGCCAGCATGCGGTGTGGATTGAAGGTCTTGGAATAGGCAAAGACACCCACGCCAAACCGGGTGATCGGCGGCTCGCCACGTAAGCGCAGCACGCGGTAGAGGCCTTCGACCACGCTGGCCATGCGCAGCGCAGTGCCGATACGGACCTGGCGTTGCGGCATGGGGAGACGCAGCCGCGCCAGCACCTCCAGCAACAGCTGCTGCACATCCACCGGTTGCGCGTTGGTGAGGTTGTAGGACCGCTGCAACTGCGGCGCCATGGCCGCGCGATAGAGGTAATCGCAGAGCGTATCGATGTAGATCAGATCGCCGATCACCGGCTGGGTCTGCCCGATGAAGCGCGGCAGCGCGCCCTTGCGTGCGGCGGCGATCACGCGCGGAAACAGCACCGTGTCGCCCGGCCCGAACACCGCTCGCGGACGCAGCACCGACGCCTGGCCCGGATAGCGCTCCAGCAGGGTTTCGCCCAGGTATTTGGTCTGCGCGTAGGTATTGACGAAGTACGGGCCGATCGGACTGTGTTCGTCCAGATCGTATTGATGCGCTTCCCGGTAGAACACCGAACTGGAGGACACGTACAGCAGACGCGGGCAGCCGTGTTGCTTGCAGAAGTCGATGACATTGGCGGTGGCCTGCACGTTGTGCAGCTGGAACTGCGCGCGCGTCCCCCAGGGCGAGGCCAGCGCCGCCGCGTGGATCACCACGTCCGGTTGCCACTCCAGCGAGAACGGCTGACTCAGGTCGATGCGATGGTAGTTGGGCAGATCGCTGGCACGTCGACCGATGCCATGGATCTCCAGCCCGGGCTGCCCCTGGAACCGGCGCAGGAAGGCGCCGCCGACAAAACCGGACGCGCCGGTCACGAGAATGCGCAGCGTCATCGCCACTCCGGCTGGTAACGGTCAAGACTGGGTTGGCAGTGCGACGGCAGGATGGCCAGCTCCGGGTGCGCCTGCGCCAGGCCATGCAGGTCATGCACGGTGCGCTGGAAGGCGCGCCAGTCGTGCATCAGCAAGCGCGTCGGCCACGCCGGCCACTGCAGGGTGGCCAAGGTTGCGTGGGACCACACCGCATCTGCGCACAGCAGTACCTGCCGGTCATGCGCATCGCGCAGCCACAGGCCCATTTGTCCCGGGACATGCCCGGGCAGCGGCACCGCCAGCACGCTGCCGTCCTCGAACAGGTCATAGGCAGCCCCCAGCCCCTGCCAGGCGCCACTCAGCGCGCGCTGCGGCGCCTGCTCGGCAAATTGCAGGCGCTGATCGAAGTCGTCTGGCAGCAGCTGCGGCAGCAGGGCACGTCGCAAGCCGCCCAGGCGCGAACAGCTGCGCAGCTGTTGGTAATCGCCACGCAGGCAGATGAAGCGCGCATTCGGCAGGTCGCGCAGACCGCCGACATGGTCGGCATGGAAATGCGAAATCAGGCACCAGGCAATGTCCTCCAGCTGCACGCCGCGCCGCGCCAGTTGCGCGCCCAGGGTCTCGTGCGCGGGCAGGGTCACCGGTGTCGTCCAGCGATACATACGCTCCGGCCAGGGATCGGTGGCATCGAAAAAATGCGTGGCATAGCCGGTGTCGTAGAGCAGCGCTCCGCGCTGCGGATGCCGGATCAACACGCTCAACGCGGGGAACTCCACCGCATGCCAGTGACCATCCGCACGCACCATGCGCTCGCAATGACGGCAGTGGCCGACACGCAACAGCGCAATGGACACGCGCGTGGCCATCAGTACCGCAACACCATGCCACCGATCGCCAGGCCGGCGCCGGTACCGAGCAGTGCGAACACGTCGCCGCGTTGCAGCTGCCGGTCCACGCATGCGTGATGCAAGGCATGCGGGAGCGAGGCAGCCACCTGGTTGCCGGTGTCGTGCAGGATGCGCACGATCTGCTCGCTGCGCAGCCCCAGCGTCTGCACGACATGATCCAGCCCACCGCCGGAGGCCTGATGCGGCACCAGACAGCGCAGCTGCGCCGTGCTGGTGCCGGCCTCGCGCAGCAACTGGTCCCAGAATGCGGGCAGATGGCGCGCTGCAAACCGGTAGGCGCCGCGGCCGTCCATCCAGAACAGGCCTGAGGCAGCGCGTGCGTCGTCGTCGCCCTGTGGTGCGCGGGTGCCGCCGCCGCGGATGCGGCACAGGTCCGCGCCGCTGCCGTAGCTGGACAGCCGGCTGGACAGCAGTGCCGAGCCGTGGTCTGCGCTGCTGCGCCCGACCACCACCGCAGCGGCGCCATCGCCAAACAGCCCGGCAGTGGCCGGCACCGTATCGTCCAGGCCGGCCGATGCCACTTCGCTGGAGACGATCAGCACACGTCGATAGCGGCCAAGCGCCAGCGCATTGGCCGCCGTGTCCAGTGCCACCAGAAAGCTCAGGCAGGTCGCGTTGACATCGAATGCCGGAATGCCGGAATCGCCCAGCCCCAATGCACGCTGGATCAAGACCGCCTGGCAGGGAATCGGCTGCTCCATCACGCTGCAGGCCGAGATCAGGCAATCCACCTCGCCGGCATCGATGCCGGCGTTTGCCAGTGCCTGCTGCGCGGCAGCGGCACCCATCGAAGATGCCGTCTCGCCCTCACCCACGTAGTGACGCGTGGCGACACCCAGCCGGGCAAGGGTGGTTCCCGCCGGCAGTTGCCAGCGCTCGTCCAGCGCCTGCGAGGTCACCTGCCTGGCCGGGACGTGGCGTCCGGTGCCCAGGATGCGCAGCGGCAATGCGTTCAACACGGAGCTCTCGGCGAAGAAGGCGCGCAGCATACCTTGGCCGGAACAGTCGGCCTAACCGTCCCGGATGGCGAGGTGCCCGTTCCTACGCAGTGTCATTCCACACCGCAGTGCGGCATCGCTCCCAGGCACGCCCTGCTGGCACGGCTGCAAGCCTTGCGTGTCCGGCATCGCGCGCGAACTCCGGCATACACTGCGTGCGTAACGGTGCCGTGCACCTGCACGCCCATTGCCGCGTCAGGCGCTCAAGGCGCCTCCACCGCATACCCGAGCGCCTGCAACCGGTCCAGGTATCCATCCGGGGCCGTCAGACGGCTGATCGGCAGCACCGCGAAGGTACTGCGATTGCGTTGCAGCGCCGTGGTGGCGATCGCGAGCCAATGCTCGCGCATGCGCCGTTCGAGATCGTCGATGCCGCGTTTCCTGGCCGCATCGGAACTGGCCATCGCGCGCATGCACGCCGCCTGCGGATCTTCGCGCGGCAGCTGGCGCAATGCCTCGATATCGCCTACCGACCAGGCATTGGCGCGCTCGACCATGGTGGGCAGGTCGCGCTCCACCGTCACCAGGATGCTGCGGAAACAGGCGATATCGTCCAGGCCGCCGGCGCGAAACTCCTTCAGTGCCTGGCGCGGGTCGGTGATCTTGTAGTCCAGCGCCGTGGGAGTGGGCTTGATGCCGGCGCGCTTGGCGGCGCGCTCCACTACCGACCAGATCACCGGCGAGCGGGCCAGGCCCGCACGCTTCAGCGCCGCCTGGTACAACTCGCCGGCGGCCAGCATCGGGCGTTTGCGTTCCACGCCACGATCGCTGCCGATGTAGCGGGCCTTGGCCACCTTCCATCGCGCGTACAGGTCGGGCGGCAGGACCTCGCGCAGCTCGCGGCCGTCCTCGTTCTTCATCGCCTGCATCGCCGATGGCAGCAAGGTGAGCTTGCCGAAAAAGCCCATGTCCGCGTCGACCTGCACCGTCGGCGCCATCAGCACCTGCTGCGACTGGCCGATGATGGTGGCCACTTCCGACGATTGCCATTGCAGGCGTTTGGGCAACGGCGACTGCGTGCCAAGGATCCACAACACGTGCTCGCCCTTGCGCACCTTCCACAGGCCCGGCCCGGGCTGGACCCCGCGGACAACGAGCGCCTCCAGCTCGACCACCGGGGGCGGCGCGGCCGCGTCCTGTATCGCCAGATCGCTGGCGGTCGCCAGCATCGACACCAGCAGCAAGCCGGCGCCCCATCCCACTGCCCTGTGTCGCATCACGTGGTCGCCCCCTGTTTGCGGCGGACATTACGCCAAGCCTGCGACCACTGCGTTAGGGAAGCGTTCGGCCGAGCATCGGCAACACTGCTAGCGCGTCGCCAGCGTTGCCAGATGCGCTGCCAGGGGAGACGCCTGGTCGAGCAGCGCAAAGCCGTCCCACACGAATCCCGGCGACACCGTGCATCCCACCAGGGTGAAGTCACCCAGCGAGCGCGCCGCCTGCCAACAGCCCGCAGGAACCACATGCATCGGCTCGCCGCGTTCGGCCGCGTCCAGGATCAACCGCCGCAGTTGCCCGTCACGTTCGTCGTAGACCAGCAGTTCCAGCGCATCGCCCTGCTGCCAATGCCAGCTTTCTTCCGCATCCACGCGGTGCCAGGCGCTGCATTGGCCGGCAGTGAGCAGGAAACGGATCGCAGTCAGCGCCGGGCGCGCGACGCCGTTGTCGCTGACCTGGCGCGCAGAGGCGTAGACGCGCCGGAAGTGCCCGCCTTCCGGGTGGGGTGACAATGCGAGCGATCGGATCAGGGCGGCGGCAGTGGGATGCATGCACGCATGTTAGGCCAGCCGCCGCCGCTACGCATCACGGCAGATGCTTGCCCGCACGCAGACAGGTACGGAAGAACACCAGCAGATCCCAGCTATAGCGCTTGAGCAGCCGGCGCGGCTCGTTGAGCAGGCGGTACATCCATTCCATATGCAGGCGACGGACCCAGTCCGGTGCCCGCTTGGCGGTGCCGGACAAAAAGTCCAGCAGCGCGCCCACACCGAACACCAGCGGCACCCGCAGCGCGTGGCTATGGTCGAGGATCCAGCGCTCCTGCAACGGGTTGCCGAAGGCCACCAGCAGCACGTCCGCACCCGAGCGATTGATGCGCTCGGCCAGGCCCTCGCCGGCAGCGGCAAACTCGCCGTAACCGTCGCACATGCCCACCACCTGCTGCCCCAGCGTGCCGGTCAAGGTGGCAGCGGCGGTCTTGCCGACCCCGGGCCGGCCGCCCAGCAGGAAGAACTTGAGCGGCTGCGCGCTCTCCCGGCACAGGTACGGAATCAGGTCGGTGCCATTGAGATTGCCGGCGAACCGGCGGCCATGAATCATCCGCGCCGCCAGATCCATCCCGATGCCGTCGTTGACGATGCGCACGCCGGGCTCGCGCATGCGCATCCGCAGCGCCTGGCACTGCACGACAAAGTTGGTGTTGGCAAAAAAGACCCGGCGCGGCTGCTGTGCAGCCAACGCGTGAAACAGGTCCAGCGCGAACGCTTCCTGGGTGGTGGACAACACCGGAAAGCCACCCAGCGGAATCAATACTCCGGCCGGAGTGCCGGCGGCGGCGCCGCTCGTTGTGTCCCTGTCCACGCGCTGGCCCTGCATCATCGAATCACCAAAGGTCGTAAGGGAATGCGGCCAGCAAGCCGGCCTGCAGTTTTTCCAGATCGAAGCTGCCGTTGCCGCCCAGCGCCAGGCACTCTTCCACGTTGTTGCCCGAGTGCCACTGGGTGCGCCCGGTGCCGTAGTAATAATCGTCGTACTTGAAGCGATCTTCGCCGTTGCCCCAGTCCAGATACACGGCCGGAATGCCGTATGCCTCGGCCAGGATCAGGCCGTGCAACGAACTGCTGACCACCAGTTCGGCGCCCAGCAGCTGGCTCATGAAGGTTGCCGGCTTGACGTTCGGAAACACCAGATGGTCCGCGTACGCGCTGTATTTTTCGACCGGCTCATTGAAATGCGGAACGATCGCAAACGGACGTTTTTCCACCACACCGAGCGCTTCGGCCGGGAAGAACATCGGCGTCAGCAGCCCTGGGTCGCCGTAGACTTCCGGCACCGCGATGCCACGGTCCAGCAGGAACTGGCGCGTCTTGGGCCCGCGCACCGCACGCACATCGAGCGTGCTGAAGGTATTGCGCTCGGCAGGAATCTTGCCGTTGATCCCGCTGCCCCAGACGGTATCGCCGTCCTTGGCAAAATGCAGCACCGACCCGATCGCGATGAGCTTCTTGCTGAGGTCACGCTTTTCGATCAGCGTCTTGTCCTGCAGCGAAAGCACGCAGGACACGATCACCTTGGACAGGTGGTCCCCCATGTTGACGCCAGCGTTTTTCGGCTGCCACCAGAACAATGCACGACGTTCTGCATGTTCTATCCATTTCTGCAGCAAAGCGTTGGCCATGACAAAGGGTCTCCTGAACTCGAACGGGTGAGGTGCGCCGCATCAATGCGAGAGCGCGGCCTCCGAAGATGCACGCGCGGCTGCGCCGGTGTGCTGCGGATACAAGCGGGTTTCCGGGTACGCGGCCGGGTCCAGCACGCGATCGGTGGTGTCAGACCAGTTCAGGCACTGACGGTAACGCACGTGCGGCGCTTCCAGCGCCTGACTGATTGCGGAAACGATCGACTCGGCATTGCCCGGCGTATAGCCGAAGCGGGACTGCTGATACGGCCCGACAACCGCATTCGGGCAGACCGCCGGCAAGCCGAAGAAGTCGTACTGCAGCAGCTTCATCGAGCTGTCGGCCAGATACACCGGCACCTGTTCCGAGGCGTAGGGCGCGATGCCGAACCGCGCATGCTTGATGTAGCCAATCGTCTCGACGTGCTTCATTTCACCATAAACGACGACGTTATCGCCATAGCCGGGATGCCGCCCCATGCCCGAACCGATCACGTGGAAGGTGACCTGCGGGAATGCCTTGCTGGCCACCACGAAAAATTCAGGATCGAACAACATCGATCCGACCGCCACGGCATGGATGCCCTCCCCGTACGGCGATGGGTCGCCCAACTGATCCAGGTTGTGATCCACACCGTGCCCGACGTGATAGACGTTGTCACGGCTGGCGATCTCCTCGGCCATGGCCGGCGACACCAGCGCAATCACATCCAGCGTCGGTGCGACGCGGTCGAACTCGCGCTCGATGTAAGAGGCAACGTTGATCGTGCTCAGGCCGTCGGATGCGCGATACACCAGCTTGGCTGCCGGGTTGATGCGCTTGGCGAGCTCGATGAAGGCCACCGCAATTCCGCTTTCGAACACGATGACGTCGGCCTCGCGCATCCAGTCCATCAGCTGACGCGGCGGATGCGCGGCATACCAGCGAAACATCGCGTCTTCCACCGCGCGCAGCCACGCCCGCCGGGTATTGAACGGGTGTACCGTCGTGCGCCACAGATAGCACTCGACCCCCTTGTGCGAGACCACCGTGTTGGCGGTGTCGTCCAGCGGCAGGCGCATGTCACCCTTCATCCGCGACAGGCGGCTGTAACGCAGCGAAAAAAACCGCGTCGTGCCGCGCTGCGCCAGCTGGTCGGTGATGAAGTGGATGTTGGCGCGGCGCGGGGTGCGGTAATCGTGGGCGGACAAGACCAGATAGCAAGGCCGGCGAATGCCGGCAGCGGCGGCGGGTGTAGCGCTCATGGGCCGTGTCCTATGAATGAGTGGAAGAAAGCATGACCGAGCGCGGGCGAAGACGATGTCGATCTCATCGACGTGCCTTGGCCTGCGTCAGCAACTTGCGGATATTGACGATGGAGATCACATCGCGACGGAATGCCGGCCAGATGCCAAGCATCAGCAGGCACACCGCGGCCATCACGGCTGCGCCGACTGCCAGTTGCTCCCACAGCGGGCCACCGACCGTCACCGAGGCGTAGTAGGCGCTGACACCGGCGATACCGTATGCCGCCATTGCGCGTACCGCATTGGTGAACAACGCAGCGACCGGCGTATCGGAGATCCTGCCGACCCAGATCAATGAAAGCGGCCAGGTCACCAGCAAACCGAACGAATACCCGATCGCCACGCCCATCGCACCCCAGCGCGAGCCGACGAAGATGCAGGCGATCAACACGATGCGGCTGACCAGCGAATACACCAGTTGTTGCCGCATCAATCCCCTGGCCAGGAACACCCAGTACGTGGCGTAGGACGCGGTCTGGAAGATGCCGCCGAGCGTGAGCACCTGGAACAGCGGCACCGCCTCGCGCCACTGCTCGCCCAGCACCAGCACGATCAGCGGCATCGCCAGCGCACAGGCGAACGAAAACAGCGCCACGATCAGATGCACCATCACCGTCTGCCCACGCAGCAGGAACGCGCTGAAACGTTCGCGGTCGTCCTGCAACTGCGACAGCACCGGCAACGCCACGCTGGTGGCCGGCGCATTGATCTGGTTCAACGGCATCATCAACAGCTGGAACGCGCGGTTGTACAAACCCAGCGCGTCCGGGCCGGTGCGCCAGCCGATGATCACCTGGCCCACGTTGCGGCTGGCGTATCCCAGCAGCTGCGCCGCCATCAGGTTCCAGCCGAAGCTCATGAAGTCGCGCATCGGCGCGCTGCGCTGATAGCCGCCAGGCAACCAGCGCGCACAGCTCGCGGCAATGACGAGGTTCACCACCGCCTGCACCACCTGCTGCACCACCAGCGCCCAGTAACCCCAGCCAAGCAACGCTGCAGCCACCGCAGCCAGCAGGCCCAGCACCTGCGACCCCACATCGCTCAGCGCCACCTGCCCGAAGCGCAGCCCGCGGCTCAGGTGCGCGCGGTATTGGGTGGTCATGCCGTTGATCAGGAACGTCACCGCCAGCGCCTGGGAGATGGTGACCAGCGCCGGCTCCTTGTAGAAGTTGGCGATCAGGTGCGCCGAGGCGAACACCAGCACCGACAACGTCAACCCGATGCCGCTATTGATCCAGAACAGGTTGTCGCGTTGCTCGCGGCTGACGTGCTTGGCCTGCACCGCGGCGGCCGACAGGCCGAAGTCGCGCAGGATTTCCGCCGCACCGACGATGGCGGTCACCATCGCCATCAGCCCGTAGTCGTACGGGGTCAGCAGGCGCGCCAGCAGGATGATGCCGCCAAATTGCACGACCATCTTGGCCGACTGGCCCAGCATGGTCACCGCCGCTCCGCCCGCAGCACGCGAGCCGAGGCTGCGCTGCGGCGGCGTCGGAGGTGTGGGAGAAGATGACATCGAGGGGGGTTCTGCGGTCACAGCGCGGCTTCTCCGTCCTTGCCCAGCGCTTCCAGATAGGTGCGGTAATGCAGCTGCCCGATGCGCGGCCAGTCGCGTTGCGACAGATCCGGGGCCGGACCGCGCGGTGCAGCGCGCACCGTGTCCAACATGCCCGTCAGCAAGGCCGCATCGAACTCACCTTCATACAGGAATACCCAGCCCCGGCCCACTTCCTCGGCGATGGCCGCGTTGGATTCACTCCATGGCGCCAATACCGGACGCGCCAGCGACAAGGCCAGCAGCAATGTTCCGGAGTTATGCATCTGCCGATACGGCAACACCACCAGCTCGGCCTCGCTCACCTCGCGTGCCAGCACCGGCTCTTCGACATAGGCCAGCAATGCGCTGATGCGCGGATCCTGCGCGCAGGCGTCTTCCACCAGCGTACGCATCTGCGGCGTGGCGGGGTTACCGACAATGCGCAGATTCAGGCGCGGGTCGCCGACATCGCGCATCACCTCCAGCAGCGTTTCCACCCCCTTGTACGGGCGGATCAGGCCGAAATGCAGCAGCCGCCCTGGCACCGTGGTGCCCTGTGGCATCGTCGCAAACCAGTCGCGGTAATGGCCGTGCAGGATGGTGTCGGTGAACGGCGGACGTGGCGGCGTGGTCGCATTGATGCGGATCCAGCGGCGTGTCAGGCGGTCGATCCAGCGCAACAGGCTGCGCTCGCGCCAGCCACGGTCTTCGTGTGGCGCCAGATTGTGCAGGGTGCGCACGACCGGCGTGCCGGTGACCTGCAACCTGAGCAACAACAACGCCGCACACACCTGCTTGGCCAGGGTGCCGGCAGCACTGGGGTGGCGCAGCAGGTATTCGGGCCAGTGCAGATGCAGCACGTCGTAGCGCGACAACAAGGCGTCGCGCATCGAGAAGAAGCGCGGCTGCACCGCATCGGGCAATGCGTCGTAGAGCTGGGTCAGATACGGATTGGTGCTGGCGTTAGGCTTTTCGGTGGAGAACAACACCGTGACCTGCGGCCGGGCCGCTGCACGGGTCAGCGATGCAGATGCGTGCGCGCTCATCGCCGCGTCTCCTGCGGACGCGGCGTACCCAGCGCGGCGTGGTACTCGTCCACGTAACGCCCGACCACATGCTTCCAGTCGTAGCGGCTCACATAGGCCATCGAGGCCGCACGCCGCGTGGCGAAGTCGGCATCAGCGGTCAGCGCAAGCGCCTGCACCTGGTCGGCCGCCGCGTCGATCCTGTCGCGATTGACGATCACGCCCTGCCCTGACTCGGTGGCAAGCCGCACGAACGGCGGGATATCGCTGAGGATGGGAATCAGCCCTGCGCTCATCGCCTCGACGGCGGCAATACCGAACCCTTCATGGCGCGACAGGCAGACAAAGAACTGTGCCTGCTGCATCAGCGTGCGCAACTGCTCCTGCGAGGGCGACATGCTCAACTGCACCTTGTCCTGCAGACCACGCTCGGCAATGGCCTTGCGCAGGTCGGCCTCGTTCAGATCGTACTCGCGGCCGGCGATGATCAGCCGCCACTGCGGGTCGCGCTTGAGCGCGGCCTGCAGCAGCTCCAGCGTTTCGATCAACCCCTTGTTGACCGACCAGCGACCGAAATACAGCATCGTCCGGCCAGGCGCCGTCGCGCCCTGCCCTGCATATTTTTCCACGTCCACGCCGTTTTCGATCACGCGCAGGCGCGCTGGTGATACCACCTTGGCAAACAGGTCACCATCGTTTTCGCTGGTGGCAATCACCCGCGCATACGCCAACGCCGATGCCCGGGTCAGGGTCTGGAACCAGATCTGCTTCATGCGCGATGCGTAGGCGGTGTGGAAGAACCCGCCGTGGGTGGAAACCACCATCGGCTTGCCATGGAACGGTCTGGTCAGCGCAAGGTAGTCGTAGAAAAAATCGATGCCATGCAGATGCACCACATCGGCAGAGCGAATCGCGCCCAGCACCGATGGTGCGAGCGGGTAACGCGACGAACCGCGATAGCCGATTCGCCGGATCGGCAGGCCCTGATAGGTTTCCTGCGGCGCAAGCTGCGCACCCGGGTCGGTAAACACGCGATCGAGCGTCACCACCTCCACCGTATCGGCACTAGTGGCCTGATGCTGGCGGGCGACATTGAGGACGACTTCCTCCATCCCCCCGATCGAGGGGTGGAATTGGCGGACGACATGCACCACTTTCATTTACGCCAATCTCCTGTGCCGGCGACGCGCACGCAGGTGCTGCGACGACGGTCGATTCTGAAAACGCATCATTGACGCTTCAACCCCAACATCCATGGCGCACTACGCACCAGCACCATGCGCATCGGCACAGCGCAGGCGATCGCGAACGCACTCAACGCCATCGCCCAGGCCGGCGTACCGATCAGGTTGCGATCCACCACGCCGGTGCGGACCACCACACTGGTGATCACCAGAAACACCAAGGTATGCGTGCACAGGATCAGCAGCGTATTGGTACCGATCCATTGCACCCACCGCCAGTTGCGAACGAAGTAGGCCACGCACAAGGTCATCGCGGTTCCCAGCAGGCTGACCAGCACGAACAGCGCGGCCGAATTCCCGAACTGCAGGTTGTTGACGTCCACCTGCCCGTTCCATCCGGCCAGCAGTCCCCAGGCCGCCGCCACGCACAGCAAGACCACTGCCCAGGCCCCTGCACCGAAGCCACGCAACCGCTCGGCAAAGCGCGACAGCCAGCCGCCGATCGCAATGAAGAACAAGGCAATCGGCAGCACGTCCAACGCGAGCGGCAGCCGCAGCTGCAGCGCGGGAAACCATCGCGCCCATGCCAGTGCCAGCGGCAAACTCATCGCCACCACCACGCCCGTACCCAGGCGCGCGCGCAATGCAATGTAGGCCAGTGTCGTGACAAACAGTGCCGGCAAGAACCACAACGCCGGCAGCACGTACAGACGCGTGCCATTGGCCCAGAGCACGCCGGTCAACGGATCCCACCACGCACGTGCGCCCGGCTGCTGGAAGGCGTGATTGAGCACCGCCATCAACAGCCACACACCGTAGGCCACCAGGAAAAAAGCCAGGTACGGAACCAGGAGCGTGCGCGCCAGCTTGGCCGCTGTCGCTGCGTTCAACGCACGCCGCCCGAATCGTTCGCCCACCCATCCGGAGAGCACGAAAAACAGCGGCACATGAAAACTGTAGGCAAACAGTTTGTACGCGGGCGGCATGCCGCTGGCATGCCCAAGCACCACCAGTACGATGGCCAGGGCCTTTGCTGCATCGATCTGCCAGTCGCGGGTCGCCGCAGCCACCGGCCGCACGACCGGGCCTGCTGTGTCGCGCCCCACCTCGGGCAAGTACGGGGCCATGGTCATGCCGCAGCGCCGCTCATGCCGTCACCGTGCGCGCACCCAACGCCCAGGGAGCAAACCGCATCAGCACCCAGCGCATCGGCACGCATGCAACCAGCGCAAAGACCGTGACGAACACCGCCCAGCCCAGCCCGGGACGCGCCGAGCCGAACCCGCCAGCGACTGCGGCAACGCCGGACAAGACGAAGAACACCAACATGTGCGTGCACAGGATCAGCAAGGTATTGCGGCCGATCCACTGTACCCACGCCCAGCCCTGCACCAACCGCGCCGCGCAGATCACCATCAGCGAGCCCAGTACCGCACTGAGCAGGAACAGCGCATGCTCGCGACCGAACTGCAGCATGTTCACGTCGATGCGTCCATTGCGCTGGGCCAACCACGCGACTGCGAACGCCAGCACCACGGTTACCAACGCACTGATCGGCAGCGACGTCGGCAACCGCGGCGACAGGTGAATCAACAACGCGCCCAGCGCGTAGAAACACAACGACACCGGTAGCACATCGAGGCCGAAGAAAAGTCGCACGCCCTGTCCCGGGAACCAGTTCATCCAGATCCAGGCCAGCACCAGCGACGCCAGCGCAATGAGCAACGGGGGCAGCACGTGGCGCAGCAGGATGTAGGCAATCACGGTCACCAGCATCACCGGCAAAAACCACAGTGGCGGTTGTACGTACAGGTCCGGGCCGATTCCGGTGAACAGCGACACGATCGGCTCCCACCACGGATGGCTTCCCCACCGCGCCGCCTTCTCGCCGATGTTGCGGGTCAACAACCAGTACGCATAACCCAACAGATAGAACGTCACGTAGGGCAGCAGCAGGCTGCGTGCATGCCTGCCCAACGAGCGCCTGTCCAATCCCGTGGTGCGGGACGCATAGCCAGCCGCCAGCCACCCCGACACCATGAAAAACAGCGGCACGTGAAAGCTGTAGGCGAACAGGGTCATGCCGTGCGGCACGCCCTTGGCATGGCAGAACACCACCAGCAGGATCGCAATCGCCTTGGCCGCATCGATCCGCTGATCGCGCGCGCGACCCGCTGTCGTGGTCCGGTCGCCAGCGGCAGGTGTGACCGGCGACGTGGCTGCCGCGGCAGCGCTCATCGTGCTGCTCCCGCGGGCAATGGCAGCTGCGCGCCATCTGCCGTTGGATCATCCTTGATCGAGGTCCGGGGAGCAGCCGACGCGGACCAGGTCGGACGCATGTGCCATAGGCAGCCACAGACGAACCACCACAGCGCCGAGGTCTTGATCGAAAAGTAGCCGTTGGACACCAGCAAACTCAGCGCGAACGCAAAGATGGCCAGGTTCTTGAACAGCTGCCCTTCCTTGCTGGGCATCAGCAGCAGGAACGAATACGACAACAGGAACGCCAGCACCCCGACAATCGACTGCGAGGCGATGAAGTAGGAAATGCCGCTATCGAAGTAGCGATACGCCTGTGCAAAATCCAGGCCCATCCAGGACTCGAATGACAGGTTGTTCATCGAATACACGGTGAAGAACACTCGGCCCATCGTCGTGTCCTGGTAGGCGGTGATCCCGGTCACCCAGACCAGCAGCCACGCACTCATGATCACCAGCAGGAACACCAGAAACGCCAATCGTTGATCGAGGCGCTTCAGCAAGGGCGTCAGCAGCACCATCAACACGCAGGTACCCGCGGCCAAGCGTCCGTCGGAAGCGACGATCATGAAGCCGATCAGTCCGACCGACAGCATCAAGGCGGCCGGACGCATCCAACGCCAGAACACCAGCACGATGGCGGTGAAGAAGCAGATGTAATTGCCCATCGTCACCGGCTCGATGAACATCGAGGAGGCGCGTGGCAGGTTGGAACCCGGCAGGAAGTTACGCTCGCCCGGGCGCGTGGCGCTGACGAACAGGTTGCTGTCCTCGTTCCAGAAGCCTTCGGCGCTCATCCCGCGCGCGTTGACGAAGAAACTCTTGGGATTGACCAGATCGCCGTAGGCGCTTGGCATGGCCAGTTCGAACGCGGCGACCAGCGAGACGATGATGGTCATGCGGATGAACAGCTTGGGCAGCGAGCCGGTGTACGCGGACCCCAGCACCACGAAGGCGAAGACCACCAGCGCGTCGCGGAAGAACTTCGGATCGATCTGCCAGTTCACCAGGAACCGCACGAACATCAGCAGCACGATCAAGCCCAGCCCGCTGATGATCAACGCGATGCGCTTGCGGCTGAGCGAGCCCAGGCCCAGCAGGAAACACGCCGCATACACCATGAACTCGACCGCGTAGGTGATCACCGGGCGGACGGTGAACACATTCGCATTGATCAGGGCCAGCACCAGGTTGTAACCGACGCCGACCAGCAAGGTCAGCTCGATCAGCAGGTTGTGCCAGCGAATGCGGGTCGCCTCGCTCATTCGAATCAGCATGCAAACGCCTGCCTGAAAGGGGCGGCTGCAGTGCAGCCGCCCGCGGCGCCGGACGCGCCCGCTCGCACGCTCCCCGCCTTCATCAGTACGCGGTCTTCTGTCCGAGCACGCGCACCGCAGTCAGCACGATGATGCGGATATCCAGCCAAAGCGACCAACGACGGATGTAGTCCAGGTCGTACTGAATACGCTTCTTCATCGTGCGCAGCTCCGGGGTTTCGCCGCGGAAGCCGTTCACCTGCGCCCAACCGGTAATACCCGGCTTGACGTAGTGGCGCTGCATGTAGTGATTGATCAGCTTTTCATAATGCGTGTTGTGCTGCGCTGCATGCGGGCGCGGACCCACGATCGACATGCTGCCGCCGAGGACGTTGAAGATCTGCGGCAACTCGTCCAGGCTGCTGCGGCGCAGGAACGCACCGAAACGGGTAATGCGCGTGTCGTTCTTGGTCGCCTGCTGGATCGTGGTGCCATGATCGTCATGCACGCGCATCGAACGGAACTTGTACATGTAGAACTCGCGACCGCCCAGGCCATGGCGGCGCTGACGGAAGAACACTGGGCCTGGCGAGCTCATCTTGACGCCCACGGCGATGGCGGCCATCAGCGGCCACAGGCCCATCAGCGCGATCACGGCCAGGATCTTGTCCTGCAGCGCCTTCGCGACGACGAAGTAATTATCGCGATCCACACCACCCTGGCGCAGATTGATCACCGGCGTGTTGCCGATCTGCTCACCGGACTGATTCAGCAACCCGAAATCAAACAGGTCGGGCACCAGCTTCACGTTGATCGGGTAACGGTCCAGACGCTGTAGCAGCTGCTTGATGTGGTCACGCTCGCCCAGCGGCAACGAGATCCACACCTGCTCGACCTGGTTGTCCTTCAAATAGTCGATCAGCGCATCGGGCTCGCCCAGGCACGGCAGCGACTGGCGCTGCTCGGTCACGGCAATGTCGTAAGGCGTGCGGAAGTAACCCACCAGGTTCATGCCGACCCACGGGTTGCGGCTCAGGTAGTGGTTGATCTTCATCACCGGGTGGCGCAAGCCCACCACCACCACCCGCTGCACGTCCACGCCCTGGGCGCGCAGGTGGTTCAGAAAGCCGCGCAGCAGGGTACGTGCGGCGACCAGCGATGCCAGGCCGCCGACGAACCACAGGCCGATCCAGCCGCGCGAGACCTGCTCGCCCACCTGCACGATCAGCGCATGCACCGCGAACAGCGCAAAGACACCGCCGAAGGCACCACCCAGCACCATCAATTCGCTCAGCAGCCCGCGACCGCGCCAGCTGCGATACAGCGGAAACAGCGCGAAGCAGATCACCGAGTACAGCAGCGTGGTACCGATCGCAACCCGATAGGGCGCGGCGGGGACCCAGGAGCCGAACACGATGCGATAGGCGATCAGGCCCGACACGACCACCATGGTCAGGTCGAACACGCGCAGCACCAGGTCGGCCGCGGCCGAATACTTGGACAACAATCGCGGCGAGGATGTCGTGTAAGTCGCGCTACTCAGGTCTGCCAAAAGCATGGGGATGTCCTCCAAACTCGATACGGTGCATGCGGGGGAACATACGAGTCGCACGCGAGCTTTCAATCATCTCCGTCGAGCGATCACCGCGGTAATACTTACCGACCCCAGATCGCCCGACAGCCCTTTGTTTCAACAGAGACAAACTTTCAAACGAAGGAGCCCGAAACATACGGGATCCAACCTTTTCCACGCTGAATCGGTTGTCACTTTAATTAACCACTGTTTTGCAACACCACGATGTCAGTTCAATCGTGTTTCCGGCCCGGTCCCGCGCAGGAAATAGCGCACCAGCGCCACCGCCAGACCCAGGAATACGCCAAAGATGAAGCCCAAAGCGAGGTTCAATTTGAGTTTCGGCGAAGTCTTCGACGTAGGCACATCTGCAGTGTCGACGATGGTCACGTTGTTGGCGCCGACGTTGCCCGCCACGCCGATTTCCTTGTAGCGCTGCAGAAGCGCATCGTAGAGCTGGCGGTTGGTGTCGACGTCGCGCTTGAGCATGTTGTAGCGGATGCTGCGGCTTTGCAGGTCGAGCTCGTTGTTGCGCAGGCCGGCGATACGTTCGTTGAGCAATTGCTCCTGATGCACCGATGCATCGTAGGTCGCCTTCAGCGACTGGCGCACGTTGATGATCTCGCCGTTGATCTGCCGGCGCGATTCTTCGATCTGCGCTTTCAGGCGCTGCATTTCCGGGTAATCCGGCTTGAACGTCGACAGCTTCTGCTGGTACTCGCTGGTCAGGCGCACCTGCTCGCCACGCAGGGTCTGGATCAGCGGGCTGCTGAGCACCTGTGGCAGCGACATGGCATCGCCGGAAGCGGCCTGGCGCCAGGCCGCCTCGGCCTTGATGCGTGCGTCCTGTGCCGACGCCAGCAATGCATTGAGGTCGGTCAGGTTCTGCGCCGGCAGCGATGGCTTGTCGTCGCCGACCGAGACGATCTGCTCGTCGGTCGAATACGCCACCAGGGTCTTTTCCGAATCTTCCACCTTGGAACGCAGCTGCTCCAGACGCTCTGCCAGGAACTTGGTCGCAAACGAAGACGCCTTCATGCGACGCTGCTGCGTGCTGACGATGAACACTTTCGGATAGGTATTGGCGATCTTCGCTGCCAGTACCGGGTCCGGCGAATCGTAATTGACGTAGACCAGACGCGAATTGAGGATCGGCTCGACCACCAGACCTGCGAGCAAGGTGTCGGTGAGGCTGCGCTCGATGATGGCCTGGCGCGAATCCACCGTCTTGCCCGCTTCCGGGTTCTTTGCCGCTGCTTTTTCCAGCGCCTCTTCAACCTGCTGCTTGAACGCCGGCTCCTGGTCGAGCTTGGCTTCGCGGATCACCGCACGTGCCAGCGATCGGCTCTGCAGCAACTGATACTGGGTCTGGTAGAAGTCGCGGTCCTGCGGCGATTCCACCGGCATCAGGTTGTCGACGTTGACCACATTGAGCGAGTCACGCTCGATCTGCAGCGTGCTGGTAGCACGATACTTTTCCGGCATCAGCAAGGTGATCACCAGCGCCAGCAGTACCGCACCGATGGTGATCAGGATGATCAGCCACCGCTGCGACACCAGGGCGCGCCAGTAATCCATCAGGCTG
Source organism: Xanthomonas sp. CFBP 7698 (assembly GCF_003600855.1). Lineage (NCBI taxonomy): Bacteria > Pseudomonadati > Pseudomonadota > Gammaproteobacteria > Lysobacterales > Lysobacteraceae > Xanthomonas > Xanthomonas sp. CFBP 7698. The sequence goes on from NZ_PRDN01000001.1 coordinate 866,364, forward strand.
ACGTCTGCCAGTTCGAGGTGTCCGTGGCGATGCGACGGCGAAGAACGATTGTCGGAATTCATACTCATCGGTAAGCGCGCCACACCATCACCAAGGGGGTCAGTTCCAGCATGGTGCGCAACCAGACGCGCGCATCCGAGCGATACACCACAACGATGTCGCCGCCGTAGATTTCAGGGTCCGGGTTGGCGCCCTTCTCGATTTCGGTCAGGTCGAAGCGCGCGATCATCTTCTGCCCGTTGACCGTACGGAACACGATGACATTGCCGCGGCTGGCCACGGTGCTGACGCCCTTGGCCTGCGCGATGGCCTGCTGCAAGGTCAGGTTGGCACCGATCACCGGATAGATGCCGGGTTCATCGACCGCGCCGGTCACGGTCACGCGACGGCCGTTGGATTCCTGCACGAAGACCGACACCTGCGGGTTCTGCAGATAGCCACCGCGATAGCGATCGGCGACCATCTTTTCGAGTTCCCCCACCCCCATGCCGGCGGCGTTGACGTCGCCGATCAACGGCAGCGAGATGTGACCGTTCTGATCGATGCGGACCTGCCGCTCCAGATCGTCGACCTGGAACACCTTGACCAGCAACAGGTCGCCTGGGGAGAGTCGATACTCGGGTTGCACCGCCGACATTGCGAGCGGATCGGGAAGCGGCAACGACGTCGCCATGTCCTTCCCGGTGCTGCAAGCGCCCAGTGTCATCGAGCAGATCAACGCCAGGCTAAGGCCTTGGCAGAATCGTCCGATCAGTTTCTTCATGCGTGTGGCTGGCTGCCTCGGTTGGGTGGGACAGGAGCTCGCGCAGCATTCAACCGGCCAACACGCCAGCACGAACGTACGACAGAGAGGTTTATCCCAGGACATCGGGATCACGACAGGGATGACGTGTTGCACTGCACTATGGCACAGAAAGAATCCACCGCAAGACGCAGCTCGCCATTTTTTTGACGGCGTTGGCCTATTGATTCAAGTTCGTCGTTAGCGCGTTAACAGAACGTGATCCACGTCCTGATCTTTCGCTAATGATCTGGAATGTTTTCGGGCACTTAGCATCATTCCGTGACCCAAGTCCATAGCGAACCGGACCGCAAAAACCGGGCGCTAGCGTGCGGTTCATGCTGCAATGCGATATGCCGATCTGCGTATCGGCCAGGCCATGCCAGGACATAAAAATGCAATGTTGCAACGCAACAAAAAAGCCCATGTCCTGAGGACATGGGCTTTGCTGTCTGGTCGGGGTAGCCGGATTCGAACCGACGACCACTAGTCCCCCAGACTAGTGCGCTACCAGGCTGCGCTATACCCCGAAGATGCTGCACCCGTCGCGAGGACGGCCTGCGATTATAGCGGCTTTGTGAAGCGTTTTCCTAGCGGCGCAGCAGTTGAAGCACTTCTTCCAGCTCCATCCGCACCTGCTTGATGATCTGGTTGCTCAGTGCCGACTCGCTCTTGGCACCGTCGCCTTCCAGGCGCAGGCGTGCGCCACCAATGGTGTAACCCTGCTCGTACAGCAGTCCCCGGATCTGACGCACCATCAACACGTCGTGTCGCTGGTAGTACCGGCGATTGCCACGCCGCTTGACCGGCTCCAGGCTGGGGAATTCCGTCTCCCAATACCGCAATACATGCGGCTTGACGTCGCACAGCTCGCTGACCTCACCGATGGTGAAGTAGCGCTTGGCCGGGATTGGCGGTAGCTCGCGATTACTGCCCGGATCCAGCATAAGCCTCCACCCGTTCCTTGAGCTTCTGGCCCGGGCGGAAGGTCACCACCGTCCTGGCCGAGATCGGAATTTCCTCGCCGGTCTTGGGATTGCGACCGGGCCGTTGATTCTTGCGCCGCAGATCGAAGTTGCCGAAACCCGACAGCTTCACCTGACGACCCTGCTCCAGGGCATCGCGCAGCACGTCGAAAAACGCGTCGACAAATTCCTTTGCCTCGCGCTTGTTCAGACCGACCTCGTCAAACAGACGCTCGGCCATCTCTGCTTTCGTCAATGCCATGCCACTCCCCTGATTACCGCCTCAACTCCGGATCCGGGCGCGATGCTCGCGCTCGATCACGGCCACCACGTCGGTGACAACCGCGTCCACGTCCCGGTCAGTGAGAGTGCGCGAGTTATCCTGCAAAATCAAGCCCATAGCCAGACTCTTGAAACCTGGCTCGACCCCCTGCCCGACATAGCGGTCGAACAGCTGCACCTCGCGCAACAACGGGCCCACCGTGGTCTGCACGCTCGCCGACAGCGCCGCCCAGCTCACCTGCTCGGGTACCAGGAAGGCCAGATCGCGACGCACCGACGGGAACCGCGACAGCTCGCCGGCGCGTGGCAATGCGCGCTGCACCAGCGGTGCCAGCTGCAGTTCGAATGCGATCACATCCACATCGATCTCCAGCGCCTTGGCCAGGCGTGGATGCACCTGCCCGATCCAGCCGATGCGAACGCCGTCGCGATAGACGTCGGCCGACCGCCCCGGATGCCCGAACGGCTGGGCGGACGGCTGGAATTCCAGCTTCGCGCCGCTGGCCGCCGCCAAGGCCATCAGGTCGCCCTTCACGTCGTGGAAGTCCACCTTGCGCGACGGTTCGCCCCACTGCAGGGCCAGCGCATCGCCGCACACGGCCGCGGCCACGTGCTGGGATTCCTGCGGCGCGGCGCCGGACTGCTCGGCTGCGGCAAATACCTTGCCCAGCTCGAACAATCGCACCCGCCCGGCCTGACGGGCGACATTGCGGCCCAGCGTCGCCACCAGGCCCGGCAGCAGGCGCGGACGCATCACGGCCAGCTCGGCGCTGAGCGGATTGGCTAGCGACACCAGGCCCTCATCCAACTGCCAGCGCTGCAGCAGCGCGGCATCGACAAACGCGTAGTTGATGGTTTCCTGCAGCTCGCGCGCCACCAGCTGGCGGCGCACGCTCAATTCGTCCAGTTGGGTCTCGCTTGGCATTGCGATCCGGCTGGCGCCGCCGGGCAGCGTGGTCGGCACGCGATCGTAGCCGTGGATACGCGCCAGCTCCTCGATGAGATCTTCTTCGATGGCGATATCGAAGCGCCGGCTCGGCGCCATCACCTGCCAGCCCTCGGAAACCGCATCGACCTGCATGCCGAGCGCGCTCAGGATGCGCACCACCTCGGCATCGTCGATCGCGATGCCGAGCACGCGCGCGATGCGCGCGCGACGCAACAGGATGGGCGCGGCCTGCGGCAGATGCTCCGGCAACTGCGCGTGCACCACTGGGCCTGGCGTACCGCCGGCCAGTTCCAGCACCAGACGCGTGGCGACCTCGATTGCCTGCGGCGGCAAGGCCGGGTCCACGCCGCGTTCGAAGCGATGCCCGGCGTCGGTGTGCAGGCCGAACTTGCGGCCACGGCCCATGATGGCGGCCGGGTCGAAGTACGCCGATTCCAGGAACACATTGCGCGTGGTCTCGGTGACGCGCGTGTCCAGCCCGCCCATCAACCCCGCCAGCGCAACCGGACGCCCGGCATCGGTGATGGTCAGGAAGCTGTCGTCCAGGGTCACCTGACGCCCATCCAGCAGCGCCAGCTGCTCGCCGCTGCGCGAATGCCGCACGCCGATCGGCCCCTGCAAAGTATCCAGATCGAAGGCATGCATCGGCTGGCCCAGTTCCAGCATCACGTACTGGGTGATGTCCACCAGCAAGGACACCGGACGCACACCACTGCGGCGCAGGCGCTCGGCCAGCCACACCGGCGTTTTCGCGGCCGGGTCGATGCCCTCGATCACCCGCCCGCAATACCGCGGGGCATCCTTGCCGGCTTGCAGTTCGACCGCGAGCGTGCGCGTGGACGCCGGCGCCACCGCACCGGCGTCGAAAGCCACCACTTCGCTGGCGCACGCGGCCGCCACGTCGAAAGCGATGCCACGCACGCTGAAGCAATCGGCGCGATTGGGCGTGAGTTTGATTTCGATGCTGGCATCAGGGAGCCCCAGATAGTCGGCCAGCGCCTGGCCCACCGGGGCATCGTCGGGCAGCTCGAACAGGCCGGACGCATCGCTGTCCAGACCCAGCTCCTTGGCCGAGCACAGCATGCCGTTGGAGGCCACGCCACGCAGCTTGGCCGCGGTGATGGTCAGCTCGCCGATCTGCGCACCGACCAGTGCCAGCGGCGCCACCAGACCGGCGCGCGCATTGGGCGCCCCGCACACGATCTGCAGCAACGCGCCCTGCCCGGCATCGACACTGCACACCTGCAGACGATCGGCTTCTGGATGACGCACCGCCTCGACGATACGCGCCACCACCACCTGCCCCAGCGCCTCGCCCAACGGCGTGACGTCTTCGACTTCCAGACCGATCGCCGTCAGCGTCGCAGCCAGTTCGTCGCGCGTGGCCTGGGTCGGGACGTGGCTACGCAGCCAATTTTCAGAGAATTTCATGAGGAACCGGGAATCGAGAATGGGGAATGGGGAATCGCAAAAGCGAGGTTGCCGGGCCTTCGGAACCGAACCGATGGAGCGCGCGGCTCTTGCGATTCCCGATTCCCAATTCCCGAATCCCCGCCGTCAAGCAAACTGCCGAAGAAAACGCACATCGTTTTCGAAGAAGGCGCGCAGGTCGTTGACGCCGTAGCGCAGCATCGCGAAGCGCTCCACGCCCAGGCCGAACGCGAAACCGGTGTAACGCTCGGGGTCGATGCCGACGCTGCGCAGCACGTTGGGGTGCACCATGCCGCAGCCCAGCACTTCCAGCCAACGGGTGCTGCCGTCGGGCTGCTGCCAGGCGATGTCCACTTCCGCCCCCGGCTCCACGAACGGGAAATAGCTGGGACGGAAACGCATTTCGAAGTCGCGTTCGAAGAACGCGCGCACGAACTCGGACAAGGTGCCCTTGAGGTCGGCGAAGTTGGAATGCTCGTCCACCAGCAGGCCTTCGACCTGATGGAACATCGGCGAGTGGGTCTGGTCCGAATCGGAGCGGTACACCTTGCCGGCCGCGATCATGCGCAGCGGCGGTGTGTGCGCATCCATGTAACGCACCTGGACGCCGGAGGTATGCGTGCGCAGCAGGCGGCCATCGCCGAAGTAGAAGGTGTCGTGCATCGCACGCGCTGGATGGTGCGGCGGAAAATTCAGCGCCTCGAAGTTGTGCCAGTCGTCTTCGATTTCCGGGCCATCGGACAACTCATACCCCAGCCGCGCGAAGATTTCGACGATGCGCTCCAGCGTCCGCGTGACCGGATGCAGGCCGCCACGTTCGCTGCGGCGGCCCGGCAAGGTGACGTCGATAGTTTCGCCGGCCAGACGTGCGTCGAGCGCAGCCGTTTCCAGGGTGTTCTTGCGTTCGGACAACGCGGCGGTCAGCACATCGCGCGTCTGGTTGATCGCCTCGCCCGCCGCCTTGCGCTGCTCGGGCGGCAACGTGCCGAGCTGCTTGAGCTGGGCGGTGATGCTGCCGCTCTTGCCCAGCAAGGCCACCCGCAATGCTTCCAGTTGGTCCGGCGTCTGCGCCGCGGCAACATCGGCCAGCGCACGCTCGGTCAGGGATTGAATCTCACTCATTGCACTTGCGCCTCAACTGCTCAACCGAACGGTGTTTCCGGATGCACCGGAACGCATTGTCACTGCATTGACCTGTCATCGCCCACTTGGCGACGTCGCTAAAACGCAAAAAGGGAAGGACTCGCGCCCTTCCCCCTGCATCTGTGCGTCTCACCTCACCGAAGGCATGCACACCAGGTGTGACTACATCCGATGACCCGCTTCTTCAAGCAGTCCGCACATGGATGTGCGGGCTCCTGCGAGGGACTATCTCATTAAGAAGTCCGCACACGGATGTGCGGGCTCTTGCAGAGGGATCTGCATTTACGCAGCCAGCGCGCCCTTTGCCTTCTCGGCCAGCGCGGCAAAGCCGGCGGCGTCGTGCACGGCGATATCGGCCAGCACCTTGCGGTCCAGGGTGATACCCGCCTTGAGCAGGCCATTCATGAAACGGCTGTAGCTCAAGCCGTTGATGCGGGCAGCCGCATTGATGCGGGTGATCCACAGCGAACGGAAATTACGCTTCTTCTGCTTACGGCCAATGTAGGCGTACTGCTGCGCCTTGATGACCGCCTGCTTGGCAACGCGGAACACCTTGCGGCGAGCGTTGTAGTAACCCTTTGCCAGGGTCAGAATCTTCTTGTGGCGGCGACGCGCCTGTACGCCACGCTTTACTCGTGCCATGGGTCAGTCCTCAGAGGTAGGGAAGCATACGATCGAGACGGCCAGCGTCCTCGGCACGGACGTGATTCGTCTGCCGCAGGTTGCGCTTCCGCTTGGTCGCTTTCTTCGTGAGGATGTGGCTACGGTTTGCGTGGCCGCACTTGTACTTGCCGGAGGCGGTCTTGCGGAAACGCTTGGCCGCCGCCCGGTTGGTCTTGATCTTGGGCATTGCAATGTCCTTGATGGTGTTTTGTCACTGACACGGGCGGCAGTCTTGCGACCACACTTTCCATCCTTGCCCTTGCCTGCTTGTAAGTCCTTGATCGAACACGATCCGGACAGGTCCTGGTGCCGCTCGCACGGCGCCCCCGATAAAGCGGGCCGCGCAGTCTACCCGTTGCCGGGAATTGTTGCAAGTCGTTGATCTTGCGGCTGCGACGGACCCGCCAGGGGCGCCGTCGCAGGACGAAAGAAGATCCTCAGATCTTCTTCTTGGGCGCGATCATCATGACCATCTGACGCCCTTCCAGGCGCGGGCGGGATTCGATGACGATGTCTTCGCCCAGGTCGGCCTCGATCCGCGCCGCCATCTCGCGGCCGAGCTCCTGGTGGCTCATTTCGCGCCCACGGAAGCGGATGTTGACCTTGACCTTGTCGCCCTCTTCCAGGAAGCGGCGCATGTTGCGCAGCTTGATCTGGTAGTCGCCCTCGTCGGTGACCGGACGGAACTTGAGTTCCTTGATCTCGACCTGCTTGGTCTTCTTCTTGGCCTCATTGGCCTTTTTCTGCTGCTCGAACTTGAACTTGCCGAAATCCATGATCTTGCAGACCGGCGGATCGGCCTGCGGCTGGATTTCGACCAGATCCAGGCCTTCTTCTTCGGCCTTGGCGAGCGCTTCGTCGCGCGACAACACGCCGACCATCTCACCGTCGCTGCCGATCACGCGAACGCGCGGCACACGGATTTCTTGGTTCTTGCGGTTCTGTTTGTTGTCAGGGGTACTGATATTGCAATCTCCCAGAGGAATCGAACCGGCGCATCCGGATCATCCAGACCGGCCGGGGTTGGCTCACGCTGCCTGCTCTGCCTGCAGGCGTTCGATAAAGGCCGAGACCGTCATGGTCCCGAGGTCCTCCCCCGAACGCGTCCGCACGGCGACAGCGCCATTTTCCTTCTCACGGTCGCCGACCACGAGCAGATATGGCACGCGTTGCAGCGTATGCTCGCGAATCTTATAACCGATCTTCTCGTTACGCAAATCGGCGCTGACACGGAAGCCTTGATTTGCAAGGGTTTTCCTAACCGAGTCGACATATTCAGCCTGAGCGTCGGTGATGTTGGCGACAACGACCTGCACCGGGGCCAGCCAGGACGGGAAGGCGCCGGCGTGGTGCTCGATCAAAATGCCGATGAACCGCTCCATCGAGCCGACGATGGCCCGGTGCAGCATGACCGGATGCTTCTTCTGGCTGTTTTCGTCCACATACTCGGCGCCGAGGCGGCCCGGCATCATGAAATCGACCTGCATGGTGCCCAGCTGCCAGGTACGGCCGATGGCGTCCTTGAGGTGGTACTCGATCTTGGGGCCGTAGAAGGCGCCCTCGCCCGGCAGCTCCTGCCATTCCACCCCGCAGACGCCCAGTGCGCTGCGCAGCGCGGCTTCGGCCTTGTCCCAGGTGGCGTCGTCGCCCAGGCGCTTTTCCGGACGCAACGCGATCTTGATCTGGATGTCGTCGAACCCGAAGGCGGTATAGACCGCCAGCGCCTGCTGGTGGAAGGCGGTCACCTCGGATTCGATCTGCGATTCCAGGCAGAACACGTGGCCGTCGTCCTGGGTGAAGCCGCGCACGCGCAGGATGCCGTGCAGCGCGCCGGAGGGCTCGTTGCGGTGGCAGGCGCCGAATTCGCCGTAGCGGATCGGCAGGTCGCGGTAGCTGTGCAGGCCCTGGTTGAACACCTGCACGTGGCCGGGGCAGTTCATCGGCTTGACCGCGTAGGTGCGCTTCTCCGATTCGGTGAAGAACATCGCGTCCTGGTAGTTGTCCCAATGGCCGGATTTCTGCCACAGCGAGACATCCAGGATCTGCGGGCAACGCACCTCGCCGTAGCCGCTGTCGCGGTAGACCTTGCGCATGTACTGCTCGACCACCTGCCACAGCGACCAGCCCTTGGGGTGCCAGAACACCAGACCGGGCGCTTCTTCCTGCAGGTGGAACAGGTCCTGCGCCTTGCCGATGCGGCGGTGGTCGCGCTTGTCGGCTTCTTCCATGCGCAGGATGTAGGCGTCCAGCTGCTTCTTGTCGGCCCAGGCGGTGCCGTAGATGCGCTGCAGCTGCTCGTTCTTGGCGTCGCCGCGCCAGTAGGCGCCGGAAATGCGGGTCAGCTTGAACGCCTTGAGGAAGCGCGTATTGGGCACGTGCGGGCCGCGGCACATGTCCACGTATTCCTGGTGGTAGTACAGGCCCATCGCGGTGATGTCCTCGGACATGTCCTCGATCAGGCGCAGCTTGTACTCTTCGCCGCGCTGGGCGAACACCTCGATCACCTCGGCGCGCGGGGTGACCTTCTTGATCACGTCGTAGTCCTGCGCGATCAATTCCTGCATGCGCTGCTCGATCGCCGCCATGTCTTCGGGCGTGAACGGGCGCTCGCTGTAGATGTCGTAATAGAAGCCTTCGGCGATGACCGGACCGATCACCATCTTGACCTCGGGGTAGAGCTGCTTGACCGCATGCCCGACCAGATGCGCGCAGGAGTGGCGGATGATCTCCACGCCCTCGGCATCCTTGGCGGTGATGATGCGCAGGCTGGCATCATGGTCGATGACGTCGCTGGCATCGACCAGCTGGCCATCCACCTGGCCGGCGATGGTGGCCTTGGCCAGGCCGGCGCCGATCGACTGGGCGACCTGCATCACCGAGACGGGGGATTCGAATTCGCGGCGGCTGCCGTCGGGGAGCGTGATGTTGATCATGGGCAAGAATGAGGTCTGGTCTGGCTGCAGCGCTCGGCTGCCATGGGAGATCTGGCCATTGCTGGGCAGGCTCGGGAAAAAGCGGGAAAGGTCATGCGAAAGACCGCGTCGCGGGCGCCACGGAAATGGGCGCCGGTCGGGATCAACGGTGGGCGGTGGTAGTGCTCATGTCGCACGCTGGGCCGGCGCTGGGCGCGGGCCACCTTCTCGCAAGGGGTCTTGGGCGTGAATGGTAAACCAATCAGCCGGCCGTTGCGTGCGGCGGCACGGCACCGGCGGGCGCATGGCATGATGCCGGCCACTTGTCCTGCCGTTGCCGACCATGACCATCAAGGGTAAAGCCACCTCGCTGGATATCGCCTACCTGGCCGGCGTCTCGCAGCCGACCGTGTCGCGCGCCCTGCGCGGCAGCCCGATGGTCAACGAGGAAACCCGCCAACGCATCCTGCGCATTGCCCGCGAGCTGAACTACAAGGTCGACAAGAACGCTTCGTCGCTGCGGCTGCGCAATGCCGGCACGCTGGCGCTGCTGTTCTTCGAAGACCCCACCGCCGACGATTCGCTGATCAACCCGTTCTTTCATTCCATGCTGGGCTCGATCACCCGCGCCTGCGCGCTGCAGGGCTACGACCTGCTGGTGTCGTTCCAGCAGCTGTCCAAGGATTGGCAGGCCGACTACGAAGACAGCAACAAGGCCGACGGCATCATCCTGCTGGGCTATGGCGACTACCAGGAGTCGCGGCAGCGCCTGCAGTTGCTGGTGGAGCAAGGCACGCACTTCGTGCGCTGGGGCGCTGCATTGCCGGGGCAGCCGGGCATCTCGATCGGCAGCGACAACTATCAGGGCGGGCTGGACATCACCGAGCACTTATTGGCTCAGGGCTGCCGGCGCATTGCGTTTCTGGGCCATGCCTCCAATCACTACCCCGAATTCGAGGAACGCTACCGCGGCCATGTTGCCGCGCTGGCGCAGCAGGATCTGGTTGCCGATGCAGCGCTGCAGTTCGATGCGATCACTACCGAGTCGTCCGGCCACGCCGCCTGCCTGGCCTTGCTCGACAGCGGCAAGGCGTTCGATGCGGTGTGTGCGGCCAGCGACCTGATCGCCATCGGCGCGATGCGCGCACTGCGCGAACGCGGCCTGCGCGTGCCGCAGGACGTGGCGGTCAGCGGCTTCGACGACATCGCGTTGGCCGCATCGGTGGCGCCGGCGTTGTCCACCGTGCAACAGGACACCAAGCAGGCCGGCACGTTGCTGGTGGAAAGCCTGGTGGCGCTGATCCGTGGCGAAGCGGCGCAGAGCCGTACGATTCCGGTGCGGCTGGCGTTACGCGACTCGTCGCGCAGCAGCGGCTTGCAGCCGCCGCTGGGGTGGACCCCGTCCGGCGCAGACACTGGCGAGGCGGTGGCGGGCCGGGCGGCGGAAGGGGCCGTCAGGCGCTGAATCGGGATTCGGGGTTCGGGGTTCGATTCGGGACAGCATGCACCGCAGGTTGCGAGATCGGCCGCGGCCCGCTAAGCGCTGCGTAGGAGCGCACCCGGGCGCGACGGGGCGTTACCGGCCATGCCTCGTCGTGCCCAGCCACGCTTCTACCTATCGCGGGCGTCGCGTGCGGCTTGTTCGGCCATCTGCGCATCGAGTTGCTTGCGTAATGCCGGATCGGTGACCGGCGCATCCGATAGCAACACCCGTACGCCATGCGCCGGCACCTGCGTCAGTAACCGCCCCCGCACCTGCACCTGCTCGCCGCTGACCGCATCGCGCCACGTGCCAGATTGCAGGAAGCGGCTCACCGTGATCGCGGTTGCCGCATCGCCCTTGTTGAGCAGCACCAGCGCCATCTGGCTGGTTCCGGCGTGCTGGTACACGCGCAGGAAGGCCGCCTGTTCGCCGCGCAGGGCAATATCGACCTGCACGCCACGCTGCAGCGCCGGCGTGTCGCGGCGCACCCGTGCGATCTGTTGCAGCGGGCCGAAGATGGGGCTATGCGGTGCATCGCGGATGCGCTCGACGCCGAAGTAGTTGCGATTGCCGGCGTGCTCGGCGCGCCCACGCATGAAGCCGATCTCCGAGCCGTAGTAGATCACCGGAATGCCGCGCGCAGTGAACAACCAGTTGTGCGCATCGATAAAGCCGGTATCGCTGGCATCCAGCCGCGCCATGTCGTGGTTGTCGTAAAAGCTCATCAGCTCGTAGGGGTTCGCATACGGCCCCTGACGCAGGAACAGCGGCGTGGCGAGCGTTTCGAAACCCGCCTGCGCATGACCGAAAACCGCGGAAAGCTGCTGCTTCAATGGAAAATCCAGCACGCTGACGCCGGCATTGCGCGCCCAGGTATGCCCGGCAATCTTGTCGGCGTCGTAATCGAAGGCTTCACCGAACATGAAAAAGCCCGGGTGCCGCTCACGGATGCGCGCAACAAACGCATGCCAGAAGCGATCGGGCATCCAACCGATCGTATCGATACGGAAGGCATCGGCGCCCTGCTCCATCCATTGCAGATATGCGCCCGCCAGGTAGTCGAGCACCGCCGGATTGTTTTCGTTGAGGTCGGACAGTTCCGCCAGGCCACCACCGGTGTTGTAGAACGCATGCAGCGGGTTGTGCTGCGGGTCCAGCTGCGCCGGCGGCAGGTTCTGGTGGTCGGCCACCAAGCGCCCCTGCGCGTCGTAGAGCTTGCCGAAACCCGGCTGCGCCACCGGCATGGTGTAGGCGGGCGAGCCGTGGTTGCCCACGATGTCCAGCACGACCTTCAATTTGTTGGCGTGCATGGCGCGGGTGAAGCCGGCAAAATCCAGGCCCGGGCTGGGAAGATGCTCGTCGAGCTTGTAGAAGTTGACGCCCCAGTAGCCGTGATACCCGGTCTTGCCGTGGTCACTGAGCGTGCTGCCGCAGGTGATCGGCTTGCCGCCGGTAAACGCCTGATCGGGGTTGTCGACGATCGGGGTGATCCACACCGCACCGAACCCCAGGCCGCGAATGTAGTCGGCATGCTCGACGATGCCTTTGAAGTCGCCACCCAGGTAACCGATGTTGTCCTCGCTGCCATCGGCGCACGGTGTTGGCACGTCGAACGTGCGATGCGCCCCGCCCTGGTCGCGATGATCGTTGCCGGTGTCGCCGTTGACGAAGCGGTCGGTGACCACGAAATACACCGCATCTGCAGCGAACGGTTCCAGGGTGCCGTAATAGTCCTTGGCAGCAGGCGCCGCGATTGCCACGCCTGCGTACATCGTCAACGCCACATACATCGCACTGCGCATCACTGCCCTCCCGCGGCCACTGGAACCCGCACCACGCACACGCCTGCAATCAGCAGGCTGAGCCCACCGATGGCCAGCGCGTAGATCGGTTGGCCGCCCAGCCATGCGCGAAGCACGAAGCCCAATGCGCTGGCGGCCACCAATTGCGGAATCACGATAAAGAAATTGAAGATGCCCATGTACACGCCCATCTTGGCGGCGGGCACGCTGTCGGACAGCAAGGCGTACGGCAGCGACAGGATCGAGGCCCAGGCAAAACCGACGCCCAGCATCGACAGCAGCAACCACTGCGGGTCGCGGATCACCAGCATCGACAGCAGCCCTGCAGCGCCCAGCCACAGATTGCACAGGTGACTCCAACGCAGGCCGATCGCCCGTACCAGCAACGGAATGACCAAGGCGGCCAGCGCAGCAAACCCGTTGTAGGCACCGAACAGCACGCCCACCCAGTTGGCGCCTTCGTTGTAGGCGGCCGATGCGGTGTCGTCACCGGCACCGAAGTGCACCTGGGTGACTGCGGCGGTGGTGTAGATCCACATCGCAAACAGCGCAAACCACGAGAAGAACTGCACCCACGCCAGCCGCCGCATCGTTGTCGGCATGCTGCGCACGTCCTGCACGATGACCACCAGCATGTTGGTCGACGGCAAGGCACGTGCCAGCGCCAGCAGTGCGCCATAGGCAATGCACAGGCCGGCCAGGACGTACAGCATGCGATCGCCATGCTGCCAGGCAATGGCTGCGGCAAGCAGCAGGCCGGCGACACACCACCAGGCACTCGCTAGCCGCGGCGGCAGGATGCCGGTATTAGCCGGAGTCGCGGCAGGCGCATGTGCGTCATCGAACGCGGCCATCTGCGCGGGGCTGTATTCGCGCGTGCGCAACACCGTCCAGGCGATCGAAAGGAACAGCACCGCCGCGCCGAGATAAAACGCGTACCGCACGCTGTCGGGCAGCTGGCCCGGCGCGGCGGTATTGGCAACGCCCCAATGCGTCAGCAGCCATGGCAGAAAGCTCGCCACGATCGCCCCGACACCGATGAAGAAGCTCTGCATCGCATAACCGGTCGGCCGTTGCGAGGGGGGTAACTGATCGCCGACCAGGGCACGGAACGGCTCCATCGAAATATTGATCGAGGCATCCAGCACCCACAGCGTGCCGGCGGCGATCCACAGCAGTGGTGCGTTCGGCATCACCACCAGCGCAAGCGTGGTGAACAGCGCGCCCACCATGAAATACGGACGCCTGCGGCCCCAGGGGGTCCAGGTGCGGTCGGACAGGTACCCGATGATGGGCTGCACGATCAGCCCGGTCAGCGGCGCAGCAATCCACAGCCCTGGCACGTCATCGACCTGCGCACCCAGGGTCTGGAAGATGCGGCTGGCATTGGCGTTCTGCAGTGCGAACCCGAACTGGATGCCCAGAAAACCGAAGCACATGTTCCAGATGTGCCAAAAGCTCAAGCGCGGTTTGGCCGTCATTGCACGCCCTCCGCCGCTGCGGCTGGGCCGATCAGCAACGCACTCACCTGCGCGGTGTTGACCACACCGTCGCGGCCACCCCGGCCGCCGTTGTACTGCACGAAGTGCGCCAGCGCACTCATGTTGAAGCCATCCTCCAGCCGCAACGTACACGACTGCCCGGCCACCACATCGAAGCTCACTTGCGTGGACAGCTGCTCGCCCACGCTATGCGGCATGACGATGACCTGCGACTGCATGGGCTTGCCCGGGCAGTCGAGCAACAGCCGTTTCACTGCCGCGGTGACACCGGTGTTGATCGGGCCAGTGTCGTTGCGATAGCGCAGCGCGACGCGATGCTGTCCGGTGCGTTGGGACCGCCACTGCCAGGACTGCTCGCCTTGCAGTTCCTGCACCGGCCCAAGCGTCAGTGCAGGACTGTGCAGTGATTCGAGCCCATTCCTGCGTCGGGTCAGGCTGAGCACGTGCAGCAGGCCATCATCGGGCAGATCCCAGGCCCCGGTCGCCTCCAGCGCGCGGCCATCCAGATGCAGCGTGGTGCCGGCCGGAATGCCGATGCGAGACCCATTGCCGCGACGTTGCGCAATCGGAGCAGCCGGGGCTTCCGGTGCGAACACCTGGCTGGGTTGCGGCGGAGCGGTCGGATCGGCCTTGCGTCCAATCAGCTGCACGTGGGTGGTCTGGCCGTGCCGGGTGACCGCTCCGGCGACCAGCAACTCGCCGTCTGCACCAGCCGGGCGCTGCAGCACATACCGCTGTGCGCCCTGCTCCAGCACGATCTGCTGGCGCTCGCCAAACACCAACGGCATCAGGCGACGCGGCAACTTGGGGGCCACGCTGCCATCGGCCGCAACGCCAAACACGCCGTCCAGTACCGCAGACAGATAGCCTGCAACCGACCACAGCTGGCGTGGCGAATTGACCACCGGGCCGCTGCGTGCGCCCTCCTCCAGATGCACCGCCAGGCTCTGCATCTCGTAGTTTTCCATGTTGGACCCTGCCAGTGCAGCGCCGCGCATCAACGACTGCAGTTCCAGCGCAATACGCGGTGCGTCGTCCAGCGCGCGTGCCGCACGCAAGGCATAGGCACTGACGAATGGCCAGACAGCGCGGTTGTGGTAGATCGGCTGCGCAGCCTCCTGCGGCCACACCACCGGGCTGCCACCGGCCACCATGGGGTAGTTGCGCAATGCCAGGCGTGCCCGCTCGGTGGGAAAGACATCGGCCAGCACCCCCAGCGACACGCCCAGCAGATCGACCTTGGCATAGCGCACCGGGTGCGCCGCATTGCCGAGATAGCTCACGTACTGGTTGCTGCCCGCATCCCAGAAGCGCGCATCGATGGACTGGCGAAGCGCATCGGCCCATTGCGCGTAGTGCGCGGCGCGTGCATCGCCATGCTGGCGTGCGAGCTGTTCGGCCAGGCGTAGCGCCTGGTAATGCAGCACATTGGTGGAGAGCGCGAAGGATTCGGCGATGAAGCGCACGTCCTGGCGCGTCCACTCCGGGTAGGTCTGCTCGCGCCAATCCAGAAACGAGGTTTCGCCGCGATACAGACCGATGCGCGCATCGAACACCGCAGTGCGATCCTGCGCGATCGTTGCCTGCAGTGCCTGCCAGACCTGGTCGGCAAACGATTGGTCGTCCAGCAGCCCACGTGCGGCCAGAAACCACACCACCCGGTCGCTGCTGACCGGCCAGCTACCGCCGGAGCCGGTGTCCTGCGCAACGAACAGGCCGGGCGTGCGGCCGTCGCGCGCGCTCGACAGCTTGAACCGCAAGGCATTGCGCGTGCGTTCCGGCTCCAGCCGCGCCAATGCCAGATCGGCGGCAAAACTGACGTCGCGGGTCCATACGTAGGGCCAGCGTTCGCCGGTCTCGAAGCACCGGCAGGGCACCGGCTTGCCGTCGTTGAATGCCGGATCGCGGATTGCATCGACGCGGTCGTCGGCCATTTCCTGTTGCGCCAGCGCAAACAAGGCGTCGAACATCGGGCTGGCGGTGTGCGAGCGCATCGGTTGTGCAGCGATGCGGCGCTCGCCTTGCGGCCAACGCAACACGAAACCGCCATCGTCCAGCGCCTGCGCTTGTGCCCGGCGCCCCTGAAATTCCAACACGTCGGCCAATGCCGGCGAGCTTGCCGCCACGCCAAGCGTGGCGGCCATGCAGATCATCTTCAGCATCGAAGCGGCAAGACGGCTCGCACCGTCGGCCTTCCTCCCTCGTTGCACGCGTTATGGTGCGCGGCACTGTCGTGCCACGGGCGCGGACCCTCCCAGGTGCCGTGGCGCCATGGTAGACGCGCGCCCTGCCCCAACGCATCACTGCATACGTATTCATGGCCGTCGACAGCACGCAGCGCGGCCCAGCAGCTGCAGGCGGCTGCATAGTCGCCACTTGTGCAACGGTTGCCTTGGGAGGGGATATGCCGCTGTCTTCACGTCGAGCACGCTCGACACTGGGCGCCGCCTGGATCGCGCGGTTGCTGGTGCTGAGCTGCCTTGGCAGTCTTGCGCCATTGGCCCACGCCGAGGTGACTGCCATTGAGGTGCACTCACCCGGCAACGTCTTGCAGGTCAGCCTGGAGCTGGACGGCGGCACGCCGTACTACCGCGTGCAACGCCTCGGCCAGCCGGTGCTGCAGCGCTCGCGGCTGGGCTTCAACCTGCGCGACGGGCGCCTGGACCGCGGATTGGTGGTGCTCTCGCAGGCACGTCAGGATCACGACGACACCTGGGAACAACCCTGGGGCGAAACGCGCCTGATCCGCAACCACTACGCCGAATTGCGCGTTCGGCTGGGCGAGCGCGACGGTGCGCGGCGCCGCTTCGATGTGATCTTTCGCGTCTACGACGATGGCGTCGGCTTGCGCTATCACTTTCCGCAACAAGCGGGATGGCGCGAAGCGATCATCGACGACGAACTGACCGAGTTCGCCATCGCGCAGCCGGCCCAGGTGTGGTGGATTCCGGCAGGCGAACCGATCCACTACGAATACCTGTACAACCGCACGCCGCTGAACCAGCTCACCCTGGCGCATACGCCGATGACGTTGCGCACCGACAGCGGGTTGCACATTGCGCTGCACGAAGCCGCGCTGGTGGACTACGCCGGCATGTGGCTGCGTCGAACCGACAATCAGCGCCTGCGCGCGCAACTGTCGCCGGCCGCCGAAGGCTGGAAGGTGCGGCGCAGCCTGCCCTTCGACACGCCGTGGCGCACGCTGCAGATCGCCGATCAGGCCACCGGCCTGGTGGAATCGAATCTGATCCTCAACCTCAACGAACCCAATGCGTTGGGGGCCGTGGACTGGGTCAAGCCGTCGAAGTACGTCGGGGTGTGGTGGTCGATGCATCTCAACCAGCAGACCTGGGCCACCGGCCCCACGCATGCCGCCACCACCGCCACCACCCGGCGCTACATCGATTTTGCCGCCGCGCACGGATTTCGCGGCGTGCTGGTCGAAGGCTGGAACCCGGGCTGGGACGGCGAATGGTTCGGCAATGGCGGCAGTTTCGATTTCACCCGGCCAACGCCGGATTTCGACCTTCCCGCACTGAGCAAGTACGCCGCAACCAAGGGCGTGCATCTGATCGGCCATCACGAAACGGGGTGCGCAGTGGACCATTACGAAGACCAGATCGCCGAGGCGATGGACCTGTATGCACGCTTCGGCGTGGACTCGGTGAAGACCGGTTATGTCTGCGACGACGGCCAGGTGGAGCGCCGCAATCCTGCCGGCGGCACGCCGCTGCGCGAATGGCACGACGGCCAATGGATGGCGCGCCACCATCTGCACGTGGTGCAGGAAGCGGCGCAGCGGCATATCGCCGTCAACGCACACGAGCCGATCAAGGACACCGGCTTGCGCCGGACCTATCCGAACTGGATCTCGCGCGAAGGCGCGCGCGGCATGGAATACAACGCCTGGGGCCAGCCACCCAATCCACCCGAACACGAGGTCAATCTGGTTTTCACCCGGCTGCTCGCCGGGCCGATGGACTACACGCCCGGCATCGTCAGCCTGAAGGGCCGCAACGGCCAGGCCATCCCCAGCACGCTGGCGCGGCAGTTGGCACTGTACGTGGCGCTGTATAGCCCGATCCAGATGGCCGCCGACCTGCCCGAGCATTACCTGCAGCACCGCGAGGCGTTCCGCTTCATCGAGGACGTGGCGGTGGACTGGGATCAGACCCGGGCGCTGAATGGCGAGGTGGGCGATTACGTCACCATCGCGCGCAAGGACCGACATAGCCGCGACTGGTTCCTGGGCAGCATCACCGACGAGCATGGCCGCCTGCTGCAGGTACCGCTGGGCTTCCTGGAACCCGGTGTGCGCTACACCGCGCAGATCTATCGCGATGGCGACGACGCGGATTACGTCAGCAAGCCCTTCGCCTTCGTGCGCGAAGAGCGCCTTGTGAGCAGCAGCGACACCCTGGAGCTGCGTCTGGCGCCGGGCGGCGGCCAGGCGATTCGCTTTGTGCCGCTGGAGGCCAAGCGCTGAGCGACACCGCTACGAGGCTGCCGCAGCGCCTGCAAGGCCAACGCGCGAACCACAGCGGCGCCGCGATGGCGTGAGCGCCGCGCCCGCATGGCGGATCGGCAGCCACCGTGGCGCATTGCGTGAACAGCGTGCGTGGAATCGATTTCATCGCGATCAGCACGGTTGAATACGTATGCAGCCCGCGTTTGCACACAGGCGCGGTGTCTACCATACGTTGCCGTCGTGACGTCCGTCCGGGCGTGCGACGCATGACATCCAGGCGTCTGCCGGATCAAAAATCAAAGAACAACATGTACCTGGGAGGGGAAAATGTTGAAGCACAAGCGCTCCGCGCTGAGTATCGCCCTGGCCGTTGCCATGGCACCGACGTTGGCTGCCGCGCAATCGGCAACGCCAGCACAGACCGGCAGCACCGAACAATCCGCTACCGAACAACCCGCCGGCGCCGTCACCGAATTGGACAAGGTCCAGGTCACCGGCCTGCGCCGCGCCATCGAGGGTGCCATTTCGGTCAAGCGCGACTCCACCTCGATTGTGGAAGCCATTTCCGCTGAAGACATCGGCCGCCTGCCGGACGTGAGCATCGCCGAATCGCTGGCACGCCTGCCCGGCCTGGCTGCGCAACGCGTTGCCGGCCGTGCGCAGGTCATCAGCGTGCGCGGCCTGTCACCGGACTTTTCCACCACGCTGCTCAACGGGCGCGAAGTGGTCAGCACCGGCGACAACCGCAGCGTGGAATTCGACCAATACCCGTCCGAGCTGGTCAGCGGCGTCACCGTCTACAAGACGCCCGACGCCGGCCTGGTCGGCCAGGGCCTTTCCGGCACCGTCGACATGCAGACCGCACGCCCGCTCAGTTACAACGAGCGTGTGATCGCCATCGGTGGCCGCTATCAGCGCAATTCGCTTGGCAAGGCCGCCAACGTCGACCCGTACGGCAACCGCTTCAACGTCAGCTATATCGACCAGTTCGCCGACCGCACCATCGGTCTGACCATCGGCTACGCGCACACCGACATGCCGATCCAGGAAAACCAGGTGGGTCTGTACGAACCCTGGCAGCAGGTCAACGCACAGCGTCAACGCCCCGGCGTGGCCGATGGCGTGTATTTCTCCGATGGCATCAAGGCGTTGCGGCGTACCGGCAACCAGAAGCGCGACGGCGTGATGGCCACCCTGCAGTACCGCCCTTCCAACGCCTGGACCAGCACGTTCGACGCGTTTCATACCGAAGCCGAGCAAATCGACACCGCCAACCAGTTCGAGCTCAACCTGAGCAACTACAACGGCGGCTATACGCCGGGCTTGAACATCACCGACGTGCGCGTCAACGATAACGGCAGCTTCGTCGGCGGCACCGCCAGCGGCGTCTATCCGCTGGTCCGCGGCATGTACAACAAGCGCGAAGACAAGATCGAGGCCTTCGGCTGGAATAACGAAATCACCGCCGGCGCGGTCAAGATCGTCGCCGACCTGAACTACTCCAAGGCCACCCGCGACGAATTGAACCTGGAGAACAATCTCCAGCGTGCCCCGATGCCGCAGTTGGACACCGTGGGCGTGTCGGTCGTCGGCAACGGCTTCTCGCAGCTGGCGCCGGGCATGAATTATTCCAATCCCGATGAGCTGTTCCTCACCAACACCATCTACGGCTCCGGCTACGGCAAGGTGCCGCGCGTGGAAGACGTGCTCAAGGGCGCGCGCCTGCAGGCCAGCTTCCCGATGCCCGAGGCGCTGAGCTGGTTCTCGGACCTGGATGTCGGCGTCAATTACGCCAACCGCGAAAAGCAGAAGACCCAGCCGGAAGGCAACATCACCCTTGGCGCACAGGGCGAAGCCACCGTCGGTGCGGACCTGCAATATGCACCGGTCAATCTCGGCTTTGCCGGTCTCGGCTCGCTGCCTGCATGGAATGTACCGGCGGCCGTGTCGCGCTACATGCTGTTCAATCCCAGCGACGATGCCTCGTTCCTGGTCTCCAAGGCCTGGACGGTCGAAGAAAAGATCACCACTGCCTGGCTGCGCGCCAACATCGATACCGAATGGGGCCAGGTGGGCGTGCGCGGCAATATCGGCGTGCAGCTGCAAAGCGCCGACCAATCGTCACAGGCCAATTATTGGGATGCCTCGCAGCCGGCTGGCAGCGAAGTGCGGCCCATCGACGATGGCAAGACCTACCGCGACTGGCTGCCCAGCCTGAACCTGGCCTTCCAGTTCCCGTACGAGCAGACCCTGCGTTTTGCGATGGCCAAGCAGGTCGCACGCCCGCGCGTGGATCAACTGCGTGCCTCGCTGGAATTCGGCGTCGACACCTCCACCGGCCGCCCCGGCGCCAGCGGCGGCAACCCGATGCTCGACCCGTGGCGTGCCAACGCCCTGGATATTTCCTACGAGAAGTATTTTGCCGATCGCGCGTATGTAGCTGCGGCGTTCTTCTACAAGGACCTGAAGAGCTACATCTACACCCAGAGCCGCGACAACTACGACTTCTCCGCACTGGTCGCCGGCTACGTGCCGCCACCGGGGTCTGCGCCGGTGCTTACGACCGGCACCTTCAGCGCCCCGTTCAACGGCAAAGGCGGCACCCTGCGCGGCGCCGAACTCACCGCCTCATTGCCGCTGGACCTGATCTTCGCCCCGTTGGAAGGCTTCGGCATCCAGGCCAGCGCCACCTTCAACGACAGCGACGTCAAGATCCGCGACCCGGAAAGCGCCTCCAGCGTGGGCGACGGTGAAATCAGCCTGCCCGGCCTGTCCAAGCGCGTCTACAACCTGACCGCCTACTACGAGCACAAGGGCTTCGAAGCGCGTGTGAGCCAGCGCCGGCGCTCGGACTTCATCGGTGAAATCGGCAACTTCAATGGCAACCGCACGTTGCGCTACGTCGTAGGCGAAAACATCACCGACGCGCAAATCAGCTACAACTTCAGCGAAGCCAGCAGCCTGTCCGGCCTGACCCTGCTGCTGCAGGCCAGCAACCTCAGCAACTCGCCGTATCGAACCTACGCAGAAACCAAGGACCGTCCGCTTGAATACATCGAATGGGGCCGCACCTTTGTGCTGGGTGTGAACTACAAGTTTTGATGTGAAGTGAACTGGAAGTTTCGATGTGAAGTGAACTAAAAGTTCTGATGTGACGCGAACTGGACGTTCTCCTGTGACATGAACTGGAATTTTTGATGTGACGTGAACTGGCAGTTGTGATGTAACGCGGACTGAAAGTTCTGACGTGACGCGAACTGGACGTTCCGCACCGATTGACCAGTGAACCACTGACCAGCGATGCGCTACTTTGCGACGTCAACCCTTGCCGCTCGAGGCGCCAAAGCCCCTCTCCCACCGGGAGAGGGGTTGGGGTGAGGGTACGCCACCCAAGGAAACAGAATCATCGCCCGAGATGCACCGCGTCACCCGCCTGCATATTCCTCGGCAGAAGCATTGAACTACTATCGCAATGCAATCACGGGCACATCGGTCTAGACGTTGAAAATTTCGTTCCAAGAAAAGCCGCCGTTTAGACAATGGCGGCTTTCTCTTTGCAAGTGCAACATCGCAATTCGGACAAACGGGATCGCCATAGCCCAGACGGGCTCAGCGCCAAGCAGACATGTCTATGTCCCACTGCCTGCCACCCAAACGCAAGACAGGCTGCAAGACAGGAGACACTGCGCTGACTGGCAGGGCCGCCAGTTGCAGTCAGCTTGATCGGGCAACCATTTGAAGCAGTTTGATCAGGCCAAAATTAGACCGGTTCAACAGAGATGCATCACCGTCGCCTGCAACAGCAGCGGCATGTGACGCGTCTTGAACCGCTTGCCAGGCACGCTGCCCTGCGTGCGTGCCGTTTCGCAACCTGACGACCTATAAAAGAAGCGAGGCATCCCAATGGAATGCCTCGCTGGTATCACTCAATCGCGTCCACACCTGCACGCGATGGCGTCACTCCCCGCCCGTCGCGCAAACCACCGCGTGCCCAGGCAAGCCCATGCGGCCATGCTCAATCACGCCGCGCTCCACCCCCGGCACATCGATCTGGCTCCACGCACCTGCAGGCAGCGCAAGCTCGGCAACGTTGGAGGACAAGTTGAAAGCCAACAGCATGACCTGCCCTGCATGCTCACGCCGGAACATCAGCACCGGCTCTGCCGTGTCGTAAAACGTGATCGCGCCTTCGCGCAGTGCTGGCAAGCTCTTACGCCAGGCAAGGAACGCCTGCACGGCGCTCAGCACGGAGTGTGCATCGCCCTGCTGCACGCTCACCGCCGCGAGCCGATGCGGCTCGGACAACGGCAGCCACGGCTTGCCGCTGGTGAAGCCCGCAGACGGCGCGTCGGTCCATGGCATCGGCGTACGGCACCCATCGCGCCCCTTGAACGTCGGCCAGAACGTGATGCCGTAAGGATCCTGCAGATCCTCGAACGCCACGTCCGCCTCGCCCAACCCCAGCTCCTCGCCCTGATAAAGACAGATTGAACCACGCAGCGAACACAGCAACGCCACCACCATCCGCGCAAAGACCGGCGACGCATCGGCGCCGCCCCACCGCGTCACAGCACGCACCACATCGTGGTTGGAAATCGCCCAGCACGGCCACCCTTCCAGCATGGTCGCCTCAAGTCGGCTCACCGTCTCGCGGATGTAGGCCGCACTGTAATCCTGCACCAACAATTCGAAGCTGTAGCCCATGTGCAAGCGGCCGTGGGCGGTGTACTCCGCCGTGGTCGCGAGTGAATCTTCGGAAGAGATCTCGCCCAGACTCACCGCATTTGGGTAGCGATCGAGCAACGCACGAAGGCGCTCCAGGAAGACCAGATTCTCCGGCTGCGTGTTGTTGAAGTAGTGATACTGGTACGCGTACGGATTGTCCGCACTGAAGCCACGCCCCACCCGCTTGTCCGCCGGCTTGGCCGGGTTGTCGCGCAGCTGCGCATCATGGAAGCAGAAGTTGATCGCATCCAGCCGGAAACCATCTACCCCGCGATCCAGCCAGAACCGCACATTGTCCAAGGTCGCCTGCTGCACCTCGGCGTTGTGGAAATTGAGATCGGGCTGATCCACCAGGAAATTGTGCAGATAGTACTGCTCCCGCCGCGGCTCCCATTGCCACGCCACACCACCGAACAGCGACAACCAGTTATTGGGCGGCGTGCCGTCCTCACGCGGATCCGCCCAAACGTACCAATCCGCCTTCGCGTTGGTTTTATCCTGACGGCTTTCCTGAAACCACGCGTGTTCGATCGAGGTGTGGCTCAGCACCTGGTCGATCATCACTTTCAGCCCGAGCGTATGCGCCTTGTCGAGCAATCGATCAAAATCATCGAGCGTGCCGAACAAAGGGTCCACCGCACGATAGTCGGCAATGTCGTAACCAAAATCGGCCATCGGCGACTTGAAGAACGGCGAGATCCAGATCGCATCCACCCCCAACCCGGCAATGTAGTCGAGCTTGGCGATGATGCCCGGCAGATCGCCCACCCCATCGCCATTGGAATCCAGAAAACTACGCGGATAGATCTGATAGATGACGGCCCCGCGCCACCATGGTGTCTGCAACATGCACGCCCCTCCCGGGCAAATGCGGGCGCTGGAATAAGCACCCGGCCAAGGCCATTAGCGTAGCTGCGCTACCGACATCGGGCGTAACCGTGCATACGTATTCATGGGCAGACATTCGTCACACGGGCGTAGGTTTCCTTGCCATCCAGGATCTTCCAGAACCCGTCCATCACATAGATCAGCGGACGGCTGTTGATCAAAGTCTCCAGGCGATGCCCACAGGAAAAACCCTGGCAATGCCAGGGCCATTGATGTCGCCCCACACATAAATGGCACCGGCAACGCCAGAGCCATCGATTCCGCACTATCTAGCCCTTACATCGTTGGGCCGCGCGTCTCGGTGTGCTGCTGTGTCTGCGCCTGTTGCTGCACCTGACGCTGACTCTCCTCAGCCAACTGCCGGCTGCTGTGTTCCAACGGCTGCCCTTGCGCCTGACTGCGATCCACGAAAACCCGCTGCATCGCCGGGTCGGTCATCTCGCCCTGTACCGCGAAGAAGCCGTCGCCACTTTTGTTGGGCACCACGTGGTCGATGCGGTGTAGACCGCTAACCTTGGACTCAAACACGATTTGCCCGGCTGCCTGCTCAAGTTCTTTGCGGCTGGCAAAGCCGCCACGCTCGCCTAACGCCTCCAGCTTGCTGACTGCGCCGTTGTACATCGCATTATCTGGATGGCGGGAATCGGATAACAAGGGGCTGGATGTCTGCACCGGCGCTGCCGGAGTGACTGTCTGCTCGGCCTGCTTGGCGGTGTGCTGCGACAATGCCTGGCCTAATGCAGCTTGCGTCTGCCGTCCCACCAAGCCATCGACCTGCAGTCCATGCTCGCGCTGGAATTGCTCGACCGCATATTTGGTATTGCCACCAAAATCGCCATCGGCGTGAAGCGGCTTGCCGTCACGGCCGGTGGCACCGAGTTGGGCAAGTTGACCTTGGAGCTGCTTCACTTGCTCGCCGCGCTCGCCTTGTTCTAGGCGGCTGTCGTGCGACTTTGCGGCATGATGGGAGGCCGAGCTCGGTGCCACGCTGGCTTTAAGATCAACACCATCCCGCTTAACGCTTTCGATCAAATCGGGAACACGACGTTCCCAACTTTCCGCGTGTCGTTCGCAGTCCTTAGCGGCTTCGATACTCCAAGGTTTACTAGGCGTCACACCGTTAACCACACGCCTGGCGTTGTAAACGTCGTGGTTGTCAGCATCAATATAACGATCGAGCGGCTTGCCAGTAAACAAGCCATCGCGCATACCGACAACCAATACCTTTGCCGCAACTTCAGGGTCTTTCGCCATGTCCGGGTTGCGGACCATTTCGCCATTTAGGCCAAGTAGCTTGTCAAACTTGGCATAATTGTAATCGTGCGTGAGATGCACATAGCCACGGCCATAAAATTCTTCGCCGCCGCTATATCCAAGTTTGCGCGCCTGGCTGCGTCCGAAATCTTCTTCAGGCGCTTGAAAGTTACGCGTCTCATGCTGAGCCGTCGCCAGCATGTAAGATATTTGCTTTGGATCGGTCACACCGTTCTCAAGAGCGGTTTTGACGATCAACCTAACGGAGGATTCCCGATCTACACCAAAGCCTTCGGTGCTACGACCACGTCCATCGCTCATAGTATACTCCGTACGTGCATGTCATTAGAATTTGTTGTTGCATCGCCGGCATTACAGATCCGAAGATGCGTTGCATGTACTCATTACAAACCACTCACCACTTTCTAGTTAACCACCTCCCTCATTTCACCATTTTGAAGCCGCTCAGTCCGCTTTTTGGGCTTAGCCGGATCATTAGTATCTTCGGTTACGCGCTCAATCAGCACCGCCTCATTGTTGTTGAGCTCGTAGGTATCGACCACATGGATGCAGCACCCATCACCAGATGTTGACGTCAGCACATTCCCTTTTACAGAGAACAGACCGTTTGCCATGACCGTGATATCGGATAGCGACTGATTGAAAACCAAGCGTTGCTTAGCGATATCAAAAAGATAGACACTAAATGAAGGGCCGCCATAATTACCCTCCTTACCAGACCACACCACTAAATCTTCATGCCCGTCGCCATTGATGTCAGTCAATATAATAGAATGACGATTCTTCTTGTAGCTTTCGTCCAACGGGCCATTATAAAGCGTTGCATTACTATCCAGATACAGTGCTTCTGGTTCTACCGTGATCGGTGCGCCTCCTAAGAAAGTCAACTCCACAATCGGTGAGCGATTGCAAAGCATGATTCCCGGGCTATCTTCAGTGCAGTTCTGAGCCTTGATTAAAAGGGCAATTTCGTTAATCTTTTCTTTTAATACACCTTGGTCATTCAGGTTAGAATTAATTGCAACCGGCATTTTCAAATCCTTTTGCAGTAGTGATCCAGAACTCCTTTGAACTTGATCTTGAGCGGAGGCCTCCGTTGCACCAGCTTTTATAGAAGTCGCGCTATCAAGCTTACACGCTGAAATCAAGAGGAAGCATGCACCAACAATAGGAAAAAATAAATATTTCACATTTCCAATCAAACAAATCATGAATACCCTTATTTTTAATATTAATACTTTCTAAAAACAGGATCAGAGCAGCCTGAATATCTAACCTCACAAGATCCATTTCGACTGGCTTCACATGACTTAGTTACCAATTCTATAGCGCGCTGCTCGCTAGATGAAGCCTGAAAAAAAGACTCAGAACTAGAGATGGCAAAGGCAGCACATTGATTGCGATAAACGAGATCAACCCTGCAATCACGCGCACCACCCAAAGCGCATTGACGGATCGCTGCTTGTTTTGCATCAGACTCAGATAGCTTGCCGACGGTCGTGCCCACTTCTCCTGTAGAGTCCGATCCTGCGATCGCCCCCCAAGTTTTCAACCATTCACCTGTTGGCCTAGCCGGAGGCGTAGGAATATCACCTCTTGACGTACCAGAATCTGGGCCGCACTGCGGGCTTCCAGGAGCAACGCCAGCAGGGCATGCAGTTTGAGCAAATGCGGAAGAAAAAAAATTTAGCGAGATAAAGAAAATTGTAAAAAAAATGCGCATCAAATTCTCCGAAATCGTTAAAGCAGCACAAATTACTTTTGCGCGAGACCACGGCTACCCACGCTAGATTCTTGAGGCGCAGGATCGGAGCGAACGGTGTTATCTCTCAGATTTTGACTTTTTGTAGCGGTGTCGCCGTTATCTCTAGCCGGCGCACCAGGCTCATACGGCCGCCCAGCGCCCGGCGACTGGCCCGCTCGATCCAACTGCCCCAGCGCCGAGTAGGCGGTGAACTGGCCGAGCGTGCCCTGGAAGAAAGCCGCCGCCATCGGCGGTGCGGTGATGATCAGTGTGGTCAAGACCAAGCCCAATCCTCCTTGCTGCAATGCCATGCTGCTGATGCCTTCACCGGTACCGCCGTTGAGGGCCCACTTCGCCAAGAACGCCACGCCTACCGCGCCCACGACCTTGGTTGCCAAGCTCACCGTAAACGTCAGGACCGACAACGAAAACATGGTGCCCAGCCCATATAGCAGCCACTTGCTGAACAGCGACTTCGTGGCCTGGAACAGCAGGCACAGGATGAACAGTGGCCCAAAGCCCACCACCAGCGCCATCGCCAGCTTGTTCAACAGCAGCATCGAGCCGGCCACCACGCCTGGGCCGGCCATCCCAATGCCAGTGAACCACCGCGCGCGGTTCTTAGAAGCCTCGCTTTCTTCGTCTCCTTCCGTCTGGATCTGGTCCAGCCCCGAAAGCGCGATCTGCATCAGCATCAAATTTTTGTCGATCGCCTCATAGGGGCTCTCTGAATCGCCAGTCACTGTCCGTGTGATCGCCGAACTGATCCCGTCCGTCAATGTCCAGTAAAGCTGAGGCGAGCCCTTCGCCATGCTCGTGGCCAAGCCGATAATCAACGCTGCCCGCAGCGCCGTTACCACCAGGCCCATCGCAGCATCGCGCGACTGGCCGGTCACAATGCGGTAGCCCTGGATGAAGATCCAGAGCGTCAATACTGTCAACGACACCATGCCGACCCAGGCTGTTGTCCGCTGCAACAACTCCCACTGAAAAATAGCGATCTCGTCGCGCAGGTAGTTATTGATCAGACGAAAGAATTCGTACTGGGCGATGTTCGTCAGGAAATCACTGATATTCATAAATCACCACATCCACTGAGACGGCTGCGCCGTGGGCATCTACTGCCCGAAGTTGAGTCCATTGCAATACACGCGCCCACCATGACCTCCGTATCAGTCCTCGTCGATTTCCAACGTCTTGTAGCCATCGGGTTTTTCGCTTCTGATCGTCCTGAATGCAACCTTCATCGCTGCGCCAGCGGCAATGGTCTTACCGAGATTCAGCAGGTCGTCGGGCACCCAGTCCGGCACCCAACTCCAACGATTGCTTTTGGGCGGTTCCTTGCCAGCCATCGCTGCCTTGGCTGCTGCTGTCTGCTGCCCAGTCAAGTAGGCAATGCGCTTGTCATAAGCAAACATCGCCGACTCCATCTGTTGGCGGTCAATATCCATCATCGCCTTCAGCGCCAGCAGTTTGTTGGTGTTGCTCTCAAGCTCGCCGATCTTCTGGTCGCCGATCTTCTTGCGCTCGTCCTCGATTTTGCGTAAACGTTCAAGACGCTTGGTCGTGATCTCGTACATGGCAACCACGTAGTTGTACTGCGAATTGAGAGTGCGTTGAATCAACTCGCATGTTTCCTTCTGCGAGTCCGACACAGGCGTTCCCTTCGTTGAAGCCGCACACGCCGCCACACCTTGATCATCAGGAATCTTTTCGATCTTTTCCTTTGGCTTCTCGACCTCCTTACCGCTGGATTCCTTTCCATCGCCATTCTTGATGGTCTGGTTCTTTCGGATCTGCTCGACTTTCTCGTTGAGATCCTTGTCCACTACCTCCCACTGCGCACTGGCCGCTCCCGCCATGCAGAGCAGCACCAGTCCCATGAAGAGCTGGGAAAAATGTCTGAACGTGGTTGTCATGGTGTTCTTCGCCTCCTGTGACACAGATGAAGTTGGTGCGGAATGAAACGACTGTGGATGAGTGGATTGCCTATGCATCTTCAACTTCCTTGTCCTTGACCGCCTTGCGCTTGCCCGAGCCCTTGCGGTTGGCGTAGAAATCGCTCAACCACTGCTCGGGCGTCAGCTGATCGACGCTGACGCCCAGCTTGCTGGCCTTGCCGGCCAGGACCTGATGCATGATCTCGATGTTGTCGGTCGAGGACGAAATCACCGACAGCGCGTCGTCCATGCCGCGCAGGTTGAGCTGGCACACCGCCGAGGCGTGGCCTTGCTTGACCAGGAAACAGCGCGAGCGCTCATCCAGCGACACCACTACCTGGTACTCGGCATCGGTCAGCTTGAGCCCTTCGATGTAGTCGTCGCGGCTGGCGTTAGGGTTGGGCAGCAACACCATCGTGGCCGTCTGCTCGATCAAGGCGGCGGCGATGTCGCTGGCCAGGGCATCTTCCGGACTCTGCGTGGCGAAGATGCCAAGACCATTCTGCTTACGGATGGTCTTTTGCTTGTTCTTGGCGAATTCCTTCAATCCCCCCTTGCCGTCCAAGATCTTCCAGAACTCGTCCATCACATAGATCAGCGGGCGGCCATCGATCAACGCTTCCAGGCGATGCAGCAGGTAGTTGATCACCGGCACGCGCACTTCGGCGTTGTCGATCACATCGGTGTAGTCAAAGCCGATGATCGAGGCACGGGTCAGATCGATCGTGTCGACCGGGTTATCGAACACCCACCCTAGCGAATTGCCGGCGGTCCACCGGCGCAGGCGCGCATACAGGCCATCGTCGCCCATATTGGGAAGGCTCTTACGGAAGTTACTCATGCTGCGCAGATGCATGGGGGTGTCCAGCATGCCCTCCACTGCGCGATAGATGTCTTCTTCCTCGCGGGCGCTGTATTCGGCCTTGCCGCCAAGCACCTTGATCAACTCGGCCAGAAACTGCGTGTTGGCCTCGTTGCGTTCGCACTGAAACGGGTTGAAACCGGTCGGCACACCGTTTTCCAGCGCCAGATAGTTACCGCCGCAGGCACGCACGAAGATTTCTGCGCCACGGTCCTTGTCGAAGAAGAAGATAGTGGGGATCGGATCGAACTTCTGCACCTGGCTCAGCAGGAAGTTGATCAGCGCCGTCTTACCGGTACCGGATTTACCGATCACCATGGTGTTGCCGATCGCTTTTTCGCCCAGCGAATTCTCCGCCGGATGCGTGGCGTGGAAATTGAAGTAGTACGGCTGGCCGTTGGTGGTCTGCAGTGTGGTGACGCAATCACCCCACGGGTTGTTGTGCTGCTTGCCCTGGGCGAAATTATGCAACGGCGACAAGCCGAGGAAGTTGAGCGAGCTTAGATTGGCGATGCGCGTGCGGAAGCGCCAGTTGCCCGGCAGCTGCGCATAGAACGATGAAGCGATCGCCAGATCTTCCTTGGCCGAAACGAAACCGGCGTTGGAGAGCTCGGCACGGGTGGTGGCGATCTGCCTGGCCAGTTTCTCCTGGCTGTCGGCGTATACCGCTAACGTAAAGTGGTACTCGCCCAGGACAAAGTTGCCCGACGCCACGTCATCCATTGCGATGTCGAGATCGCGAATCTGGGTGGACGACTTGTCACCCGAGGAAATCATCATGCCTTTGGTGCGTTCCAGCACCTTCAGCGCATCATGACGTCCAACCGGGCTGAACGAATGCGTCATGACGTATTCGAAATCGAGGTACTTCAGACCATTGAGGATGCCGGGGTAGGTCCCGTCGGCATATTCCTTGATATTGAGGATCGCGCCGAAGTGATTGACGCCATCCGGCGTACGGATGACAAAGTCGCCCGTCTTGTTGGCAAACATGTGCTTGCTGACAGGCAGGTACGCGGGCACGGGAGCCTGCAATACCGGCACCGGCTCATCGATACGGTTGAGCAGATAGCCTAGAAATTCGAGGGTCTCGGAAAAAACGATGCCGTTCTTGGCCTCATACATGCCCAGCCGATAAGGCGAATAGTCCTTGAGTACCGCCTCCACATTGGTGGCAAGCTCGACGACCTTGGCGACTGCCTGCTCTTCCTCGGCACGGATCCTGTCTGGATTTGCCGACTTTTCGACCAAGCGCCGCCCGGTCACGACCGGCCGATAGATCATGCTGAAGTACAGCTCGTTCTGCATGATTTTTTGCGAGGACAACGCGGCGTAGTACGCGTCCGAGAGATTTTGATTGAAGGACTGCCTGAAACGCCCGCCACTGCCAATCTTTCGACGACGACGCACGTCATGTACCCAAAACGCGACATTGGCGAAATCGGGTGCGCGCAGGGTTTGCAACAGGCGATTGAAGGTGTTGTGCCGTTGCTCCAGCTCGAACTCGTCCCGCCCCACGAACGGCAGGCCAGCCAGATGCCAGATCAACAGGTAGTCGCCGGCGGTCGTCTTGACGACAGATGGCGCGACGTGTGTCGAAATGGAAACAAATTCGCTGATTGGACTGTCTGGGCTGAACATGGTCTTACCGAGTTAAGAAGGAAGCATCACACCAGGATTATCGAAAGCACCAAACCCCACGCGGGTTTGCGCGTGGGGTTGGTGAACCATTCACTTGATTACCGCGACTTTCCCGGGGGGCCCTTGCGGTATTCGTTAGGGCTGAACACCCACATTCCCGAATAACGCTGGAGATTTCGGGCGCGCATTCGAAACAGCCAGCGCAATCCGAGCAACCTGAAGATCATCTCGTCTCGCTTGGCCATCTGCTGCATGGCGAAAATGATGACGGGGATGGTGAGCAGGTACCAAAGATTGATGTACATCCCCAACAGCAGGCCACCGCCGGCACCGATGAAGAAGGGGATGTAAGGCACCCCCAGAAACATCGCCGGGCGGGTGCAGCCGCGGAAGAGGACGTCTTTATGCATAGTACTGAGCGATCTGCACCAACGAACCTGTGATCGTGGAGCATTCGCCTGAATCCGATCCATTGTTCTGCAGGATCATGTTGGCAATCTGGCCAGCAGCACCGATCAGAACGCCACCAATGAGGATCGGGGAGACCTCGGAAATGCGCTTATGTGCGAAGGCGATCTGATATCCGGCCACGATAACTGCAATGGTGACCACTGCAATCGAACCCATGTTCAGCAACTTAGTCACATTGTTCAAAAAGCCACAGACTCGGGTATCAGTATCCGCAAGACCATTGCCGTCTGCTGCTGCGCTACCGGCAACCATCAGCAGCGAGATGAATGCCAGCGCCTTTACGGCCTGGGTGCCAACCATCTTGGCGTCTGCCATTGTTTTCTTGTCGATTTCAAACTTCATGTCTAACTCCTTGGGAACAGAGGGGGTCCAGCAGCCAACTCCTTGGCGATTTTCCATCCTAAAAAACAAATGCACTATCTACTTGCGGCGCCGTCTGTGGTGCACGTGGCATAGAGACGGGACTTACGGATTGGTCGGCCTGCGTCGAGGTCTTTGGT
The DNA here is from genome assembly GCF_003600855.1 of Xanthomonas sp. CFBP 7698. Lineage (NCBI taxonomy): Bacteria > Pseudomonadati > Pseudomonadota > Gammaproteobacteria > Lysobacterales > Lysobacteraceae > Xanthomonas > Xanthomonas sp. CFBP 7698. The sequence continues at coordinate 898,791 of NZ_PRDN01000001.1, forward strand.
GCGGCGGCGGGCAACGCCACCCCACGCCCCTGGCCTGTCGGCTTTATCACATACAACTCGTTCTCCGCCGCGGGAACCATAGGGGTGGCCCGGCTCGGCAGAGAGTAAGGTGCTGACGGTGCAGGTAGCATAGGCCCTGACGGTGAAGCCACCGTGTTGCCCGCTCCTGCTAGATCCTGAATGCGACGCGCGACAATTGCATCCGCCAATTCAGCGGCCGCCTGCTTGAGCGGATTGGCAGGCCGCAACTGCACTTGCCGCGTCGGCACGACCGCAATGGGCTCTGCTCCAGATGATGCTACCGACTGACGAATGGACGCATAGATCTTCTGGACGTAACCGTGTTTGAAGCCGGTCTCGAAGTTGCCGGAGTAGTAACAGCTGAAAGACTTGCCCCAATTAGCGCCTGAGCGCGAATGGCACTCCGCCAAAATCCTTGAGGCAGCGACAAGATTGGGGCATTTGTCGAATGCCATCTCGTAACTGGTCAGCCCGTATTTTTGAAGGTTGTAGCGATTGACCTGGCCTAACCCGAGGGAGAAGTTGTAACCCTTCTGTTCCAGCATTTTGGCAGTGGCGACCGCCTCAGCCAAGCCGCGTGGCTCACGCACCAAACGACCACCAACGACTCCGATGGCGTACGGATTGCGCGACGACTCGACACGGACAACGTGCTGCATTACCTCGCCAGGAACAGCAAGTCCAGTGCACCCCATCAATTCCATGCCAGGCAACATGTCATTACTCCTTGCAAAACCAAATTAGCCCCACTTTAGAATTTACCTTCAACCGCCGCGCAAGGTTCTCAAAGGATCGAAGTCGATGCCCGTGATAAACCGGCGCCCCGCGTGTGCCTTGATATGGACCACAATGTCGATGGTCATTCTCAGCAAACGCTTGATCACCTCGAACTCCAGGCCAGAGCCTTCATTCGATGCCTTCACCATCAAGGCCAACTGGTCCCAGGTCTGCTCGACACTACCGGCGTGGCAACTGGTGATGGACCCCGGATGCCCTGAAGCGCAGTTACGGATGAAGTAGAACGATTCGTCACCGCGCAACTCTGCCAGGATGATGCGATCAGGCTTCATGCGCAGGCAGGCTTCCATGCAACTTTTGGCGGTCACATTGCTGGCGCTCTGCCCGCCCTTCGAATACAGCAGATGCACGGAATTAGGCTGACTGATGAACAGCTCTCTAGCATCCTCGATGGTTACCAGGCGCTCTTCGTTCGGAATGTGATTCACCAAGGCCTTCATGAAGGTGGTCTTGCCGCTGCCAGTGGCTCCAGCAACAACCACGTTCTTCTTGTACAACACGCACTTTTTGAAGAACTCGGCGTAGTCACGCTTGCGGCGAAGCTCCAGCAACTCCTGATCGTGGTCGCTGACATCTGCCGATTGCTCCAGCACCTCGTCGAAGAACCCATCGTGCTTGTACTGCTCCAGGGACTTGGTGTGCTTGGAAGGAAGCCGGATCGTGATGGATACCTTGCCGGCATCGCATGCTGGCGGCATCACGAACTGCGCGCGCTGCCCCGTCGGAAAGGTGAGTGATACGACCGGGTCAGCGTCGGTAATACGCTGCCCGGTGTTGCTCTCATTGACGACCGCCGTACAAAACTGGCGAGCACGGTCGTAAGTGAGGGACGGCACATCAACCCGCTGCCACCCATGAATGGTCTCGAGATACAACTCACCCGGGCGATTGATGCAGATTTCGGTCACGTCAGGCGAATTTAGATAATCCAGGATTCCCAGCACAGAGTACTGGTAATCCAAGAAGTCGTTCGAAATACGCGCCGTTGGTGAATCGTCGATCGTCATGGCAGCTACTTCATTCACTTCGGCAGGACCGCCGAGAAATCGACGTCCTTGGCAACATAAACGTTCAACACCGTGCCCTGATTGATCGTCAGGGTTGCCGGACGGCGCCCAGACTTTTCGACCGCCTGCTCGGCAAGCTGTTGCATGCTTCGTGCCGTATTACTCTCGAAGGGCTGCTGGGTGACGGTGCCGGTGCCAACGCCGATTGTGGTCGTTTCTGGACCATATTCGGCAGCAGCGTACTTGAAGGCATCGCTCAGCATGCTGATGAACAGCGCTGATGCAATCTTGTTGCCCCAGTGCGCGTTGTAATTGCCTGGATGGCCTGCACTACCCAACGTATCAATGCCGGGCCCCTCAAGCGTGACATCCAGTCCCGTAGGCGTCGTAACACGATCCCAGACCACCTGCAGGCGGCGTGTCGTCGGCTCTCCGGCGCCATACTGGCCAAGCATCTTGGAACCCTTCGGTAGGAGCAGGTTATGCCCGTTGATCGAGTACACCGGCTCGGTCACGATGCACGATGTGTAGCCACCGAAATCGGAAATGATCCGGGTCTCGAGAATGCAGCGAATGTAGGTACCACGCACCAATAAACCATCTGGGTTGCTGATGGGCTTCGCTAGCGTGACCGCAGTGTCTTCCTCTCCGGGTGCAGTTGGCTGACCGGGCTGACCTGGCATGCCTGCGCCGTTGACGGCGGATTCGGCAAGGATTCGACGTTCCAACAATGTGGGACCGCGCTGACGTTCCGGAGCAGAGCTCGCCTCCTCGCCATCATCGGTCGGCATCGGCGGCAGTGGCGGCAGACTGGGCTGCTGTGCGAGCGGAACGGGTGCCTCTTCGACGGGCGCAGTCATGTTCTGCGGCAACGCAGGCGCTACAACTGTCTCGGCTCGCGGCTTCGGCGGCGGAGAATCGTCACCACTTTGCGTCGCCAGCCAGAAGATGACAAGAATCAGCAGAGCTGCGATGGCAGCCAGAAATACAAGCGCCTTACGATTCAGGCGTTTGATGTCGCTGGAGCGCAGCACTGGCTCATTGGCATCCAGGTCAGGCGCGGCACTGGCCTGTTGACGCGCAAAGTACGGATTATTGCGCTCATCATACTCGCCGTTTTTCAACTCTTCTCCGCGGTTGTTCGGAGAGCGATCATCTGGGCCGTTTGGAATATTCGAGTTCACTTTTGCTTGTTCCTTCGCAGACCGAGAACGTTATCGCCGTGGCGAACCACCAGGAAAGGATAGGTTCCATGCACGATCAGGGTGTTGCCTTCCACCGTCGTATTGACGAGAAAATCCTCGGAGTGTTCTTTCTCGCGAGCGAAAACCGCCGGAAAATTCCCGGTCGGAAACCGCGTCAAATCCATGTTGATATAGGTGAACTTTCCGTCATCGTAAACCCGGCTAGGAATCAGCCAGGACTTTTTGGTGCGTGTCGAGTAATCATAATCGTAGTAATAACGACGATCCTTAAGGATCTTGGCGTTCAACAACGGGCCTTTTTTTGATGCATCTGCATCTTCCACGTTCTGAAAACTCGTGTCTTTCGGATACGTGAACACAACCTTGTATTGAACACCCGCTTGCTTTGCCTGCTCTAGGCGCTGCCAATCCGTTGCAACTACCTTGAGCTCGAGAATATAAGAATGCGTCGCCGTACGAATCATCATATTCGTATCGACATCGACATTTTTCGGCTTGAGATAAAAGACATTCTCACGCCGCGTGAGTTCCCACCCACCGGTAAAGCCGGTGCTGTAGTCCAGAATCTTTTCGTTAGGACTTAGCTCAACCTGCGTGGTGATCCCTAGACCAGTGCGAACCTGATAGATACGGTCAGGCGCATACTCGTATTCCTGGACTACCTGGGCCGCTGCGGAAAAAGCACATAGCGCAAGTGGCAGCGCTGAAAATAATGCAGCCCTGTACCGATTAAAAAGTTTCATCGACCGCTTGCTCCATTGACATTATTCGGCATCCCTTGGGGTTGAATCGCGGGCTGCACCCCAGACTGACCTGGCGGCTGCACCTGATCGGGAAACGCTGGCTGGGCTTGTTGTTGCGGCGCGCCCCCCTGGGGTACGGCCCCTTGCTGGAGCGGAACGCCTCCGGGCTGGACCGCACCAGAGACATTTGCAGCATTGGGGTCGACAACGCCTGCGCCAGGCTGCGTCAGCGCTGCTTGAGGCTGCGCGTTTATGACGGCACCGCCTGCAGGAGCAACGGGAAGCGAAGAGTAATCGTTGTCAACCCGATAATCCGTGACCCGAAACCCCAGGGGGTTTTCGACCCGCAAACTATCACTCATCTCCAGATTGTCCTGATAAACAAATCCCATGGTGGCAATCTTGTTGTCGAGCAGCGTGGAGACCGTTGAATTCTTGTCATACACGGTCCGCTGGAAGCGCACGGTCGCGCCCTTATAAGGCTGCCCGCTCCCGCCAATCAGCGTGATGCTCAAAATATTGACGCGGACAGCTCGAAGCTTGCCGTATGTATTCAAAGGTCGTAGCGGATTGTTCGCAGAATGCAGCGCACGATATTCGTTTACAACATTTGTCGCCCCCATCGCTGACACGGTATTCCAGTCGCGCTGACCGATGATCGACAAATCGAATGATTCGCGGGCGATGATGAAGCGCGCGATATTGCTGCGCGCCAATGCCTCGCTAGTGCTGATGGTGCGCCCACCAAAATTTGCTTCAAGCTTGGCGACAGTGCTCGTACCCGAATAGGCGTCTGCCATGACCAGATACGGCACTTTCTCCTTCAGCGGCAACATGTAGTAGTAGCCGCCCGCTGTCATGACGGTGACCACCATCGACAAGGTCGCCACGATCCAGGCACGCTTCTCACTGCGACGCGCGAGGTCGGCAATGCTGACCTCGTAGTTCACCGCTTTCTGGACGGCAGCACCTACTTGGGCAGAACCATCCTTTTCACTGACCTTCTTACGCAACATGTCTAGATCCGTCACCGTAAGGCCTTGTCAGGCCTGAAACTATTGCCGCAACGCGTCGCGGGCACTTGAGATGGCAGGATTGCCAAGGCTCCATGCCAGGTGGCATGGAGTAGAAGGCAGCCCTTAAAGCTTGGCGCCCGACGATACCGGCACCGGCTGGACCAGCAGCTTGTTGGCGGAAACCGAGACCGACACACCCTGCGCCGCGTACACCGCGCTCAGCTCGGTCGCAGCCTGCTGGACACTGGTCGTGCTGATACTGGAGACCGGTGCGACCAGCGTGTAATCCGACGGCAGGTTGTAAGAAAGCTGCATGTTCGAGTCTGCGGCCCAGCGCTCCAGCATCGTCTTCAACGTGCCGTCCATCGGCGTCGCCTGATAGGTATAGGACGTGTAGAGCGGAATTTCGGTCGGAGACTCGTCAAAGTGATTGACGTGCTTCCACCGCCCGCCGAAATCGGGAGCGGGCTTGGTCGCGCATGCGCCCAGCAAGGTGGCAGCGACCAGCACCAACGACAGCTTGGACACGTACATCGGATTCACTCTGACTTCTCCAACTCATGAAATTTCGGGCTTAAAGCAGACAGCACTAAGCCTCCGCGCACCATCGAGTGCCAGAGGAACCTTGTTATCGATGACCTTCTCGCAGCCCTACAAGCCGCTGGGTCGCCCCAGCTGCGCATGTGTTCTGCAGAAACAATGAATACGCTGACAAACCATCCATAGCCTTACTCCAGTACGGCCCCGTCCAGCGCCGCTCCCCTACACCGATACATCTACACTGCAGACTCTTGCTAACTTTGCCCTCAACAGGCAGATCCGTCAAGAATTGCGCGCTTGGCCTCGCACTTAACCAGTGAACTTCATCACATTTTTATCGTAAGCGTTTTCACTTCGGTCTTTGGCAGCAAGCGCGCCGTGAAGTAGCGGTCTTCGTAGTAGCGAATCTTGTCGCACTTCACCGGGTGCGGAATCCCCTCGTACAGGAACACTTCTTTCTCGTTCCCCATCGCCTTGAGCTCCTGCGGCAACATCAGCGCCCGGCGCTCCTCTGACACGCTATGCGTGGTCTCCCGCCCCCTGGTGACGTTCTTCTTCTTGATGGTGGTGTAGCCCAGCATCTCGGAGTAGTCGTTGGCGTCCTGCTGTTCGCGTGGTGCGTAGAGGATCTGCAGGGCGTGGTTGGTGATGATGGTGCGCGACAGGTCCTTGCCGTAGGTCGCATCCAGCTGCGCCATGCTCTGGATGATGGGCAGCAGGCGGATGTTGTAGCCGGCCATATAGGCTACGGCGGTGGCGATGATGTCCACCTTGCCGATTGAGGTGAATTCGTCCATGAGCAGCAAGCATTGATACTTGAGCTCCGGGTTGGACTTCGGCAGCTCACGGGTATTGAGGTTGATGATCTGGCTGAAAAGTAGGTTGATGATCAGGCGGCTTTCGGCCAGCTTGTTGGGCTGGATGCCGATGTAGATCGTCATCTTTTTCTTGCGCAGGTCGGTCAGCAGGAAGTCGTCGGCGCTGGTGGCAGCGTCCAGCACGGGGTTGATCCATGCGTTGAGCGGTTCTTTCAAGGTGCCCATGATCGAGGCGAAGGTCTCATCCGCCTGTGACAGCATGTTGGCAAAGGCCGACTTGGCGTTACTGCTGAGGAACCGCCGCTCCGACAGCGACTTCAGGTACTTCTTCAGGTCGGTGCCGTCGCCCGACGAGAGCCGGTAAATTCCGCCCAGCGTCGGCGCCCCTGCCCCGCCCGGGAAGCCCAACGACAGCTCTTCGTCCCAGTTCTCGAACAGATACAGGGCAAAAGCCATGAATGCATTGCGCGCCTGGCTGACCCAGAATTTCTGGTCGTCCGAGCCATCCGGATACAGCATCGCGGCAATGCTCATCAGATCCGACACGCGGAACGCCGGGTCGTTCGATACGTAGGTCAACGGATTCCAGCGATGGGTGCGCCGATCTTCGGCGAACGGATTGAACAAGAAGACTTCGTGGCCCTGACTCGCACGCCAACCACTGGTGAGATCGAAGTTTTCCTGCTTGATGTCCAGGACGACGATCGATTCCTGGTACTCGAGCAGGTTGGGGATGACGACACCGACACCCTTGCCAGAGCGCGTCGGCGCCGCAAGGATCACGAATTGCTGCCCGCTCAGACGCACCAGCTTGCCGTTGAATTTGCCGACGACGATGCCGTTCCCGCTGGGCTTGAAGAGCCCGTGCTTGGCAAGATCGGCGGCGCCAGCGAAGCGTGCGTCACCATGCAGGGCTCGCGCCTTCGGCTTGAGAATCAATGCAATCGCAATGAGCCACACGATTCCCGGCAGACCGAAGCCAATGACACCGGACATCTTGATCTTGGTGGCGAACGGAGCGACTTGCGGCAAACCCAATGCGCTGAAATAGCGGTAATAGGTATCCCAGCTGTACAGGGCCGTATCAAGCCGCAGCAGGAGCAGCGTGATATAGCCGGACAGCAAGTACCCGGTGAGCACAGCGACCAAGGTGGCAATCGCAATCGTTTTGGGTTTGGACATGCGCCCTTCTCCTTAGGCTTGCATCTGACAACAACTAGCGACGAACGCCGGGCTTATGATCGATCAGGCCGGACTTGCGACCCCCGCTCTCACTTTCGACGAGAGAGTCGATCCATACTTTCGCTTGGTCCAGGGACAGATCGGGCGTGATTCGCGCCCCCGCATCGGTAACGACCGCGTACGCCACAACAGCATCAGGTGCATACATCTCATCGCGCGTGATCGCCACGACGCGATACCCTCCCCTGGTCAGCACGGTGTGCTGATACTCGTCCATCGCCAGCCTTCCTTTCCGTCAGCGCGGGTGGGATGTTAAAGCAGGACGTGTGACGGAGAAAGCGCTTTCGGTGGACTCACGCGATCGCGCTGGACGGACAGCACTGGTCCGGAAGCGGTGCTGGTGAGCCTGGATTGGATCAAGCCTTGCGCAGTGGAAGCTAGCCAGGGACGTCGACTGATCGTAGCAGCCAGCAGCTTGCATTGGCGACGCGTCCAGGTCGTCGTCCGAAGTAGCGTTCAGTTAGCTGGTCGAGCGACCCGCGCAGGCGGCAATCGCGCATAGGCAATAAGAAAGAATGAACTCCGCAGCCCTATCGTAGATCGGATGGGGTTGGCCGCAACATCGTCCCGGGGCCGCGGCAACGTGGACTAGTCACATGGGGAGCATCTTGCAGGCTCACCGCCCAACAGACACAACCAACCACCGTTGCGCAAGGCTAGATCCGAAGCATCTTAAACGCAGCGAAGAAGGGTTGAAATCGATCATCGAAGATCCGACCAAGGACAGGCCGAAGCAAGAGAAGCTTCTGAGCAACGTCACTTCTGGAGTCAGTGGCAAACGTCGTTGCCGATCTTGAAGCCACCCAAGCCCTTATGTCGTCTGGACTTGAAGTGGTGGGCGGTACAGGGTTCGAACCTGTGACCCCTACCATGTCAAGGTAGTGCTCTACCGCTGAGCTAACCGCCCGAATCCTGCGCCAGCATTGCGCTGTGCAGGGCGCGCATTCTAGCGCAGGGTTTTGAGGATCACAACCCCTCATTGCACTTGGGCGACGTCCTGCCCTACCCCAGGCTTGCCGCCTTCAACTTCTGGATCTGGTCACGAATCTGGGCCGCAGCCTCGAACTCCAGATCCTTGGCGTGCTGGTACATCTTCTGCTCCAGGCTCTTGAGCTTGCCGACGATCTCGGCAGGCTTCATCGCACGATAGTCCGGCGCTTCTTCGGCCACCTGACGCGACTTCGAACGCCCCTTGCCAGCCTTCTTCTCGGCGGCGTCCTCGCGGGCACCCTCCATGATGTCGGAGATCGGGCGCGCCACCGACTTCGGTGTGATGCCATGCTCGAGGTTGTACTCGACCTGTTTTTCGCGACGCCGGTCGGTTTCGTCGATCGCCGCCTGCATCGAGCGTGTCATCTTGTCGGCATACAGGATGGCCTTGCCGCGCAGATTTCGGGCAGCACGACCGATGGTCTGGATCAACGAGCCGGTCGAACGCAGAAAACCCTCCTTGTCCGCGTCCAGAATCGCCACCAGCGACACCTCCGGCATGTCCAGGCCTTCGCGCAGCAGGTTGATGCCGACCAACACATCGAACTTGCCCAGGCGCAGATCGCGGATGATCTCCACGCGCTCCACCGTGTCGATGTCCGAGTGCAGATAGCGCACGCGAATACCGTGCTCGCCCAGGTATTCGGTGAGGTTTTCGGCCATGCGCTTGGTCAGCGTGGTGACCAGCACGCGGTCACCGAGCTTGATGCGCTCGTGCACCTCGGACATCAGGTCGTCGACCTGGGTGCCCACTGGGCGGATCTCTACGACTGGATCGATCAACCCCGTTGGACGCACGACCAGCTCGGTGATTTCGCCGGCGGACTCGCGTAACTCATAGGGTCCCGGGGTCGCCGACACATAGATGCTGCGCGGAGAGCGCGCTTCCCATTCTTCGAAGCGCAGTGGCCGGTTGTCGAGTGCCGACGGCAGGCGGAAGCCGAATTCCACCAGCGTTTCCTTGCGCGAACGGTCGCCCTTGTACATCGCGCCGATCTGCGGAATGGTCACGTGGGATTCGTCGATGACCAGCAATGCGTCCGGCGGCAAGTAGTCGAACAATGTCGGTGGCGGCTCACCGGGCGCCTTGCCGGTGAGGTGCCGCGAATAGTTTTCGATGCCGTTGCAGAAGCCTACCTCGGCCATCATCTCCAGATCGAACTGGGTGCGTTGCGCCAGGCGCTGCGCTTCCACCAGCTTGTTCTGCGAATACAGCTGTTCCAGCCGTTCCTTCAGCTCTTCCTTGATCGTATCGACGGCGCTGAGCGTGCGCTCGCGCGTGGTGGCGTAGTGCGTCTTCGGATAGACGGTGTAGCGCTGCAGCTTGCGCAGGGTCTCGCCGGTCAGCGGGTCGAACAAGGTCAGCTGCTCGACATCGCCGTCGAACAACTCGATCCGCAATGCCTCGGTATCGGACTCGGCCGGAAACACGTCCACCACCTCCCCGCGCACGCGAAACGCACCGCGGGTGAGCTCGAATTCGTTGCGGGTGTACTGCAGGTCGGTGAGGTGACGGATCAACTGTCGCTGGTCGATGTGCTCGCCAATCGACAGGATCAGGCGTAGCGACAGGTAATCCTCAGGTGCACCCAGGCCGTAGATCGCCGAGACGGTGGCGACCACCAGCGAGTCACGACGCGAGAGCAGCGTTTTCGTCGCCGACAGGCGCATCTGCTCGATGTGCTCGTTGATCGAACTGTCCTTCTCGATGAAGGTATCCGACGACGGCACGTAAGCCTCGGGCTGGTAATAGTCGTAGTAGCTGACGAAGTACTCGACCGCGTTGTTCGGGAAGAACGACTTGAACTCGCCGTACAACTGCGCTGCCAACGTCTTGTTCGGCGCCATGACCAAGGTCGGCTTCTGCACCTGCTGTACGACGTTGGCGATGGTGTAGGTCTTGCCCGAACCCGTCACCCCCAGCAGGGTCTGCTTAGCCAGGCCGGCCTCGAAGTTGGCCACTAGCTTCTCGATGGCAGCGGGCTGGTCGCCGGCTGGAGAGTACGGGGAGACGAGTTCAAAGCGGTCGGTCATGGAGCGGATCTCGGGGGGAAGGCTGCACGAATTTACGGAAGCCAGCATCAGTAAAACTCTGACACTCATGCAAGTGGAGACAGCGTTACCTGGCAGGCAACCAGTGTTGAGACTGCTTGCTCCACTTCAAGGAGCGGCGCAATGGAGGCAGCAGGCTATTCGAGCGCGAGAGGGTACACCGCGGTCCAGTTGCTCATCGTGATGGCGATCATCGGAATCGGCGCAGTCATTGGTATGCCCAGCTTTACACGACTCATTGAGTGGCAGCGCGCGACCACACGCGTGCATTTGCTGACGGCGCATCTTGCAATGGCCAGAGGTCTTGCCATCACACAGGGCGAGCCTGTCAGCATTTGCCCCACCACGGACGGGATAAGCTGCCGAACAGATCGCAACTGGAGCCAAGGATGGATCCTCTTCAAGGATCCCGAACGCGACGGACGGCCACCACACCCGGCATCCATCGTACGAGTAGAACACGCCTACGCCACCGGCGGGATCGACATCAGCAGTACACTCGGCAGGCCTATCGTCCGCTTTCTGCCGAACGGCCGCAGCAGCGGGACAAACATCACCATCAGCCTGTGCAGCAATGCCAGACGACTGGCTGACGTGGTGGTGAACAACTCCGGAAGAGCACGCACCGTACGCTACACCAGCGCCGTGAGCTGCGCACCCTCTTGACCGAGCAAACAAAAAGCCGCGACACGTCGCGGCTTTTTGTTTGAACATCTTGGCGCCCGAAGTTGGACTCGAACCAACGACCCCCTGATTAACAGTCAAGTGCTCTAACCGGCTGAGCTATTCGGGCGGGGAGGCGAATTGTACCGACCTTCAACCAGGTATGCAACACCTATGCTGCCCCTTGCGTCACCAGCAATCAGACTGCGCACCGGTTTTACGAGCAGCTTGGTCAATAGTCAGCGTTCCGCACTTGTCTTTGTCTTGCCCAGGACGTGGGACAGCCTGGATCTTGAAGGTCGACCGGCCCACATCGCCGTCGAATGACACCTTGTAGTGAGAGGTTGCTTCGGAAGCTGCTTCCCGCGGCGACCAGGCCTTCGGCAGTTCGTAGCCAACGTACGTGTTGTTGACCGTTCGGAAACGCTCTGCCAGCTGCGCATACTCGACAAGGTCGGCCTTCGCCTGCCCTCGCCGAGCCTTGCGAACCTGTTCCTGATAGGACGGATACGCCACTGCTGCCAGAATTGCGATGACCGCAACTACGATCATTAGCTCGATCAAGGTGAATCCCCGCACTGATCGTGCCCTGCGAGACCACAACTTCGTCGTCTTAAACATCCGTATCACCTCAACTGTCGCCAGGACTGACGCCCGCAGGCGCGCAACATGGAAATTGACTTGGTTGGATCGCTAGGATCCAGGATAACTTCGCTGCAGCGTGAATCGGTCGGCGTCCCTGGTGTCAACGGAAGCGGGCAACCCGGCGCCCCTGGAGTGCAGTAGGGCGGCCCTGCGGGAATTGGACGCGTGATCCCAACCCCCTGGTTGGGCGCGTCGCCACCGGCAGCGATCGCCCCTGCCCCACTTCCGCCCCCAGTCTTTCCATCCGGAAGGGTGACAGTACCAACCGCCGCACCGCCCGTAGTTGCATCGAGGATGTAAAGCCAGTTCGTACCTCCGGGATTGCAGTTGACGCTGACCCCGGGCACGTAGGTGGGGAAGAACACACGACCACCCTGGATCGAGGGCGTGCCGATGAAACGCTCCCCCTTTGGATTCAGCTTATCCGCGACCAGATCAATGTACCACCCGCGCTTGGTCAGGTAGCTCACCGGATTGCGTGTGATATCGCGACTGGTCGCCGTGCTCGCTGAAATTGTCTGCTCGACTAGATCGGCGCGCCCAGTTACGGCTGTACCGTTGTCCCAGATGCCGTAGAACGCTCCCACGTTGTTGCTGCTGTTATCGCCCACAACGAAATAACGCCCTGTTCCAAAGTAGACCATGTAGCCGGTACCGGGCCCAACCGCCACCTCGATACCACCTGTAATCGGCTGACGATTGCCAAGACTGTCGCGTGCGATGAACAACGGTCGCCGATTTCCCAATCCATCGGCATAGGCAACCCCCCACCCACTCGCGTCGGTGCCGCCAAGATTGAACTTCCACATGTTGCCGTGCAGATCACCGCCATAAACGGTGTCAACCAGCCCATCGCCATTGGTGTCGACGACCGCAAGGTTGCCGAGTCCGTTGTAGCCCAGGTTAGTAGTGGTGACCTCGGTCGGATCAGAGTCGCCGACTGCTTCGATCTTCTTGATCACCGCACCGGTCGCCAAATTGACCACGAACAGCACCGCCTTCCCGCTGGCACTGTTGTACCCATTCCCGAAGATGGCAGCCCAAGTGCCGTCCTGCAGCGGAACAATCTGTGGCCGTCCCATGGTGAAGCCCATATCCGCATCACTGGTGCTATTGAACTCCCAGAGAACGTTAGAGGCCGCGAACGTACTAGGGGAAGTGACGTCGAGCGCAAAGATCGAGCGCCCGCCCGCGCCAGTTCCGCCCAATAGAACCGAGCGCCAGCTGTCACCGATGTACGCGTCGCCCAGCGTGAGCTTTCCATCCACGTAATAGCGGTGCTGATAGCTACGATCGGCCAGATACGCCATGCGATTGAGCACGCCATTCGGGATGTAGCTGAACTTCTCGACACCGGTATCGTCGAACGCGTGCAACATGCCGTCGTTCGCGCCGACAAACACATGCTCGCGCGCCGACGATGCAGTGCGGGAATTCACGAACGTGGTATAGCTGCTACGCGCCGTATCCGAGAGTCCGCTGGCAGCCGCCCAGCCGTAGTTGGCGCGGCGCGTGGCGATCACCGGCGACGAATTGATGATGTCGCCCAATGGCCCGCTACGACGGCGGAATGGCGCGGTATTGAGCGTCGTACCCTCCATTGACTTTTCGCCGCGCAGGTAACCGACCAACTGAGCAGGCGTTACCGAGCCGCCGAAATTCGCGGTGATCTGCCCGGCTGTGTAGCCAAGTCGATTGAAAATCTCCGACGCATCCGTTGCCGCGCTTCCACTCGAGGTCGCCACCAAGCGAGACGCTTCGAAGGGCCGCACTGCGGTAGCGCGATTGGTATTGGTCACATTGGAGAGCGCGGTAAAGATCGTCTTCGCAGCGACCCCGGTGCTATCGGTCGGCATCGCAGTACTTGCCGACCACAAGGGATTACCCAGCGTCCCATTCTGACTAACCTGATAGGCAGTCAGGTTACCCACCCAGTCCTGCCCGTCGTTGGTCGTGGAATAGGAGGGAACCACACCGAAGGAACCCGACGAAACACGCGTTCCCGCGATGGCGATGGAGCCACTGCTGCCTGCCTGATTCTGGATGGAGTCGAACGCCTTGCCAAGCTGATTCCTGAGATCGAGCGGATTGCTGACCAGGAAGTAATTGGTCGGATTGCCATCGGCATCAACCGTCACCCCCTGATCATTGCCGTACTTGGCGGCGTACCAGAGTGGATCCCTGAGCAGCGTGGCGCCTGGGGTCGTTCCCACCGAGAATGCACGGGTCGTCGTCGGGGGCAACCCGGTGCAATCGGAAGGCATGGATGCCGTGTTGCAGTAGCCCGGGCGGCGCCCCGGTGGCGTATTGAAGCGATAGGCAGTCTGATTGGCACAGCTACCGCGCGTGCCGTCATTGGCCGTTCCGTCCCGCAAGTCGCAGACCTCGAGATAGACACCATCCTGGGTGGTACCGGAAATGACATAGCCCATGTGCTGATCGTAACTGCCTGCCGCATATTCCGACCTGAGCGTTACCTGCAGTTGATTGGTCGCATCTACTGCCAAGGTGTAGAGCGCGATGGCATCCATGTCATGGTCGGCGCCCTGCTCCACGTCTTCGTAGTTGATCCGGAATTCAGCGTAGGGACGTCCGCCATTGACGCTGGCGTCGTAATCCATTCCGGACGTCCCGGAAGTATTGGCCACGCGCTGTACGTAGAAATCGACGATCTGATCGGTGGGCTGGAAAGCGCCGGTTGCAGAGATCGCACCACCTCCCACGGACTTTGCGAACGGCACCAGGGTCACACGCCCGTTGCCCACCGGAAAGTCGAACTTGGGCAACGGCGACGCCAGCGCCACCGAGTACGTACGAACGCGCTTGTCCCCGCCGATCTTGTTGTTCGCACCGTATCGCGCAACAGCAGCCGAATAATAAGTGCCCTGCTTGCTGGGCTCCTCCGGCGCAAGACCCCGCAACGTGGACATATTGGTAGCGAGCTTCGGCGTGGGCGCGTTGTCGGCCACCCCGTTGGACTCACCAATGAAGACCTGGCGGCTACCGCCCCCTTCCGCTTGCCAGATCGCATCCGCCTCCGTGGACACATTCAGCCCTTGCAGAGACGTCGGATCACCCGCAGCGCTGATGCTGGACCACCGCGATCCAGGCACCTTGAAGTCGTAGGAGGGATTGATGTCGCTCAGCACGGTCATGGTCGGCTGCGCACAGATCGGATAACCGCCACCGCCGTCCGCACTCGCCTTGTAAGGCGAACGCCAGGTTGGATTGGAAAGCTGAAGAGTGGCGAAGTCCTGCGATGCGGTACCAATGTCGTACTCCGGACGGGGCCCATTTGCGCCTCCGAAGTATCGGAGCGTTTCGTACATCATCTCAGCGACCGGATTTCCCCACATCCAGCACTCGCCCGCATTGACCGGACGATCAACAATCCATCCACACCCGTAGGTGTAATTACCGTAATTGAAATCCAGGGTACGGAACGTGCTGATGGTATGCACGATACCCTTGACATCTCCGCCAGCGCAGGCGCCATTGAGGCAGAACTGACCGGTATTTGGATTCACCTCGCGCGAGAAACTCGCCATATTGCTATGCAATATGCCGCCAGCCGTGTTCTTCTGATAAGAACCTGTCAGCAAGCCGAAATACATCCGATCGGTTTCGCCGTAGTCATGCAGGATGCCGGTCGGCTTGTACGACGAATTGTTCGCATAAACCTTGCAGGTTGGATCGCGCAAAGCGGCATCGCTTGGGCAGACCTCCACTTGCAACGGATAGTTAGTCATCGCACTTGAGCCGCCTTGCGAAGTCCGCCTCCAGTAAAGCTGCCAGTTGTCGTCTCCGGCACCTTCCTGGTGGCGGAATCTTACCGTATAGGTGCCACGCGCCAGCGAAATCGATCCGGAATGCGACGTGAGCGCCGCGGGACTGCTGTCCTGCCCATGCCCGCCATACCAGCCGGCAACCACTGTGCCCGCGATCTGGACCTCCACCGCATCGTCGCCATTGACCGCAAACTCGTACGTGCCCGCAGTTGGAATGACGATTTCCCCAGAGAACTGCGTCGAATAATTGTCCTGCCGGCAGCCGTTCTGGTTGGTAACGAACGGATTATTATTGCCACCACTTCTATTGATTACGCTTATCGCACCAGAACCGCAACGTTGACCATTCGGAAGTGCATTGAAATTAGTTGTCATCTCCGCTGCGTTATTGGCAACGGTACTGGAACGCCACGTCGTTATCGTAAGGTTATTATAACTGGACGCCGGAACCAGTTCCCAACTTTCAGTGGAGGCCAGACAATTGACCTTGGTGCTGTTGACAGTGAAACAGTCGTCACCAGCTACGGGTCGCTCAATGGACACCCAATTCCATATCCGGTATGACGAATTGCTGAGGACCCGCATTTGCGGTATGCCGTTATCGCTTAGGGTAGTGACCGCAAACAAGTGGTAACGCCCAGAAGCCGGCTGACTCAGCGGCGCGTAATTAGAGATATCGTAGCCATCACGCTCTACGCTGGCATATTCCTTACCCCAGCTGTGCGCATCCTGGGGAGTAAAGGAAGCCTGCAGAATCGTCTGCGTCGCAGTGTCCGTGACGCGATACCCACCGAACAGCACCTTCCGCAAGGCATCCATGCGCGAGGTAGTGACGTAATTCAGAAAGTCGCCGCTCCACGCGCCAGAGCATTGCTTTCGATTGGTGCCAGTTGCTACCGACACCGGCTGAAAACGGGCGCCGGTCGCTCGGTAGCAGACATTGGAGTTGTAGTAGCCGTAGTAGGTAATCTGGTCCGGTTTGTAACCGACATCCAATACGCGATCGTTATTCAGATCGGACGCATCGTTGTACGCCTCGTAGTACAGCTTGTGATCCCGCCCCATGACCAGCATGTTGAGCGGCGGGATGACGTTGCGCGTGAACAGCGGCGCCTGCGCAATATCCAACGGACCGGGCGCGGAGATGCCGGCCTGGATCAGAAAACCCGCCGCAGCCAGAATGCCGGCCGGGATGAGGTACTTCAGGAAATTGGTTTTCATGATCAAGGCCTAACGAAGATCGTGTCGACAGCTGACAGGGACGAAGAGGCATCCACGGAGTCACGATCGCGACTGAATACCGTGGTTCTGAACATATTGCAGCCGCTTTCCGACTGGTCCACGCCGCTGCCGGCGCTGCACTGCTGGGTGCAGATACTGATATTACGGGTACGGGCAACGAACACCACATCATCTCCCACTGCCTGTGCCCAGGCCGCCGGATCATAGGGAACCTGGCAATTTTCGTAGGTATATTCGGTGCCGCTGTTAATCGTGGTTTCGCGTTCCCGCACTCGACGCTCGGCTTGCTGAAAAGCGGCGTTGGCCGCCAGATAGTTTGCAGACATGCGCTCCTGCATGGTCGCGACCTGCATTCCGACAACGCCAATCAGCGCCAACAGGATCAGCATGATGAGCGCCACGTACAACACGGCACCTCGCTGCGCGGAAACGCTGTTGAAGGTGGGTATCTTCATCACTAATTACCGAATAGTCTGTTGCGAAGTGCGACCGTGGTTTCGTAAACGGACCGATACTGTCCATCGCCAGGGGGCGTGACAGTCACTGCGAGCACCGACGGCGCCACGGCGGCCTGACGGGTGGCCGCCGTCTCGGAACTTGCTCCGCGCACCAGTAAGCCGATCTGCACGGCGCCAACACGACGCCAGCGCGGTGCATTCGTAAGCCCGCCCAGGGTATTGGCGGTGTTGGTGTTGCTGATGTAACCAGATGGTGGACCGGTCAATGGCGCGCTGTCTTCCCCATACGCAAACTGCATCAACTCCACGCCCTCCACCACCTCTTCCACCGTCGTGGTCAGGCTAGTCGCGGCAGGTACCGACGTCCACCTTGCACGGTACAGCGAGGGCGTGTTGGTCTGTGCGTTCAAGGCGATGTAATAGGCAACCGACTCCGCGCGAAATAGCGAGGCATTGCCGGGACGAAATGCAAGCGCGCCATCGTAGGTACCCAGGAAAGCCAGGCTCGTCTTGTTGAGCCCACCGACGGCCACCTGCATCCCCGTAGCCGTGGGTGCCGCACTTGCCTGGAAGACCGTTGCCCCCTTGCAATCCGCGATCGCATAAAGCCCACTGCCGCCGATGGCCACCTTGGTGCTACCTGCTGCCGACTCATCGGGATAGGAGATCGTTGGGTTGCTGCCCGGTGCGAATCCGGTCACCATTTCTTCGATTGGCGAAAAGTAACGCAGCACGATGATGTCGCTGCCCTTGATTGGATTCAGACCCGCCAACTCGGTCGGCAATGCCGGGCTCCAGTCGCTGGCCACCCCTGCCACCGGTGTGGCTGGCAAGGTCAAGGTGCCGCCATTTTGAGTTCCGGCAGCTTCGAAGCCCTGGATGGAGACGTCGAATCGCAACGGAAACGGCTGGTTGGCAACGGTATTGCTGTTGCGATCGGCAGCGGTCAGGAACAGCGATCGGATGTTGCCCCCCGTAGGATTGCCGCTGGCATCCGTGCTCAACAGAGATTGGTCATTGACACATCCCGCATGGCCAGCCATACGAATATCCCGCGTGAGGAAATCCATGGCGAAACGACCATTCTCCTGATTGCGCGCGATTGCCTGGGAAAGCTGATACGCCGTGCGTGACGCCGAGAACACCTGAATCACTCCAAGCAGGAGCAGGGAGCTGATTAACAGCGCGATCATCAGTTCGATAAGCGAAAGGCCGGTGCTTGCCGCGGCTGCCGGCGGTCTTGCGTTGCTCTTCATAGACGGCTCTTCACGCTGAATGCGGTGACTTGTTTGTCGACGTCGGTCAACCAGGTCTGATCGCCCCAGCGCACCGTCACGGTCACTTCACCGTTGGATTCAAGGATGACCTGTGCCTTGCCATCCGGAAGCGCTCGCACTACATCGCATCTCCAGCGGCTCATCGCCTCAGTGGGCGAACTGTCGACCGGTCTGGCGCAGTTGGTGCCACTGATGCCATCGAAACTACCGTAAGTGATCGCGGTGTAGTATCCGACCATGCTGCGCTGAGCGCGCATCAAATCGATCATCTCGTAGGCAAGATTGCTGGCGATCGTCCGTTGCTGCGCGCTTTTGGTGAAACGGACGTTATTCGTCTGCAGCAGCGCAAAGCCCAGCAGACCGACGCCCAGAATCAACAGCGCGATCAGGACTTCTATGAGCGAAAAGCCGGACATCCGGCGATGCGTAAGCGACCGTGGGTTGGGTCTGATCATCAGCAGTTACTCTTCACGATGCGGGTGTGGCCGGTGCTGGTCACTGTCACCGTTCGCACCAATTCCTGGCCCGAAGGGCAGGTCCCCGGACGCAGGGTCAGCACCTGATCGGCCGACGCGAGGCGACGCGCCCGGGCGTCGAATGCGACAGCGGTAACACCCGTCCCGGTGACGGTGATGTTCGGGTTCACCTTGGTGTAGCGCAGAACCGTCTCGCCCACATCAAGGGCGCCATTTGCGTTGGCATCGGACCAGGCAATCCAGCCACTGGACCATTGACCGCCGCAGGTCGTCCCGTCCGAACTCGGGCAGATTCCACCGCCACGGGTGCTACGGATTGCCTCGCTGCGCGCCAGCGCCAAGGATGCGACCAATTCGTTAGCAGTGGTGGCCGCCTGATTGGAGCGAATGACCCCTCGAAAGGACGGCAATGCAATGGCCGCCAACACGGCCACCACCGCAATCGTGACGAGAAGTTCCACCAGAGTGAAACCCCGGACACGCAGTTGATTCATCTATACGCTCCCCAGCGTTGATTGGCATAGAGTGGGAGACGTTCAGGAAGCTCGCAACCATCCGCTGACGAGCGGCAGGAAACGGCAGACAAACGTCAACGCTTGCAGGCCGTTGGCGTCGCAGTGCAGCCTTTCGTTCACGTCAGACCAGGTGCCCCCCCCTAGATGGCGACCACCAAAGTGAAACTGCGAAGATGCATTTCAACATTGCAGCCTCGGTTATGCACCGCACTCTCGGCCGTTTAGGCCGTTGCCGTGCACTGGCCGCAGCCAGGCACGGCGGCTGTCCTCAGGTCACCACCCGATAACAAGGCCGGTAATCCCCCGAAATCTTCATTCGGCGCTGTTCGACAAAGCCGCGCAGCAGCTCGTCCAGGGCCTGCATGATGTCGGGGTCGCCGTTGATTTCGAACGGGCCGAATTCTTCGATGCGGCGCATGCCGTCTTCCTTCACGTTGCCGGCGACGATGCCGGAGAAGGCGCGGCGTAGGTCGGCGGCTAATGCCGGTGCCGGGCGGCCGTGGTGCAGGTCCAGGGCGGCCATTGCTTCGTGGCTGGGCTCGAACGGTTGCTGGTACTCGAGCGGGATGTGCACCGACCAGTTGAAGTAGTACGAGTCCTTCTGGTCCTTGCGGTGCGCGCGCACCTCGTGGATGCCTTCGGCCATGCGGCGCGCCACGGCGACCGGGTCGCCGACGATGATTTCGTAACGGGAGGCGGCGGCATCGCCCAGGGTCAGGCGGATGAAGCGGTCGATCTGCGCGAAGTACGGCGCGGAGATGGTCGGGCCGGTCAGGATCAGCGGGAACGGCAGGCCCGCATTTTCCTCACGCAGCAGAATGCCGAGCAGGTAAAGGATCTCTTCGGCGGTGCCGACACCGCCTGGGAACACCAGGATGCCGTGGCCGATGCGGACGAAGGCCTCCAGGCGCTTCTCGATGTCCGGCATGATCACCAGGTGGTTGACGATCGGGTTGGGCGATTCGGCCGCGATGATGCCGGGCTCGGTCACGCCGATGTAGCGCGTGTGGTGCTTGCGCTGCTTTGCGTGGGCAATCGTCGCGCCTTTCATCGGGCCCTTCATCGCACCCGGGCCGCAGCCGGTGCAGATGTCCAGGCCGCGCAGGCCTAGCTCGTAACCCACCTGCTTGGTGTAGAGATACTCGTCGCGCGAGATGGAATGCCCGCCCCAGCACACGACCAGGTTGGGGTCCGACGGCTGCAGGATGCGCGCGTTACGCAGCTGGCCGAACACCGCATTGGTGATGCCTTCGCTGGTGTCCAGATCGCCGCGCTGGGCCTCGAGCTCGATGGCCATGTAGGCCAGATCGCGCACGACGGCGAACAGCAGCTCGGCCACGCCGCGAATGATCTCGCCGTCCACGAATGCCATCGCCGGGGCATTGATCAGATCGATACGGATACCGCGGTCCTGCTGATTCACCTGGATATCGAAGTCCGGATACAGGTCGCGCGCGGCGCGCGGGTCGTCCGAGGCACTGCCACTGGTCAGCACGGCCAGCGCGCAACGGCGCAACAGCTCGTGCATGCCGCCACTGGATGCGTCGCGCAGCCGGGCCACTTCCGCCTTGGACAAGACGTCCAGGCCACCACGCGGGTAGATCCGCGCATCCACCACCGGCAGCGCCCGTGCTGCCGTACTGCTGAGTTCCATAGCTTGCTCCTGTCGTATCTCAGGAACTTTAGCGTACTCACCCGCCCAAAAGAAAACGGCCGGGTTGCCCCGGCCGTTTCCGCAACACACGACACGCTAACCGTAATCAGAACTGGTAGCGGAAGCCCAGCTGCAGCGCCCAGCGGGAGATGCCGCGATCGTCATAGACCGTGGACTGGTCCGGTGTGTTGAAGCGATACACGTACTTGCCGCTGGCCGCATCGATACCGCCGTACTCCACGACACCACGCATGCCCGGGAAGCCATACTCCTCGACACGGCCCCACTTCTTGTTGAGCAGGTTGCCGACGTTCATGACGTCAAGCCAGAGGGAGGCCTTGTTGTCCTTGAAGAAGCCCGGGATCTCCTGCTCGATATGCAGATCGAACTGGTTGATCCAGGAATTGCGTGCGCCGTTGCGCTCGGCGACCTGACCACGGCGGGCAGCCAGATACTCGTTGCCTTCGATGTAGTTCCAGAACGCCTGTTCTTCTCGAGCGGTACCGAACAGCACATCGCCGCGACCGGCCGGGATGTACAGCAGGTCGTTCAAGCGACCGTCGCCATTGGCGTCGTTATCGAAGGCGTAGCTGTACGGACGACCATTGCGACCCTGGTAGATCAGGCCCAACTTGGTTTCGTAATCGCCGAAGAACGCATGCTTCCAGTTCAAGGTGCCGAGGATGCTGTTCTTGACCTCATACGCAGCGGTCGAGGCGACGTTTTCGTTGGCCTGGAAGACCGCGTTGTTGCCCAGCTGCGAACCCGAGGTCGAACTGGTCAGGCCGCTGACTTCGTCGGCGTCGGTGTAGGTGTAGTACAGGCCCCACGACCAGTCACCGCCATTGAAGGGCTTGTTCAGGCCGACGGTAAAGCTCTCGCTGCCACCCTTGTCGGTGGGACGCGCGATGATCGCATCGTTGAAACGCGGATCACGCGAACCGCGCGCATCGACCACCGAAGCGGTGCCGCGCACACAAGCCGCCGGAGCGCCGGCACCGGTCGGGTTACGGCCGTCCTCCAGCCAGCAGGCCGGATTCAAGCCTGCAGTATTCCAGTACAGGTTACGACCATCCTGACCCACGCGGCTGGTATTGCCCAGATTGAGCTGCTGGTAGTAGATCGCCTCGTTGACCTTGGTCACCACCGCCTCGGCAGATGCCACGATGCCGTACCAGGGCAGTTCGGTATCGAATGCCAGGTTGGCCTTCCACACCGACGGCTGACCCAGCTTGCTGTCGACGAAGTCGACGGACTGCGTAGCGCCATTCAACGAACCATTACCAGTCGGCTGGTTATTGATGTCAGGCGTGAAGCGAATGCCATTGGTGTTCACCAGCGTCTGGCTGGAGAAGTTGTAATCCGTGTAAGCCAGACCGGTGTTGGAGTACGGGTTGGACAACCACACGGTTGCCGCGGCACCCTGGAACAGGCCTACGCCGCCGCGCAACTGGGTGGGGCGATCGCTGTCGAAGGTATAGTTGAAACCGAAGCGCGGCTCGAACAATCCGTTGCCATCGATGGTCTGGTCGTTGCGAAAGCCGAACAGCGTCGACGCGGTTGCATTGTAGGCCGGGCTGTTCTTGACCATCGGCTCGTCATAACGCACACCGAACGTCAGCGTCAGGTTGTTATTGACGGCCCAGGTATCCTGCAAGAACACGCCGACATTACGCATGCCCCAGTTGGCCGCGATGTCGTCGATGTTGCCGCTGT
Organism: Xanthomonas sp. CFBP 7698; assembly: GCF_003600855.1. NCBI lineage: Bacteria > Pseudomonadati > Pseudomonadota > Gammaproteobacteria > Lysobacterales > Lysobacteraceae > Xanthomonas > Xanthomonas sp. CFBP 7698. The sequence goes on from NZ_PRDN01000001.1 coordinate 921,657, forward strand.
TCGAGCGCGAATAACGATAGTTCAGCGGGCGATTGGCGGCGTAGTCGGCAATCGAATTGAACGTGTAGGAACCGAAGACGCGCTGACCAAACAGATTGAACAGGTCGTTATCTTCATAGTCGAAGCCGAACTTGACGGTGTGGTCGTTCAAGAACAACGTGCCGGCAAAGAAGGCATTCCACGTTTCGGTCCGCAGTTCGTTGGCCTGGGTGCTCTGCTCAGTCCCCAGGTTGACCGTGTTGTTACCGATCCGCACGGCAATGGCCGGGAGCTGCGATGCAGCGGTACGCACTGCGGAGTAGTCGCGGTACGAGACCTTGGCTTCCGTGGAGAACGTGTCCGTCCAGTCACTGAAAAGCTGCGCCGTATACGTCTTGAGGCTGAAGTCGCGAACGTAGTGGAACGAATTCAGCGACAGCGCCTGATTGCCGAAACCATTGAGGTTGGCAGTGCTCTGCTCGCTCTCGCCGTAACGAACCGACGCACGGTGCTTGTCGGAGATATTCCAGTCGAGCTTGAAGCCTTTCTCTTCCGAGTCCGAATCCAATGCCGGTAGTGCCAACGTTCCTGGATCGAAGCCGTAGACATTGCGCGAGATGTCGATGATCTGATCGACCTGCGCCTGCGAAATACCGACGATATTGCTCTCGCCCGACCCCAGAGGACCGTAGCCGGAAGCGCCGGTGAACACGCCCTTGCCCTTGTACTTTTCGTAGTTGGCGAAGAAGAACAGCTTGTCCTTGATGACCGGGCCGCCCAGGGTCAAACCATAGGTGGTTTCGTTGTCGAACAGCTGCGGACGGATGTCATTCTGGTTCTTGCCCGACCAATCGTTCTCACGGTAGGTGCCGTACACCGATCCGTGGAATTCGTTGGTACCGGACTTGGTGACCGCATTGATCACACCGCCGGTGGCGCCGGTGATGGTCACGTCGTAGTTGGCCACGTCGACGGAGATTTCGTCGATGACATCCATCGAGAACGGCTGGCGAGGCGTCGGCAGGCCGTTGGATTCGAGACCGAACGCGTCGTTGGTGCTGATGCCATCGACGCGGATCAGGTTGAAGCGCGGATTCTGGCCGCCCACCGAGATCTCGTTACGCGCCTTGTCGGTCTGCGCCACACGCGGATCCAGGCGCACATAGTCCTGCAGGTTGCGGTTGATCGACGGCAGCGATTCGATCTGCTCGCGGGTCACGTTGGTGCCGGTGCCCATCTTGTTGGCGCTGAACAGCGCCGAGCCGTAGTCGCCACCGATGGCCTGCACCGCGCCAAGCGTGGTGACGTCGCCGCCAAGGGAAGCATCGACGCTATTGACCTGATTGAGGTTCAGGTACACGCCCTCTTCGGTCTTGGTGCCTTCGCCGGACTTGGTGATGGTGATCGTGTACGGCCCACCCACACGCAGGCCGCGCGCGTTGTAGCGTCCGCTGGCATCGGTGGTGGCGCGGCTGACGGTGCCCGATTCGACGTGGGTGATCGTGACTTCGGCATTCGGGACCGGCTGGCCGCCGCTGCTGGTGACCAAACCAGCGACGCCGGCGGAGGTGCTCTGGGCAAAGACAGGGGCAGCAGCGAGTGCGGCGACAAGGCCAAGCGTCAGCTTGGACATGCGAAGACAACGGGGGTGGGTCATTTCGGTAGCCTCGATACAGGTTGGGCAGTGACAAAAAGGCGCAGTCAGCCCAACCGTTCCCGGGGGTGGGCTGCCGATGATCTGGGGTCCCTTGCCGCGCGGCTGGTTGCTGCCGCAACGGTTAACAACAGATTAACACGCTAAGGCCTGATTGTGACGGCGGCGTGACAAAGTTCGCGCAGTGCAACATGAACTGCCCATGTGAAGGCTCACATGCCAGGTTGCACGGGGTCGCAGAGAGAGCGAGACGTGCGTCTCGGCATATCGGGAAGTCGCGGCTCGAAGTCTCGTCGCGCACTCACCCCGCCCTTCCGCGCGGATGGCGGCAACCGGTCAGGCGACCGGCCTGATGACAAGCGTCTTAAATCGAAACCGGCAGCTTGAAGTACGTGCCCAAGCCATCCAGGAACATCTGCACCGAGATGGCGACCAACAACATCCCCATCAGACGCTCGACAGCGGTCAATGCGCGGTGACCGAGCAGCTTGTACAGCAACGGCGCCGAGGCCAGGATCGACGAGGCGCCGATCCAGGCGATCATCAGCGCCAGGCTCCAGTCCCACAGTCGCGTGGGCTCGTTACTGCCCATCAGCATGACCGCGGCCATGCCGGACGGGCCAGCCACCAGCGGGATGGCCAGCGGCACGATGAAGGGTTCGCCATCGGGGATCTCGCCCATCAGGCCCTCCGGCCGCGGGAAGATCATGCGGATGCCGATCAGGAACAGCACGATGCCGCCGGCGATCGCCACCGATTCCTGGCGTAGATGCATCAACTCAAGCGCGTATTTACCGCCCCACAGGAACGCCATCAACACACACAAGGCGATCAGCAGCTCGCGCGCCAGCACGAAACGCTGGCGCTTGGGCGGCAGCGGCTTGAGCACGCTGAGAAACACCGGGATGTTGCCCAGCGGGTCGAGAATCAAGAACAGCAGCAGGGCTGCCGAAAGGATGGTCATGCCGAAGGGCTCCAGATCGCACCGCGGTGCGGAGCACCTGCCATGGACAACAGGGTGACGCAGGCCGACGCCGCCACTGCGGGGTCGGCCGCCTGGCTGTCTTCCTGATGGGTAAAGGCACGCGCACGCAACGCGGTGCGCATCGGGCCAGGCTGCAGGCCGTGGATACGCACCGGGCCGGCGGCAGTCTCGTGGTGCAGGCTGGCGATCAAGCCGTGCTGGGCGTACTGGGCAGCCCCATACGCGCCCCAGTACGCCTGACCGATCCGTGCAGCATCGTCCACGACGAACACCACTGCCGCATCGCGCTGCTGCCGCAGCAGCGGCAGGCAGGCCTGCGTCAACCATGCCCGTGCGGTGAGGTTGACGTGGATGCTGCGGGCGAAGTCGGCCGGCGCCGCGAGTTCTGCCGGCGTCAGACCGCCGAACTCGGCCGCACACTGCAGCAGGCCGTGCAGACCGCCCAGCTCGCTCTGCAACCGTTGCGCGAGCACCGCATAGTCGTCGGGCGTGGCACCTGCCAGATCCAGCGGATACAGCAATGGCTCGGGGCCGAGCTTGGCCACCGCGTCATACACGCGCTCCAGCGGCCGCAGTTTGCGGCCGAGCAGCACCAGCGTGGCACCGGCCGACGCGCACGCCTGTGCAGCAGCGCTGCCCAGCCCGCCGGCGGCGCCGGTCACCAGCACGACCCGCCCGGCCAAGGCAGCCGCTTCGGGCTGGCCCTGCACTTCGGTCACGGCTGATAGGCCTCGCTGACAATGCGCTTGAGCTCGCCGGCTTCGAACAGTTCCAGCGTGATGTCGCAGCCGCCGATCAACTCGCCGTGGATGAACAGTTGCGGGAAGGTCGGCCAGTTGGAATAGCGCGGCAGATTCGCGCGCACTTCGGGTTCTTCCAGCACGTTGACCGTGCGCAGCTGGTCGGCGCCGGCAGCGACCAGCGCCTGCACAGCGCGACTGGAAAAGCCGCACATCGGGTACTGCGGGGTGCCTTTCATGAACAGCACGATGGGGTGTTGTTCGACTTCGGCCTGGATCCGTTCCATCACCGGCATTGGACTCTCCTGACTGGGAGCGGCAGGCCCGACCGCCGGGTCGGATAGACTTCCGCAAAGGCGCGCATTGTAAGCCTTCACGCGACCTGCCGCCGGACTCCTTTCGCTGCCCTTGCCACCATGCCGATCGAACACGTTGCACTGCCCTACTCCCGCGCCGCCCTCGAGCCGCACCTTTCGTCCGCGACACTGGAGTCGCACCACGGCATCTGTCATCGCAACGAGGTCGAACGGCTCAATGCGCGCATTGAAGGCAGCGAGTTTGCCGAGCTGACGCTGGAAGAGATCATCGCGCAGGCGCAGGGCACGCTGTTCCACCTGGCGGCACAGGTGTGGAACCACAACTTCTACTGGCAGTGTCTGCGCCCACGCGGCGGCGGCGAGCCGCTGGGCAGGTTGGCCGACAGCATCGCCGCATCGTTCGGCGATTTCGTGCATTTCAGGCAGGAGTTCAATCGCGTGGCCTTGAGCACCTTCGGCTCGGGCTGGACCTGGCTGGTGCAGCGCCCGGATGGCACCCTGGCCATCGTTGCCACGCCCAACGCCTCCACGCCGCTCACCGGCCCGGACACCCCACTGCTCGCCTGCGACATCTGGGAGCATGCGTACTATCTGGACTACCAGCAGGACCGCGCGCACTACCTGGACGCGTTCTGGAAACTGATCAACTGGGACTTCGTGGGCAGCCGATTGAGCTGACCCTCGCAGCGGCAACCGATTCGGTTACCGCGCGCGGCACAACCCAGGCGCCTCAACAGCGCAGGCCCGTCCTTCCTGTCCTCGAGGGGCATCCCGGCACACTGCCGAACGTGGGCGCCGCCGCGTAAACCGCAACGCGCTAGTCAGCCTTCCTGCAGACGCCCGACCACCGGCGCGACCTGTGCATCGCGCTGCAATGCCTTGCCCGCCTGCACCAGCGCAGTTGCCAGCGCTTGCGGTGTATCTGCACGTACGCTGGCATGCCCTACCTTGCGGCCCTCGCGTGCCTGCTTGCCGTAGTCGTGCCAATGCCCACCTGGCACGGCCAAGAATGCACCCGCAGCGGGCATGCTGCCCAGCCAGTTCAGCATGCAGGCATGTCCACGCATCGCGGTGCTGCCCAATGGCAGGCCAAGCACGGCACGCACATGATTTTCGAACTGCGAGGTTTCGGCGCCTTCGATGGTCCAGTGGCCGGAGTTATGCACCCGCGGCGCGATCTCGTTGGCGATCAGCTGGCCATCGCGCACGAACAGCTCCAGCGCGAACACGCCCACATAGTCCAGCCTGTCGGCAATCGCACGTGCATGCGCTTCGGCAGCCGTCTGCAACGCCTCGTCCACCCGGGCGGGCGCGAGACTGGCCGACAGCACACCGTCCACGTGCCAGTTTTCGGTCAGCGGCCAGGCACGGAATCCACCGTCGCGGCCACGCACGGCGACCACGCTCACTTCGCGTTGAAACGGCACGAACGCCTCGAGGATCAGCCCCACCGTGGCCGCCTGCGCGCCCAGCGCGTCCCAGGCGGCATCGGCGTCTGCAAGCGTCTTGATCCGGAACTGGCCTTTGCCGTCGTAGCCGAAGCGGCGGGTCTTGAGCACGCACGGCGCACCGATCTGCGCCAACGCCGCATCCAGGCCGGCGCGATCGTCGATGGCGGCGAACGCCGGCACCGGAATGCCCAGCTCGCGAAACAGGGTCTTTTCGCTAAGCCGGTCCTGCGCCACCGCCAAAGCATCCGGGCCTGGGAACACCGGTACCTGCGCGGCAAGGTGCTGCGCGCCGGCGGCCGGCACGTTCTCGAAATCGAAGGTGATCACATCCACTTGCGCAGCGAATGCGGCCAGGGCCGCCGTATCGTCGAACGCGCCAACCTGCAGCGGCGCCAGCTGCCCTGCGCAGGCATCGGCCGCCGGGTCGAACACCGCAAAGCGCAGGCCGAGCGGCGCACCGGCCAGCACCAGCATGCGCGCCAGCTGGCCGCCACCGAGAATGCCAACGGTGCTCATTGGCGCGGGTCGTCGCTGGCCATCACATCGTCGGTCTGCCTGGCACGGAACTGCACCAGCGCATCACCGATCTGCGGCAGCTCCCGCGCCAGCATCGCCGCTGCGAACAAGGCCGCATTCGCTGCGCCGGCATTGCCGATCGCAAAGGTGGCCACCGGAATCCCGGCCGGCATCTGCACGATCGACAGCAGCGAATCCATGCCGTTGAGCGCCTTGGACTGCACCGGCACGCCAAGCACCGGCACCGCGGTCTTGGCGGCCAGCATGCCCGGCAGATGCGCCGCGCCGCCGGCACCGGCGATGATTGCGCGCAGGCCGCGCTCGCCTGCCTGCTCGGCGTAGGCGAACAACACATCCGGGGTGCGGTGCGCGGAGACCACCTTGACTTCGTACGGCACGCCCAGCGCATCGAGCTTCTGAGCTGCGTGTTGCATGGTGTCCCAATCCGAACGGGAGCCCATCACGATGCCGACCAGCGGCGCGGAGTGGTTGGAGGTCATGGCCCTGCCCTGCGGTAAAGACGTATTCTAGCCAATCTCCACGCACGACAAGACTTCGATGGATCGCAAATTGCTCGACCTGCTGTGCTCGCCCGATACCCGTCAGCCGCTTTCGCTGCTGGACGGCAAGGGCCTGGAAGCACTCAACACCGCCATCGCCGGCGGAAGCCTGCAGCGCGCCGACGGCACCGTGCAAGCACAGCCGCTGCGCGAGGCGCTGATCACCCGCGATCGCAAGCAGATCTTCCGCGTCGATGACGGCATCCCGGTCTTGCTGGCCGAAGAAGCCATCGCGACCGCGCAGATCACCGACTTCCCCGAAAAGTGAGTTCGCCCGTCCGCACCGCGCCGGAGCCCCCGCCCGCGGCGCTGATCGATGCCGACGTGGCGCGCGCGCTGGCCGAAGACATCGGCAGCGGCGATGTCACCGCGGCATTGCTGCCCGACCAGGCAGACAGCGCCTATCTGCTGTGCAAACAGGACGCGGTGATCGCCGGCAGGCCGTGGTTCGACGCCACCCATCGCACGCTCGACCCGCAGGTGCGCATCGACTGGCAGGTGCACGAAGGCCAGCAGGTCAGCGCCGGCAGCGTGCTCGCGCTGCTGCATGGGCGCAGCCGGAGCCTGGTCAGCGCCGAGCGGACCTCGCTCAACTTTTTGCAGACCTTGTCTGCTACCGCCACCACCACCGCTGCGTACGTGGCAGCCGTCGCGGGCACCGGCGCGCGCATCCTGGACACGCGCAAGACGCTGCCAGGCTTGCGCATGGCGCAGAAATACGCGGTGCGCTGCGGCGGTGGCGACAATCACCGTATCGGACTGTTCGACACGGTGATGCTGAAAGAAAACCATATCCGCGCCGCCGGCTCGCTCAGCGCCGCCGTGCATGCCGCACGCGCGCAGCAACCGCAGCTGCCGCTGGTGGTGGAAGTGGAAACGCTGGAGCAGCTGCGCGAGGCATTGCATGTCGGTTGCACGCGCATCCTCATCGACGACTTCGACCCGGCCATGCGCCGCGAGGCCGTGCGTATCGCAGCGTCGCTGCCGCGCGATCGACGCATTCCACTGGAAGTCTCCGGCAGCGTCGACCTGGCGGGCATCCGCGCAATTGCACAGGACGGCGTGGACTGCATCTCCATCGGCGGCCTGACCAAGCATGTGCAGGCGGTGGATCTCTCGCTCAAACTCGGCCCGCCCCCGCCGTGATTTCACGCGTGCGCGCAGGCCGCTCTGGCAGCCTGCGCGGACTGATTTCGTGCGGAATGTTCGATGACTGTAAGACCCTGGCCGTGGATGTGCTTGCTGCTTGCTGGATTGGGAGGCAGCGCGGCGGCTGCGGAGGTGTGCGATATGCCGCCGCGCTTCGGCACCAGCCCCGCCGCCATCGCCATCGTGCGCACGGCCTGCAATGAGCACCGTCTGTGGCAGCACCCGTTTATCGATGCCAAGGGGCGGCTGGCCAGCCTCGGCGTGACCGAAGCCGAATCCGGATACCTGGCCGACCATGGCGTTGTCGCATGGCAACGCGTGGCCGGCTATTGGCGCGACAGCGGCACGCTCGCCTCGATGGGCGGCCGCCCCGGTGCATCCAGCTGTGCCGCACTGGATGGCACGCGCTACACCGCCAGCGATTGCCGCGCGTTCCTGATCGACAACCCGTGGTCGGCCGCCTTCATTTCGTGGGTGATGACCCAATCCGGCCTCGGTGGCTTCCATCGTTCCGCGCGCCATCTGGACTACATCCGCAGCGCGTACAACGACGGTGCCACCGGGCCGTATCAGTTCGCCGACCCCGCCGTCGAAAAGCCTGCGCCCGGTGACATGTTGTGCCTGTTGCGCGGCCGCAGCGTGGCGCTCGGCTATGCGGGTCTAAAGGCTGCGCTGGGTGGCAGCGCACCAATGCCGTGGCAATCGCATTGCGATGTGGTCGTCGCTGCCAACGTCGGCGGCGATCGCACCCTGTACCTGATCGGCGGCAATGTGTTCAACACCGTGATGATGCGCAAGATGCCGCTGGATCGCGCAGGTCGTGTGGTGTTACCCGCCCCGCAGTCCGACAGCAGCCAGGACCAGAACGAAGACAGTCTCGGGATCGCCAGCGAATGCACCCCGGCGCACGAGGAACTCTGCGACTTCAACCGACGCGATTGGGCCGCACTGCTGAAGCTGCGCCCGGATGCGGCGGTGGTCAGCCCGCCACCGACGGCGCCGCTGCCGCCACCCGGCATCGCGCCCGCGGAACAAACGATGCCGCCAGGCTTTCCACGCGTTGTGCCGCCGCGCCCGGAGACGCAGCCTGCGCAGACGCAGCAACAGCAACAGCAACAGCAACCTGAGTAGAGCCTTATTCAAAGCCCCTCTGCTGCGGGAGAGGGGTTGGGGTAAGGGTGCGGGCGAAGCCACTTACATTCCGAATATCGCGAGGCTTCGCACGTACCCTCATCCGCCCCTGCGGGGCACCTTCTCCCGGAGGGAGAAGGAATCAAAGCCCCTCTCCTGCGGGAGAGGGGTTGGGGTGAGGGTACGGGCAAAGCCACTTACATTCCGAATGTCACGAGGCTTTGCACGTACCCTCATCCGCCCCTGCGGGGCACCTTCTCCCGGAGGGAGAAGGAATCAAAGCCCCTCTCCTGCGGGAGAGGGGTTGGGGTGAGGGTGCGGGGCAAAGCCGCTGCAGCATTGAAACTGCATGCGGCTTAGCTCGTAGCCTCGTTACCCCTGCACGGCACTTTTCCCGCTGGGAAAGAAACAACGCACGAGTTATTCCGAACCAACAACGAAAAAGCGGGCCGAAGCCCGCTTTTTCGTCATGCATCACGCGTCACGCGTGACGCATCAGCCAGCAGCGCTTACTCGGCCGAAGCCGGCACGCCCTCGCCTTCTTCCACTGCCTTGATCGACAGGCGGATGCGGCCCTGCTTGTCCACTTCCAGCACCTTGACGCGCACCAGATCGCCTTCCTTCAGCTTGTCGCCGACCTTCTCCACGCGCTCGCTGGAGATCTGCGAGACGTGCACCAGGCCGTCCTTGCCCGGCAGGATGGTGACAAACGCACCGAAGTCCATGATCTTGGCGACCTTGCCTTCGTAGATGCGGCCCGGCTCCACGTCCGAGGTGATCTGCTCGATACGCGACTTCGCTGCCTGCGCGGCAATGGCGTTGACCGAGGCGATGATGATCGTGCCGTCGTCCTGGATGTCGATCTGGGTACCGGTTTCCTTGGTGATCGCCTGGATGGTCGAGCCACCCTTGCCGATCACTTCGCGGATCTTGTCCGGGTGGATCTTGATGGTCAGCAGACGCGGCGCGTAGTCGCTCAACTCCTGACGCGGGGCGGTCAGTGCATGCGCCATCTCGCCCAGGATGTGCAGACGGCCGGCCTTGGCCTGCTGCAATGCCTGCTTCATGATCTCTTCGGTGATGCCTTCGATCTTGATGTCCATCTGCAGCGCGGACACGCCTTCGGCAGTACCGGCCACCTTGAAGTCCATGTCGCCCAGGTGATCTTCGTCACCCAGGATGTCCGACAGCACGACGAAGTCGCTGCCTTCCTTGACCAGACCCATCGCGATACCCGCAACCGGTGCCTTGATCGGCACACCGGCGTCCATCAGCGCCAGCGAGCTGCCGCAGACCGATGCCATCGACGAGGAACCGTTGGACTCGGTGATTTCCGAGACAACGCGAATGGTGTACGGGAATTCTTCCAGGCTCGGCATCACGGCGAGGACGCCGCGCTTGGCCAGACGGCCGTGGCCGATCTCGCGACGCTTCGGCGCACCGAAACGACCGCACTCGCCCACCGAGTACGGAGGGAAGTTGTAATGGAACAGGAAGTTCTCTTTGTACTCGCCCGAGACGGCGTCGATGACCTGACCGTCGCGTGCGGTGCCGAGCGTGGTGATCACGATCGCCTGCGTTTCGCCACGGGTGAACAGTGCCGAGCCGTGGGTACGCGGCAACACGCCGGCCTTGGCACTGATCGGACGCACGGTGTCCAGCGCACGGCCGTCGATGCGCACCTTGGTGCTCAGCACCGAGCCACGCATGGTCTGGTACTCCAGCTCGCCGAATTCCTTGGCCAGATCACCGGCAGCCCAGCCTTCGATCGTCGCGCGCGGTGCCAGCGAACCCAGCACGTCCTTCTTGATCGCCGAAATTGCATCGCGGCGCTGCAGCTTGTCGCGCACCTGGAAAGCCGACGCGAGCTGCTCGCCCACTGCTTCCTTCAGTGCGGCAATCATGCCGTCGTTCTTGGCCGGAGCCACCCAATCGGACGGCTTGGTGCCGGCTTCGACGGTCAGCTCGTTGATGATGTTGATGACCTTCTGCATCTCGCGATGGCCGAAGGTCACTGCACCCAGCATCACTTCTTCCGACAGCAGCTCGGCTTCGGACTCGACCATCAGCACCGCGTTGGCGGTACCGGCCACGACCAGCTCCAGCTGCGAATCCTTCAGCTCGGTCACGGTCGGGTTGAGGATGTATTCGCCATTCTTGTAACCGACCTTCGCCGCAGCGATCGGGCCGTTGAACGGGGTGCCGGCCAGCGACAGCGCGGCCGATGCGCCGATCAGCGCGGCGATATCGCCGTCGATGTCGGGGTTCATCGACATCACGGTGGCGATGATCTGCACTTCGTTCTTGTAGTCCTCCGGGAACAGCGGACGGATCGGGCGATCGATCAGGCGCGAGATCAACGTTTCCTTCTCGGTCGCGCGTCCTTCGCGCTTGAAGAAGCCGCCCGGGATGCGGCCGCCGGCGTAGAACTTCTCCTGATAATCGACCGTCAGGGGGAAGAAGTCCTGCCCTTCGCGCGCGCTCTTGGCGGCGACGGCGGTGACCAGCAGTACGGTGTCGTCGAACTTGACGATGACGGCGCCGCCTGCCTGGCGAGCGATTTCGCCCGTCTCAAGAGTGACGGTGTGCTTGCCGTACTGGAAGGTTTTGGTGATTTTTGCCACGGAGGTTTTTTCCCTTAGGTGTTGCTGTCTGCGTTGGACCGTCGTCGACCCATGCCGAGAACGGGCGGCCGGGAGGCTCCGGCCCAAGAATGCGTGTTGCAGTAACGTAGTGCGATTGACCAAAACAAAACCGCGGCGCATCGCTGCGCCGCGGCGGTAGGACTCGATTAGCGGCGCAGGCCGAGCTTCTCGATCAAGGACTTGTAACGATCGTTGTCCTTCTTCTTCAGGTAGTCGAGCAGGCTGCGGCGACGGTTGACCATCTGCAGCAGGCCACGACGGCTGTGGTGATCCTTCTTGTGGGTCTTGAAGTGACCGGTCAGCAGCTCGATGCGGGCGGTCAGCAGAGCGACCTGCACTTCCGGCGAACCGGTGTCCTGGGCGCTGCGCTTGTTGTCTTCAATAACTTTCTGGGTGTCGACGGACATGATGTTTTCTCGATAGACGCGTGGTCGACAGGAACGTGCGTGACGCACCGCCGGACTCGCCGTTTGCTTGGGATGAGCGCGCTTGGCGCTGAGGTGCCCCGATCGGGGCCGCGAAATTGTACCGTCGCACGGCCCGGGTAACAAGTTGACTAAACCTTAACAAGTCGATTCCTGGTTCAGTCCATTGAACAATCGCTGCGGCGACAGACGTCCGTCGGCGTCCACCAGGCCAAGTCCCGACGGGCTTCCATCCGGCCCGAACACAGCCACCTGCCCCGTCGGGAAGGCCGGATCGCGCAGCCGCTGCCCCATCCGGAACCGGGCCGCATGCGCCTCATCGAGCGTGATCTGCGCAAAATCAGCCAGCCCGGCCTGGATCGGCAGCAGCAGATCTTGCGCTCGCGTGCCCATCTCCAGCGCGGCGGCCAGCTGTTCCAGGGTGATCATCTGCGGCGCACGGAACGGCTCCACCCAGCGCCGACGCAGCGACGCGATATGCGCACCGCAGCCGAGCACCTCGCCCAGGTCGCGGGCCAGGCTGCGGATGTAGGTGCCCGAGCCGCAGGTCACGCGCAGTTGCAGACGCGGCGCGCGATAGCCGAGCACCTCGATCGCCTGCACCTCGACCTCGCGTACCGGCGCCTCGATGACTTCGCCGCGCCGGGCCTTGGCATACAACGGCTCGCCGCCCTGCTTGAGCGCGGAATAGATCGGCGCCTGCTGCTGGATCCGCCCGATGAAAGGCGCCAGTGCGGCTTGCAGCGCGGCATCACCGATATCGGGCACCGCACGCTCGCGTAGCGGCTCGCCATCTGCATCGTCGGTGTCGGTGGTGACGCCCAGCACAATCTCGGCGTCGTAGGCCTTGGCAGACCCAAGCAGCAGCCCGGCGATCTTGGTGGCTTCGCCAAAGCAGAGCGGCAACAGGCCAGTGGCCAGCGGATCCAGGCTACCGGTATGGCCGCCCTTGTCTGCGCGCAATAACCGGCGCGCGGCCTGCAGTGCATTGTTGGAACTGAGCCCGGCCGGCTTGTCCAGCAACAGGATGCCGTGCAGCGGGCGGTAGACGATGCGGGGTTTCAAAAGATCGATGCTCGAATCGGGCACTGTGCGCGCCCGCAGGATCAGGGCCGCAGCAAAGGCGGCAGGCCGTGACAGCGCTTAGCGCTGTTCGGCGTCTTCGTCGCTGGACGTGGCCTCGGGGCCTACGTCGTCCAGGTCACGCAACAGATTGTCGATGCGCTCGCCGCGATCGACCGAGTCGTCGTAATGGAAGTGCAGCTCCGGCACGTGACGCAATTTCATTGCACGCGCCAACTGCGAGCGCAGCTGGCCGGCAATCTCCTTGAGCCCTTTCACTGCTTCGGCCGAGCGCTCCTGCTGCAACGCGGTGACGAACACCTTGGCATGCGCCAGGTCGCGGCTGATTTCGACATCGGAAACGCTGACCGACGGCAGGCCGTGGTCGCGCACGGCCGCGTGCACGATCGTGCCGAGGTCGCGACGCACCTGTGCAGACACGCGGTCGGTGCGATGGAATGATTTGGTTGGCATGGTCGTGGACCTGGTTGATTCGGAGGGCCAGATGGCACCGAAGCCAAAAACGAACGTGGGCGGCCATGCCGCCCTCGCCTTGCAGAACTTGCACGCAGCATCGGCTGCGTAGAGAACCGGGGCCTGCAGGCCCCGGCCTCCATTACAGCGTGCGGGCAACCTCGATACGCTCGAAGCACTCGATCTGGTCGCCAGCCTTGACGTCGTTGTAGGCCTTCACGCCGATACCGCACTCGGTACCGTTGCGCACTTCGTCGACGTTTTCCTTGAAGCGACGCAGCGATTCCAGCTCGCCCTCGAACACCACGACGCTGTCGCGGAGCACGCGGATCGGCTTGCTGCGCTTCACCACGCCCTCGACGATCATGCAGCCTGCAACCGCGCCGAACTTGGAGCTGCGGAACACATCGCGCACCTGCGCAATACCGATGATCTCTTCGCGGATTTCAACACCCAGCAGACCGGATGCCACCTGCTTCACCTGATCGATCACGTCATAGATGATCGAGAAGTAACGCAGGTCGATACCGTTGGACTCGACGATCTTGCGCGCCGATGCGTCCGCACGCACGTTGAAGCCGATGATCGTGGCCTTGGACGCAGCTGCCGAATTCGCATCCGACTCGGTGATGCCACCCACGCCGGAGTGGATCACGTTGATGCGGATGTCGTCGTTGGACAACGCCACCAGCGACTGCTTCAGCGCCTCCACCGAACCCTGCACGTCGGCCTTGATCACCAGGTTCAACACCTGCTGACCTTCACCCTTGCCCATCTGGGCCAGGATGTCTTCCATGCGGTTGCTGGCCGAGGCCACCAGGCGCGATTCGCGACGCTTGGTTTCGCGCTGCTGCGCCACGTCCTTGGCCAGACGCTCGTCGTCGACGACCACGAAGTCGTCACCAGCTTCCGGCACGCCGGACAGGCCGAGCACCTGCACCGGAATCGACGGGCCCGCCGAGGCCGGCTGATGGCCGGTCTCGTCGAACAGCGCACGCACGCGGCCGTACTGGATGCCGCACACCAGGTAATCGCCACGCTTCAGCGCGCCCTGCTGCACCAGCACCGTCGCGACCGGGCCACGGCCCTTGTCCAGCGAGGATTCGATGACGGTACCGCTGGCGCGGCCTTCGGCCACTGCCTTGAGTTCCAGCACTTCGGCCTGCAACGAGATCGCATCCAGCAGCGTGTCCACGCCGGTACCAACCTTGGCCGACACTTCGATGAACTGGGTGTCGCCGCCGAACTCTTCGGCCACCACGTTTTCGGCCAGCAGTTCGTTCTTGACCCGCAACGGATCCGCGCCGGCCTTGTCGATCTTGTTCACCGCCACGATCAGCGGCACACCGGCCGCCCTGGCATGCGCCACCGCTTCCTTGGTCTGCGGCATCACGCCGTCATCGGCAGCCACCACCAGCACCACGATGTCGGTGATCTTGGCGCCGCGCGCACGCATCGAGGTAAACGCGGCATGGCCGGGCGTATCCAGGAAGCTGATGACGCCACGACCGGTTTCGACGTGGTACGCACCGATGTGCTGGGTGATGCCGCCGGCTTCGCCGGAGGCGATCTTGGTGCGGCGGATATAGTCCAGCAGCGAGGTCTTGCCGTGATCGACGTGACCCATGATGGTCACCACCGGCGGACGCGGCGAGGCGTCGCGCTGCGCATCTTCGGCGTGCGCCAGCAGCGCATCCTCGAAGTCGGCATTGTCGGCACGCACGGCCTTGTGGCCGAGTTCTTCGGTCACCAGCGCGGCGGTATCGTGATCGATGCTCTGGGTGATGGTCGCCATGACGCCCATCTTGAACAACGCCTTGACCACGTCGCCGCCCTTGAGCGCGAGCTTCTGCGCCAGGTCGGCCACGGTGATGGTCTCGCCGATCGCCACCTCACGTACCACCGGTGCGGTGGGACGCTCGAACCCGTGCGGGCCGCTGTTGCCCTGGTTACCACCACGGCCACCATCGTTGCCGCGACGCGACGACGACGAACCCGGACGCCCGGTCGGCTTGCCACGCACATTGGAACGGCGCGCACGGTCGGCGGCGGACAGATGCAACTGCCCGGCGAAGCGCTTGGTCGCATCGTCGTCTTCGACGCCGGCCACCATGACGTGCGAACCGCGCGTCTTGTGCTTGGCCGCGTTGTTGCGGTCGTCCGGACGGGCCGGCGTCGCCGGGCGCGATGCGGGCGAGGCGCCAGCCGGACGGGCCGGACGCGGCGCGGAAGACGGCGAGGACGGTGCACGTGCGGCAGGCGCCGACGGCGTCGGCGCAGCAGCAACCGGGGCCGGCGCGCTGGCAGCCGCAGCGGCTTCCTCGGCAGCCTTGCGCTCGGCTTCTGCACGGTCCTTTGCCGCCTGCTCTTCCTCGCGCTTGCGCTGAATTGCTTCATCGCGCACGCGGTCGCTTTCGGCCAACGCCTGCTGCTCGTCGAGATTGCGCTGACGCGAGGCGGCGAGCTTGGCCAGGATGTCGGCGCGCTCTTCGTCCGGCGTCATCGGCGCGGCGCGGCCGCTGCCTTCGTTCTCGGATTTCACGTAGGTACGCTTCTGCCGCACTTCCACGTTGACGGTGGTTTTGGTGCGACCGGCGTTGACCGTGACTTCCTGCAGCTTGCGCCGGTTGAGCGTGATCTTCTTGGCTGCTTCGCTGGCCGCATCGGCGGGCGTGTCGGCCTTGCCATGCGTGCGACGCAGGAAGCCAAGCAGTTTCATCTTCTCGGTGCTGGTCACGACCTGGTCGGGACCGCTGAACTTCATTCCGGCCTCGGCCAGTTGAACCAGCAGTTTATCGACCGGCGTATTGACCAGTTCGGCAAGCTTGCGGATGGTGGTTTGCTGCGACATTCGGATCCTATGATCTGGTTGGCGCCCCCTCGCCCAGAGCAAGGGATACGCTGATTCTAAGCCCTGATGGGGTCAGGGCGCGGTTCATTGCCGGCTCATTCGCCGCGCTCCAAACGGGCGATCTCCTCGGCGCGGGCCGCCAGGATCAGCGCCGCGGCGCGCTCCTGGGTCATGCCCTCGATGCCGAAGTCGACGATCTCGTCCGCGGCCAGGTCGGACAAGTCCTCGCTGGTGCGCACGCCGTGCTCGGCCAGAGCAAAGGCCGTTTCCTCGTCCATCCCCTCCAGCGCCAGCAGGTCCTCGGTGGGCTGAGTCCCTTCCAGGCCTTCTTCCTCGGCCAGCGCGGCGTTGAGCAGCGCATCACGGGCGCGGGCACGCAGTTCCTCGACGATGTCTTCGTCGAAGCCTTCCACCGCCAGCAACTCGCCGACCGGCACGTAGGCGATTTCTTCCACCGTGTTGAAGCCTTCGGACACCAGGATCGCGGAGATTTCCTCGTCCACTTCCAGGCGGTCCATGAACAGCTGGCGTGCCGACGCCTGTTCAGCCTCGGACTTGGCAGCCACCTGGTCGGCGGTCATCACGTTGAGCTGCCAACCGGTCAGGCGGCTGGCCAGACGCACGTTCTGGCCGCCCTTGCCGATCGCCTGGGCCAGGCGGTCTTCTGCCACGGCCAAGTCCATCGAATGCTTTTCTTCGTCGACGATGATCGACTGCACTTCGGCCGGCGCCATCGCGTTGATCACGAAGTTGGCCGGATTCTCGTTCCACAACACGATATCCACGCGCTCGCCATTGAGCTCGTTGGACACCGCCTGCACGCGCGAACCGCGCATACCGATGCACGCGCCGATCGGATCGGTGCGGGTGTCGTGCGCAATCACCGCGATCTTGGCGCGGTCGCCCGGGTCGCGTGCGCAGGCCTTGATCTCGACCAGGCCCTGGCCCACTTCCGGCACTTCGAGCTTGAACAGCTCGATCATGAATTCCGGCGCAGCGCGGCTGATGAACAACTGCGGACCACGCGGCTCGGAACGCACCTCGGCCAGGTAGCCGCGCACACGGTCGCCCGGGCGCAGCACGTCGCGCGGAATGCCCTTGTCCTTCGGAATGAAGGCTTCGGCATTACCACCCAGATCGACAAAGATGTTGCCGCGCTCGGCGCGCTTGACCACACCGGTGATCAGCTCGCCCACGCGGTCCTTCCATGCATCCACGACCTGCTGGCGCTCGGCCTCGCGCACACGCTGCACGATCACCTGCTTGGCGGCCTGCGCGGCGATGCGGCCGAAATCCGGGTTTTCGATCTGCTCTTCGATGTAGTCGCCCACATCCACGCCGTCGGCTTCGTCGATGGCATCCATCAGGCGCACCTGGCGGTCCGGCGACTCCATCACCACATCGTCGGCCACCACTTCCCAACGGCGGAAGGTTTCGTAGTTACCGTCCTTGTGATCGATGGTCACGCGCGTCAGCACGTCCTGGTCGGGATAGCGCTTCTTCGCTGCGGACGCCAACGCGGCCTCGATCGCATCGAAGATCACTTCGCGCGGCACGCCCTTTTCGTTGGCTACCGCATCCACTACCAGCAAAAGTTCCTTGCTCATTTCGTCACTCCGCGCGCGGCTTGCCAGCCGCCGACTCGTTGGATGGTTTCTTCTTGTCGTGCCCGGGTTTTTTCGGGCCGGGCTTATTCGGTTTTTGCGGTGCCAGGCCCAGAGCGACCCAATCCGGCACGATGCGCGCCTTGTCGATATTGTCGAAACCGATCTGCAGGTCCTTGCCGTCCACTGCAAACACCACGGCATCGGCGTCGGCCTCGATCCGCAGAATCTGGCCCTGGAAGCGGCGCCGACCATCCTGCGCAAGCTTCAACACGATCTTGGCGGACTCGCCAGCGTGACGCGCGAACTGCTCGAGGGTGAACAACGGACGATCCACACCCGGCGACGACACCTCGAGGGTGTAATTGCCGCTGATCGGGTCTTCGACATCGAGCTGGGCCGACACTTCGCGGCTCACGCGCTCGCAGTCGTCGACGTTGATCACGCGCTCGGGCTGTTCGGCCAGCGGCACATCGATATACAGGCGCAATGTGGCGCCACCTGGAGCGGGAAGATACTCCACGCCCAGCAGTTCCAAGCCCAGGGACTCAACCGTTGGACTCAGCAGATTCGCGATTTCGGTCGCTTTTTCGCTCACAGACTGCCCTGATCAGATGATTGCCAGTAGAACCCCGGCAACCGGCAGCTAACTTTCCGGTTCCGGAAAAAACAAGGGGCCCGATGGGCCCCTTGCGTGAAAAAAGCCCGACCTCTCAGGGTCGGCGTAAAGACGGGAACAAGCGTCCTTACGATCCAAGAAGTTGAATCACTGCGGTAAAGCAACAATTCGAAACTTGGTAGCGGGGGCAGGATTTGAACCTGCGACCTTCGGGTTATGAGCCCGACGAGCTGCCAGACTGCTCCACCCCGCAGCAGAAGCGGAATTATGAAGAACTTGAGCGGCAATTGCAAGCCCTAGTTTTTCATCTGTTGGACACCGTGGCGGGTGTCTAACGTCGCGGCGAATGATACCCGCAATGCAACAAAAACGAAACACTTATCACGACTTTCTTTCAACCTCTCGCCGCATGCCTGGGGCGAGAGCCGCCGCGCCTGCGGCGCAACGCAGCGTGCTTACGCAAGACCGGCGAAGGCGCGCTGGCACCACACCATGATCGGGCTCCAGGCCAGGCCGAGAGCGAGCAAGGCCAATGCGTTGACGCCCAGCACCGTCCCCAACACGCGGTCGTTGTTGGCCGGCAAAGGCTCGCCCACCGGCTCGTCGAAGTACATGACCTTGATGACACGCAGGTAGTAGTACGCACCGATCACGGCACAGATTACGCCGACTAAGGCCAGCCACAGCATGTCGCCCTTCACCGCAGCGCCAAGCACGGCCAGCTTCGTCCAGAAGCCCAGAAACGGCGGAATACCTGCAAGCGAGGCCATGATGCACAGCACCAGGCCCGCCATCCACGGATTACGCGCATTGAGCCCCTTGAAGTCGTCGATGTTCTCGGCTTCGAAGCCATTACGCGATAGCGCGATGATGGCGCCGAACGAGGCGGTCGACATGATGGTGTAGCTGACCGCATAGAACATCGCGGCGGCGTACCCCTCCTCT
Organism: Xanthomonas sp. CFBP 7698; assembly: GCF_003600855.1. Lineage (NCBI taxonomy): Bacteria > Pseudomonadati > Pseudomonadota > Gammaproteobacteria > Lysobacterales > Lysobacteraceae > Xanthomonas > Xanthomonas sp. CFBP 7698. Next base: position 940,764 of record NZ_PRDN01000001.1, read on the forward strand.
CCACCACCGGCCACGCCCATCAGCAAAAAGCCGATATGCGAGACCGTGGAGTACGCGAGCATGCGCTTGAGATTGCTCTGTGCGATGGCCATCAGGTTGCCGATAACCAACGACACCGCCGACAGGCCGCCGATCAGCAGATGCCATTGCGGCGACAGCGGGCCCATGCCCACTTCCAGCAGACGGTACGCCATGCCGAACGCCGCCAGCTTGGGCGCCGAGCTGATGAACAGCGCGATGGGAGCCGGCGCGCCCTGATAGACGTCGGGCAGCCACATGTGGAACGGGGCCGCACCCAGCTTGAACGCAACGCCGGCGATCATGAAGATGGTGCCGGTCAACAGCAGCGTGCGCTCGCCCGAGCCATCGATTGCGTCATGGATGCCGGCCAGGCTCAAGGTGCCCGTGGCGCCATAGACCAGTGACATGCCATATAGCAGCAGGCCCGACGCCAGCGAACCGAGTACGAAATACTTCATGGCCGCTTCGGTGGCCAGACCGTTGTCGCGGTTGGAGGCCACCAGGGCATAGGAGCACAGCGCCAGCAGCTCCAGGCCGAGGTAGACCATCAACAGGCTACCGGCGGAGGCGAGCAGCATCATGCCGGCGGTGGCGAACAGCACCAGTACCGGAATCTCGCCCTGATACAGATTGCGCTCGCGCAGGTAAGTCCAGCCGTACACCAGGCTCAGACCACTGACCAGCACGATGACGGTCTTCATGACGTCCGCCGCGGTATCACGCACGAACATGCCGTGGAAGATCTCGCCCTGCCCGCCCGTACCGGTCGCCAGCAGTGCGAACACAACGGCGAGAACGGCGACGGAAAACAGGTGGGTCCAGACCTTGTTCCGCTGGCTCACGAACAGGTCGAGCATCAGCAGTGCGAAGGCGCCGCCGATCAGCACCAGCTCCGGAACGAGCGGAGCCAGGTCAGCGGTGGTCAACGGCGCGAGCGTTGGCGTGGTCATCATCAAATCCTGGAGTCAAAACGTACGGCAAGCAGTCACAGCTTGGTCGCGGCAATCTGGGTCGCCAGCTTGGCGATCGAGGGTTCCATCAGATCGGTCAGCGGCTTCGGGTACAGGCCCAGGGCCAGTACGCCAGCGGCGAACACCCCCAGCACGAATGCCTCGCGGCCATTGATGTCCTTCAGCTCGGCCACATGTGCGTTGGCCACTTCGCCGAAGAACACGCGCTTGTAGAGCCACAGCGTGTACGCGGCGGTAATGACCAGCGTGGTGGCAGCGGCAAAGGCGATCAGCGGATGCTTCTGGAAGCTGGCCAGAATCACCATGAACTCGCCGACGAAGCCGCTGGTGCCAGGCAGACCGGCATTGGCCATGAAGAACAGCATCGCGAAGGTGGCGAACCACGGCATCACGTTGACCACGCCGCCGTAGTCGGCGATGCGGCGGGTATGCATGCGGTCGTACAACACGCCGATGCAGGAGAACATCGCGCCGGACACGAAGCCATGGGAGATCATCTGCACCATCGCACCCTGCAGGCCGAGGCGCGCAGCGTCAGTGCTGCCGTATTCGCGCACCAGGGTGAAGGCGATGAAAGTACCGAGCGTGACGAAGCCCATGTGTGCAATGGACGAGTACGCCACCAGCTTCTTCATGTCTTCCTGCACCAGCGCCACCAGGCCAACGTAGATCACGGCAATCAACGACAGCGCGATCACCAGCCAGGCGAACTCGTGGCTGGCGTCCGGCACGATCGGCAGGTTGAAGCGCAGGAAGCCGTAGCCACCGATCTTCAAGGCGATGGCGGCCAGGATCACCGAACCGGCGGTTGGTGCCTCGACGTGTGCGTCCGGCAACCAGGTGTGCACCGGGAACATCGGCACCTTGACCGCGAATGCGATCAGGAACGCAAAGAAGATCCAGGTCTGTTCCTTGGCAGTCAGCTGCAACGCATACAGATCGGCCAGCTGGAAGCTGCCGCCCTTCAGGTACAGGTACACCAGGCCCACCAGCATCAGCACCGAGCCGAGGAAGGTGTAGAGGAAGAACTTCATCGCTGCGTAGATGCGACGCGGGCCGCCCCAGACACCGATGATCAGGAACATCGGGATCAGCATCGCTTCGAAGAACACGTAGAACAGCATCGCGTCGGTGGCAGCAAAGATGCCGACGGTGACGCCTTCCAGGATCAGGAAGGCAGCCACGTACTGATTGACGCGCTTGTCGATCGACCGCCAGGCGCCAATGAGCGAGAGCACGGTCACCAGCGTGGTCAGCACGATCAACGCGACCGCGATGCCATCCACGCCGAGGTTGTAGCCGATGTTGTAGGCCGGGATCCAGGCGTGCAGCTCGACGAACTGCAGGGCGTCATTGGCGGTGTCGTAGCCCAGCAACGGCAGACTCAGCACAAAGGTCGCCACTGCCACCGCCAGGGACGCCCAGCGGGCGGTCTCGGCGTTGCGCAACGCAAGGATCAGGGCGCCACCGATAATCGGCAGCCAGATCAAGATAGACAGTAAAGGCCAGTTCGACACGTTTTCTTATTCCGTACAGGTCAACGCCAGAAATGCATCAGTACCGCCAACAAGGCGATCAAACCGATGATCATTGCGAAGGCGTAGTGATAGAGGAAACCGGATTGCGTGCGACGCAGCAGATTTGCAGCCAGGTCGATCAGTCGGGCAGAACCATTGACGACCACACCATCGACCACATGGGTATCGACGGCACGTGACGCCTTGCCAAGGACAACACCGCCATCGGCGAAGCCATTGATCCACAGCTTGTCGAAGCCGTACTTGTTCTCCAGCAGCCACACGATGGGCGCGAACGCCTTGCGCGACTTGGTGGCCAGGTCCGGCTTCCACAAATAGAACAGCGCCGCGAGCAGCAGACCGGCCACCGTCAGGAAGAACGGAGCGGCCATCATGCCGTGCAGTGCAAAGGCCACCGGGCCATGGAATTCTTCCGCCAGCGCGCCGACGGTGTCGCGTGCCGGATCGTAGAAATCGACGATGCCGGTGAAGAACGAGACGGCCTGGCCCTTGAGCGCGTGCGCCGCATGGTGTCCCTGCCAATCAGTACCGAACAGCATCGGGCCGATGGTGAAGAAGCCGATCGCCACCGACGGAATCGCCAGCAGGATCAACGGCAACGTCACCACCCACTTCGACTCGTGCGGCTCGTGAGCACCGTGGTGACCATGCCCGTGGTCGTCGTGACCATGGCTGTCATGGGCGTGTGCGTCGTGCGCTTGGCTGTCATGCGCATGGACCTGCGCTTCAGCATCGGTATGCGCGCTGTCGTGGTGCGCATGCGCGTCGTGCGCATGGGCATCGCGGAAACGCTCCTTGCCATGGAAGGTCAAGAACAACAGGCGGAAGCTGTAGAAGCTGGTGACCAGCACGCCACCAAGCACCGCCCAGTAACCGTAAGTCGCGATCCAGCTATGCGATTCGTGCGCATGGTGCGCCGCTGCTTCGATGATGGTGTCCTTCGAGTAGAAACCCGAGAAGAACGGAGTCCCCACCAGCGCCAGGGTGCCGATCACGCTGGTCCAGTACGTCACCTTCATGTACTTGCGCAGACCACCCATCTTGCGCATGTCCTGCTCATGGTGCATGCCGATGATGACCGAGCCAGCCGCCAGGAACAGCAGCGCCTTGAAGAAGGCGTGCGTCATCAGGTGGAACACCGCCGCCGAATACGCCGACACACCCAATGCTACGGTCATGTAGCCGAGCTGGGACAGCGTCGAATACGCAACCACACGCTTGATATCGTTCTGCACGATGCCGATCAGGCCGGTGAAGAAGGCCGTGGTCGCACCGATGAACAGGATGAAGTTCAGCGCGGTTTCCGACAGCTCGAACAGCGGCGACATGCGCGCAACCATGAAGATGCCGGCGGTCACCATCGTCGCGGCGTGGATCAGCGCCGAGATCGGCGTCGGGCCTTCCATCGAGTCAGGCAGCCACACGTGCAACGGCACCTGCGCCGACTTGCCCATTGCGCCAATGAACAGGCAAATGCAGATCAGCGTCATCACGCTCCATTCGTGACCAGCAAACAACTGCACCTTGGCACCAGCCATGGTGGTCGCGTTGGCGAACACGGTGGAGTAATCCAGCGAGCCGAACCACAGCAGCACGCCGGCAATGCCCAGAATGAAGCCGAAGTCGCCGACGCGGTTGACAAGGAACGCCTTCATGTTGGCGAACACGGCAGTCGGGCGCTTGAACCAGAAACCGATCAGCAGGTAGGACACCAGACCCACCGCTTCCCAGCCGAAGAACAACTGCAGGAAGTTGTTGCTCATCACCAGCGTGAGCATGGAGAAGGTGAACAACGAGATATAGCTGAAGAAACGCTGGTAGCCCGGATCTTCTTCCATGTAGCCGATGGTGTAGATGTGCACCAGCAGCGACACGAAGGTCACCACCACCATCATCATCGCGGTCAGGCGATCGACCATGAAGCCGACATGCGCGGAGTAGTTGCCGACGTCGAAGAAGGTATACAGGTTCTGGTTGAACGGGCTGGCGCCCTGCTCCACCAGTTGGTACAGCGTCAGGCACGACAGCACGCAGCTGACCGCCACGCCGAGGATGGTGACGTACTGCGCGCCCTTGCGGCCCACCTGACGACCGAACAAGCCGGCGATGATGCTGCCGACCAGCGGTGCAAGCACCACTGCGATCAGCAGACTCTTGGAGAGAGTGATTTCCATCTACGGGTCAGCCCTTCAACGTGTCGACTTCGGCCACATTGATCGTGCGGCGCGTACGGAACAGAGTCACCAGGATCGCAAGGCCAATCGCGGCCTCCGCAGCGGCAACGGTCAGGATGAAGAACACGAACAGCTGGCCGGCGGTGTCGCCGAGCTCGCGCGAGAATGCGATGAAGTTGATGTTGACCGACAGCAGCATCAACTCGATCGACATCAGCAGCACGATGACGTTCTTGCGATTGAGGAAAATGCCGGCCAGCGAGATGCAGAACAGCACCGCGCCCAGTCCCAGCAGGTGGCCCAAGGTAATCAAGACTTTGCCTCCTGTCCGTCCGCCGCATCGACGCGCGGCGCAACCTGTGCGGGTTTTTCCACTGCCATCTTGACGATGCGCAGGCGGTCGGTCGCCTTGACGCGCGACTGCTCGCTGGCGATCTGGATCTTGATGCCGGTGCGCTTGCGCAAGGTGAGCATCACTGCAGCCACCACGGCCACGGTCAGGATCACCGCAGCAAACTCGAACGGCAGCAGGAACTCGGTGTACAGGCTCTTGGCCAGCCAGGTCAGGTTCGAAACGTCTGCAGCCTGTGCGGCCGCATTGTCGGCCGGAAACGGCGTGGCGCTGCGCGACTTGACGCCGATCAGGGTCACCATCTGCGCCAGCATCGCAACCGCGACGATGACGCCCAACGGCATGTACTTGACCCAACCCTCGCGCAGGCGGCTGGTGTCGATGTCGAGCATCATCACCACGAACAGGAAAAGCACCATCACCGCGCCGACGTACACCAGCACCAGCGTGACGCCAAGGAACTCGGCACCCACCAACAGCCAGATACACGCCATCGAGAAGAAGGTGAGGATCAGGCACAACACGGCGTACACCGGGTTACGCACGCTGATCACCGCACCGGCGGACACCACCGCGATGGCGGAGAAGGCGTAGAAAGCAATAGAGACCCAGTCCATCATGACCTCAACGGAAGGCGGCATCGGCAGCGCGACGCTCGGCGATCTCGGTTTCTAACCGGTCTCCGATCGCCAGCAGCTGCGGCTTGTTGACAATGTTCTCGCCACGCTTCTCGAAGTGGTACTCGAGGATGTGCGTCTCGACGATCGAGTCCACCGGGCAGCTTTCTTCGCAGAAGCCGCAGAAGATGCACTTGAACAGGTCGATGTCGTAGCGCGTGGTGCGGCGGGTGCCGTCTTCGCGCTTGGCCGAGTCGATGGTGATGGCCAGCGCCGGGCACACCGCTTCGCACAACTTGCAGGCGATGCAGCGCTCTTCCCCGTTGGGATAGCGACGCAGTGCGTGCAGGCCACGGAAGCGCGGCGACTGCGGGAACTTCTCCATCGGATACAGCACGGTGTACTTGGGCTTGAACGTGTATTTCAACGTCAGCCACAGGCCGCCGAGCAGTTCGAGCAGCAGCAGGCTCTTGAAGTAATGGGTGATCTTGTTCATCAATTACACGCCCTTCTGGATCACGCCGTAAAACACCATCAATGCCGTCACTGCGATCCACACGATCGTGAGCGGAATGAACACCTTCCAGCCCAGCCGCATGATCTGGTCGTAGCGGTAGCGCGGGAAGCTGGCACGGAACCAGATGTAGGCACTGGCGAAGAAGAAGACCTTCATCAGCAACCACGGCCAGCCACCCGTCCACAGCCAGTTGATCCACGGAGAAACGTCCGCAGTGACCCAGCCCTGGATCGGGCTCAGCCAGCCACCGAGGAAGAAGATCGAGATCAGGAAGCTGACCAGGATCATGTTGGCGTATTCGGCCAGGAAGAACAGCGCGAATGCACCGCCCGAGTATTCCACCATGTGGCCGGCAACGATTTCCGACTCGCCTTCCACCACGTCGAACGGCGCGCGGTTGGTTTCGGCCACGCCGGACACCCAGTACACGATGAACAACGGGAACAGCGGAATCAGGAACCAGTCGAAGAAACCGGAGTTGCCGGCCTGCGCGAATACGATCTGGCTCAGGTTGACACTGCCGGAAGCGATCATTACGCCGACCAGCGCAAAGCCCATCGCAATTTCGTAGCTGACCACCTGCGCTGCAGAGCGCATCGCGCCGAGGAACGCGTACTTGGAGTTGGACGCCCAGCCCGCGAGGATGATGCCGTACACGCCCAGCGAGGTCATCGCCAGCAGATACAGCAGACCGACGTTGGCGTTGGACAGCACCAGCTGCGCATCGAACGGCACCACCGACCAAGCTGCAAAGGCCGGTGCCAGTGTCAGCAACGGCGCGATGATGAACATCGCCTTGTGCGAGCTGCTCGGCTGCAGGATCTCCTTGAACAGGAGTTTGAACACGTCGGCGAAGGCCTGGAAGATGCCCATGCCCACGTACATGGGCCCGTGACGCACGTGCATCCAGCCGATCAGCTTGCGCTCCCACACCACGTAGAAGGCCACCGACACGATCACCGGCACGGCGATCAGCAGGATCTTCAACACGGTCCAGAGCACCACGCCGCCATCGCCCAGCCCGAGGAACCACTGGTGGAGGGGGTCGACCACGTTCAACAGCAATTCGTTCATGCAGCCACCACCGTTACGCGACCGGCGCCGAGCGGCGCAGTTGCGCCATGGCCGGATTCGATCCACACCGTGCCCGGTGCAACGCGCTTGTCCAGCACCACCGGCAACGTCGCCTTACCAGCGTCCGTACCGACCTTGACCATCTGACCCGCGCCAAGCTGCAACTGCCCCGCCTGGTCCGGGTGCATTGCCACACACGGCGCGATGTTGAGCGGATGCGACTGCAACGCAGCGGCCCGGCGTACGACAGCATCGGTGCGATAGATCGCCGCGGTTGCCGCAACCTCCAACCCGTCGCTCGCCGTGGCCGGCTGCGCAGACGCGACCGGACTAACGCTGCGGTTCTGCATGCCCGCACGCAGACCGACCAGATCGATGAATTCGAAACCGGCCAGGCCGAGCTCGCCGCCCAGTGCACGCAGCACCCGCCAGCCTTCGCGTGCCTCGACCGGCAGGCGCCCTGCGGCGCGTGCGGTCTGTACACGACCATCGAGATTAGTCAGCGACGCATCGATTTCCGGCAACGCACCAATCGGAAGGATCACATCGGCCACGTCGCGCGTCGAGGCGCAAGCGAACTGACTGAACGCCACGACCTTGGCACCGGCCAGCGCACTGCGTGCCGCAGCGGCGTCGGCAAAATCCAGACCGGGTTCGATCCCGTACAGCACATAGGCCTGACGCGGCTGAGCCAGCATGCCGGCGACGTCGCGCGCGGTCGGCAACACGCCCTGCGACACCAGACCCACCGCGTTGGCGCCCTGTGGAATGCGGCACAGCGACGCACCGGTTGCAGCGGCAAAATCACGTGCGGCCGCACGCAGCGCAGCAGCCTGCGGATGATTTTCGACCAGCGCGCCGACCACGATCACGGCGCGGTTTGCGCCCTTGACCGCATCGCGCAACGCGGCGTCATCGAGCGCCGCAGCCAGCTGCGACGGTGCCACCACGGTGCGCGAGGCCTGGGTGAAAGCAAAGTCGAAATCGACCGGATTGACCGAGTGGATCTGCGTGCGGTTCTGGATGTGCGCCTTGCGCAAGCGTGCATGCAGCAGCGGCAGCTCGTGGCGCACGTTGCTGCCGAACAGCACGACAACATCGGCCTGCTCGATCTCGGCCAGCGGCGTTGCGAAAGCTTGCGCCACCGCAGCGTCGGAAAAGTCACGATTGAGCAGACGGTGATCCAGATTGCCGCTGCCCAGCCCTTCGGCCAGACGTGCCAGCAGCGCGCCCTCCTCGTTCGAGGTGGACGGGTGCACCAGCACGCCGAGCGCATCACCCGCGTTTTCGCGCAGGATCTGGGTCGCTGCGGCCAGACCTTCGGTCCAGCTCACTTCGGTCCACTGCCCGTTGACCTTTTTCAGCGGCTTGACCGCACGGTCCTCGGCGTACAGGCCCTGATGCGAATAACGGTCGCGGTCGGACAACCAGCATTCGTTGACCGCCTCGTTCTCGCGCGGCACGGTGCGCAGCACTTCGCCGCGGCGCACGTGCAGGAACAGGTTCGAACCCATCGCATCGTGGTAGCCCAGCGACTCGCGCGCCATCAGTTCCCACGGACGTGCGCGGAACTGAAACACCTTGTTGGTCAGCGCGCCCACCGGGCAGACGTCGATGACGTTGCCGGAGATTTCGGTGGTCAGCGGCTTGCCGTCGTAGGTGCCGATCTGCAGGTTCTCGCCACGATACATGCCGCCCAGCTCGTAGGTGCCGGCAATGTCTGCAGTGAAACGCACGCAGCGGGTGCACTGGATGCAGCGGGTCATCTCGGTGGCGACCAGCGGACCGATATCCTCGTCCGGCACCACGCGCTTGCGCTCGTTGAAGCGGCTCACCGAACGGCCATAGCCGAGCGAAACGTCCTGAAGCTCGCACTCGCCGCCCTGATCGCAGATCGGGCAGTCCAGCGGGTGATTGATCAGCAGGAATTCCATCACGCTGCGCTGGTACTTCAGCGCCTTTTCGCTACGCGTGGTGACCTTCATGCCGTCCATCACCGGCGTAGCGCAGGCAGGCGACGGCTTGGGCGACTTTTCGACATCGACCAGGCACATGCGGCAGTTGGCCGCGATCGGCAGCTTCTCGTGGTAGCAGAAGCGCGGGATCGGGATACCGGCCTTGTCGGCCGCCTGGATGATCATCGAGCCCTTCGGCACCACCAGGGACTGCCCGTCGATCTCGACGGTGACATGGTCCGGTGGCACGTTCGGGTTCACTGGTTGGGCGCTCATGCAGCCACTCCGACTTGCGTATCGACGATCGAACGACCGTTGACGATGTAGTACTCGAACTCGTCCCAGAACTGGCGCAGGAAGCCCTGAATCGGCCATGCCGCCGCTTCGCCGAACGCACAGATGGTGTGGCCTTCAATCTGGCCGGCAACCGTGCGCAGCTGATGCAGGTCTTCCATCGTGGCCTTGCCGGCAACGATGCGCTCCAGCACGCGGTGCATCCAGCCGGTACCTTCGCGGCACGGGGTGCACTGGCCGCAGGATTCCTTGTGGAAGAACTGCGAGATGCGGCAGGCGAAACGCACGCAGCAGACGCTGTCATCCAGCACCACGATGGCGCCCGAACCCAGACCGGTGCCCAGCGCACGCAGGGTGTCGTAATCCATCTGCAGGCCAGCAACCTGGTCGGCCTTCAATACCGGCATCGACACGCCGCCAGGCACCACGCCCTTGAGCTTGCGACCCGGACGCAGGCCACCGGCCATTTCCAGCAATTCGTCGAAGGTGGTGCCGAGCGGCACTTCGAAATTGCCGCCCTTCTGCACGCAACCGGAGACCGAGAAAATCTTCGGGCCGCCGTTCTTGGTCTTGCTCAAGCCGAGGAACCACTCCGGGCCGTTGCGAATGATCGCCGGCACCGACGCATAGGTCTCGGTGTTGTTGATGGTGGTCGGCTTGCCGTACAGGCCGAAGTTCGCCGGGAACGGCGGCTTGTAGCGCGGCTGGCCCTTCTTGCCTTCCAGCGATTCCATCAATGCGGTTTCTTCGCCGCAGATGTAGGCGCCAGCGCCCAGCGCACCGTAGATGTCGATATCCACGCCGCTGCCGAGAATGTTCTTGCCCAGCCAGCCATTGGCGTACGCATCCGCCAGTGCCAGTTCGAAGTTTTCGAATGGCTCGTGGTGGAACTCCCCACGCAGGTAGTTGTAGCCCACCGTCGAGCCGGTGGCGTAGCAGGCGATCGCCATACCCTCCACCACCGAATGCGGGTTGTAACGCAGGATGTCGCGGTCCTTGCAGGTGCCCGGCTCGGATTCGTCCGAATTGCACAGGATGTACTTCTGCATCGTGCCCTTGGGCATGAACGACCACTTCAGCCCGGTCGGGAAGCCCGCGCCGCCACGGCCGCGCAGGTTCGATGCCTTGACCATTTCGATGACGTCGGCCGGCGCGATCTTCTCCTCGAGGATCTTGCGCAGCGCTGCGTAGCCACCGGTCTTCAGATAGCTCTCGTACGACCACGGGGTGTCGTAGTGCAGCGTCGTGTAGACGACCTGGTGCGGCAACGGCGCCGGGCCGACCGGACCGGTAGGTGCGTGATGATGTGCCATGTCTTACTCCAGCCCGTCCAGCAGCGCGTCGACCTTCTCTTTCGTCAGGTGCTCGTGGTAATGGCCGTTGATGACCATCATCGGCGCTGCAGAGCAGGCCGCCAGGCACTCTTCCTCGCGCTTGAGGTAGACGCGGCCATCGGCCGTCGACTGCCCCAGCTTGCAACCCAGTTTCTTTTCCGCATGCGCCAACAGATCTTCGGCGCCATTGAGCCAGCAGCTGATGTTGGTGCAGAACGCCACGTTGTGGCGGCCGACGCGTTCGGTCTCGAACATCGAGTAGAAGCTGGCGACCTCGTAGGCCCACACTGGCGGCAGTTCCAGGTACTTGGCCACGCCGACGATCAACTCGTCGGTCAGCCAACCCTGGTTCTGCTCCTGCGCAGCGTGCAGACCCTGCAGCACCGCCGACCGCTTGCGGTCCGGCGGAAACTTGGTCAGCCAATGATCGATGTGCGCACGCGTCTTGTCGCTCAGCACAACCTGCGGATCGACGTCGCGCGCCGCTTCGAAATTACCCGTCGCCTTCATCGGTCAACCTCACCGAAAACCAAATCGTAAGTACCGATCATCGCCACGACGTCGGCCAGCAAATAGCCACGCACCACCGCGTCCATCGACGACAGATGCGCAAAGCCCGGCGCGCGCAGATGCACGCGGAACGGCTTGTTGGCGCCGTCGGACATCAGGTAGCACCCGAACTCGCCCTTGGGCGCTTCGACCGCGCTGTAGGTTTCGCCGGCCGGCACGCAATAGCCTTCACTGAACAGCTTGAAGTGATGGATCAGCGCTTCCATGTCGTCCTTCATGCCTTCGCGGCTGGGAGGAGCGACCTTGAAATTGGTGACCATGACCGGACCGGGATTGGCCTTGAGCCACTTCACGCATTGCTTGATGATGCGGTTGGACTCGCGCATCTCGGCCACGCGTACCAGGTAGCGGTCGTAGCAGTCGCCGTTGGTGCCGACCGGGATATCGAAATCCACTGCGTCGTACTTGGCGTAAGGCTGCTTCTTGCGCAGATCCCACTCGATTCCCGAGCCACGCAGCATCGGTCCGGTCATGCCCCAGGCACGCGCCAGATCCGGGCTGATGATGCCGACATCGACGGTGCGCTGCTTCCAGATACGGTTGTCGGTGAGCAGCGTTTCGTATTCGTCCACGCGCGCCGGGAAGGTATTGGTGAACTCCTCCAGGAAGTCCAGCATCGTGCCTTCACGACCGGCGTTACGCTTCTTCAGTGCCCCACCCTTATGCCAACGGGATTCCTTGTACTTGGGCATGAAGTCGGGCAGATCACGATACACGCCACCGGGGCGGTAGTAGGCCGCGTGCATGCGCGCACCGCTGACCGCCTCGTAGACGTCCATCAATTCTTCGCGCTCGCGGAATGCATACAGCATCACCGCCATTGCTCCCAGATCGAGCGCGTTGGAGCCAACCCACATCAGGTGGTTCTTGATGCGGGTGATCTCGTCGAACATGGTGCGGATGTACTGCGCACGCTCGGGCGCCTCGATCCCCATCAGGGATTCGATCGCGCGCACGTAAGCGTGCTCGTTGCACATCATCGACACGTAGTCCAGGCGATCCATGTACGGAACCGACTGGTTGAACGGCTTGGACTCGGCCAGCTTCTCGGTGCCACGGTGCAGCAGGCCGATATGCGGATCGGCACGCACCACGGTCTCGCCGTCCATTTCCAGGATCAGGCGCAACACGCCGTGCGCCGCAGGATGCTGCGGGCCGAAGTTCATCGTGTAATTGCGGATTTCCTGCTTGCTTTCCACAGGATTGCTCGCGAAGGCTTCGGTTGCCTGGCGGAACTCACTCACTTGGCAGTCTCCGACTTGCCCACTTCACCAGCGGCAGTCTCATAACGGGCATCGTCGCGAATCACGCGCGGCACGCCAACGCGCGGCTCGACCGAAGTGACCGGCTCGTAGACCACGCGCTTGCGCTCTTCGTCGTAACGCACTTCGACGTTGCCGATCAGCGGGAAATCCTTGCGGAACGGGTGGCCGACGAATCCGTAGTCGGTCAGGATGCGACGCAGATCCGGGTGCCCATCGAACACGATGCCGAACAGGTCGAACGCCTCGCGCTCGAACCAGTTCACGCCCGGCCAGATATCGGTGACCGACGCCACCACCGGCACCTGCTCGTCCGGTGCGTAGCAACGCACGCGCAGACGCTGGTTGTGTTGGTAGGAAATCAGTTGCGCGACCACCGCAAAACGCTGCTTGGGCAGCTGCTGCGGCTGGGCACCATCGGAACTTTCCTGGCTGGGAAATTCGCCCCAGGCAAAACGGCCGACGGCCTTGCCTTCGACGCCACGGCTGAAACCCTGCGATGACACGTCGGCGGTATCCCACTCGTCGCTGCCATAGCCCAGGTAATCAACGCCGCACAGGTCGCTGAGCTGCTCGAAACCGAGCTCATCGCGCAGGGCCAGACAGGTGGCATGCCAATCGGCGGCAGCGACTTCCAGCGTCACTTCGCCGCGCGGCAATGCCACGGCGATCTGCGCACCGGCGAAACGTGCCGCAAGTCGGTCAGTGAAGGAAGATGCTTGCTCTGCCATGGGGGCTTGGCTGCTCTCGGTAGGAGAAGACGGGTGTCAGCGTGCGATTGTCTGGGTGCGCCAGATCTTCTTCTGCAGCTGCAGGATGCCGTAGACCAGCGCCTCGGCGGTCGGCGGGCAGCCCGGGACATAGATGTCCACCGGCACGATGCGATCGCAACCGCGCACCACCGAATACGAATAGTGATAGTAGCCGCCGCCATTGGCGCAGCTGCCCATCGAGATGACCCACTTCGGGTCGGGCATCTGGTCGTAGACCTTGCGCAGCGCCGGGGCCATCTTGTTGACCAGCGTGCCGGCCACGATCATCACGTCGGACTGACGCGGCGACGGGCGGAACACCACGCCGTAACGGTCCAGGTCCAGACGCGAGGCGCCGGCGTGCATCATCTCGACCGCACAGCAGGCCAGGCCGAAGGTCATCGGCCACATCGAACCGGTCCGCGCCCAGTTCAGCAGCGCGTCGACGCTGGTGGTCACGTAGCCCTTTTCGAGCAACGGGTTTTCGCCTTCCGGGCGCAGGATGTCTTCCACCCGGCCTTCCGGCATCGGGTTGGTCATCAGACGATCCAGGGTCTGAATCACTCCCATTCCAGCGCTCCCTTCTTCCACACGTAGATAAAGCCGAGGAACAACATGCCGACGAACAGCCCCATGGTGACCAGCGAGCGTGCGCCGATCTCCATGAACACCTGCGTCCACGGCACGATGAAGATGATTTCCAGGTCGAACACGATGAACTGGATCGCGATGAGGTAGTAGCGCACATCGAACTTCATGCGCGCGTCTTCGAAAGCTTCGAAGCCACACTCGTAAGGCGAGAGCTTGCGCGCGTCCGGGGTGCGTGGAGCGAGGAATCGACCGACCAACATCAGCACGATGCCGATACCGGTGGCGACGATCAGAAACAGCAGACTCGGCAAATATTCGGCCAGCACAGCGATTCTCTCTTGCCTCTGCCCGCACGCGCCGCGTGCCGGCATGGGGTATAGGCAGGCCCCGCGCGCGACAAGCGATGCGCAGGAACTGCAGCCAAACAATGGTGCCCAAGAGGGGACTCGAACCCCTACGACCTAAGTCGCTACCACCTCAAGGTAGTGCGTCTACCAATTCCGCCACCTGGGCATACGTTGCGCCGCTGGGCATCCCAGTGCGCAGCGTATTGTAACCGGCTTCAGCGTTTTTGTGCTGGTTCTGAAGCGTTTTCTTCGCCGGCTGCAGGCGCCGGCTGTGCCGGGGCAGACTGCACCGGGGCTGCCGCCGGCGCAACGGCAGGAGCCGGCTGCGACGGAGCGGTCGGCACGGCACCAGCGGCCGGAGCCTGCGGCAACGGCTGGGTGAGTTCGCCTGCGGCGGCCGGAGCCGGCGTTGCCGACTGCGACATCACGCCCAGGTTCTGGTCCGTTGGACGCGCCCCATGCGTGGCGTACCACGCCATGAACAGGCTGATGCTGAAGAACACCACGGCCAGCCACTTGGTCGACTTGGACAGGAAGTTCGACGCACCCTGCGAACCGAACACCGTGCCCGACGCGCCGGCACCGAAGCCGGAACCGGCCGCCGCACCCGCACCACGCTGCATCAGGATCAGCGCAATCATCGCCAGCGCGACCAGCACGTAGACCACATTGAGGATCAACATCAGCATTTCGAAATCCGTCCCCGGACAAAACTTAATGGGTTAACAAGCAGCCGCCGCACGTGCAATGGCCAGGAAATCTTCGGCAACCAGTGATGCGCCGCCGACCAGCCCCCCATCGACATCGGGCTGTGCGAACAGCTCGCCGGCGTTGTCGGGCTTGACGCTGCCCCCGTACAGGATGGGCAGACCATCCGCAATTCTAGCATCCGCCTTCGCGACTTCGCCACGCAGGAAGGCATGCACGGCCTGGGCCTGCTCGGGGCTGGCGGTGCGGCCGGTGCCGATCGCCCAGATCGGCTCATAAGCCAGCACCGCGCGGGCAAAGCCTTCGCTGCCCACCAGGGCCAGGACCGGTTCGAGCTGGGCACGTAGGATTGCCTCAGTCTGACCGGCCTCACGCTGTTCCAGCGATTCGCCCACGCACAGCACCGGGATCAATCCGGCGTGGATGGCAGCGGCAAACTTGCGCGCGACCAGCTCGCTACTCTCCTGATGGTACTGGCGCCGCTCGGAATGACCGACCAGGCCATAGCCGGCGCCCACGTCCACCAACATGGTGGCCGAGACTTCGCCGGTGTAGGCGCCTTTCTCGTTGCTACTGACGTCCTGGGCTCCAAAGGACAGGTGATGTGCCTCGAAATCCTCGATCAGGTCACCGAGGTAAGGCAGTGGTGGCAGGATGACGACATCGACACCCTCCAGGGGCATGTGTGCGGCGACCTTTGCCACCAGTTCGGTGGCAAAGGTGCGGCTGCCATGCAGCTTCCAGTTTCCAGCAACGATCTTTCGACGCATCAGGCGCAGGTTCCTGAGTTGAAGACAGGCGACAGAATAGCCCATGGCCTGTCGGCAACCGGCACACTTCTGTCCGCTGCATGTCCCGTCCCTCCCCCACCAGGAACCCGTCATGTCCGTTTCGCCTGTCTTTGCGCTGATCACCGGTGCCTCCAGCGGCATCGGCCGCGAGATTGCGCGGGCCTATGCCCGGCGCGGGGTGCCGTTGATCCTGACCGCGCGGCGGGTGGACCGGCTGCAGGCGCTGGCGGAGGAATTGCGCAGCGCCGTGCGGGTGGAAGTGCTGCCGGCCGATCTGGCCGACCCTGCAGCGGCAGAGGCACTGGCGACGCAAATCCAGCGCAACGGCTGGACGGTGGGCACCCTGGTCAACAACGCCGGCTACGGTGTGCCGGGCCGCTACCTGCACAACGACTGGGCCACGCATGCGCGCTTTCTGCAGGTGATGGTGGGCGCAGTGTGCGAACTGACCTGGCGGCTGTTGCCGATGATTCGTGCCAGCGGCAAGGGCCGCATTCTCAACGTCGCCTCGTTCGCGGCACTGACACCCAGTGCCGATGGGCAGACGCTATACGCGGCCAGCAAGAGTTTCATGCTGCGCTTCAGCGAATCGCTGGCGCTGGAAAACGCCGATTGCGGCGTCAAGGTCTGCGCCCTGTGCCCCGGCTTTGCATGGTCGGAATTCCACGATGTCACCGGCACGCGCGAGGCGATGTCCACCCTGCCCGGCTGGGCCTGGCTGCAGGCCGATGACGTGGCCGAGTACGGCATCCAGGCGCTGGAGCGCGGCCAGGTGCTGGCGGTGCCGGGCTGGCGCTATCGGCTGGTCCATGCGGCGCTGCGCCTGCTGCCGCATGCGCTTGCCCTGCGGCTGATGGCACGCGGCTCGCACCGGGTGCGGCCGCTGGAGTAAGCGGCTATGGACGATCGGTGGAAAGGCATCGCATCAGTGCAGGTGCCCGTGCGCCGGGCTTCGACGTGCAGCGGCTGGGCAAAGCGCGATGACCGCGCAAGCGCGCAGTTGAGGAACGTGCACGTGCTCGAACACAGGCTTATCGCATGCCGCAGCGCTCCCGACTCATGCACGCCCGACGAACGACGGCAGGAGACCCGTCGCTCTCAGCGATTGACGATCTCGCCATGCATGGCTGCCAGCCGCGCGAGCAGGCGATTTTGCGTGCGGCGCGGGATCTTTTGCTGGTCCATCGCCCAGTTCAGGTCTTCGACCAGTGCGTTGAAATCGCCTTCGCGGATGGCCAGGTGCGCGTGCGCCTGCTGCATCGACTTGGCCGTGTCCGGGCAGGGGCCGTCGGCGACGTGGCAGAACTTCTGCACCAGGCGTGCATTGAGCATGACGATGTTGACGCGGGCGAACTTGTCGACGATGCGCTGGTCGTCGGCGATACGCGAGAGCATGGTTTCTACCAGTGCTTCGATGCCGGCTTGCCCGCCGAGCTCGTCGTAGAGCGTCTGGCGCGGTTGCGTGCTGGCGCAGGCGCTCGTCAGGCCCAGCACGCACAGCAGGCACCAGCGCAGCCATAGGTTCATCAGAACGCCACCTGCAAAGAGAGATAAGGACCACGCTGATCGGCCAGCGTGGCGACATTTCCCAGATCGGCCCAGGCGGCAGTCAGCGAAACGTGCTTGCCGGGGAACCAGGCGACGAACACATCTGCCCACGCCTGCTCGCGCGCGAAGCGCAGGTTATTCGGTTTGTCGCGATATTCCACGCCCACCGCCCAGGATGGCGACAGCACGACGGCGGCACTGGCCTCGGGCACCAGACGATAACCGTTACGCCGGTCGCCGCCGAAACCGAGCAAGCCGGTCTGGTTGGCGCGGGTGGCGCGCACCGTCCCGTTGAGCAGCAGCTGGTACCCGCCAGCGCCCTGCAGCAACAAGCGGCTTGCACTGAGGTAGACGTCCGTGCCGTGATCGTCGCGCGCACCGATTGCCAACGGCAAGGTCCCGTCGCGCAAGCGCTTGTACTGCACGCCCAGGCTGACTTGCGGTGCATGCCCGTAGATAAGGTCGCCGGCCAATCGCACCTTGGCACCGAACACGTCCTGGCCGAGCGCATTCCACGGCAATCCGAGCCGGTCCTGCAGCGCGCCCAGATCCAGACGCTGGCGCGCAAGCGACAGCTCCAGCCGATTACCGACCGTAAGCGCCGCGCCCTGCACGTCGAGGCGGTAGTCGCCGCTATCCACATGCGTGGCGAACAGCACGGCGCCCAACTCATCGCGCGTGCCGTAACCCGACAACGTGGCCCATGGCACGATGCCGCCACCGCTGCTGCCTTCGATCATCGACACGCCACCGGTAGCGAGCAGGCGCCCGTCGCCAGCCATTGCCTTCAATGGCGCCAACGCACCGGCAACAACGGTCACGACGAGGGCGACACGCAGACACGCGCTCATCGCTGCATGCCTGCATGGGCTGCCGAGGGCATGCCCAGTTGGCGCATGCACCACGCCACCAGCGGGGCCTCTTCCAGTGGCGGCGCGTACAGGTAGCCCTGCACCATGTCACAGCCATAGCCGCGCAGCAGGCCCAGGGCCGTGGTGTTTTCGACGCCTTCGGCGATCACGCTCAGGCCGAGGTTGTGGCCCAGGTCGATCGTGCTGCGCACGATGAATGCATCGTCGGTGCCTTCGGCCAGCTGCATCACGAAGCTCTTGTCGATCTTCAATTCGTTCACCGGCATGCGCTTGAGTTGGGCCAACGAGGAATAGCCGGTGCCGAAGTCGTCGATGGACAGACGCACGCCCACGCCACGCAGCTGATGCAGCATGTGCAGCGCAGATTCGACATCGCGCATCAGCGCGCTTTCGGTCAACTCCAAAGTGACCGACTGCGCCGGCACGGCGTGCTGCTCCAGCCGCGCACGCACGTAGTCGGGCAGACCCGGATCGGACAGATCCAGGGCCGACAGGTTGATCGCCATGCCCAGTTCCAGGCCTTGCGCGCGCCAGTGCGCCTGGCAGCGCAGTGCCTCGTCCAGCACGAAGCGGGTCAACGGGTGGATCACGCCGGAATGCTCGGCCAGCGGAATGAATTCGTCCGGGCCGATCGGGCCCAGCGTCGGGTGATGCCAGCGCACCAGCACTTCGACCTGTTCGACACGGTCGGTCCGCAGGCAGATCTTGGGCTGGAAGCGCAAGGTCAACTCGTTGCCGCCGATGGCCTGACGCAGATCGCCAGTGAGCCGCAGCCGGCGCAGATGCTGCTCGTCCTGGCCCATGCGGTAGACGCTGGCCCCCATGGTGGTCACATCGCCCACCTGGCGCCGTGCGATATCGGCGCGACGCAGCAAGGTGTCCGGGTCGGCGCCATGCTCGGGAATCAGCGCGATGCCGATGCTGGCTTCGAGCTGGATGCGTGCCTGCGGCAAGGCCAGCGGGCGGCGCAATTGCAGCAGCAGCCGTTGTGCGTCCAGCTGCACGCTGTTCGCATCGGCCTGCGCCACCACCACCATGAACTCGTCGCTACCCAGGCGCCCGACCAGGTTGGGCGCGTGCACCACATCGGCAAGCCGTCGCCCGGCCTCGACCAGCACCTGGTCGGCAAAATCATGGCCCAGGCTGTCGTTGAGCTCCTTGAAACGCTCCAGATCCAGGATCAGCACGGCCGCGGTGCCACCGGAAGCGACGGCGTGTTCGACCACCTCCTTCAACCGCTCCAGCAGCCACAAACGGTTAGGCAAGCCGGTGAGTGCGTCGTGCCGCGCCTGATGCAGGATGTGCTGCTCACGGCTGGCGATCTGCTGCTGCATCCGCCCGAAGCTGTCGGCCAGCTCGGCCAGCTCGCGGCCCGGCGGCACATCCACTGCCGTCTGGTAATCGCCACGCTGGATGCGCCGCGCGGCCTGCACCAGTTGCGCCACCGGCTTGCTGACACTACGCGCCAGAAAGATCGCCACGCCCAGGGCCGCAGCCGTTGCCAGACCGGCCAGCAACAGGATGCGCAACTTGAGAATGCGATACGGCGCGATCGCCCGGTCCAGCGATGCCTGCAAGGCCACCCGCACATGGCTGTCGCCCTGGATCGGTTGCAGCTTGACCAGGTAGCGCGACTGGCCCAGCGTCAGCGGAATCGCTGCTGCCTGGGTGCGCTCGGCGGTGGGCAACTGCTGCGCAAATTCGGCACGCGCAGGCGGCTCCAACGTCGACGCGAGCACGTGCACGGGCGGGCCGTCGGTAAAGAACGTGGCATCCAACCCGGTGGTCGTGCGGAAATCCTGGGCCAGGCCCTCGCCGGATTCGTTGCCGATCGCAATCCAGCCGACGCGACTCGGCGCCAGCACCTGGACCACGGCCAGCCGCACGATCTGCCGATTCAGTGCCACCACCCCCACCGCACGACCATCGCGCTGCGCCTGCTGCAACAGGGCCTGTACCGCACGCAATTGCTCGGCCTGGGGCAGATCGGCCAGGCCGGTCAAAAATTCGCCATCCGGCGAGAGCAGCACCGCAGTCTGCGCGGACATGCGCGCGGCATGATTGCGTAGCGCCGACTGCATGGTGGGCACATCGCCGCTGGCCACCGCAGCACGAAAGCCGAAATCATCGGCCAGCACCGAGGCCGATTGCAGCAGTTGTTCGTCGCGGCGCAGGTTGATGCGCTGCCAGACGCGCTCGCCGATCTGCAGTTCTTCGCCCAGCTGTGCCTTGACGCTGCGGTCGGTTGCCAGCTGCACCGCAATGAAGGTCAGTGCCTGGGTGGCGAGCACGACCAGCACCAGCAGGACCGCGATGCGGGTATGCAGTCGCATCGCCCTCATGGATGGGTCTTCTTCGGCTCGGCGCGGCGAAATTTATCCTGCAACGCGCGGACGCGCGCATCCGGCGGCGCAACCACCGGTGCCGCGCCCGTGGTCTGCACGGTGATGCGGCGCTGCACCGGGTCGCGCGCGACGACCAGCGGCTCGGTCACTGCAGCGCCCTTGATGCGGGGATGCCACACGCGCAGCGTGTAATTGCCGGCGGGCGCATCGAGCTGCACGCGCCCGTCGCTGCCGGTCTTGCCGAAATAGGGGGTCTCCAGCACCACGATATAGCCCAGCATCCAGTCGTGGATATTGCAGCCAACCGTCACCAGACCGGCTTGATCGAAGCGCACCGGCGCGGCCGTAGTGCCCTGGAACAGCGGCAGCTCAAAGCGCTTGGCCGGCGAGAACGAATACACCTGATGGCGGATCTGATCGTTGTTCGGAAACCGCACCGACGTGCCGGTACGCACCGCCAGCACCGCAGGCACGAACTGCGAATTGACCTGGTCCATCTCCATGGTCTTGCCGGCACTGGCCGCGGCGGGCCGCGGCAACTCCAGGCTGACCACCGCATCGACCAGGACGCCGTTGGCATCGGCCACCGCCACGCTCACCGGCGCTGCTGCCAGCGGCGCTGCCACGCTGCAGAGCGCAAGCAGGCCCAGCGCCCCCATGTGTTTGATCCCCTGCATCCGCATGCGCCCCCCTGACCGTGCAATCGGCAGCGGGCGCCAGGCGAGTCCGACGTCGCGCTAGCGATCAGACTGGATTATCGGCGCGGGTGAACGCAAGCTTTAACCAGACGCGAGCACAATTTTATGAACAAAACTGTGGTCGCTGTCATGGCCAATATTGCGAGCGCGACTACGGGCTGTGCGCACTGCCTGCCGCCCAAGTGCGGCGCGACCATTGCCACGCACAGCGCCAGCGGCGACCAAACCGCTTACTTCAGCTTGATCTCGCGCAGACGCTCTTCCAGGAAGCCGTGCGCAGTGATCGGCTCGGGATACCGGCTCGGGTTGTCGGCACTGATGCACGAGGGCAACACGTCGATCAGGAAATCCGGGTTGGGGTGCAGGAAGAACGGCACCGAATAGCGCGGCTTGCGCGCGGCCTCGCCGGGCGGATTGACCACACGATGGATCGTGGATGGATACACGTGGTTGGTCAGGCGCTGCAGCATGTCGCCGATATTGACCACGATGGTATCGGCGTCGGCGGTGAACGGCACCCACTCACCATCGTTGGAACGTACTTCCAGCCCGGCGGCACTGGCGCCGACCAGCAAGGTGATGAAGTTGATGTCGCCATGCGCGCCGGCACGCACGTTCGGGATGTCGTCGCTGGTGATCGGCGGGTAGTGGATCGGCCGC
Organism: Xanthomonas sp. CFBP 7698; assembly: GCF_003600855.1. Classification (NCBI taxonomy): domain Bacteria; kingdom Pseudomonadati; phylum Pseudomonadota; class Gammaproteobacteria; order Lysobacterales; family Lysobacteraceae; genus Xanthomonas; species Xanthomonas sp. CFBP 7698. The sequence goes on from NZ_PRDN01000001.1 coordinate 962,755, forward strand.
AGGATCGAATTGCCGTTGTTGGTCTTGTCGACGAAATAGTCCTGCGGCAGACCGATATGCAGTGCCAGCGCGGAGAGCACGCGCGAGCCGAGTTGATCCAGCTGCTGATACAGCTGATAGCCACGCTCACGGAAATCCGGCACTTCCTCCGGCCACAGGTTCGGCGGCATCACCGCGCGATACGGCGAGTCGTCCGGAATCTCGCGACCGATATGCCAGAACTCCTTCAGGTCGAAGTGCTTGGAATCCTTGGCGGTTTCCACACCGAAGGCGGTATAGCCGCGTGCGCCGCCGCTGCCCGGCACGTGATAGCGCCGCTTCACCTCCTCGGGCAAGGCAAAAAACGCCTTGAACACTTCGTAGGCGGCATCGATGTCGGCCTGGGCGATGCCGTGATTGCGGATGCCGGCAAAGCCCCACTGCCGATAGGCTGCGCCGAGTTCGGCGACGAAGGCGTCGCGGTCGCTGTCGAAGCGGGTGATGTCCAAGGTGGGGATGCGGGCGCTCATACGGGTGTCTGCAATGGAAGTTTGAAAAGGTCGAGAGAGCCTGCGGTTCAGATCAGCAGGCGATACAACAGGTAGAACGTCGCGGCCTTGGCCACGATCACGCAGACGCCAATGATCAGCGACTCACGCCGCGTCACGCACCGCACCTGAGAGTCGGTCGAGCGTGTCCTGCATCAGGCCGGCATCGTCGGCTTCCACGGTCACGCGCACCACCGGCTCGGTGCCGGACGGACGCAGGAACGCACGCCCCCGGCCCTGTACGGCCGCCTGCGCCTGCTGCAGCGCCTGCTGCACGCTCGCCGCCTCGACGATGGCCTTTGCCGCGCCGCCGCCCAGACGCACGTTGACCGTCTTTTGCGGCACCTTGGTCAGGTCGCGCAAGGCCTCGCGCAGGCTGTGGCCATCGCGGCTGAGGGCTTCGAGCACCTGCAGCGCACTGACGATGCCGTCGCCGGTGCTCGCGCGGTCCAGGCACAGCAGATGGCCGGAGGTTTCTCCGCCTAGCGTGCCGCCGCCTTCGACCAGCGCCTGATGCACATAACGGTCACCCACCTTGGCGCGCTGGAACGGGATGCGCAGCGCCGCCAGCGCCGGCTCCAGCCCGTAATTGGTCATCAAGGTGCCGACCACGGTGCCGGTGAGCCGGCCGCTGGCCTGCCAGGAGCGCGCAAGCACATACAGCAGGTCGTCGCCATCGACCGGGTTGCCTTGATCGTCGGCCATCAGCACGCGGTCGCCGTCGCCGTCGAAGGCGATGCCCAGCTGCGCCCCGCTCTCGCGCACCTTGGCGGCAAGATTGTCGATATGCGTGGAGCCGACGCCGTCGTTGATGTTGAGCCCGTCCGGCGCTGCACCGATCACCACCACCTCGGCGCCGAGCTCGCGAAACAGCATCGGGGCAATGTGATAGGTGGCGCCATGCGCGCAGTCCAGCACCATCTTCAGGCCCTGCAGGGTGAAGCCGCGCGCCACGCTGGCCTTGCAGAACTCGATATAGCGGCCGATCGCATCGCGGGTGCGGATCGCCTTGCCCAGGCGCTCGGATTCCACGGTATGGAACGGCTCGTCGAGTGCGGCTTCGATGGCCGCCTCGGTCGCGTCGTCGAGCTTTTCGCCTTCGGCAGAGAAGAACTTGATGCCGTTGTCGTAATGGGGATTGTGCGAGGCGCTGATCACCACGCCGGCATCGGCACGCAAGGTACTGGTCAGAAACGCGATGGCCGGCGTCGGCATCGGGCCGATCATCTGCACATCGGCGCCTGCCGCCACCAGGCCGGCTTCCAGCGCCGCTTCGAACATGTAGCCGGAAATGCGCGTGTCCTTGCCGATCAACACCAGCGGCCGCTTGCTGCGGCCCTGCGTCAACACGCGTCCGAGCGCATTGCCCAGACGCAGCACGAAATCGGCCGAGATCACGCCCTGCCCGACCCGACCGCGAATGCCGTCGGTGCCGAAGTATTTGCGGGCGCTCATGCGACGTCGGCGTCCTGTGGACGCGGCTGACGCATCATCATCGCGCTCAGCTCGGCAATGCGGTCACGCATCTGGCGGCGGTCGCAGATCTGGTCGATGGCGCCGTGGTCGAGCAGGAACTCCGAACGCTGGAAACCTTCAGGCAGGGTCTCGCGCACGGTCTGCTCGATCACGCGCGGGCCGGCGAAACCGATCAGCGCATGCGGCTCGGCGATGTTGATGTCGCCCAGCATCGCGAACGACGCCGACACGCCACCGGTGGTGGGATGGGTCAGCACCGAGATGTACGGCAGGCCGGCTTCGCGCAGGCGCCCGAGCGCCGCGGAGGTCTTGGCCATCTGCATCAGCGAGAACAGCCCTTCCTGCATGCGCGCACCGCCGCTGGCGGAGAAGCACACGAACGGGCAGCCCACTTCCAGCGCCACTTCGGCGGCGCGTGCAAAACGCTCGCCGACCACCGAGCCCATCGAGCCGCCCATGAAGGCGAAGTCGAAGGCGGCGGCGACCAGCGGGTTGCCCTTGAGCGTGCCGCGCATGGCGATCAGCGCGTCGTATTCGCCGCTGGCCTTCTGGCTGGCCTTGATGCGCTCACCGTAACGCTTCTGGTCCTTGAACTTGAGCACGTCGACCGGGCCGAGCTGGGCGGCAATCTCGGTGGTTGCGGTGTCCGGGTCGAACAGCGAGTTCAGGCGCGCGCGCGCGCGGATCGCCATGTGGTGGTCGCACTTCGGGCACACCTCGAGGTTTTCCTCGAGTTCCGGGCCGTACAGTGCGCTACCGCAGTTGCTGCACTTTTCCCACAGCCCCTCGGGGACGCTGCGCTTCTTGGCCGGGGTGTTCTCGGTGCGGATGCCGGAGGGCATCAATTTGCTGAGCCAGCTCATGCGTGTATGACAATCCATGCAGGGCGGCCTGGCGGGCCGCAGAGGGGCGACAGTCTAACGCAGCGCCCCAGGGCGGTGCAGCGCGCGCTGGACATGACGGGTTGCCGTTGTGGCGGAGCGTTATGGCATAGCGATGTGGTGCAGGCTGTTGGGCGATGTGCAGCAGGTTGATGTGCTGTGGCGCGCTTTGGTGCAGGCTGTCGAGCGATGTGCAGCAGGTTGGCTTGCTGTGGCGCGCTGTTTGTTGCCTGGCCGTCAATACCTTCGCTCAGCACGGCGCGGCTTCGCCCGTACCCTCACCCCAACCCCTCTCCCGCAGGAGAGGGGCTTTGATTCCATCTCTCATCGGGACACCGTCCTTCTTCAAGAGGGAGAAGGTGCCCTGCAGGGGCGGATGCGGGCGCGGGCCAAGCCACGTGCATTCACGTGTGAGGGGCCTTGGCCTGGCCTCAGGGATGATCCAGCGCCTGGCGTAACGGTGTCAGGAACGCCTCCGCGCGCTCGCGCGCACTGCGAACGTCGTCTGCGTCGGCCAGGGCAGCGACCAGGGCGCTGCCTACCACCACGCCGTCGGCATCCACGGCCATGGCCTTGGCGCTGGCGGCGTCCTTGATGCCGAAACCGGCCACCACCGGCGCACCGGCACGTTGCCGCAGCTGGCGCAGGCGGTCGCTGGCGGCATGGGTGTCGAGCAGGTTGGAGGCGCCGGTAACGCCAGCAAAGCTGACGTAGTACAGGTAGCCCTGCGCCGTGCTGCACAACATGTCCAGGCGCTGCTCGCTGGTGGTCGGCGATGCCAGCGCAATCAGCGCCAGCCCGACCTCGCTGAAGATGTGGCGGGTTTCGTCCGCCTCTTCCGGCGGCAGGTCGACCAGCAACAGACCGTCAACGCCCGCCGCGACGGCGGCTTCGGCGAACCGGCGCGTGCCGTGGATTTCGATCGGGTTGAGATAGCCCATCAGCACCACCGGGGTGGTGGCATCTTCGCGGCGGAATTCGTGCACCGCTTCCAGCACATAGGCCAGGCCGGCACCGCGTGCCAGCGCGCGCTCGGAGCTGCGCTGGATGGTGGGACCGTCGGCCATGGGGTCGGAGAACGGCACGCCCAGCTCGATGACGTCGGCACCGGCGCGCACCAGCGCGTGCATCACCGGGACGGTGGCTTCCAGCGATGGGTCGCCGGCGGTGATGAAGGGGATCAGCGCCTTGCGGCCGGAGTGGCGCAAGGCATCAAAACGCATAGCGATACGGCCTGGCGCGCGGCTCATGCGCAGCCCTCCACCAGTTGCACGGTGTCCCAGCTTCCCCAGTACATCGATGTCACAGTGCCTTCTCCGGTTTCGTAGCGAACGGCGAACTCGCCTTGCGGGTCGCGCCAAGTCAGATAAAGATCGGTCCCGCCGTCCCTGCCATATTTATGGGGCTGGACGCTGTAGCCCGCTGGCAGACGCGCACGCGCTGCGGCTTCGCTGTCGCCGACACGGATGCCGAACGGGCCCACCGGACCGGCGTCGCTGATGTCGAAGCGGACGACGCGGTCGTCTTCCACCATCATCGCAACTCCATCAGGCAACAGACCGGCCTGCACATAGTCGCAGTGTCCGATCGGGCCGGCGTTGAGCGGCGTCCAGGCCGCCTGTGGCGCCAGCTCGCTGAATCGCTGACCGACCCGCACCGCGCCGCTGCGATCCAGCGCGGAGCCCGCGACCGCGGCCACCGCCAGGATAGACATGCACAGCAGCGCGATACCGCCGCCCCACTGCTGCAGCCGGGCTGCCCTCACAACGCCAGACCCTCGCGCGCGGCGATGGTGTGCACGTCCTTGTCGCCACGGCCGGACAGGTTGCACAACACCAGCGCATCCTTGGGCAGCTCGCGCGCCAGCTTGATCGACTGCGCCACCGCATGGCTGGACTCCAGCGCCGCCAGAATGCCCTCGGTGTGCGCCAGCAGGTGGAAGGCGGCCATCGCCTCGTCGTCGGTGATGCCCTGATACACCGCGCGGCCGCTGTCGGACAGGAACGAATGCTCCGGACCCACGCCGGGGTAATCCAGGCCGGCGGAGATCGAATGGGTTTCGGTAATCTGGCCGTCGTCGTCGCAGATCACGTAGGTGCGGTTGCCGTGCAGCACGCCGGGGCGCCCGGCGGCGATCGATGCCGCGTGGCGGCCGGTGGCGATGCCGTCGCCGGCCGCTTCGGCGCCGTAGATCTTCACGCCGGGGTCGTTGAGGAAGGCATGAAACAGGCCGATCGCATTACTGCCGCCGCCTACGCAGGCGCTGATCGCATCCGGCAGCCGGCCGTAGTCCTGCAGCATCTGCTCGCGCGCTTCGCGCCCGACGATGGCATTGAAGTCGCGCACCATGCGCGGATACGGGTCGGGGCCGGCAACGGTACCGATGATGTAGAAGGTATCGCGCACGTTGGTCACCCAGTCGCGCATCGCTTCGTTGAGCGCGTCCTTGAGCGTGGCCGAACCGGAGGTCACCGGGATCACCGTCGCGCCCAGCAGCTTCATGCGGTAGACGTTGATCTTCTGCCGCTCGATATCGGTGGCGCCCATGTAGACCACGCATTCCAGGCCCAGGCGCGCTGCGACCGTGGCGCTGGCCACGCCATGCTGGCCGGCGCCGGTCTCGGCGATGATGCGGGTCTTGCCCATGCGGCTGGCCAGCAGCGCCTGGCCAATGGTGTTGTTGATCTTGTGCGCGCCGGTGTGGTTCAGGTCTTCGCGCTTGAGCAGGATCTGTGCCCCGCCCACTTCGCGACTGAGCCGCTCGGCGTGGTAGATCGGGCTGGGCCGGCCGACGTAATGCTTGAGGTCCTTGTCGTATTCGGCGATGAAGCTCGGATCCTGGCGCGCCTGGTCATAGGCGGCGGACAGCTCCTGCAATGGACCGATCAAGGTCTCGGCGACGAAGCGGCCGCCGAACTTGCCGAAATGGCCGGCAGCATCCGGATAGGCGTAAAAGTCACTGATGGGCTGGGCCGACATGGGAATCCTCTGCAACGGTGCGGTCATACGCGAGGCCGTCACTCTACCCCAGCCCGGGGCGGCGATAAATCGATAAGATTGCTGCAACCTGTGATCTGAGCTCACACATGAGCAGTCTGCTCCCACCACTGGCGGCCCTGCGCGCCTTCGAAGCCGCCGCGCGCCTGCAGAGCGTGAGCCGCGCGGCGCAGGAGCTGCACGTGACCCATGGCGCCATCAGCCGCCACGTCCGTGCGCTAGAACACGCCCTGGGTGCGGCCCTGTTTGTCCGCCAGGGCCGCGGCCTGGTATTGACCACTGCCGGCGCGCGCTTGCGCGATGCCACCGGAGAAGGGTTCGCCCTGATTGCCGACACCTGGGCCGGTCTGCGACGCCCGGCCACCGAGGCGCCATTGGTGCTGGGCTGCTCCGGCAGCCTGCTTGCCCGCTGGGTCATCCCGCGCCTGGGCCAGTTGCAACACGACCTTCCGGACATGCGCCTGCACCTGTCGGCCAACGAACAACCGCCCGGCGCGGATCTGGATGGCCTGGACGCGGCCTTGTTGCTGGACACCCCACCCTGGCCCGGCAACTGGCAAGTGCATGACCTGGGCGTGGAATGGATCGGGCCGGTGCTCAGCCCGCAACTTGCCTCGGCCTTGCGGCTCGCTGGCAACCGCCCGGCCGCCCTGCTCGATCACGCCGTGCTGCACACCCGTTCGCGCCCACAGGCGTGGCCGGAATGGGCCCAGGCCCACGGCCTGGCGCCCGACGCGTTGCGGCTGGGAACCGAGTTCGAACACCTGGTCTATCTGCTGGAGGCGGCCGCTGCGGGCCTGGGCATCGCGATCGCCCCGCAGGCCCTGGTCGCGGCCGATCTGGCAGCCGGGCGCCTGCTGGCGCCCTGGGGATTTACCGCCACCCGCGGCCGTTGGGTGCTATGCGCCGCAAAGCGCAACCCGGACCCACGCATCGCCCAGCTGGCGGATTGGCTAGGCAGCGCCCTGGCAAACGATCAACACACCTCGCCGGCCATGCATGCCGCAGCCACCTGAGCCGCATCGCGGGCGGCCGTCGCACGACCGCAGCGCCAGCACGGCTGATAACGACCATGCACCGACGACACGATTACCAGGCGAAAGACCACGCACCGATGTCGCTACCAACGAGGCGCGGAACGACACGTCTAGGCATCGCAAGCGGGAAAGCTGCAGTCACTGGCTGAATCGCTCAAGCGGACAGGCTCCACCTCAGCGCAACCGGCATAACAACAACGCGCGAGTCTAAAGCTGCCCGCCGGATCGAAGGCAGGACCTGCCAGCGCGCAAACGGGTAGGCCTTGCCCAATCAACCAATCGCCTCGACGCACCGCTGTTACGAATCCCGACTCCCGACTCCCGCCCTCACCCCATTTCGTGACAATCGGCGCGGCGCACCTCTTCGACAAACTTGCGCATCTTGTGGCCATCCTTGATGCCGGGCGCAAGTTCCACACCACTGGAGACATCCACGCCCCAGGGCAGCGTCGCGACGATCGCGTCGAACACATTGTCGGCGGTGATGCCGCCGGCAAGAAGAAATGGGCGGTGCAAGCCGGTGGGGAGTCGCGACCAGTCGAAGGTCTTGCCGGTACCGCCGCCAGCGCCAGGTGCATGGCTATCGAACAGGAAACCGGCCGTATTGGGATAGGCCAGCTGCAGCGTGCGTGCATTGGCGTCTTCGCCGTTCACGCCGGCGCTGCCCATCGGCACGGCCTTCAGATATGGGAGGTTGAAACTGCGGCAGAACGCGTCGTCTTCCTCGCCGTGGAACTGCAGCAGGGTTGGGCGCACGGTGCGCACCACCTCACGCACTTCTTCCTTGGAATTGTTGCGGAACAGGGCCACCACATCGACCATCGGCGCGGTGGCCTGGCGCATGGCGCGCGCCTCGGCCGGCGCCACGCGGCGCGGGCTGCCGTGGGCAAAGATGAAACCTACCGCGTCCACACCCAGCTCCCCGGCCAGTCGGATGTCACCGGCGCGGGTCATGCCACAGAACTTGATACGGGTGCGGTACAGCGATCGATTCATTGGGTCACCTCGGCGGGCAGAAGCCACTCTGCAGGATACAGAGGCCCGATAAACACCAGACCTTGTGGCGGCGCTGTCGGCCCGGCAACCGTGCGGTCGCGCCCGGCGAGCAACGTCGCGATCCAGTCGGCCGGCTGTTCGCCGGTTCCGACCAACATCAGCGAGCCCACAATATTCCGCACCATGTGATGAAGGAATGCATTGGCCTGCACCTGCACCTCCACCACTTCGCCGATGCGCTGCACGCTGATTGCCTGCAGGTTGCGACGCGCATGCAAGGCCTGGCATTGCACGCTGCGAAACGCGCTGAAGTCGTTTTCGCCCAGCAAGGCCTGGGCGGCAGCATGCATGGCCTGGGCATCGAGCGGCCGACGTTCCCAGCTCAGCGTCTGCCGATACAGTGCCGGGCGGATCTGACGATTCAGCAGGCGGTAGCGATACCGCCGGGCGCGCGCGGAAAAGCGCGCATGAAAGTCGTCGGCAACGGGCACGCACCAGCGCACCGCGATCGAAGCCGGCAGCCGCGCCGTGGTGCCCAGCATCCAGCCACGCGGCTGACGTCGCGCATCGCTGTCGAAGTGCACCACCTGGCATTCGCCATGCACGCCGGCGTCGGTTCGCCCTGCGCAGACCACCTGGATCGGGGCATCGGCCACCGACGACAGCGCCGTCTGCAGGCTGGCCTGCACGCTCGGCCCGCCATGCTCGCCCAGTTGCTGCCAGCCCTGAAACTCGCTGCCGTCATATTCCACGCCCAGCGCGTAACGCATCGGTACCTGCCCTATGAATGAATCGATGAAACCGAACGCCGGTCATGCCGACGCCGCCATCGCAGGCAGGTGCCAGCACAGCCACGCTATGCGGAGAAGGTGAAGTGTACGAGCAGCGTTGTCCGATAGCATCGGCCGATGGCGAGCCGCGGTAGCACGCGGCTCACATAGGCGCGGTCAGTCGTTTGACGCGATCGTGCGCTCGGACCACACGGCCAGCGTGGCGCCGCCGGGCTCGCGGAAGTGGAACCGGCTGCCACCCGGAAAGCCGAAGACCGGCTTGACGATCTCGCCGCCGGCGGCACGCACCCGATCGAGCATCGGCGTCAGGTCGTCGGCATACAGCACGACCAGGGGGCCGCCTTCTGCCGGAGCGGGCGTGCCCGCGCGGTAGAAGCCGCCATCCAGGCGGCCGTCGTTGAAGGCCAGGTAGTCCGGCCCGTAGGCCTGGAACTGCCAGCCAAACACGGTTTCGAAGAAGGCCCGGCTGGCGTCGGGATCGGTGGATGCGAACTCCACGTAGTCGATCCGTCGCTCGCGCACCGCAAGGCTGTCCATGGCCGGGCTCATGCCAGGCGTTCCAGCAGTTCGGCGGCTTCGGCGCGGGTGGCATCATCGCCGGTGGCCGCAACTTCCAGCAGCAGGCCACGCGCCGTGTCCTTGTCGCCCAGGTCCATGTACGCCAACGCCAGTTCCAGGCGGTCACGGCCTGCGGAGGCAACCTCCCTGCGGCCCACCGCGCCGGGTGCAGCCGCTGCCAGCGGAGTCGCAGGGGCCGGAACGACATCCTGGGCCGCGCGTTCGACGTCGAAGCCGTCCTGGACGCCATCGTGCGCAGCCGACGCTGCCGCGGATGGGACGCCGAGGTCGGGCGCGCGCTCCGCGTGCACGGGCTGGACAGGCTCGGCCTGCTCGGGCACCTGCGACGCGTCAGACGGGAACGGGGCATCGGTGGCCTGGAACGCGGCGGCCGGTGGCGACGATGCCGCCGGGGTGGCACGCAGCGAACGCCACTCGTCGCTGTTGACCACCGGCGGCGGCGCCGCTGGCTCGGACAGCAGCGGCTCGCGCCGCAGCACCTCCGACAACGGCGGCTGCACGTCATGGGTGCGCTCGTCTTCGCGCAGGTCGACCTGTTCGAATTCGGTTTCGTGCACCACATCGCGCTCGCTCGGCTCGGTGGCGTGCACGTCGTCCTGCGGCTCGCCGCCATCGGCCGGCGCGACCGGTGGCACGAAGTCGAACTGGCGCCGCGGCAACGGCGGCAACGGCGAGGGCTTGCGGCGACGCGCGGCCAGCCACGCGACAACCGCGGCCACGATCAGCACCAGCCCACCGATCAGCCACAGCGGGAAGCCACCACCTTGCGGTGCTGCCTGCGGTGCCTCGGCAAGGCGCTTCTGCGCGGCGGCCAGGTCGGTGTCCTTCATCGCGATCAAGGCTTGCTGCTGCTGCTTGAGCTTTTCCAGATCGGCCACGCGTGAGCGCAGGTCCTGCAATTCCGCATCGCGGGTGGCGATGTCTTCCTTGGCCTGTTGCAACTGTTGGTTGGCCGCCATCTCGCCCTCGCCTTCGGCACTGGTGCCGGACGTAGCGCCGGCGGTGTTGGTCTGACTCGCCACTGCCGGGGCGATTTCGAGCCGCGCGCCGGCACCGGGTGCGGTGGACGCGGGCGGGGCCGGGGCTGTTGCGGCCGCGGCACCGGCATCGGCCGGTTGCGGAATGGCCGACCGCGCCTGACGCCACTGGGCAGCCTGCTCGCGCACCATCACGGTGGCTTCGGCGGCACCGACCTGCGCCAGCGCGTCTTCCTGCGGGGTGCGCAGCACTGCGCCCTGCTTCAGTCGGTTGATGTTGCCGTTGACGAAGGCATCGGGATTGGTGCGCAGCAGCGCCAGCATGGTCTGGTCCAGCGAATGCCCGCTGGAACGCGCCAGGCGCGCCGCGATCTCCGACAAGGTCTGGCCCGAGCGCACGGCGGGAAGCGCATCGCCGGTCTGCGACGCCGCGGCGGTTGCCGGGGCGGGCCGTGAGGGCGCCGCAGCGGCGCTGGGGGCGCCCTGCGCAGCGCGCTCGACCGCCGCCTGCGCAGCCGCCGGCTCACGGGCGATGGTATTGCTGGCGCCGGCGCGCGGCGCCTCGATGGCGGGCTCGGCGATCGCGGCAGCGGTGTTGGGCGCATCGACCAGGGCGGCGTACTCGCGCACCAACCGGCCCTGGCCCCACTCCACTTCGATCAGGAAGTTGATCGCCGGTTGATCCACCGGCTGACTGCTGGTCACCCGGATCACCGCCCGCCCACGCGCATCCTGCGCGAACTGGAACTGCAGACTGCTGACCAGACCCTGCGGCCGCTCCAGTCCGACGCGCGCGAAGGTGGTGGCCGATGCCAGTGCCACGCGGGCGTTGTCGAGCTCGCCCGGCTCGTTGGAGATGACCGGAATTTCGGCCACCAACGGCTGCCCGGGCTTGGACAGCACCCGGATATCGCCAAGCCCCAAAGCCATGGCTGCGCCACTGCAGGCCATCAGCAGCAACGCACCCAACCCGTGTATCGGACGCATCGCGCCCCTGCCCCTATGTTTCATGGGCATCAATATAGCCGCTGAATGAGCGAAAAAGTCGGCGACCCCGTGCAGAGCGTACAAGCCGTCGCAATGCGACATCCATGCGTCAGGTCATCGGTAGGAGCGCGCTTGTGCGCGATGGGGCTTCACCGGGAAAGCCCCATCGCGCGCAAGCGCGCTCCTACGCAGCCGACGGATCAGCCTTCCTGGGCGACCAGTTCGGCCAGCTGCACCGCGTTGAGTGCAGCGCCCTTGCGGATGTTGTCGGAGACGATCCACAGATTCAGGCCACGCGGGTGCGAGAAGTCTTCGCGGATGCGGCCGACGAACACCGCGTCCTTGCCGGAGGCATGCGTCACCGGGGTCGGGTAGCCGCCAGGCTTGCGCTCGTCCACCACTTCCACGCCCGGCGATGCAGCCAGCAGGGCACGCGCCTGCTCGACGGTGATCTTGTCGCGGGTCTCGATCGCCACCGCTTCGGAGTGGCCGTAGAACACCGGCACGCGCACTGCCGTCGGGTTCACCTGGATGCTGTCGTCGCCGAGGATCTTGCGGGTCTCCCAGACCAGCTTCATCTCTTCCTTGGTGTAGCCGTTGTCCTGGAAGTCGTCGATGTGCGGGATCAGGTTGAAGGCGATCTGCACCGGAAAGCGCTGCGGGTCGATGTCCTGGAAGCTCAGCAACTCGCTGGTCTGCTTGCCCAGTTCTTCCATCGCCGAACGCCCGCCGCCGGAGACCGACTGGTAGGTCGCCACGTTGATGCGCTCGATACCGTACGCACGGTGGATCGGGCCCAACGCCACCAGCATCTGCATGGTCGAGCAATTGGGGTTGGCCACGATGCCGCGCGGGCGCTGCTTGAGTGCTTCCGGGTTCACTTCGGAGACCACCAGCGGCACGTCGTCGTCGTAACGGAAGGCGGAGGAATTATCGATCACCACCGCACCGGCCGCGGCGAACTTGGGGCCGTACTCCTTGGACACGCTGCCGCCTGCGGAGAACAGCGCGATGTCCACGCCGGTGGGGTCGAATTCGGCCAGGTCCAGCACATCGACCTTGCCGCCGTTGAATTCCACCTGCCCGCCGGCCGAACGCGACGACGCCAGCGCGTACAGGGTGGCGACCGGGAAATTGCGCTCGGCCAGGATGCTCAGCATGGTCTCGCCGACAGCGCCGGTGGCGCCCACGACCGCGACGTTGAAACGACGGTTTTCGTTGCTCATGAGTTTGTCTTTATCGAAAAGGGGAAAGAGGAAGCACTGCGCGCTGGGTTCGGGGAACCTCCAAAGCTGGCCGCGGAGGTTCCCTATCGTTTGGTCGAAATCGTGCCGGTGACGCCGGTCTTTTTCGCGTCCACACCGGTGCCGCCCTGTTTGGCAGCGGCAACCGCATCGGCATTGAGCGCGCTCGGCGGATGGCCGGCATTGGGGCCTTTGCCCAGCGCAGCGATCAGGTTGTCCACCGCCAGCTGCACCATCGCGCGGCGCGTGGCCAGGCTGGCGCTGCCGATATGCGGGGTGAGCACCACGTTGCGCAGCGCCAGCAGTTCCGGGCGCACGCGCGGCTCGCCTTCGTAGACATCCAGGCCGGCACCGGCCAGGCGCCCGTTGGCCAGCGCATCGGCCAGCGCCAGCTCATCGACGATGCCACCGCGGGCGATATTCACCAGCGTGGCGGTAGGGCGCATCTTGCCCAGCGCCGCCGCATCGATGATGTGGTGCGAATCCTTGGTGTACGGCAGCACCAGCAGCAGATGATCGGACTGCGCCAGCAACGTCTCGAAATCGACGTATTGCGCGCCCAGCGCCTGTTCGGTGGTGGCAGGCAGCTGGCTGCGGTTGTGATACAGCACACGCATGCCGAAGCCGTGTGCGCCGCGGCGTGCGATGCCCTGCCCGATCCGACCCATGCCCAGGATGCCGAGCGTGCTGCCGTGGATATCGGCGCCGAGCATGGTCTTGAACGACCATTGCCCCCACTGCCCGTCACGCAGCCAGCGCTCGGCTTCGGTGATGCGGCGCGCGGTGGCCATCAGCAACGCGAAGCCGAGATCGGCGGTGGTTTCGGTGAGCACGTCGGGCGTGTTGCTGGCCAGGATGCCGGCCGCACTCAGCGCCTCGATGTCGAGATTGTTGTAGCCCACGCCGACATTAGCGATGGCGCGCAGTTGCGGCGCCGCCGCGATTTCGGCCGCGCCGATGCGCTCGTTGAGGGTGATCAGCGCACCGTCCAGCGGTGCCAGTTGCGCGGCCAGTTCGGCCGGCGAATACGCGCTGACGTGCTTGGTGGTGGTCAGCTCGAAATGCTCGCCCAGCTGCGCGACGACATCGTCGAACAGCGGCTGGCTGACCCACACCTTGGCGCGCCGCGTATCAGACATCGATCTGACCGGGAATGCGGGGCGACACCTCGCCGACATCGCCGCATTGGGCGCGATGACGCAGCGCCTGGTCCATCAACACCAGCGCCATCATCGCTTCGGCGATCGGGGTGGCGCGGATGCCCACGCATGGGTCGTGCCTGCCGGTGGTGATCACATCGACCACGCTGCCGTCGGCATCCACCGTGGCACCGGGCAGGCGCAGGCTGGAGGTGGGCTTGAGCACCATCGAGGCGGTGACCGCCTGGCCGGTGGAGATACCGCCCAGAATGCCGCCGGCATGATTGCTGAGGAAGCCTTCCGGGGTGATCAGGTCGCGGTGTTCGGTGCCCTTCTGCGCCGCGCTGGCGAAACCGTCGCCGATCTCCACGCCCTTGACCGCGTTGATGCTCATCAAGGCGGCGGCCAGTTCGGCATCGAGCTTGCCGTAAATCGGCTCGCCCCAGCCGGCCGGCACGCCGCCAGCCACCACATCGACGCGCGCGCCGACAGAATCGCCGGATTTACGCAGCGCATCCATGTAGCTTTCCAGCTCCGGCACCTGCGCGGCGTGCGGCCAGAAGAACGGGTTGTCTTCCACCGCATCCCAGTCGAAACCGGTCGGGCGGATTTCGCCCAGCTGCGAGAGAAATCCGCGCACCAGCACCCCGTAACGCTGCTTGAGCCACTTCTTGGCGATGACGCCGGCGGCCACACGCATGGTGGTTTCGCGCGCCGACGAACGTCCGCCACCGCGCGGGTCGCGGATGCCGTACTTCTGCCAATAGGTGTAATCCGCATGGCCGGGGCGGAACTGCTGGGCGATGTTGCTGTAGTCCTTGCTGCGCTGATCGGTGTTGCGGATCAGCAGCCCGATCGGCGTGCCGGTGGTGCAGCCTTCGTACACGCCGGACAGGATCTCGATGGCGTCGGCCTCGCGGCGCGCGGAAGTGTGCCGGCTCTTGCCGGACGCACGCCGTTGCAGATCGTGGGTGAATTCTTCCGGCGCAATTTCCAGGCCGGGCGGGCACCCGTCGACGACGCAGCCGATGGCCGGCCCGTGCGATTCGCCGAAGGTGGTGACGGTAAACAGCTTGCCGAACGAATTGGCACTCATGCGCGCAGGCTCATCGCTGCGCGGCCAGCTCGCTGATGCGCGCGTGGTGTGCGATCAGCTCGCGGCATTCCACCGCAAAGATGCCCATCTGCCCGACCTTGAACTCGACCCAGGCCAGATCCACCTCCGGCAGCAGCTTGATCAGATGCTGCTCGGATTCGCCCACTTCGCAGATCAGCAAGCCGTCTTCGCTGAGGTGCTGCGGCGCATCGCGCAGGATCTTCAGCACCAGATCCAGGCCATCGTCGCCCGCACGCAGGCCGAGTTCGGGCTCGTAGGAATACTCCTGCGGTAGCGCATCGGTTTCATCGTTGGTGACGTACGGCGGGTTGGTGACGATCAGGTCGTACCGACGCCCGGCCAGGCCAGTGAACAGGTCCGACTTGAGCAGGGTGACGTTGTCGGCATGCAGGCGCGCCTTGTTGTCGGCAGCCAGTGCCAGCGCGTCGTCGCTGATGTCCACGCCATCCACATCCCAGTGCGGGTTGTAGTGGCCCATGGCAATGGCGATGCAGCCCGAGCCGGTGCACAGGTCCAGCGCGCGGGTGACTTCGCGGCCGCCCAGCCAGGGCTCGAAGCCGGCTTCGATGAGTTCGGCGATCGGCGAGCGCGGCACCAGCGCACGCGCGTCGCTCTTGAAACTCAGCCCGGCGAACCAGGCCTCACCGGTCAGGTACGCCGCCGGGACGCGCTCGGTGATGCGACGCTCGAACAGACCCAGCACCTGCTCTTTTTCCGAGCGCAGCAAGCGCGCCTGGCCGTAGGCCGGGCCCAGGTCGTGCGGCAGATGCAGGCTGTGCAGTACCAGTTGGGTGGCTTCGTCCAGCGCATTGTCGTAGCTGTGGCCGAAGGTCAGACCGGCTGCGTTGAAACGGCTGGTGCCGTAGCGGATCAGGTCGATGATGGTGTGCAGTTCGTCGGCCGCGGCGGCAGTCATGGCAACAACTAAAGAGGAATCGGCCCCCGATTATAGAGGTCGGATCGGTATCATGAGCGTCCGTTGCACTGGAAACCGCCATGTTCAATCGCAATACCGGCATCGTGCTGCTGGTGGCGCTGGCCGCCGGCCTGGGGCTCTTGCTGGGGCAGAAGTTCCTCGGCGGCACGCCCAGCTCGCCCTGGCCCCCCACCCAGACCATCACCTTTTACCCGCAGCCGCGCCCGCTGCCGCAGTTCAGCCTGCGCCAGTCCGACGGCACCCAGCTGGTGCCAGGTGAACTGAAGGGGCATTGGACGCTGGTGTTTCTGGGCTTCACCTTCTGCCCGGACGTGTGCCCGACCACGCTGACCGATCTGGCGGTGGCGCAGCAGCAGTGGGAAAGCATTCCCGATGGCCTGCGCCCGCGCGTGTTGTTCGTCTCGGTGGACCCGCAGCGTGATCCGCCCGCGCGGCTGGGCGAATACGCACACGCCTTCCACAAGGACACCCTGGCCGCCACGGCAGATGTTCCGGCGCTGGAGCGCTTTGCCACCGCGCTGGGCTTCGTGTTCCAGAAGGTGCCGGGCAAGGGCTATGCGCAGAATCCCAACGACTACAGCATAGATCATTCGGCCGGCATCGCCGTGCTCGATCCGCAAGGCCGCCTGGCCGGGCTGATCCGTCCCCCGCTCGACCCGAAGGCGATTGCCGCCGATCTCCAACAGCTGACCAAGGTAACCGCACCGTGAGTCTCGTCACTTCCCTGACCTATGTGCTGCCGCACCGGTTGCTGTCGTCGCTGGCGCGCGCGCTGGCCTATTCCGATACGCCATCCACCAAACAGTGGTTGATCGACACGGTGACGCGCAAATTCGGCGTGGACCTGAGCGAAGCGCAGCAGCCGGACCCGCGCGCCTACCCCACCTTCAATGCGTTTTTCACCCGCGCCTTGAAACCCGGTGCACGCGTGCCCGATGCCGACCCGGCTGCCCTGCTGATGCCGGCCGACGGCCGCATCAGCCAGCTTGGCCCGATCGAGAACGGCCGCATTTTCCAGGCCAAGGGGCAGTCATTCACCGCCGCCGAGTTGCTCGGCGATGAAGCGGCCGCAGTGCCGTTCAACAACGGCCTGTTCGCCACCGTGTACCTGTCGCCCAAGGACTATCACCGCGTGCATATGCCGTGGACCGGCACCCTGCGCGAAACGGTGCACGTGCCAGGCCGGCTGTTCAGCGTGGGCCCGGACGCGGTGCGCAATGTGCCGCGCCTGTTCGCGCGCAACGAGCGCCTGGTGTGCCACTTCGACACCGACTTTGGCCCGATGGCGTCGGTGATGGTGGGCGCGCTGCTGGTCTCCGGCGTGGAGACGGTCTGGAGCGGCGTGGAGATTCCGCGCTATGGCGACCGCATCACGCGCAAGGATTACCGCGGCAAGGGCATTGTGCTGGATCGGTTTGCGGAGATGGCCCGCTTCAACTACGGCTCGACCGTGATCGTGTTGCTGCCGCCGGGTGTGGCCTGGCTCGATGGTGCACTTGCTGCAGAGACATCGGTGCGGCTGGGGCAAGCGCTTGCGCGTCGCCAGTGAATTGCAACGACACCGTCTTAGGAGCGGACCTGGTCGCGGCCAGGCATTCCCAACGATGCGTCGCCCCTGCGCGCGCCGTTTTGCTCAGCCCAGATAACGCAACACACTGCACACAACAGGACTACCTGGACGGCTTCGTCGCGGCCGGCTCCGCTCCTACGGCAAGCAGCCTTGTCGTGCGCTCGCCGCCATCGTAGGAGCGGACCTGGCCGCGACGAGGCATTCCCGACAAGGCGTCGCACACCCGCGCGCCATTTACCAAACCTTCGATTGAAAACACGCTGCCCAGACCCGGGCTAACGGAGCGGCGTTCGCGCGGCCTGGCCTGCTCCCACGCCGGCGGGTTCAGGCCGATGCGCACCGCCGTCTAAAGGGTGCGGCCATCAGTACGGCACCACCTGCGCAACTCAGCGGTCGCAGCCCGCCAGCTTGATGCTCTGCCCCGGCTTGAGCGCGTATGCCGGCGCCTTCAGGCCGTTGGCCTTGGCCAGCTCCTTGATCTCGCACTGGTACTTGTTTGCCACGCGGCCGAGCGTGTCGCCCTTGGCGATGGTGTAGCTGCGCGCCTGCCTGGCCTTGGGCTTGGCGACCGCCGGCTGGCCGGTGGCCACGGTGGTCGGCACGCCGGCCATCGGACTCACATCGCCGACCGCCACGCTTGGCGTGTACTCGGGAGATGCGCTGCTGCGCACGATGGCGTTGTTGAGATCGGCCGTGATCAGAGTGCGTGCCAGGTCCGCACGCGGGCCGCTCACGCAGTAACGCGTGTACAGGCTGGCGATACGATTGGTGGCATTGATGACGGTGCCGGCCGGAATCCAGCCATCGGATTCGTAGCGCGGGTTGAGGTTGCGCAGCGCACGCATGTAGCCATCACGCGCGCCCATACCACCCAGGCAGATGGTGAGTTCGTAGATCGTGGTCGACTTGGCCAGCTTGAGCGTGGCCGGCTGCGCGTCGAGCTTGGGGAAGTCCACGCCGTACTGTCGCGGGTGCAGGAAGATCCACGCCGCCGCAATCACCATCGGCACGTAGTCCTTGGTTTCGGCCGGGAACTGGTTATAGACATCCTGTTCCCAGAAGCCGCGCCCGCCGAACTGCGAAAACACGCGTGCCGCGCGCCCTTCGCCGCCGTTGTAGGCCGCCAGTGCCAGCTCGATGCTGCGGTTGAGCCCGGCCATGCGCTCGTTGAGATAAGCGGCGCTGGCTTCGGCGGCGCTGCGTGCATCGAAGCGCGTGTCGAAGCCGGTGCCGTCCGGGCCCAGCCCGAAACGGCGCCCGGTGGCTGGCATGAACTGCATCAGTCCGGCCGCGCCGGCACGCGAATTGGCGTGCACCTTGCCGTTGGATTCCTTGGCCATGATGCCGAACAGCAGCGCCTCCGGCAGCCCGCGCTTCTGCCATTCCGGCCACATCACCCCGCGCAGGTTGCTGTAGTTGTCGTAGCTGGTCATCAGCGCCGGGCGCATGTCGGTCAGCCAGCGCCGGATGCCGGCCTGCACCGCCGGGTTGTACTGCACCATCTTGTCGAACTCATGGCGCTGGTCGTTGAGCAGAGTCGCCGCCCGCGCCGCCTCGGGCACGCCGTTGGAAGCCGGGCCGAGATGGTCGGGGTCGGCCTGCAGCAGGGTGTCGTCATCTTCCGGGTCTTCGGCAGCCGGCGCTTCGGCATCGGCGCGTGCCTTGAGCAGGCGCTTGTAGGTGGCCAGCTGATTGGCGACCAGGCAACCGCGCTGCTTGATGCAGGCGTCGATGACGTCCTCCATGTCCTCCAGTGCAGCGTCGCCCTCGGCGGTGCCCTTCGGATCGGAGTTGTTCACCAGCACCAGCGCATCGCGGTAGCGCTTTTCGGCAGCGGCCATGCGCGCATCGAGCGCGGCGGCCTTCTCCGTGTCGCGTTTGGAGATCGCGTGGGCGGCGGGGACGACAGACATCAGCGCCACCACAGCCAGGACAGGCCATGGGCGCAAACCAAAATGAGCGAGCGGCATCGTAGGCAGTACAGCGGAAAGGCAGGCAGGGTAGCCGCCGGGGCGATACCGGGGCAAGGCGCGGCGGACGCCAGGGTCAGTGGCCCGTTAGCTTGGCGAGCGGGCGACATGCAGCGACATCGCATCGGTACGGCGGTTCGAGGACGGGACGGCACAGCGCCGACCGCCCCGCGCCGCAGGCATGTCAACCCGATCGCAGGGCCAGCCCCCCTCGTCGTTACCGCCCGCCTGGACGAGTGAGGTTGCCCGCTAGAATCGGCGTCTTTCTTCCACCGGATCTGTGCCATGGCCTCGTTCCTGCTCGGCAAAGGCGTTACCGACGACATCCCGGTCACCCTGGAAGGCCGCTTCGGCAATCGGCATGGCCTGGTGGCCGGCGCCACCGGCACCGGCAAGACCGTGACCCTGATGACCCTGGCCGAAGGCTTTTCGCGGTTGGGGGTGCCGGTGTTCCTGGCCGACGTGAAGGGCGACGTCGCCGGGCTGGCCGTGGCCGGCGACGGCGCGCCCGGTGTGCTGCAGCGCGCCACGGATGTGGGCATCGCCGACTACGCGCCGGCCGCCAGCCCGGTGGTGTTCTGGGACCTGTTCGGCCAGCTCGGCCACCCGGTGCGCACCACCGTGAGCGAAATGGGCCCCACCCTGCTTGCGCGCATCCTGGAACTCAACGACACCCAGTCCGGCGTACTCGACATCGTGTTCAAACTCGCCGACGACCGTGGCCTGTTGCTGCTGGATCTGGACGACCTGCGCGCGTTGCTGGCGCTGGTGGTGGAAGAGCGCAAGGAACTGTCCACCAGTTACGGACTGGTGTCGGCGCAGTCGGTGGCCGCGATCCAGCGCGCGCTGCTGCGGCTGGCGCAGGACGGCGGCGAGCAGTTCTTCGGTGAACCGGCGCTGGAACTGGCCGAGTTGATGCGCGTGGCCCCGGATGGTCGCGGCGTGATCGGCATCCTGGCGGCCAATCAACTGGTGCTCAAGCCGAAGCTGTATTCCACCTTCCTGCTGTGGTTGTTGTCCGAACTGTTCGAGGGCTTGCCGGAAGTGGGCGACCTGGACCAGCCCAAGCTGGTGTTCGTCTTCGACGAGGCGCACCTGCTGTTCGACGATGCGCCGGCCGCGCTGGTGCAGCGCATCGAACAGGTGGTGCGCTTGATTCGCTCCAAGGGCGTCGGGGTGTATTTCTGCTCGCAGTTTCCCGACGACATCCCGGACACCATCCTCGGCCAGCTCGGCAACCGCGTGCAGCACGCGTTGCGCGCCTACACCCCGCGTGACCAGAAGGCGGTCAAGACCGCCGCGCAGACCTTCGTGGCCAATCCCAAGCTCGACGTGGCCAGCGCCATTTCCAGCCTGGGCACCGGCGAAGCCCTGGTATCGCCGTTGCAGGGCAAGGGCGTGCCGGCACCCGTGCAGCAGACGCTGATCGCACCGCCGCGTTGCCGCATGGGCGCCATCAGCGCGCCCGAACGCGCGCAGGTCCGCGCGGCCAGCCCGGTTGGTACCCGCTACGACACCGCGATCAATCGCGAATCGGCCGCCGAACTGCTGGCACGCCGCGTGGAACAGGTGGCCATGCAGACCGCCGCCCCGCCCGCGCGTAGCCGCGAGCAGGAGGACGCGCAGGACAGCGGCTTCGGCAAGGCGGTCAAGGATGCCGTGTTCGGCACCGGACGTCGCCAGGGCATGCTGGAAACGATGGCCAAGCAGACCTCGCGCACCATCGGCAGCAAGATCGGCCAGCAGATCGTGCGCGGTATTTTTGGAAGTATTTTTGGCGGGAAGCGCTGAGCCTAGCATTGCAACCAGCGTGGTTGTGCGCCTCCACGCAATAAAGCCTGACCAACAAGGCATCGCAATCGAGCGTGCTCGCGCAACACCACGTCCGCACGTCAAGGAGACTCGCAAGATGCAAGCAGATGCAGCTGTTATCTCGTCACTTTTCTTACTCATCAGCGCCGGCACAACGTTCGCTCAGCAGAACGCAAATCAAGACGACCCGCCCAGCGCATGGCTACTGGGCAGGCAGCACCTGCTTGCAGGTCACTATGTCGGCAAGCTGCACCCAGACAATACGCAATGCCAGGCCGTTCGCGCAGAACTCTGGCTTGAGGCCTAAGGAGACAAGGAAAGCCGGCGATACATTTTGAAGACGGCATGTATCGCGCCCGAAACGCAACGCAGCACCACCACCACAACCGAACGTGGACCTTGGTGGCTCGATAAGAACGGAGACGAGTGCCTGATTCTCTCCCGCGACGACGTCTCCGATCTCTCGCTCAATCCGAATATGTATGGATTTCGGATCGACCAAGAAACTGGTCCGAAAGGGCAGCAAGCTAGCTTTTCGTTAGTTCAAGACGGCAATAACTGCCACAGCGGCAGTCCACTAGAACATCGAGACAAAGTGTTGAGACGAGCTCGTTGAGCGAGAGCCTGGGCATCCGCGCGTTGCGCGTTTGCCTACTTACCCATACTGGGCAGGGTAGACAGTGCGCACTTCAATCCAGCACCCCGTGCAGCTTTGCGTACTGCAGCAGCATGATGGTCTTGGCGTCGGCGATGTCGCCGGAGCCGATCATTGCCAGCGCATCGTCGAGTGACAGTTCCAGCACCTCGATCTCCTCGCCGTCCTCTTCGACGCCGCCGCCTTCGCTCACCTTGTCGCCGTCGAAGTATTCGCCGACGAAGAAGTACAGCCGCTCGGTGACCGAGCCCGGGCTCATGAAGGCCTCGAACACCTTGCGCACGTGATCGATGCGATAGCCGGTTTCCTCTTCGGTTTCCTTGCGGATACAGGTCAGCGCATCGTCCTGATCGAGCAGGCCGGCGCAGGCTTCGATCAACAGGCCGTCCGGATTGCCGTTGAGCAGGGTCGGCAGGCGAAATTGCCGGGTCAACATCACCGTCTTCCTGGCGCGGCTGTAGAGCAGGATGGTGGCGCCGTTACCGCGGTCGTATGCCTCGCGCGACAGGGTCTGCCAACGGCCGTCCTTGCGCAGGAAGTCGAAGGTGACCTTGCGGAGCACATACCAGTTGTCGGACAGCACATCGATGCTGCGAATACGGACCTGTGGGGTGTCCAGGGTCGATGGATTCACGCGGAGCTCCTTGCGATAGGAAAAGGACAGGCGCCATGGGATGGCATGGGAAGCGCATGGCATCTGGGGCGCGCGGCCCCGCGGCGAACCGGCGACAGCGAGCGGCAGGCCGCAGGCAGCTGACCCGCCCGGACCGCAGTGGCCGAAAGGCCTCAACGCCCAATTGCACGAGGCCGCGCATCGTCGCACAATCCCTTCACATCACACGCTTGGGGAGCGTCATGGAAGACCGTTTTCGCGCGCGCAAGGCCGTGCAGGCCGCGCCTGCGCCGTTCTGGACCCGCATTCCCGCCATTGCCACTTACCCGCTGCGCGGCTCGGCGCTGTATGCGCTGATCGCGCTGACGCTATGCAGTGCATTGCTGGTGTTGCCGGGCATTCTGAAGCTGCTGGTCATGGGCGTGCTGGGCATGGCGACCTACACCTACGCCTTCGACATCCTGCGCCACACCGCCGATGGGCAAGCCGATGCGCCCCGGCTCGGATACAACAGCTTCGACAGCGCGGTGCTGCGCCTGATCCTGCTGGCCATCGCGCTGGGCATCGTGATCGGCGCGGCCGCCGTGGTCGCGGGCCCGTTCGGGCTGACCATCGCCTATGTGGCAACCCTGTTGCTGTTGCCCGGCATGCTCATTTCGCTTGCCATCGACGGCAGCCTGCGGCGCGCATTGAACCCTGCGGTATCGATCGACATGGCGATGCGCATCGGCTGGCCATATCTGGCCGCCTACGGGCTGCTGTATGTGATCCAGGGCAGCGGCACGGCGGCGGCGTTCATTGCACTGACATATCTGCCGCCCATCGTGCGCGAGGCGACCACGCTGGTGGCCTCCATCTGGGCCCTGTTCGCCAGCTTCCATCTGATGGGGTACCTAGTCTACCAGTACCACGAAGCGCTGGGCTATACCCCCAGTGGTGGCGACGTGCAGGAACGTGCCGATCCGGATCAGCGCCTGCTCGATGAAGCCGAACACCATGTGCGCGAGGGTCACACCGACGAGGCCTTTCAGGCAGTGCGCGGTGCGGTGCGCTCGCGTGCGGTGAGCCTGGCGGTGCACGAGCTGTATCAGCGCCTGCTCCGACAGCACCATCGCAGCGACGAACTACACGAACACACCCAGCACTACATCAACCGCCTGCTGCAGGAAAGGCAGGAACGCCGCGCGCTCGCACTGCAGCGCGAAGCGCTGGACAGCGACCCTGCATTCACCCCGATGCTGCCGGAGCAGGCCACCCTGCTGGCCGAGCGCGCCAAGATGGCCGGGCAATTCCAGCTGGCCACCGATGGCTTGCTGGCCGCCATCGCAGCCTGGCCGCGCGACCCGATGCTGCCGAGCTGGTCGCTGGATGCGGGCCTGATGCTGGCCGAGCGCTTCGGCCGCGACGACCAGGCACGTGCGCTGCTGCAACACGCAACGGAGCGCTGCGACGATGCAGCGCAGCGCGCAAAGCTGGATGCGGCATTGCGCGCGGTTGTGATCCAGCCGGCGTAAAGACAGCCGCGCAGGGGCGCGAGCGATCGTCAGCGTGGCACGTCAGCCGATGGCTGCGGCCAACTTATGGCCGCTGACAAAACCACTGCGCTCACCGCCAGGCGGGCACGGCGGGTGCTCGGAATAGGAAGGTACACGCGCGCACCCGCTTCCTCCGCGCCATGCGCCCCCACCTGACAACGGCTCGCCAGGTGTCGTTCGCCACGCTCATCCGTTCTCGAGCAGAAACCGCGCCTTGGCCGCCTGCCCCTGCTCGGGAAACTGGTCCAGCACCTGGCGCAGCAAACGCGTGCGCTGCTCCCCGGCGTGCAGGTCGCCGTGGCGCAGTGCCAGCACGAACCATCGCTGGGCAAGCTCGGCCCGCGGCGCGTCGCTTTCGCAGTCCTTCAACACACGCTCGGCATCGGCCAGCAGCCCGTTGCTGAGGCAGGCGTCGACCAAGGCCATGCGAGCCGGCAGCTCGCACAGGGCCAGGTCCTTGCCCAGCTCTGCTGCCACGCCCAACTGGAGCCGCGCCTGTTCTGCCGTATGCGACGGCAGGCGCAACATGGTCTGCGCGTGCCGCAGCGTGTCCTGCCTGCTCCCGGCATTGCGCGCAACGCGGTAGCGCGCCAGCGCGATTTCCAGGCTCTGCGGCATTTCATCGGCAAGCTCGGCCAGCAACCGCTCTGCCTCACGGTTTTCCATGCGCCCCAGATGCGACTGCGCGCGCGCCCAGCGGTCATCGGCCTGCGCAGGCTCGTGCTCGTCCATGAATCCCGGGCGGATCTGACGCGTGGCCACGAGGATCGCGCCCAGCAGCGCGCCACTGACCAGGCCGCCGGCATGCGCCTCGAACGCCACCGAGCCGTTCTCGCTCCACAGCAGGCTGTAGATTTCCCAGCCCAGCCATAGCGGCAGCAACAGGATTGCAGGCCCACGCACGTAGTTGAACACCACGAAAAACCAGTAGAAGAACCGCGCCCGACGGCGGCCCCAGACCACGCAAAATGCGCCCATCAGTGCGGCAATGGCGCCGGACGCGCCCAGCCCGCCACCGGGCTGGCCCCAACGCCACCACAGGCTCGCCGCACTGGCGCCGAAGCCGCCCGCCAGGTACAGCAGCAGGAACCATCCGCTGCCGATCGCACCTTCCAGCAAGGTACCGAGCGCCAGCAGAAACACCATGTTGCCGAACAGATGATTCAGGTCTCCATGCAGGAAGGTGGCCGACAGCATGCGCGCCGGCGACCATTCGGAACTGCGTTGCAGATGGCGCAACGTGAATACCTTGGACAGCCGCGCGTCGTACGGCGCACGCAAGCCCTGCCATTGGCGCAGCTGTTCTTCGTTGTTGAACAGCGTGCCGCCGCGCAACGCCTGCGCAAAGGCGACATCGTGCATCGTCAGGTGGGCGAGATAGGCGGTGCGCTGGCGCGCAGGAGCGGCAGCCAGCTTGCCCTGCCGCGCAGCACGCAACCTGGGGTCGCTGGTCTGTTCCAGATAGTGGGCGTGCGCCGCCGCTTCCAGCGTTCCCAGCCCGGAGTCGACGTAGTAGCGCACGGCATCCTCGACCAGCGCATCGTCCTTGCGCTGATAACCGACGTAGACGACCACGTTGATCAGCACCAGCAGCAGCGTCACCCAGGGAATGTTCTGGCGCGACCAGGGTTTGTGCAGCGGCATGAGCAGCATGACGACATCCGTGTCCGAGAATGGCGCAAAGCTTCGCTGTGCGGCGGCAGATGCGCAAGCACGCCATGCGCGCTAGCATCGCGCCCCCGCCGTTCGATGCCCCGCCCGACCATGAGCCGCTGGCGCCCGCCTGCCGAAAAAAGCACCGCACTGATCACCCCGGAAGGCCATGCGTGCCTGAAGGCCGAGCTGGAAGAGCTGTGGCGCGTGCGCCGGCCGGAGGTGGTGCGCGCACTGGCTGCGGCCGCTGCGGAAGGCGACCGCTCGGAAAACGCGGAGTACACCTATCGCAAGAAGCAGCTGGGCGAGATCGACCGCCGCGTGCGCTACCTGAGCAAGCGCCTGGAAGCGCTGCGCGTGGTGGACACCGCGCCCACCGACCCGCAGGCGGTGTTTTTCGGCGCGCTGGTGGAACTGGAAGATGCCGACAGCGGCGAACTGCTGCGCTACCGCATCGTCGGCCCGGACGAAACCGATGCCGCACGCGGCTGGATCAGCATTGATTCGCCGCTGGCGCGCGCGCTGCTGAAAAAGCGCGTGGACGACGAATTCGACGCGCAACTGCCGTCTGGCAAGCACAGCTTCGTAGTGGTGTCGGTGGATTACACCGGCCAGTAGCCGCGTGATCGCATTCCGCTGACGCTCGGCGGCCGGGGCCAGGATGACCTTGGCGCGTGCAGAAGCGCACTTGTGCGCGATGGGGCTGTATCGATAAGGCCTCATCGCGCACAAGCGCGCTGCTACGGACTGCGGTGTCCCGACACGTGGCCGGTTACACCATCTGCAGATTCAACGACCGCCCTTGCTGGATCGCGCCATTGGCCGGCAGCGCATCGCCGAACAGGTCGTGCTCGTCGCTGTCGGTGATTTCCACGTCGACCAGGTCGCCCACCTTCAACTGGAGCTCGCCGCCGTTCTGGATATGCACCAGGCCGTCGATTTCCGGTGCGTCCGCGCGCGAACGTGCCACCGCGATGTCGTCTTCGATCAGATCCACCAGGCATTGCTGCACGCTGCCGATCTTGGCTTCCAGACGCAGCGCAGAGATCTCCGCCTGCTTGGCCATGAAGCGCGCCAGGCGCTCCTGCTTGACCTCTTCCGGCACCTGATCCGGCAGCGCATTGGCACTGGCGCCATCCACCGGCGAGTACGCGAACGCGCCCACGCGATCGAGCTGCGCCTGGTCCAGGAAATCCAGCATGGACGCGAACTCGGCCTCGGTTTCACCGGGGAAGCCAACGATGAAGGTCGAGCGCACGGTGATCTCCGGGCACATCGCCTTCCAGCGCTGTACGCGCTCCAGGGTCTTGTCCACCGCGCCCGGGCGCTTCATCAGCTTGAGGATGCGCGGGCTGGCGTGCTGGAACGGGATGTCCAGATACGGCAACAGCTTGCCTTCGGCCATCAGCGGAATGACGTCGTCCACGTGCGGGTACGGGTAGACGTAATGCAGGCGCGTCCACACGCCCAGCTCCGACAGGCCTTCGCACAACGCCTTCATGCGGGTCTGGTACATGCGGTCGCGCCACGGGCGCTCGTCGTATTTCAGATCCACGCCGTAGGCGGAGGTGTCCTGCGAGACCACCAGCAGCTCCTTGACCCCGCCACGCACCAGCCGCTCGGCCTCGCGCAACACTTCGTCCACCGGGCGCGAGACCAGATCGCCGCGCATCGAGGGGATGATGCAGAAGCTGCAGCGATGGTTGCAGCCTTCGGAAATCTTCAAGTAAGCGTAATGCCGCGGCGTCAGCTTGATGCCGTAGTCCGGCACCAGATCCACGAACGGGTCGTGCCGCGGCGGCAGCGCGGCGTGCACCGCTTCCATCACGCTCTGGTAGTCCTGCGGGCCGGACACCGCCAGCACCTGCGGGTAGGCCTCGCGGATCTGCTCCGGGCGCTTGCCCAGGCAGCCGGTGACGATCACCTTGCCGTTGGCATTCATCGCCTCGCCGATCGCATCCAGCGATTCGGTCACCGCCGAATCGATGAAGCCGCAGGTGTTGACCACCACCACGTCGGCGGCGTCGTAGCTGGGCACGATGTCGTAGCCCTCCACGCGCAGCTGGGTGAGGATGCGTTCGGAATCGACGAGCGCCTTCGGGCAGCCAAGGCTGACGAAGCCGACTTTGGGGTTCAGCTGGGACATGGAAGCAGGAGCCTGGGAGTGGAGCGGCCTGGGGCCTGGGCAGGGCCAATTATAGCGGCGCGCGGGCAGCGCTCTGAACCGTCATGCCTCGCCAGCGGGGTCGGCTTTGCGAAACCCTCACTTTTCACGATGCCGGTCCGGTCGATAATGCGCGCCTCCCCCGCCGCACATCAGGAATTCCCATGGGTCACTGGACCACGCTCGACACCCCCGACGGCCAGGTTGCTGCCTGGCACGCCACCCCCGCCTCCAGCCCGCGCGGCGGCCTGGTGGTGATTCAGGAGATCTTCGGCGTCAACGAACATATCCGCGCGGTGGCCGACGATTACGCCGCGCGCGGCTACGAGGTACTGGCACCGGCCTTCTTCGATCTGGAAGAAAAGGACGTGCAGCTGCCCTACGACCAGGAAAGCGTCCAGCGCGGTCTGGCCTTGGCCAATGCGGTCGGCCTGGAGCGCGCGGTGGAGGTGGTGAAATCCGCCGCCACGCTGCTGACCCGCGCCGGCAAGGTGGGCACGGTGGGCTATTGCTGGGGCGGCTCGGTGGCGCTGCTGTCGGCCATCCGCCTGGGCCTGCCCTCGGTGAGCTACTACGGCGGCCGCAACACCCAGCTACTGGACGAAACCCCCAAGGCACCGGTGATGTTCCACTTCGGCGAGCAGGACGCCAGCATTCCGCCCGAGGCGATCCAGGCGCACCGCGAGAAGCTGCCGCAGATGGAGACCTTCGTGTACCCCACCGGCCATGCCTTCAATCGCAGCATCGACCCCACCCACTACGACGCCGACAGCGCCGAACGCGCGCTGGAACGCACCTTGGGCTTCTTCGAAGCGCACCTGGGATGAGTGCACCGGCACCCGGCAGTGCTGTAGCGGACGGGTTTCAGCTGGATCCGCGCCTGGCGGCCGACACGGTGTTCGTCGCCGACGGGCCGTTGTCGCAGGTCCGCCTGATGGACGACACACGCTTCCCGTGGCTGGTGCTGGTGCCACGGGTGGCCGATGTCAGCGAGTGGGTCGATCTGGATGGCGGCCAGCAGCGTCTGTTGCTGGCCGAAATCAACCAGCTCTCGCAGTTGCTGCGCGTGGAGCCGGGCGTGGGCAAGCTCAATCTCGGTGCGCTGGGCAATATCGTGCGGCAGCTGCACGTGCATCTGGTCGGCCGCCATCCCGGCGATGCGGCCTGGCCCGGGCCGGTCTGGGGCAGTGGCAGCGCGCAGCGATTTGCCGCCGACGCCCTGCAGGAGCGTGTCGCGGCATGGGCGCAACGGCTACGATAGGCGCCCGTTCGCCAACCTGCCTTCTCGCATGAAATCCAATGTCGTCGCCGCGCTGATCCTGATCCTGGTGGGCCTGCTGTTCCTGGCCAACAACCTGGGCTGGACCAATCTCAGTCTTGGCCGGCTGATCGCCACCTGGTGGCCGGCGGCGCTGGTCGCCTGCGGCATCGGGATGCTGTTCGGGCGCGGCAAGTAGGTCGGGCGGGGATTCGGGAATCGGGATTGGGGAATCGTCAAAGCGGCGTGCTTGCGCTGAAGGTTCTCCGTTCAAAGAAGGTTCTCCGTTCGGCGGCTTGCTGTGATTCCAGGGAGGTGATGCCCGGTTCTGGTCCTGGCGTTGCAAACGAATCACCCGGCGCTCCCTTCTCCCGTCGGGACATTGCCCTTCTTTATGGGGGAGAAGGTGCCCCGCAGGGGCGGATGAGGGTACGGGCCAAGCTCATGCACTTGCCGGCTGCCCACTGCGCCAGGACATCTTGCTCTGCCGCATCTGCCCGAAAACTGACAGGCAACGCATTGCGTGCCCTGGCCAACCATCCTGACGCGCTCAGTAGCGATGCAACATGACAACTGTCATCCGCAACTGTTGACTTCTGGCACCTGATCGGCAGCCGTATCGCGCGCAGCATGGCCTCACACCAACCGAGGATGTCGCCATGCACTACCGCCTGATTCCTGCCTTGTTTCTGATCGTCCTGGGCGCGTTGTTTCTGCTGGACAACCTAGGGCTGGCCGATCTGGATGTGGGCCACCTGATCGCCACCTGGTGGCCGGCTTTTATGATCGCTGCCGGCGTGCGCCAGCTGCTGCGTTATCGCGAAAAAGCCGCCGCGACCTGCTGAAGGCCACGGCAGCCCGTGCCTCAGGTCCGCGGCAAGGTCACGCCGGTCTGGCCCTGGTACTTGCCGCCACGGTCCTTGTACGAGGTCTCGCACACTTCATCGGACTGGAAGAACAGCATCTGCGCCACGCCTTCGTTGGCGTAGATGCGCGCCGGCAACGGCGTGGTATTGCTGAATTCCAGCGTCACGTGGCCTTCCCACTCCGGCTCCAGCGGAGTCACGTTGACGATGATGCCGCAGCGCGCGTAGGTGCTCTTGCCCAGGCACACCACCAATGTGTCGCGCGGGATGCGGAAATATTCCACCGTACGCGCCAACGCGAAGCTGTTCGGCGGAATGATGCAGACATCGGATTCGATGTCGACAAAACTGCCCGGGTCGAAATGCTTCGGGTCAACGATCGTCGAGTTGATGTTGGTGAAGATCTTGAACTCGCGCGAGCAGCGCACGTCGTAGCCGTAGCTGGAGGTGCCGAAGCTGACGATGCGCTGCCCGGCGGCGTCGTGCTTGATCTGCCCGGGCTCGAACGGCTCGATCATCGCGTGCTGTTCGGCCATGCGCTTGATCCAGCGGTCGCTCTTGATGCTCATGCGGTGTTCCTTGAAGACGGAAGGCGGCGGGCCGAGCGGCCCGCGCGAAGACGGCGAATTCTAGCAAGCGGCCGGCATCGGCGGCCGGCCGGTGTACTGAGAGTAGCGAACACAACGTCGCGAGCAGACCTCAGGTGGGCGTAGACGGCGCTGGGGGACCGCAGTGTATGAGTGGTAGATGCCGATTCGAACACCGGCCGCGCCCGCCTGGCGGTGAGCGCAGTCGTTTAGCTGGTTGCTCTATAGCAGCGAGGCCGAAATCGGGATGCTGGCGCGCGGGCGCTTGCCCAACTCCTCGGCCAGGCGCGCGGCAGCGGCCAGGTATGCCTGCGCTGCTGCCGATTCCGGCGCGGCCACCACAATGGGTTGACCGGCATCGCCCTGCTCGCGGATCCCGATCGCCAGCGGCAACGACCCCAGCAACGGCACGCCGTACTGCGCGGCCATGCGCTCGCCACCGCCTTCGCCGAACAGGTGCTCGCGATGCCCGCAGTTGCTGCAGGTATGCACCGCCATGTTCTCGACGATGCCCAGCACCGGCACCTCGACCTTTTCGAACATCTTCAAGGCCTTGCGCGCATCCAGCGTGGCGATGTCCTGAGGCGTGGTGACGATCACCGCACCGGCTACCGGAATCTTCTGCGACAGGGTCAGCTGGATATCACCGGTGCCGGGCGGCAGGTCGATCAGCAGATAATCCAGGTCGTCCCACAGGGTGTCGTTGAACAGCTGGGTCAGGGCGGAAGTCGCCATCGGGCCGCGCCAGATCATCGGCGTGTCCTGATCCACCAACAGGCCGATCGACATCGCCTCGATCCCGAACGCGCGCAAGGGCTCGATCGACTTGTTGTCCGGGCTATCCGGGCGCCCGCTCAGGCCCAGCATCGCCGGCACGCTGGGGCCATAGATATCGGCGTCCAGCACGCCCACGCGTGCGCCCTGCTGCCGCAGCGCCAGCGCCAGATTCACTGCCGTGGTGGACTTGCCCACCCCACCCTTGCCCGACCCCACCGCAATGACGTTACGGATACGCGGATGCGGGGCCAGCGCGCCCTGCACTGCATGTGCGGCAATTCTGCGTTCGCCACTCATGCGTCGCGGCCCTGGGGTGCACCCGTCGCGGCGCGCGCGTGTTGTTTCAACTTCATCGCCATTGTCTACCCGGTTTCATCGTATGCGGAACGCAGCCACTGCCTGACCGTGCGCTCGCGAAGCCGTGCAGTTTACCGGCTCGTGTCCAAATCGCCGTACATGCCCGGCTACAGCGATATCCGGTCTCGATGCAAGCGCATGTCAAACACCGACATATTTCACAATTGTGGACACATGATTAAGGAGTTGTTACGTTCGAGATTCAGTTCAGCCAGCGCTCAGCGAGCCCAGCTGTTACCCCACATCGTCAGTACAGGAATCTGCAAAGGTCATGTCGAGTCGTCTCCCGCAACGCACCCGTCGTCATCGTTTGAGCGCCGCCTTGTTGGCCGCGCTGGTCGCACCGGCCGGCCACGTTGCCGCGCAATCGGAAAATGGCGTGGCGCCCGGCACCACCGATCTGGACAAGGTCACCGTCACCGGCTCGCGCATTGCGCGTACCGGTTTCGTCACCCCCTCGCCGGTCACCGCCATCAGTGCCGAAGAAATCCGCGCCACCGGCGCGACCACCATCAGCGATCTGATGGCACGCATGCCGGCGCTGGCGCCGAGCTACACCCTGGGCAATTCCACCCGCTTCATCGGTACCGCCGGCCTGGGCCTGCTCGACCTGCGCGGCATGGGCGTGGACCGCACGCTGGTGCTGGTCAACGGCCGCCGCCATGTGGGCTCCAGCCCCGGCTCGACCGCAGTGGACGTCAACACCATTCCGGTGGAATGGGTCGAACGCGTGGAAGTCATCACCGGTGGCGCGTCGGCGGTGTATGGCGCCGATGCGGTGGCGGGCGTGGTCAACTTCATCCTCAAGAAATCCTTCACCGGTTTCGAGACGCGCGCACAGACCGGCCTGGCCGATGAAGGCAATTACAACCGCTCGTTTGCCAGCTTCTCTGCCGGCACCGACTTTGCGCAAGGCCGCGGCAACATCGCCATCTCGGGCGAATACAGCAAACAGGACCGCTTCGGCCGCGGCAATCGTGCCATCGGCCGCGAGTACCTGGTCAGCGTGCAAAACCCCAGCTTCGACCCGAGCCGCCCGCCAAGCGAGAGCAACCCGCAGACCGTGCTCAGCGGCCCGGGTGGCAACCACGGCACCTCCTACGGCGGCACCTTCAACCTGGGCACGTTCGATTTCCGCAACCCGGCCACGTACGGCAACCGCTATCTGTTCAACGACGACGGCAGCTTCCGTCGTAACCGTTACAACGGCACGGTGGTGAGCAACACCTCGTGCGTGGATTGCGATTTTGCCGACCTCAACGCGGTGGCCGACCTGCAGCCGGGCTTCGACCGCAAGAGCGTCAATACCATGATCAACTTCGAGATCAGCGAAAACCATCGCGTGTTCTTCGAAGGCAAGTACAGCGAAACCGATTCGGAATTCTTCGGCCAGCCGGCATTCGACAGCTCGCTGCGCGTACGCCGCCAGAACCCGTATGTCAGCCCCGAACTCGGCGCGCTGATGGATTCGCGCGGGGCCACGCAGATCCTGATGAACCGCTTCAACGTCGACGCCGGCCGCCGCGGCGAGAACATCGAGCGCAAGACCTACCGTGCGGTGCTCGGTGCCGAAGGCAATTTCACCGACAACTGGACCTACGACGTGTCTGCCAACTACGGCAAGACCACGGTGGACCGGCTCAACCTCAACAACCGCATCAACGAACGTTGGCAGGCCGGCATCGATGCCGCGCGCGATGCCAGCGGCAACATCGTCTGCCGCACCACCCTGGATCCAAGCGCGATCAACCCCAACACCAGCCGGGTGTATTCGGCACTGGCGCGCGAGGGCTGCGTGCCCTTCAGCATCTTCGGCAACGGTGCAGTGAGCCCGGAAGCCGCTGCCTGGTTCAATACCACCGCGCGCTCCCAGGCCAAGATCCAGCAGACCGTGTTCAGCGCCTCGGTGGCCAATAGCAACCTGCTGTCGCTGCCGGCCGGCGACATCGGCATTGCCGGCGGCGTGGAATACCGCAAGGAGCAAAGCGAGGAAATCACCGACCCGCTGGCGGCATCGGGCGTGACCTTCCTCAATGCGATCCCCAACAGCGGCGGCGAATACACCGTCAAGGAAGTCTTCGTCGAAAGCACCATTCCGCTGCTGGCCGGGCTGCCGGGCGTGGATCGGTTGGCGCTGGATGTGGCTGGCCGTTATTCGGACTACAGCAGCATCGGCTCGACCAAGACCTGGAACATCGGCCTGGACTGGACCATCATTCCGTCGCTGCGTCTGCGCGGCACCCTCGCTCAGTCGGTGCGTGCGCCCAGCATCGGCGAACTGTACGACTCGCAGAGCGAGAACTTCGCCACCATCAACGACCCCTGTAACTACCTGCCCACCAATACCAATCGCCCGGGCACGGCGGGCGATGTGGGCTTGCGTCAGGCCAACTGCAATGCGCTGGGTGTGCCGGTGGGCTGGATCGACACCTACACGGCCACCCGCCCCGGCGTGAGCGGCGGCAACCCGGACCTCAAGCCGGAGCGCGCACGCAGCCTGTCCTATGGCCTGGTGTGGCAACCAGAGTTCTTCGAAGGCTTCGGCATGTCGATCGACTACTGGCGCATCGATCTGCGCGATGCCATCGGCACCGTGACGGCCGAGACCAATGCGACGCGTTGCGTGGATAACCCCGGTGGCATCGGCAACAGCTTCTGCGGTTTTGTGCAGCGCGCACCGCTGGGTGGCTTCACCGACCCGCAGGGCCGCATCTATCCCGAGCACAGCATCATCGGCTGGCAGGCATTGAATGAAAACCTGGCGCGTTCGCGTCGTGTGGGCGTGGACCTGGAAATGGACTATCGCTTCCAGCTCGGCGAAGGCAACACCGTGTTGCGCTTTGTCGGCACGCGCCTGATCCAGTCGCGCGAATGGGTGTTCCAGGATTTCCCGGCCGAATACGACGAGTACGTGACCTACGTGACCGACCCGCGCTGGCGTGCGCAGTTCCAGACCAAATACAACTGGAACGAATGGCGCGCCTCGTGGGACATGAACTACGTGGACGGCAACCTGCGCGTGACCCCGGAGAGCTACAACAGCAACCCGGGCTCGGCCAGCCCGATCAAGAACGGCTCGTACGTCTACCACAACTTCCAGTTCGGCTATCAGTTCCCCGGTTCGAAGATCGACGTCTATCTGGGCATCGACAACGCCTTCGACAAAGACCCGCCGCGTAATTACTTCGGCTCGGACTTCAACTCCGCGTTGTACGACAACGTGGGCCGGTTCTTCTATCTGGGAACGACCGTGCGGTTTTGAGGGATGTGAGGAAAAGAGCCCCGCTTGGTCGGGGCTTTTTTTTGCCAGACGTCGCAGCGAGGTTCCTCGTGTAGCGGATGCGCCGGTCGCAACCGCCTCAGCAGGTCGAGCTTGCTGCCTGAGGGTCGGCGTATCTGTATCGAATGTAACTAGCTCACGCTGGCAATTGTCGAGGTTGTTTGTTTCGGCGTGCTCTCTGCCGCCCTTTTGTGCCGAATTCACCGCTTCTTGCGCGGATTTCATCTATTTCATTAAGAAATGGTTTCAATCGCTTGCACCGTCAGACACAGATTCATTACGTTCGGGTTAAGGCCATCTGACTCCCCGATGACCGCCCCTTATCCGAAATCCAGTTTAAAGGTCAGGAATGAGCAATCAGTTTCGTCGCCAGGTCCTCAAGCGCACCGCCCTCGCCGTCGTGCTCGGTGCCTGCCTAGCCAACGGCGCGGTCTATGCGCAGAGCACCACCGGCAGCATCTACGGCAGTGCCCCGTCGGAAGCCGGCAGCACCATCGTCGTACAGAGCGACACAGGTCTTAGCCGCACCATCACCATCGATGCAAATGGCCGTTACAACCTCGGCTCGCTGCCGGTGGGCGCCTACACCGTTACCCTGAAGCGCGGCGACCAGGTCGTCGATACCCGCAAGAACGTGCAACTGCGCGTCGGCTCGGGCACTGAAGTCTCGTTTGCTGGGGCAAGTGCCGCAGGCAGCGCCGATGCAACCACGCTGGGCGCGATCACTGTCACCGCCGCCAATGCACCGAAGATCGATGTCAGCTCGACGAGTGCACGGTCGGTCATCACTTCCCAGCAGCTTGCGATCCTGCCACTTGGACGCAGCGCTGAAGCAATTGCGCTGCTTGCACCTGGCGCTGTCGCGGGAAGCGGCGCGTTTGATAACGGCTCACGCTCGGTCGTTTCATTCGGCGGCGCGGGCGTTACCGAAAATGCTTATTACATCAACGGATTCAACGTCAGCAATCCGCTCAGCAACTTGGGTGGCGTGAGCTTGCCGTATGGTGCCATCGACCAGCAGGAAACCTATACCGGCGGTTACAGCGCGCGTTACGGTCGTTCGACTGGCGGCGTGATCAATCAGGTGGGCAAGCGCGGCACCAACGAATGGCATTTTGGTGCTCAGGCCGTCTGGGAGCCTAAAGCGCTCGCAAGCTCGCCTGAGAACGTGCGCTTCCCCAACAACACACTGCCAGCCGATTTCGAATACACCAATGCAGACCAGCCGGGAACGCTCTACCGTAGCCGCAAAGACGACGCCGCCAACCGTACCGTCTATAGCGCTTATGCGGGCGGCCCGCTGATCGAAGACAAGCTCTTCGTATTTGTCGCCGGCGAATCCGACAAGACCGACGGCGTGTCCACCAACTCCAGCGCGGCAAGCATTCTGGGTCGCAACAATTACTCGTACAGCGCACCGAAGTTCTACGGCAAGATCGACTGGAACATCAACGACAGCAACATTCTGGAATACACCCGCATCGAAAGCACAGATCGTCGCGCGGGCTATTACACCGATTTCGACTACGACACCTTGTCCGGTGGTGGTCGTAGCGGGACGTTCGCCGATACCTACAAGATCAAAGACCGTTACGACATCTTCAAGTACACCGGGTATCTCACCGATGACCTGACCTTGAATGCCACCTGGGGCCGTAGCCGCCAGGACAATCTGCAGGGCAATCCGTACGTTTCCAACCTGCCTTACCTGCAGAATGTGACCAATCAGGATCCTGCACTGACCGGGGGTACGCCGATCACCAACGATCAGGCAAGCAACCGCACCAAGGCCGATCGCCCACAGAACAAGACCCGCAGCCTGCGGCTTGAACTCGAATACCGGCTCGGCGACCACGACCTGACCGCCGGCGTGGACAACATGTATTTCAATGCGTCTGATGAAGGTGTTCGCACCACTGGGCCCGGATACCAGTGGTTGTTCGCACGGCAGTCCAATCCGGCTGTCGACATCCGTCCTAGTCTGGGTGTCGGCCCGTCGGGCGGCAATGGCTACTATGCGCAGCGCCGTATCTTCACCACGACCACCAGCATGGCCGTTGAGCAGAAGGCGTACTACCTGGAAGATCGCTGGCAGGTCACCGACAAGTGGCTGGTCCTGCTGGGCATCCGCAACGACAAGTTCACCAACTTCAATAGTGCCGGCGCTCCGTACGTTGACAGTGGTGACCAGTGGGCACCACGTCTGGGCGTGAGCTGGGATGTGTTCGGCGATTCGTCGCTGAAGCTGTATGCCAACCTTGGACGTTACTACCTGGCGCTGCCAAACAGTGTTGCAGTGCGTGGAGCGTCTGCGTCCACCTACACCGACGAATATTTCGCGTATAGCGGCTTGGACGCAAACGGAGAGCCGACCGGCTTGAGAGCGCTGGGCCCGGGCCCGGTGTCTTCGAATGGCGAATACGGCCAGACGCCCGACCCGAATTCATTCGCACCGAGCGATCTGAAGTCTCAGTACCAGGATGAGTTCCTGATGGGCTTCGAAAAGACGCTCGGCGAGAAGTGGAACTCGGGTGCAAAGGTGACCTATCGCAAGCTGCAGACCGCGATCGACGATGTATGCGATACAGGCCGGATCGCCGACAAGCTCGCAGCCGGTGGCATTGACGCCTCATCGGTTGCCATTCCTGGTTGCGTGATGTTCAACCCAGGCGAAACCAACACCTACAACCTGGCCAATGTCGACGGCTCGGGCCGCACGCAGGTGCGTATGTCTCAGGAGGATTGGGGATTCACCAGTGGTGCCAAGCGTAACTACGTGTCGGTCGACTTGTTCCTGGAACATCCGTTCGACGAAAAGTGGTTCGGCCGCGTCGATTACACTTGGTCGCATCTGTACGGCAACACCGAAGGCCAGGTGAAATCCGATCTGGGACAGGCTGACGTTTCCAAGACGCAGGACTGGGACTCGGCAGAGCTGATGTACTACGCAGGTGGAAGTCTGGCCAATGATCGCCGCCATCAGCTCAAGGCATTCGGTGCCTATCAGTTCACACCGGAATGGATGGCATCTGCCACGGTGCGCGTGTTGTCCGGCACACCAAAATCGTGCTTGGGCTATTTCGGCCAGGGCGAGCAGGACCCGATCGGCTATGAGTCGGCTTACCACTATTGCGCCGGTTCTCCTTCGCGTCCGGGCGACGCAGGCCGCACGCCTTGGCTGACAAATCTGGATCTGGGCGTGACCTATCGCCCGTCATTTGCCGATCACAAGCTCGCCATCGGGCTGCAGGTCTTCAACGTACTCAATGACCGCGATGCCACACGTGCGGAAGCGGTGTACGGGGACGACCGTTATACGGTGTCCAACACCTATGGCATGGGCACCTACTTCAACCCGCCCCGCTTCGTCCGTCTCTCTGCGGCTTATGACTTTTAAGCGCAGCGTTCAGAACTAGAACACGCACTTCTCCACGGCCCCGAAAGGGGCCGTTTTTTTAGTGTGCCCCCTGCTGCAGCTGCGTCGGGAGCCTGCCTCCCGACCATCTACACACCCCGCACCCATGACCTTCGACACCATGCCATCCGGCTGGCGAGGCGTAGAGTGCCGGCCACGGCTCCGGCGACGGAGCTTCCCAATCGACTGCTGCTCCTGGAGCCTTTGTGATTCGAACACCTCACCTATTGACGTTGACCCTGGCCGTGGCGGCCGCGCTCAGTGGTTGCAAGAAATCCGACGACGCTGCACCGGCGGCCCCGGCCGGCGACGCCGCAACTGCGGCAGCCGCTGAGCCGGCGGCGCCCAAGACGCTGACCCTGGACCAGAGCAAGCTGCCGGCGGTGAACCAGTTCACTGCGGCAGACCTCGACCCCAACGGCAATGCCTGTACCGACCTCAACGCCTACGCCAATGCCAAGTTCCTGGCCGCCAACCCGGTGCCGGGCGACCGCACCAGCTGGGGCGCATTCGAGATGCTCGACGAGCGCTCCAATGCGATCCAGCAGCAATTGGTGGAACAGGCCGCTGCGGACACCAAGGCGACGGGCGTGGAGAAGATCGTCGGCGACCTGTGGTCCACCGGCATGGACGAAGCCAAGATCAACGCGCAGGGCATCGAGCCGCTGAAGCCGGAGCTGGCTGCCATCGACGCCATCAGCGATCAGGCCAAGCTGGTCGACTATCTGCGTAGCAGCGCGGCCAAGGGCAACAACGACCTCTTCAGTTTCGGCGCCGAGGCGGACTTCAAGAAGTCCAGCCAGAACATCGCCTATGCCATGCAGGGCGGCCTGGGTCTGCCGGACCCGGAGTACTACACCAGCGCCGGCAACAAGGCCAAGCTGGACGCCTACCAGGCGCACGTGGCCAAGGTGCTGGAACTGTCCGGCGTGGCTGCGGCCGATGCCGCCGCGCAGGCCAAGCAGGTGGTCGCGTTCGAAACCCGCCTGGCCAAGGTGTCCAAGACCAGCACGCAACTGTCGCGCGATGCCTCGCTGGCCTACAACCCGATTTCCCCGGCCGATGCCGACAAGCTGACCCCGAACTGGTCGTGGACCGAGTTCTTCAAATCGCAGGGCGTCACCACGCCGGAGATGTTCTCGCTGGCGATCCCGGCCTTCCACCAGGAAGTGAGCAAGATGATTGCCGACACCGACCCGGCGATCTGGCGCGCATACCTGCGCTTCCACACTGTCGATGGCGCTTCGCCGTACCTGAGCCAGCCCTTCGTCGATGAGAGCTTTGCGTTCTACAACAAGACCCTGCGCGGCCAGAAGGAAATCAAGCCGCGCTGGAAGCGCGTGCTGGCCACCATCAACGGCCAGACCGGTGAAGCGCTGGGCCAGATGTACGTCAAGGTTGCCTTCCCGGCCGAGTCCAAGGCCAAGATGGAAACCCTGGTGACCAATCTGCGCACCGCGCTCAAGGCCCGCATCGAAAAGCTGGACTGGATGAGCCCGGAGACCAAAACCAAGGCCATCGCCAAGTGGGAAAGCTTCACGCCCAAGATCGGCTATCCGGAAAAATGGCGTGAGTGGAATGGCCTGACCACCACCCGCGAGAGCTACCTGGGCAACGTGCAGGCCGCGGCCGAATACAACTACAAGTGGAACCTGTCCAAGATCGGCAAGCCGGTGGACAAGACCGAATGGGGCATGAGCCCGCAGACGGTCAACGCCTACTACAACCCGCTGCAGAACGAGATCGTGTTCCCGGCCGCCATCCTGCAGCCGCCGTTCTTCGACCCGAATGCGCCGGAGGAAATGAACTACGGCGGCATCGGCGCGGTGATCGGCCATGAGATGACCCACGGCTACGACGACCAGGGCAGCCGCTTCGGTGCCGATGGCAACTTCATCCCCGATCCGGGCTGGTGGACGCAGAAGGATCTGGACGCATTCAAGGCACGCACCGGCAAGCTGGTAGCGCAGTTCGACAGCTACCGCACGCCGGCCGGTGACAAGGTCAAGGGCGACCTGACCCTGGGCGAGAACATTGCCGACCTGGGCGGCCTCAATACCGCCTACGACGCGATGAAAACCGCCACCGCCGGCAAGGACGACCCGAAGACCGACGGCATCACCCGCGACCAGCGCTTCTTCCTCAACTGGGCCACGGTGTGGCGCCGCAACTTCACCCCGGAAGAACTCGTCGTGCGCCTGAAGACCGACCCGCATGCGCCGGCCAACTTCCGCGCCATCGGTGCACCGTCGAACATGCCGGCCTTCGCCGCTGCGTTCTCGTGCAAGGCGGGCGATGCGATGGTGCGTCAGGGCGACAAGCAGGTTGTGATCTGGTAATTGCGCGGTCGTTGTAAACGACGGGCGGCGATCGAGAGGTTGCCGCCCGTTCTTCTTTGGAGATGCCTTGTGAGGCTGCGCAATGCGGTCCGCGCCTTCAAGCGCCGCGCCAGCGCCACGCCAGCGCCGTGCACGATGCATTGACTGCACGCATCAGGTCCCGGCGACCACCAGGTGCATCGCGTCGGCGACAGAGAGTCCGTGCGCTCATGCATTGACCTGCACCACACCGCTGACGTTTGCGACGGCTGGTTCGGATTCGGGGCACGCCCGTTGCCATTTTCCCTGCGCCATCAGGCACCTGTTGTCCAGCAATCAGCACCCTAAATACAAGTCTCAACAAAGCTCAAACGCATGCGCCAGCACGGCAGAGCCCGCCTATTCTCGGTGCTCCTTCCTGCCACTTTCTGCCATGTCAGCCATCAAGACTTCAACACTCGCCCTTGCCCTGCTGGTCGCTTTGACGGGCTGCAAGCGCGCATCCGATGACAGCAGCGTACCGACGCAGGCACCCACTGCGGCCGCCACTCCATCCAAGCCGGCTTTCGATATCGAAGAGCTGGATACCGCGTCAAGCGCGTGCACGAATCTGGATACCTTCGTCAATGCCAAGTGGGACAAGGCCAATCCGATTCCGCCCGACCAGACCACTTGGGGCGTGTTCGACGAGCTCGTGGAAAAGAGCCTGGCCACGCAGCGACGGATTGTCGAAGCCGCCGCAAGGCAGGCAGACAAACAGGCCGATCCCCTGACCCGCAAGCTGGGCTTGCTGTACGCCTCGGGCATGGACGAACACGCCATCGAAGCAGCCGGCTACGACCCCATTCGTCCGCAGCTGGAGGCGATTGCCACACTCAGCTCCAGCACCGCGATTGCCGACTACATCACCAAACGCTACGCAGAAGGCGACGCACTGGTGTTCGATTTCGGTGCCGGCCCCGATTTCCACAAGGCTGAGCAGCAGATCGCGTTCGCCCAGGAAGGTGGCCTGGGGTTGCCGACCAAGGACTATTACACCGCTGCGCAATACGCTCCCATCCGCGCAGCCTACCTCGCCTACATCGCCAAATCCTTCGAACTCACCGGGAGCGATGCCGACACGGCCAAACGCCAGGCCAAAGACGTCATGACGCTCGAATCGCGCCTGGCCGCTGCATCGCTTGCGCCGACCGATGCCCGCCAGCCCAAGAACCGATATCACTTCCTCAGCGTCGCCGATGCCGA
The DNA here is from genome assembly GCF_003600855.1 of Xanthomonas sp. CFBP 7698. Taxonomy (NCBI): domain Bacteria; kingdom Pseudomonadati; phylum Pseudomonadota; class Gammaproteobacteria; order Lysobacterales; family Lysobacteraceae; genus Xanthomonas; species Xanthomonas sp. CFBP 7698. Next base: position 1,004,515 of record NZ_PRDN01000001.1, read on the forward strand.
CAAGATCACGCCGCACTTTTCGTGGACAACATTCTTCGCCGCGCAGGGCGTGGATGTCGGCCCCGGCTTCTCGCTGTCGCAACCACGCTTTTTTGCGGCATTCGATCAACAATTAGCCACCGCGCCGGTGGCGCAGTGGCAGGCATATCTGCGCTTCCATACCATCGATGAGGCGTCCAAGCAGCTCAGCAAGGCGTTCGTCGACAACAACTTTGCGTTTTATGGAAAGACGCTGTCCGGGCAGCCCGAACAACGGCCGCGCTGGAAGCGCGTTCTTCGTGCGGTCAACGGGGCCATGGGCGAAGGCCTGGGCGAACTGTACGTCGCCAAGGTCTTCACGCCCGACACCAAGCAACGCGCCGCCGAACTGGTGGACAACATCCGTGCCGCACTCAAGACACGGATCGAGCACGTCGACTGGATGAGCGAGCAGACCAAGGCCAAGGCCTTGGCGAAGTGGGAAACCTTCCTGCCCAAGATCGGTTACCCGGACACCTGGCGCGACTGGTCCGGGCTGGAGATCGTGCCCGGCGCGTATTACCGCAACCTGCAGGCCGCGGCAAAGTTCAACTACCACTACGACATTGCGCAAATCGGCAAACCCACCGATCGCAAGCGCTGGACGATGACGCCGCAGACGGTCAACGCGTATTACAGCCCCAGCACAAACTCCATCAGTTTCCCGGCCGCCATCCTGCAACCGCCATTCTTCGATGCCAACGCGGATGACGCACTGAACTACGGCGCGATCGGCGCCGTCATCGGCCATGAGGCGTCGCATGGTTTTGACGATCAGGGCAGCCAATTCGATGGCGCGGGCAACAATGTCAATTGGTGGACGCCGCAGGATCGCAAAGCCTTCGACGCGCGCACCGATGTGCTGGTCAAGCAATTCGACGCCTATGTGCCGCTGCCGAACCATCCAACCCTGCACGTCAACGGCAAGCTCACCCTGGGCGAAAACATCGCCGACCTGGGTGGCCTCAACATTGCCTACGACGCCTTGCAGACCGCACTGCGCACGCATCCCGAGCGCGCACGCACGATCGATGGCTACCGCCCGGAACAACGGTTTTTCCTGGGCTTTGCGCGCAACTGGCGCGAACAGGTCCGTGAGCAGCAGCAGCTGGTCTATCTGGCCTCCGACCCGCATTCGCCAAGCCACCTGCGTGCCATCGCCTCGCCGTCCAACATGCCGCAATTCGCCCAGGCGTTCTCCTGCAAGCCAGGCGATGCAATGGTGCGCCCGGACAAGGACCGCGTGGTGATCTGGTAAGCGCCTGCAAGCGCTTCCAACCCATGAGCGCACGCACAGGCCCGCACACGCGGGCCTGTCGCGTTCATGCAAACGGCCGGTACCGGAGACGAACGGCAGCGGGCGCATGCCTGCGCAGCACGCAGCCTTGCTAAACTCCGCCGACTTTACTCTGGCCACCTGTCTTCTCGATGCCCACCATTCGCCCGCTTGCCCTCGCTCTTGGCTTCAGCCTGATCACGCTGCTGTCCGCCCCCGACGCCGACGCCGCTCGCAAGAAGAAGGCAGCTCCCAAGGCCCCGGCCGTCTCTGCGGCCTGCACCGATTTCTACGACTACGCCAATGCCGGCTGGCTGAAGGCCAACCCGGTGCCGCAGGCCGGCGCCGTGACCGCGCTGGGCCAACTGTCCGACCGCGCACTGCAGCAGCAGCGTGAGTTGCTGGACGCCTCGATGAAGGCGCCGCAGGGCAATGTGCAGAAGCTGCTGGGCGATTTCTGGGCCAGCGGCCTGGATGAGGCCGCCGTGGAAAAGGACGGCTCCAACCCGATCGCCCCCTTGCTGTCGCGCATCGACGCGATCAAGAAGGCCAAGGATGTGCCCGCTTCGATCGCCGCATTGCATCAGGTCGGCATTCCGGTCGGCTTCAACTTCGGTCCCGATGTGGACCTGAAGGCGCTGGACCGCCACATCGGCTACTTCATGCAGGGCGGCATGGGTCTGCCCGACCCGGCGTTCTACACCCGTACCGATGCCGACACCCAGGCGCTGATGGGCCGCTACCGCGCCTACGTCAAGCAGATCCTGGCGCTGACCGGCACCCCGGCCGACAAGCTCGACGCCGATGCCGCCTCCGTGCTGCAGATCGAAACCGCGCTGGCGCGTAGCGCGCAGTCGGTGCAGGGCATCAACAACCCGTTCAACAACTACGCCCCGATCGCCACCAAGGAGCTGACCAAGCAGTACAAGAACCTGCGCCTGGCCGACTTCCTGGAGGCCCAGGGCGTCAAGGACGACCTGGTGTCGATGGCCGACCCGGCCATGTTCAAGCAGCTCGACAGCATGATCGTCAGCATCAAGCCGGAGCAGTGGAAGGCCTACCTGCGCTGGCGCGTGGGCGATGCGATGGCGCCGTACCTGTCCAAGAGCTTCCACGATGCCGAATACCAGTTCCGCGGCCGCCTGCTGCGTGGCGACGCCGTGGCGCCGCAGCGCTGGCAGCAGGTGCTGGATGCCATCAACGTGGCTGCCGGCCCGATGCTGGGTCGCGAATACGTGGCGCGTTACCTGAGCAGCGACACCCGCCGCCAGGCCGAAGCCATCGCCGACCAGGTGCGCGACGCACAGCTGGCCGCGCTGGAGCGCACCGGCTGGGGTAACGGCGAGGCAGTGGCAGAAGCCAAGGCCAAATTGACCGCGATGAAGATCGAAGTCGGCGCACCGCGTCGCGATCTGGATTACACCGTGCAGCCGATGGGCCGTGGCAGCTTCGGCGGCAACATGCTGATCGCCTCGACCTGGCGTCACCGCGAGGAAATGAAGCGCATCGGCAAGGGCAACGCCGACCGTCGCTGGGACGTGCTGCCGCAGCAGCCCGCCGTCGCCTATGACATTGCACAGAACCGCCTGATCGTCACCGCTGCCGTGTTGCAGGCACCTGTGCTGACCAGCGGCAGCACGCCGGCGGCCCAGTACGGCGCCTACGGCGCGCTTGTGGCGCACGAGCTGACCCGCGCGATCGACGCCAAGGGGTCGCTGGTCGATGCCAAGGGCGAGCTGCGTAGCTGGTGGACGCCGGCCGAAAAGACCAGTTGGACGCTGCTCACCGGCAAGGTGGCCAATCAGTTCGCTGCCTATCCGTACCCGGGCGTGCCCAATGCCAAGGTCAACGGCGCGCAGACCGCCGAAGAGAACCTGGCCGATCTGGCCGGCGTCGAATTGGCCTGGCAGGCCTTCAGCAAGGCGCAACCCGCCGCCACCGAAGCCGACAAGCAGGCCTTCTTCACTGCCTGGGCCGGCCTGTGGGCACAGCAACTGTCGCCGAACGAAGCGGTGCAGCGCGCCAGCGCCGACATCCGTGCACCGGGCCAGTGGCGCACCAATGGCCCGCTGTCGAACCTGCCGGAGTTCGGAGCAGCATTCACCTGCAAGCCGGGCCAGCCGATGCAGCGCGTGGACGCGGACCAGATCAAGATCTGGCGTTGATTCACGCGCCAGGAGGTCACTGGCAATCAACACGCAGTGGCAGGCAATGAAAAAGAGCGCGGAATCCGCGCTCTTTTTTTGTCTCCACGTTTGTCGATTTACCGACCAGCCTGAAACACGCTGAACGTAGGAGCGGACCTGGCCGCGACACGGCTTTACCTGTAACCGCCGTCGCGGCCGGATCCGCTCCTATGAATCGATGCGTAGTCCGACCTCAGCGCACCACGCGCAACGGCGGCTTGCGGCCCTTGCCACCGCCCTTGCGGCCGCCGCTGCTACCGAACGGCGGCTGGCCGCGCCAATAGCGGATCATCAGCCAGCCGAACAGCATGCCGCCCAGGTGCGCGAAATGCGCCACGCCCGGCTGCCAGCCGGTCGCGCCCAGAAACAATTCGATCGCGCCAAACACGATCACAAAGGTGCGCGCCTTCATCGGAATCGGCGGGAACAGCAGCATCACGCGCTGGTTCGGGAACAGCATGCCGTAGGCTAGCAATAGCCCGAACACACCACCCGAGGCCCCCACCACCGGCGCACCGCTCTGGGTGAACCAGGCCATCAGCAACTGGCACACGCCGGCCCCGGCCACGCACACCAGGTAATAGGTGAGAAAGCGCTTCTGGCCCCAGGTCTGTTCCAGCGGCGCACCGAACATGAAAAGCGCCAGCATGTTGAAGAACAGATGGTTGAAACCGCCATGCAGGAAGGCGTAGGTCAGCAACTGCCACGGCATGAAGCTGGCACCGGGCGAAAACGCATCGAAGCCGTTGGACAGCGGCCACAGCATCAGCCATGACAGCGTGCTATCGGATGGCAGCATGCCCGCACCCAGGTCGCCCACCGCCCACTGCAGCAGGAACAGGCCGATGTTGGCGATCAATAAGGCTTTGGTGACGGGCGGCAGTTGGGGCATGGCGGCATTCCTTCAGGATGCTGCAGATGATAACGGCAGCCCTATGAAGGCCCCCACACGGCCGCATCCAGCCGCTGTGCGGCACTGGCCCGGCGCACACGGCCCCGCTCCACCCGGACGCCCTCGGCACGCAGCCGCTGACATTGCTCGCGATGGCCTGCCGAGCCCTCGGGCAGCGCGATCCGGCCATCACTGCGCACCACGCGGTGCCAGGGCAGCTGCGGGTCGTCATTGCCGCTGAGCACGCGCGCCACCAGCCGCGCACGGCCCGGCAGGCCGGCGCGCTGGGCAACGTCCCCATAACCGGCGACCTCGCCCACGGGAATCGCGCGGATCACCTGGAGAATCCGCAGCCGCGCCTGCTCGCCGGACAGTGACTCACCCTTGGAGGCGACATGCCCTGCGGAGGTGGCGGATAGAAATGGCGTTGAAAAGCGAGATCTGGACATCGCGCAAGCATGCCAGCTGACGGGGTTGCATATGCGCGTGCGGATCGCCCCGTAGGCTAAGAGAAAGTTGCAAGCCCCTCTTCCCCGGGAGAGGGGTTGGGGTGAGGGTACGGCCGCAGCAAGCAAACCGCTCAGGCAACGCAATACGTCGTCATTCGCCCCGATTAGAGTACAAAAAGCTTTGAACATCAGATCGAGCTGGATCAATGAGTCGCTTGTGCTGAGGCCTCTCCTCGCTGGCAGAGGCTTCAATCCTGCTCCCATCGGGACATTGCCCCTTTATGGGAGAGAAGGTGGCGCCCAGCGCCGGATGCGGGTACGGCTGCCACTGGAAATCGCAGTCTGGCATCAAACGCGGCATCGCCTTATGCGCCGCAACATGGCAACCAAGCATCGATAGCGACGGCGACGGCGACGCCACCGCGTCGCCATCCCTCAATGCATCAACACGATCTCTTCCGACGAGGTGGGATGAATCGCCACCGTCTCGTCGAAGTCGCGCTTGGTCGCGCCCATCTTCACCGCAACCGCAAAGCCCTGCAGCATCTCGTCGGCGCTCTCGCCCAGCAGATGCACGCCAACCACACGCTCCTCCTGGCCTGCGCATACCAGCTTGAACAGGCTGCGCTGCGGCGCATCGGCCAGCGCATGCAGCATTGGGCGGAAGTTGCTGCGATAGACGCGCACCTCGCCGTTGTACCGTTCGCGTGCCTGCTCCTCGGTCAGCCCGACATGGCCCAGCGGCGGGTGCGAGAACACCACGCTGGGCACGCCGTCGTAGTCCATGCGCGCATCGGGCTGGTTGCCGAACAACCTGTCCATCAACTTGCGCGCCGCCGCGATCGCCACCGGCGTCAGCCCAACCTTGCCAGCCACATCGCCGATCGCATGAATGTTGGGCACATTGGTGGTCTGCCCGTCGTCCACCACCACCTCGCCCTTGTCGCCGAGCGTCACACCGACGCCATCCAGGCCCAGGCCGGCCGTGTTGGCGCGCCGGCCGATGGCAAAGAACACCTTGTCGAACACGTCGTTGCCTTGCTCGCGCGGATGCGCAGGATGACCATGCACGCGCAGCCCGCCCTGCGCATCGCGCTCCAGACCGGTGGTGGTGAAACCGAAATGCAGGCGTACGCCCAGGTGGCGCAGGTTGTCGGCCAACTGCAGCGTCAACTCCGCATCGAAGCGCTCCAACAGACGGTCGCTTTGCACGTACAGGTGCACGCGGCTGCCAAGTGCCTGCAACAGGCCGGCAATTTCCACCGCGATATAGCCACCCCCAACGATCGCCACGTGCGCTGGCGCATGACAGAGGTTGAAAAAATCGTCTGAAACCTCGCCATGCTCGGCGCCGTCCACGCCCGGGCGCAGCGGATGCGCACCGGTGGCGATGACGATGTGTTCGGCAGTGACTGGCACACCATCGCCACCCAGGATGGTATGACGGTCCTGCAACACGCCACGCTGCGGGATCAGGACCACGCCATCTTCGTTGAGACGCCGCCGATAACTCGCGTGGATGTTGGCGATGTAGCCCTGCCGATGCGTGACCAGCTCCTGCCATGCCAACGTGGGGCGCGGCACATCGAACCCCAGCGCGCCGGCCAGCTCGATCTTGCCGGCCAGATCGGCCGCCAGCCACATCGCTTTTTTCGGCACGCAACCCAGGTTGACGCAGGTCCCGCCCAGCTCGTCGGGCTCCATGATCGCCACGCGCGCGCCGTGTTTTGCCGCGCGAAAACCGGCCGCCAGCCCACCGGAACCGCCGCCCAGAATCACCACGTCGTAGTCGTAACGCGCACTCATGCGAATCGCTCCGCCCGGTAGGGATGCGGGTCCAGCGCAGGTGCGCGGCCCGTGATCAGGTCGGCCATCAGTTTTCCGCTTGCAGTGCTCATGCTGATCCCGAGCATGCCATGGCCAGCCGCGAGCCAGACGTGAGGACGCGCCGGCACGGCGCCCAGTACCGGCACATCGTCCCAGGTCATCGGTCGCCATCCATACCAGCGCTCGATCACTGCCGGCCCGCATGGCGCATGCAGATATTCGGCGGCCGCACGTTCCAGCGCAGCCAGGCGCGCGGGCGTGAGCTGGGTGTCGTGGCCGGAAAATTCCATCGTGCTGCCGATGCGCAGCCGGTCGCGCCACGGCACCACGAACACCCAGCGATCCTTCAGCACCACCGGGCGGCGCGGCATCAACGGTGGTGCGCTGTAAGTGATCGAATAGCCCTTGCCGGCCTGCACCGGCAGGCGTAGCCCGAGCTGCGCAGCCAGCTGCGGCGACCACGGCCCGGTGGCGATCACCACCTCACGTGCGTGCAGCACCGCCGGGCCGGTGTGCACGCAGACACCGGATGCCTCCGGCAGCACGGCATGCACGCGGCAGTGCTCATCGATCACCGCGCCCTGTGCGCGCAGCACCCTGGCCAGTTCCGCGGTATAGCGTTCCGGGCGCAGATGCGCGTCGCCAGGGAAATGGATCGCACCTGCGATGCCGTCGCGAAATGCCGGATCCTGCCGCGCGTAGTCGGCGCCATCGATTACCTGCGTCTGGATGCCCCACTGCGCCAGCACCTTGCATTCGGCGCGGTACTGCGCAAAGCGGCGTGCGTCGCCGAACACATAGTCCAGCCCATCGGTCCGGTAATCGCAGTCCAGCGCGTAACGCCTCACCCAGTCGTCCAGGCGCTGGCGCGCGTCGTGCAGCAAGGCCGCACGGGCATGCGCACTGGCGTGCCAGTCGCGCGCATTGCAGCGCCGTGCGAACCGCAACAGCCAGCGCCATAACGCCGGATCCAGGCGTGGCGGGATGTACAAGGGCGCGTCCGGCGTCAGCATCCATTTCACCGCCTGCGCGATCATGCCCGGCGCCGCCAGCGGTGGCGCATGGCTTGGCGTGATCGTGCCGCAGTTGCCGTGCGAGGTGGCAGCGCCCAACGCGCCGGCATCGAGCACGCGCACCTGACGGCCGGCTTCCACGAGCGCCAGCGCAGTGGCCAGGCCGATCGCGCCGGCACCGATCACCACCACGTCCTCGCGCACGGCGCTCACCTGCGGCTACCCGGCCCGGGCGTTGCTGCGCCACATCGGCGGCACGCGCAGGTAGGTCACGCTCCGCCAGACCCATTCCAGTGGCCCGAAGCGGAACCAGCGCAGCCACAGGTGGCTCAGCACCACCTGCGCGGCGAACAGCGCCACTGCGAACGGTAGTTGCCACACGCGCGGCAATTGCTCGAAGTAGCCCAGCCCGTACCCGTAGAACACCCACGTGCACAGCACCGACTGCAACAGATAATTGCTCAGCGCCATGCGGCCGGCAGGCGCAAGCCATGCCAGACGCGACGCAAAGCGCACCACCCATGCCGCATAGCCCAGGCTCATCAGCGGCCCGGCGATCAACGCCAACGCGAACGCGCCGGACAGGCGCAGCGTCGCACGCGCAGGGTCCATCCACGGTTCCAGCGCGTAGCTGACCACCATGACGGCAAGCCCCAGCGGCACGGCCCCGTAGCGCAATGCGCGAAACAGCTGTGGAAAGCGCTCGGGCGCCGCGATCGCGCCGCTGCGCACGAACCAGCTGCCCAACAGGAACATGCCCAGCATGGCCGGACCATTGATGCTGAGCCCGCTCATCGCCTGGCGTAGGTCATGCCAACGCTGCACGGTGGCCTGCAGGTAGGTACCGTGTCCAAACGCGGCGCGCTGTGCCTGCACGTTGGCTGCTGCCTGCTGCGCGGCGTCGGCCATGGCGGTGTTCCAGTCGCTCGCCGCTGCCGGATCGGACTGCATCAGCGCGATCGCACTGCCGTACAGCATCACCAGCGCCGGCGCGCACAGGTACACCAGCGCGGCAAGCCACGGCAACGTCACCGTCGGCACCTTGCGCGCGCTCAGCAGCAGGACCGCCAGCACGGCATAGGTCACCAGAATGTCACCGGACCACAGCAGCAGCGCATGCGCCAGACCGATCACCAGCAAGCCGGCAGTGCGGCGCAGGTACATGCCGATCAATCCGCGCCCTGCCTGATCGGCGCGCTGCGCCATCACCGCAAAGCCCATGCCGAACAACATCGAGAACAGGGTGTAGAACTTTCCCTGCACGAACAGATAGACCAGCGCATCGGCGATGCGATCGGCGCCGTGCCAGTGCGGCTCCACGCCGCTCAATGCCAGATCGAGCGGTCCGACGAAGGCCTCGATGTTCATCAGCAGGATGCCGAGCAATGCAAAGCCGCGCAGTACGTCCAACACGACGATGCGCTCGGTCGCGGCAATGGGGAGCAGATCGGGTCGGGTCATTGCAACTCAGGCCATCGGGTGCGATGGCGCACACCGCAGAACGCAAACGGCCCGCCTGGAGGGCGGGCCGTCGGAAACGCCGCCGTTACCGGCTGCATCGAGCGTGGCGCAGTGCGTGCCCCCTGGTGGGAAAGTGGCGGCTCCGGCGGCCCGGCACGCAACCGAGGTGCAGACCGAACCCGGAATCCAGCACTTCACCGCCACCGGCAACGCCGACACCCTGCCCGCAGTGCTTAGTGGTGATGACCGCCGTCACCGTGAACGTGCCCGTGGTCGCGCTCTTCCTGGCTTGCTTCGCGCACTTCGATGATTTCCACATCGAAGTGCAGGTCCTTGCCGGCCATCGGGTGATTGAGGTCGACATCGACCACGCTCATGCCGACCTTCTGCACGGTGACCGCACGCGGGCCGAAGTTGGTCTGCAGCACCACCTGGGTGCCCGGAACCAGCTTGGTGGCACCGAAATGCTTCTTGGGCACGCGCTGGCTCAGGCCTTCGCGGTACTCGCCATAGGCCTCGGTCGCCTTGACGTCGACGCCGAAGCTTTCGCCGGCTTCCTTGTCCATCATGGCCGCTTCCAGGCCGGGGATGATGTTGCCGTGGCCGATCAGGATCACCAACGGGTCACGCTCCTTGGAGCTCTCGATCGGCTCCTGGCCGATCTCCGAAACGGTGTAGTGGAAGCGGACGACGCTGTCTTTTTCGATCTTCATGCCTGGCTCTGAATGGGCTGCCCGGTGGCAGACGGTTGAGGACGGCTTGTCGGCCGCCGGGTGCGCCGCCATCATGGCGACCTTTCGAACCGCCCATTATCCCGGCTCCATGCATATCACGCCAGTTTTCGCCGCCCGCATCCATCGCGCCGCGGCCTGTTTGCTGCTGGGCTTGTTCCTGCTGGGTGGTTGCGCGCAGCAGACCCCGGTGCGGCGTCCGGCCGCCGCGCCCCCGCCGCCGCCGCGCGTCTGGCCGCAGGTGGCGCCGGCCAATCCTGCGGCGGCCAACGACATCCTGATGCGCGCATTGGGCCTGGTCGGCACTCCGTACCGGTTTGGTGGCAACACACCGGAGACCGGGTTCGACTGCAGCGGGCTGGTCACTTATGTCTACAAGGACGTGGCGGCCGTCATGCTGCCGCGCACCTCGCGCGAGCTGGCCGAGATCCAGGGGCCGCCGATCCCGCCAGAGCGGCTTGCCACCGGCGATCTGGTGTTCTTCGGAGCCAGCGGCAGCGTGACCCACGTCGGCATTTACGTGGGTGAAGGTCGCTTCGTGCATGCCCCGACCACCGGCGGTACGGTCCGCTTGGATTTCCTGGATGGCGCCTACTGGCGTGACCATTATTCAGGTTCGAAGCGGGTTTTACACTGAAATGTGATGAACATCACAAGTCATAAAACGGAAAGTTAACTTTTTTTGAACGTAACGATTCGTTCACCAGGGCATCATCCCGCATCGACAGCAGAATTGTGATTCCCGCGTGACGAACGACGAACAGATCAGCCCTGGCGCCGCCCCGCTTCCGCTCCGGAAACCGCTCCGCCTGCTTTGCGCCACCGCACTTTGGATTGCAGCACTTCCCGCTCTGGCGCAGACCGCCACCAGCGCCTCATCCACTCCGCAGACGACTACGCCAGACAGCGCCGTCGCCGCCGAGAAAGCCGCAACCCGCAGCCGCGCCGACGCCGCTGCCACCGCAACACTGGCCGCCCTGCTTCCGCACCTGGCCGCCAATGACGCCATTCCGCTGATGGACCGCTCGGCGATGTTCGCCGGCGACCTCAGCCGCCTGCTGGCCAATTACGACGTGTCGCAGAGCGCAGCCAACGCTGCACAGAACGCCGTGGCGGACAGCCGCGTGCAGGTGATCCTGCAACGCGCCATGGCCCTGCTCGGCACCCCCTACGTCTGGGGCGGCGAGTCCACCGAAGGTTTCGATTGCAGCGGCCTGGTTGGCTACGTCTTCAAGACCGCGCTGGGTATCGATCTGCCGCGCGTTTCGCGCGACATTGCGCGCGATGAATCAGCCGAGCTGATCAAGGACCCGAACGCGCTGAAGGCAGGCGACCTGGTGTTCTTCGGCAAGCGTGGCCGCATCGATCATGTCGGCCTGGTGGTCGGCGACGGCAAGTTCCTGCACGCGCCCAGCCGCGGCAAGGACGTGCGCGTGGATTCGCTGGCCAGCGGCTACTGGAGCGAGAAGTTCATCCAGGCACGTCGGGTGCTCTGACTGCCGGCATAGACACTGCGTCGATTGCATGACAAAGGCCGCGGCGATCCCGCGGCCTTTTTGTTGCAGTGCCGTGGCACGTTGCAGTTCTGCATCGCCCATGACCGCTGCGTGGCAGCGGGTACACCCGCCGCCGGCTGCACTGCACGCGCCTGGCCTCACGCTACGTGCGGCAGCTCGGGCATGCGTGGACCCCAGCGGCAGCGCAGCCTGCGGTGCCGGTTACCGCGAGGTATCGGCCTGGTAATGGGACATGGTGTCCTCGATCCCTTTGCTCAGCTCCATCACCTTGAGCGCGTACTCGGCCAGGCGTTGGTCCTCCGGGGTATCCGGTCGCCACGAGGGCACTTCCACCGGCGTGACGCCGTCCGGGTCCATCGCCACGAACACGATGATGCAGTGCGTGCACAGGCGCGAGTCGCCCCCCATCGGGCTGCGTGCCCGCACATCGATGGCGAAGTGCATGCTGCTGCGGCCGGTGTAGACCAGCTTGGCCGACACCGCGACCAAGTCACCGATCCGTACCGGCGCCACGAAACGGATGCCGCCCACCGCCACGGTCACGCAGTAATGCCCGCTCCAGCCACTGGCCGCCGCGAAACCGACCTGGTCGATCCACTTCATCACCACGCCGCCATGCACCTTGCCGCCGAAATTGACGTCGCTGGGCTCGGCCAGAAATCGAAATGTCAGATCACGCTGTTGGCCGATCACCGCCCGCCTCCCTCAATGGATGAGCCGGCAGTGTGCCATGTGGCTGCAACGGCGGGCATGCGTTGCGCGGCCGCGTCCACTGCTCGCAACAGTCAGCGACGTTGCCCACCTGCAAGGCGGTGATCTGCGCTGATCCGGCGCGAGCTCCGCAGCCCTACGAGCAGAACCGCAACGCCGGCCACCATTGCGATGTCGACGCGGCACCCACCTGGCTGTCGACGTCCGCAAGCGACCGGCCTGCTCACCGGCCGCTATATCGCAGCCTCGTCCAATGCGGCTTGCAGGCAACGCTAGGCCGTCGCGCACACTGCCGCGACGTTGTCCTGCTTGCGAAGGCAAAGCCACGGGAAATGCGGCTGTTGCAGCCTCAGCAGGCGCCGCACCCGCGCACCCAGCCGGCGCGGATCGAACCGCCATTCCACTGCAAATCGGTCGAAGGTGGCGTAGGTGTGCTGGTGATATTGCTCGGCCAATGCAGGCACGCCCAACCCGGTGAAATACCGCAGGCTGCGCGCGGCACTGCCGTTGGCGCGTTGCGGATTTGCATACAAGGGGCTGTCGAGGATATGCAGCTCGCCGCCATCGCGCAGCTGCGCCAGCAGGCGCACCAGCAGCGCGCCGGGGTCGGCGAAATACTGGATGCACGCCGGCACCACGATGACGTCGAACACATCCTGCGGCAGTGCCAGGGTGTGGATATCGGCGGCAACGAAACTCAGGCGTTGGTCGTGACCGAACACGCGTGCGGCCTGCGCAAGTTCGGTGCGATTGACGTCGATGCCGCACACGTCGCGTTGCAGCGACTGGGCGAGCCGTTGCGACAGCCAGCCATTACCGCAGCCCAGTTCAAGAATGGCGCCCTCGCTTGCGCGCGCGCGCAGGTGTTGCACCAGCAAGTCACTGGACAGCGCGCGCACCTGCCATTCCAGGCTGGCGCCGAGCTTGCCGCCGGGGCGCGGCAGGCTGCGGACTTGCGCATCGGTATACACGCGGCCTTCCTTGCGCCGCACCTGCAGGTAGCGATCCTCGAACGGGTCCGGCGCCAGGCTGCGCTGCACGAACACACCGTCGACCATCTCCAGCTCGGTCACTTGCGCCAGGCGCTCGCGCAGCGCGGGAAATCCTGCCGTCATCGAGGGCGCTCAGCGCAGCGGCTTGGCACTGTCCGCCGGCGGATCTTCCAGCCCCACATTGGTGGAGGCGGATTCGTAGATGGTCTTGTCGAGCAGGCCGGTTTCCTTGGCCACCAGCACCGGCACCAGCATCTGCCCGGTCACGTTGGTCATGGTGCGCATCATGTCCAGGATGCGGTCGATGGCGTACAGGTAGCCGATCACTTCCAATGGCAGGTTGGCCGCGCTCAGCACCACCGTGGCCATGATCACCGCCGTGCCCGGCACGCCGGCCGTGCCGAAGCTGCCGAGTACCGAGGCGATCAGCACCACGAAATACTGATTGGCGGTCAGCGGCACGCCGGTGTATTGCGCGATGAACACTGCGCACAAAGCCGGAAAGATTGCGCCGCAGCCGTCCATCTTGATGCTGGCGCCCAGCGGCACCGCGAATGCGGCGTAATCCTTGCTCACGCCTAGGTTATGGGTGATCGAGCGCATCGCCACCGGCATGGCGGCAAAGCTCGACGAACTGACGAAGGCCACCTGCATGCCGGGCGCAGCGCCGCGGAAGAACTTCCACGGGTTGAGCCCATGCACCAGCAACAGGCCGCTGTAGACCACCAGGATATGGATCGCGCAGGCCAGATACAGCGCCAGCACGAAACTACCGAAAGGCAACAACTTGGCGAACCCGTAGCTGCCGACCAGGCTGGCGATCAGGCCGAAGGTGCCGAGCGGGGTCATCTCCAGCACGAAGCGGGTGACCTGGATCATGATGTCGCTCAGTTGCCCGGTCAGCTTGCGCGCCTCGGTCACCCGTTCGCCGAGCTTGACCATTGCAAAGCCCAGCAGCCCGGCAAAGAAGATCACCGGCAGGATCGAGCCGCGCCCGGCCGCCAGCACGGTTTCGCCGGCGGCATTGGTCTTGGTGCCGATGCCGGTGAGTGCGTAGAACGGATTGGACGGCACCACGTCCAGCAGCACCTTGATCGGGCTGGGCACATCGCGCGGCTTCCAGGCCGAATCCACACTCAGATTGAAATGGCCGGCACCCGGCTGCATCAACGTGCCCACCGCCAGGCCAACGCCCACCGCCAGGGCTGCGGTGATCACGAACCACAGGAAGGTGCGCCCCCCCAGCGCGGCCACCGATTTCTGCCCGTGCAGCGACGAGATTGCGTTGATCACCGCGAAGAACACCAGCGGGACCGCAATCATCTTGATCAGGGTGACGTACAGATCGCCCAGTGGGCCGAACCACACGTCGGCCGCAGGGCCCATTGCCGCACCGGCCAGCGCGCCGAGAACGAAGCCGGCCACCACGCGCTGCCAGAACGGAATGCGCAACCAGGCCGCAACCAGTCTCATGTCGTCGAATCATCCGGGGGGAGAGTGCATGCACCTTATCGCAGGCCCGGCCTGCCCGCGAGGCCACGACTGGAACAGCGGCGTGTCATCTGTGCGACGGACGCGGGCCGGCATAATGGGCGCTGATTCAGCCACGAGTTCGACCCCGATGCGTTACCGCCTGCCTGCCCTCGCCGCCCTCACCACGCTCTGCGTCGCCGCCTGCGCCTCCACTGCCGGAAGCAGCGCCTCTGCACCCGCTGCCGTCAACGTGGACGTGCCACCCGTGACCCATCCGGCCGGCGAGACCCCGCAGTGGTGGTATCGCTCCGGTGCGGCGCGCGCCGCCGGCAACGGCGCCATGGCCGGCAAGGCGCGTAACGTGATCCTGTTCCTGGGCGATGGCATGAGCCTGACCACCGTGGCGGCCGCACGCATCCTCGATGGCCAACGCAAGGGCGGGCCGGGCGAAGAGAACCTGTTGTCGTGGGAGCAGTTCCCGGCCACCGCCTTCAGCAAGACCTACAACACCGATTCGCAGACGCCCGATTCGGCCGGCACCATGACCTCCATCACCACCGGTGTGAAGTCGCACATGGGCGCGATCGGGGTCAGCAGCGGCAATCGCAGCGACTGCGCCGACAGCTTGAACAAGGGCCTGCTGAGCTGGCTGCAACTGGCCGACAGCGCCGGCATGGCCACCGGCATCGTCACCACCACGCGGCTGACCCATGCAACGCCTGCGGCAACGTATGCGCATTCGCCGGACCGCAACTGGGAAAACGACACCGATCTTCCCGAGTCCGCGCGCACCGCCGGCTGCCAGGACATCGCCCAGCAGTTGCTGTCCACCGCGCGCTACGGACGCGGCCCGCAGGTGGTGCTGGGCGGAGGACGCAGCCAGTTCCAGACCGTGCAGGAGCGCGACCCCGAATACGACGACAAGGTGGGCCTGCGCCTGGACGGCCGCGACCTGGTGGCCGAATGGAAGCAGGCGCACCCGCAGGGCGCGTATGTCTGGAACGCGCAGCAATTGAAAGCGGCAACCGGCGCGCCGGCGCTGCTGGGGCTGTTCGAACCGGACCACATGCAGTTCGACCACGACCGCAACCGCACCCAGCAGGGCGAGCCCAGCCTGACCGAGATGACACGCACCGCGATCCAGTCGCTGTCGCGCGACCCGAATGGGTTCGTGCTGATGGTCGAAGGCGGGCGTATCGATCACGCCAATCACGCCGGCAATGCCTACCGCGCGCTCGATGAAACCGTGTCGCTGTCCGATGCGGTGCGCGCTGCCGTGCAGACCGCGCCACCGGACACGCTGATCATCGTCACCGCCGACCATTCGCACACGCTCAACTTCGTCGGGTACCCGGTGCGCGGCAACCCGATTCTGGGCAAGGTGCGCGGCACCGGCGGCGAAGAAGGCGACCGCACCCAGCTGGCCACCGACCTGGCCGGCCAGCCCTACACCACGCTCAGCTACGCCAACGGCCCCGGCTACACCGGCGCCAGCAACGCGCAGCCGGCCGGGCCGAAGAAGTATCCGCACGAGCCCAGCAACAGCGAGCCGGCGTCCGGTCGCCCGGACCTGACCCACGTCGACACCGAGGCGCCCAGCTACATGCAGGAGTCGCTGGTGCCGACCAAGTCCGAAAGCCATGGCGGCGAAGACGTCGGCATCTGGGCCACCGGCCCGGGCAGCGCGGCCTTCCGCGGCACCCTGGAGGAGAACGTGATCTACCACGTCATCGTGCAGGCCACCCCACGCCTGCGTGCGCGCCTGTGCAAGGCCGGCACCTGCAACAGCGCCGGCGTGCCGGTGGAGCTGCCCAAGCCGGCCACGTTCGAGGCGGCGGCCACGCGTTGATGGGCGGCTTGCTGCGCGATGACCGCCGGTGGGCCGGCGACCAGCCTCACCTTGCCGGCGTGTCTGCCGCATCAACGGACGGCGGTGGGCATGACGCGCAGCGGCTTGGGCGACTGGCCGCATCGGCTTGTGCTTGCCCATGCGCGGCACACCGCGATGGCCATGGCACCGCCATGCGCGCGGGCCAGGCGGTGCGATCCGCACCCGCCTGGCACACGGCTGCTTCGCAGACACCGGCAACTCGCGTGCGACGCGGCGTTCGTCCTTCAGTGAGTACCCGGTGACCGACGCCACCACATTGCTGCCCACCACTCCCCCCGGCCCGGTGGTGATCGCCTACAGCGGCGGCATGGATTCGGCGGTCTTGCTGCACGCGCTGGCTGCGATTCCGGCCTACCGTGCGCGCGGCCTGCGGGCGCTGCACGTGCACCACGGCCTGCACGCCGATGCCGGTGCCTGGGCGCTGCACTGCAAGCACACCTGCGCGGCGCTGCAGGTGCCGCTGCGCATCGTGCAGGTGCAGGTCGCGCGCGACAGCGGGCTGGGCCTGGAGGCCGCCGCGCGCCAGGCCCGCCATGCCGCCTTTGCCGAAAGCCTTGCCCCCGGCGAATGGTTGGCACTGGCCCACCACCGCGACGACCAGGCCGAAACCTTCCTGCTGCGCGCTCTGCGCGCCTCCGGCCCGGATGGCTTGGGTGCCATGCGCGCGCAGCGGCGCTTCGCCGACGGCATGGCGTGGCGCCCGTTGCTGGCGCGGGCACGCGCCGACCTGCAGGCGTATGCACAGGTGCACCGGTTGCACTGGATCGAAGACCCGAGCAATGCAGATGCGCGCTACGACCGCAATTTCCTGCGGACCCGGGTGCTGCCGTTGCTGCAGCAACGCTGGCCGCAGGCGGCCGACGCGCTGGCGCGCAGCGCGCAGCTGAGTGCCGACGCCGGCGAGCTGCTGCTGCACGAGGACCTGATACTGCTGCCCGATATGCAGACGGCCACGGGCGCCCTGGACCTGCAGTTGCTGCGCGCACAGCCCGCGGCACGCCGGCCGCGGTTGCTGCGCGCATGGGCAAGCGCAGCCGGCGCGCCACCGCTGCCCGCCCACGGCGTGGCGGCCCTGGAGCAGGAGATCGAGCACCCCGCCGCCGACCGGCAGGCCTGTTTTGCGTGGCAGCAGGTCGAAGTGCGCCGCTGGCGGCACCGTCTCTACCTGCGCCGCCCGTCCGTCCCATGGCCGGCGCACTGGTCTGCGCCATGGGACGGCGCGCAGCCGCTCTGCCTACCCGATGGCGCGCAGCTGCAGCTGCAGGGCGCGCCGGGGCTGCGCTTTGCGCAACCGCTGTTGGTGCGTGGCCGACACGGTGGCGAGCGCATCGTGCTGCCGCAGCGCGCGCATTCGCATCGGCTCAAGCATCTGCTGCAGGCCTCGGATCTGCCACCGTGGGAGCGCGATCGCCTGCCGATCCTGTGGGCCGGCGACCAGGTCCTGGCCGCGGGCGATTGCATCGTCTCGGCACCGTTGAGCCACTGGTTGCAGGCCAATGCGGCGCGCCTGGTCTGGCGCGCGGACACCACGGCGAATTGACCCGCCTGCGCGCGCGCCGCACACTTTAGCGATGGCCAAGAAGTCCTTGAACGAAACATCCCCGGTTGCCCGCTTCGAACAGTCGCTGGAAGAACTCGAGCAACTGGTGCAAAAGATGGAAGTCGGCGATCTGAGCCTGGAGCAATCGCTCACTGCCTACGAACGTGGCATCGGCTTGTACCGCGATTGCCAGCAGGCGCTGGAACAGGCCGAACTGCGCGTGCGATTGCTGACCGACC
Source organism: Xanthomonas sp. CFBP 7698 (assembly GCF_003600855.1). Taxonomy (NCBI): domain Bacteria; kingdom Pseudomonadati; phylum Pseudomonadota; class Gammaproteobacteria; order Lysobacterales; family Lysobacteraceae; genus Xanthomonas; species Xanthomonas sp. CFBP 7698. The sequence goes on from NZ_PRDN01000001.1 coordinate 1,022,731, forward strand.
CCGCCCGCCCCGAGCTTGCCGAAGCGTTCGAGCCGCCGTCGCTGGACGGCGGCTGAGGTGAGCTCCGCGCTGTTCGAACACTGGATCGCCCGTACCGAACGCAGCCTCGACGCCGGCCTGCCAGACGCCGCACTGGCGCCGCAGCGGCTGCACGCCGCGATGCGGCACGCCGTGCTCGGCGGCGGCAAACGCATGCGTCCGCTGCTGGTGTATGCCAGCGGCGCATTGTTCGGCGCCGAGGAAGACCTGCTGGACACACCGGCGGTGGCGGTGGAGCTGATCCACGCCTACTCGCTGGTGCACGACGACCTGCCGGCGATGGACGACGACGCGTTGCGCCGCGGCCAGCCCACCGTGCATATCGCCTTCGACGAAGCAACCGCCATCCTGGCCGGCGATGCATTGCAGAGCCGCGCCTTCGAGCTGCTGGCCGCCGCACCTGTCAGTGCCGAGCTGCGTGTGGGCTGGCTGCAGAGCCTGTCCACTGCTGCCGGTGCTGCCGGCATGTGCGGGGGCCAGGCACTGGATATCGATGCCACCGGCCAGCTGCAATCGCTGCACGCCTTGCAGCGCATGCATGCGCTCAAGACCGGTGCCCTGATCCGCGCGGCGGTGCGCATGGGCGCGCTGGCCGGCAACGCCGGCGCGGCCGACCAGCAGCGCGTGGACGACTTTGCCGACGCGCTGGGCCTGGCCTTCCAGGTCCGTGACGACATCCTGGACGTGGAGTCGAGCTCGGCGCAGCTGGGCAAGACCGCCGGCAAGGACGCCGCACAGTCCAAGTCCACCTACCCTGCCTTGCTTGGCATGGACGGCGCCAAATCCAAATTGGCGGAGCTGGCAACGCGCATGCACGACATCCTGCAGCCCTATGGCCAGCCGGGCGACACCCTGGCCAGCCTGGGCCGGTTCGCGGTGGACCGGGCGCACTGAAGCACCTCGCCACGGCCACCGTCGTCTGCCAGGCGACGGTGGTGCCCGACCACACTCCTCCATTGGACAGTTCTGCTCGGTCGGGAGGCGGTGCGCCGAAAGCGCTGCTCGTTCACTGCGTCACCGACATACGCAGAGCACCTGTGCGCTGGCGCCACGAGCCAGCACTGGCGCATACAACCGGGTCAACACACACGCAGGCATCCCGCTGCCCGGTGCATCGGCACGACCCAACGCCAGTGGCTGCGACATGGCCGGCCGACCTGCTCGCGGTTGCCGTCGAGCATCGCAGTGACGCTTGGAGTGCACTCCAACACGGCGCCGAAGCGGGCGGCCCACCACGCACTCGCCGACTTCCGGCATCCCGCTGGCAGCCGTTCTGATCGGCCCCCACTGACGAAGGCGACCCAATCTGCGCACTCCGTGCGCCAGCGCACGGTTGCAGCCGTGAGGGCGATCGGGCGACCGGAGAAGAAGGTCACAAAATGAAACTTTCATAACTGCGGTTTGTGTCAGCCGCTGACACACGCCCGGCGCCAAGGAGTGACGGGAATCACTCTTTATTCCTGAATTATCGACATCGGCAGTGATTTGCTCTGATTTCTGGATTATCTGTCATCAGAAATATCGTTAATTGAACGACTTGTCGCGCCCGCTCGCGCTACCTAGGTTTGGTTGGCCTGCACTCGCAGGCATCCCCCGACCAAGGAGAGTCACTGGTGAAAAATGTTTTTCTCGCATCGTTTGCAGCAGGCACGCTCGCCGTTGTTGGCGTGCTCGGTTCGGCGCAGGCGCAGTCCGTGCGCGGCCCGGTTCCGTTGACCATCGAGTTGTCGCCAGTGGCCGATCAGGCTGGCCGTCATCAAGGCAAGATCGCCGTCACCGTCACCAACAACGGCAGCCAGATCGCACGCGTGCCGACCTATCAGCTGCCGCTGAAGTCGCTGGACAACGGCATTCTGGAAGTGAGCCGCGATGGCACGCCAGTGGACTACACCGGACGCCTGGTCAAGCGCGGCCTGCCCAAGGCGGCCGACTTCACCATCCTGCAGCCGGGCCAGAGCGTGAAGGGTGAGGTCGATCTGGCCGGCGCCTACGACCTGTCCACCAGCGGCAACTACACCATCCAGGTGCGCTCCACCCTGCAGTACGCCTCGCTGTCCGACGGCAGCCTGATGAAAGCCGCCAACGGCCTGCCCGCGGTGGCCACCAGCACCCCGCTCACCGTGTGGCTGGACGGCGCACGCCGCGGCGTGCAGCGCCAGCTCGCAGTCGGCCCGACCGCCGTGGTCAACGGCATCAACTACCTCAACTGCAGCACCACCCGCACCAACCAGGCCGCCAGTGCGGTCACTGCCGCGCGCAACTACTCGCAGAACTCGCGCAACTACCTCAATGCGGGCAGCACCGGCGCGCGTTACACCACCTGGTTCGGTGCCTACAACGCCTCGCGCTACAGCCGGGTCAGCTCCAACTTCGTCAACATCGACAACGCGCTGGACCAGAACAACGGCCAGCTGACGATCAACTGCAGCTGCGAAGCGGATCTGGCCGACGCCTTCGCCTACGTCTATCCGAACCAGCCGTACGAGATCCATGTCTGCAACGCATTCTGGAGCGCGTCCACCACCGGCACCGACTCCAAGGCGGGCACGCTGGTGCACGAGACCAGCCACTTCACCGTGGTGGCCGGCACGCAGGACCGCGTCTACGGTCAGTCCGGTGCGCGCAGCCTGGCGATCAGCAATCCGGCCCAGGCCATCACCAACGCCGACAGCCATGAATACTTCGCCGAAAACACCCCGGCGCAGAACTGATCGCGCCATCGCCTGAACGACAAAGGCCCGGCATCGCTGCCGGGCCTTTGTGTTTACCGCCGCGTCGATTACTTGATCAGGCGCAGCGCGAACGGGTAACGGTAATGCTCGCCGTTGTTGGCCTTGACCGCGGCCAGGATGCAGAACACCAGGTTGGCCACCCAGACCAGCGTCGGCACGAAGAACAGGATGCCGAACGAGACGATGGTCAGGATCACCGCCAGGACATAGGCGATGATCACGGTGATCTGGAAGTTCAACGCTTCCTTGGCCTGGTCGGTGGCGAACGGCTTGGACGGGCTGGCGTCCTTGCTGATCAGCCAGATCACCAACGCGCCGATGAAGGACGTCAGGATGCCGAGCAGATGCGCGGCCAGCGCCAGGGTGCGTTCTTCGGACGGCGTGCTGGTGCCGATCGGCGGTGGCGGCGGTGCGGCGTGGGTGTCGAATTCGCTCATATGTCTCCCCGAACATGATTGTGGTGCGGCGGACTATAACAACGATTCAGCCAGCCACCAGTGCGGGAAGACATGGTCTCTCACGGCAGCCAGGTCCGGTCCGTGCAGTGCGCACCACCCGGGCCGGACGTCCCTACCCACCACATGGCGAGACAGGCGCCTGCATGATTCATCCGTCACTGCGCCCGAACGCAGGCGGCGCATCGACCCAGCACACGAACGCCTAGCTCAGCTATCGCCCGCCACGGTCATGCGGTTGATCAGCACCGAGCCGATCTTGACGTGTGAGCGCGGGTCGACATCGCTGCCCACCGCTTCGATACCGGCGAACATGTCGCGCAGGTTGCCGGCGATGGTCAGCCCATCCACCGGATAGGCGATGGCGCCGTTCTCGATCCAGAAACCGCCGGCGCCGCGCGAGTAATCGCCGGTCACCGGGTTGACGCCGTTGCCCATCAGCTCGGTCACCAGCAGCCCGCGCGACATGCCGCCGATCAGCGATGCCAGATCGCCGGCGTTGGCGCTGACCTGCAGGTTGTGCACGCCGCCGGCGTTGGCGGTGGTCTGCAGACCCAGCTTGCGGGCCGAATAGCTGCCCAGCACGTAGCGCTGCAGCACGCCGTCGGTGATCAGCGCCGAACGCCGCGTGGCCACGCCTTCGCCATCGAACGCGGCCGAACGCAGCCCGCGGCGCAGATGCGGCAGTTCTTCGATGTTGAACCAGTCCGGAAACAGCTTGGTGCCGACGCTGTCGAGCAGGAAGCTGGCGCGGCGATACAACGCGCCACCGGACACTGCACCCAGCAGATGGCCGACCAGCGAACGCGCCACTTCCGGGGCGAACAGCACCGGTAACTGGCCAGTGGGCAGGGAGCGCGGCTGCAGACGCGCCAGGGTGCGCTCGGCAGCGTGGCGGCCAATGGCCTCCGGCGCTTCGAGGTCCTCGCGCGCCAGGGCACTGCTGTACCAGCCGTCGCGCTGCATGCCGTCGCCCTGCCCGGCAATCAACGCGCAGCTGATCGAATGATGGGTGCCGCGTTCGCGGCCGATGAACCCATGCGAGTTGGCGTAGACCGACAGGCTGAGCCCGGTGCTGGCCGAGGCGCCGTCGGAATTGCTGATGCGCGCGTCCGCCTCGCGTCCGGCGCTTTCGCAGGCCAGGGCCAGATCCACTGCAGTGTCGGCGTCCAGCGCCCACGGGTGCCAGCTGTCGAGGTCGGGGAACTCGCGCGCCATCAGCTCTGGATCGGCCAGGCCGGCGGCCACGTCGTCTTCGGTGTAGCGCGCGATGGCACAGGCCTGCGCGACGGTGGCTTCCAGGCTGGACTCCTGCAGGTCGGCGGTGCTGGCACTGCCCTTGCGCTTGCCGAAGTAGACGGTCACTGCAATGCCGCGGTCGCGGGTGGATTCGACCGTTTCCACCTCGCCCAGGCGTACGTTGACGTCCAGGCCGCGCTCCTCGCTACAGCTCACTTCGGCCTGGGTGGCGCCGGCTGCACGGGCGCGCTCGAGCAGGCGCTGCGAGATATCGGTCAATGCGTCCAGACGCTGCAGGCTGTCGTCGGCGACACGGGTTTCGGAGGAGAGTGCGTTCAATGCTTTATCCTTTGGATGCGGATCCGTCCGCGAAAGCCCGACCATCCATGGTCGGACTGTCTGAATTTGGATGCGGATCCGTCCGCGAAAGCTCGGCCATCCGTGGCCGGAGTGTCTGAATTTGCTGCGGAGTCTTCCGCCGGAGTCCGGCCGTTCGTGGCCGGAAAGTCAACTAACCAAGTTTCGGGATGTAGTGGCAATGCGCGGACGTGATGAAGAGACCGGTGAATTCCGCGGCGCCAGCCGCAGCCAGCAGCGGCGCGAGGCGCTAGAAATCTTCGACCTGGGCGAAAAGCTGGTGGCGCTGACCCCGGCGCAGCTGGCCAAGCTGCCGGTGCCCGAGTCGCTGATCCCGCATATCGAAGAGAGCAAGCGCATCACCTCACACATCGCGCATAAGCGACAGCTGGCGTTTCTGGCCAAGCACATGCGCCGCGAGGACGACGAAACCCTGGCTGCGATCCGCGATGCGCTGGACGCCAACAGCGACACCGCGCGCCGCGAGGTGGCCGCGATCCACCGGGTCGAGCGTTGGCGCGAGCGCCTGCTCGCCGAAGGCGACGTCGCGCTGGCCGAACTGCTGGAAGCCTACCCGGCCGCCGACCGCCAGCAGCTGCGCCAACTGGTACGCAACGCGATCCACGAACGCGCCAAGAACAAACCCCCGCGCGCCTACCGCGAACTGTTCCAGGTGCTGCGCGAGCTGTCTCAAGAGCAGGGACTGGAGAGTGGGGATTCGGGATTGGACGACGAGGAATCGGCGTCGGAAGGCGACGAATAAGGATCTGCCCGATCCATCAATCGAGGCAACGACCATCCCGGCCGTTGCCACTCCCGAATCCCGATTCCCGATTCCCCTCTGCTGAACCCGCGAAGCGCAAACGCCCGACGCACTGCTCTGCGCTCCTGCCGTTACGATTCCCGAATCCCGATTCCCGAATCCCCGCATCTCAGGCCTGCGTTCCGCCAACCGTGATGCCGTCGATCAACAGCGACGGCTGGCCGACACCGACCGGCACGCTTTGCCCGTCCTTGCCGCACACGCCCACGCCTTCGTCCAGTGCCAGATCATTGCCGATCATGCGCACCTTCTGCATGGTTTCCGGGCCGTTGCCGATCAACGTGGCGCCCTTGACCGGCGCGGTGACCTTGCCGTCTTCGATCAGGTAGGCCTCGGTGGCCGAGAACACGTATTTGCCGCTGGTGATGTCGACCTGGCCGCCGCCGAAGTTCACGGCGTAGATGCCCTTCTTGACCGAGCGGATCATCTCTTCCGGGTCGTGCTGGCCGGCGCGCATGTAGGTGTTGGTCATGCGCGGCATGGTCAGGTGCGCGAACGATTCGCGGCGGCCATTGCCGGTGGGCGCCACGCCCATCAGGCGCGCGTTGTGGCTGTCCTGCATGTAGCCCACCAGCACGCCGTCTTCGATCAGCGTGGTGCACTGGGTGGGGGTGCCTTCGTCGTCGATATTGAGCGAGCCGCGGCGTCCGTCCAGGGTGCCGTCGTCGACGATGGTCACGCCCGGCGACGCCACGCGCTCGCCGATGCGGCCGGCGTAGACGCTGGTGCCCTTGCGATTGAAGTCGCCTTCCAGCCCGTGGCCCACTGCCTCGTGCAGCAGCACGCCGGGCCAGCCGGGACCGAGCACCACCGGCATCACGCCGGCCGGCGCCGGTATCGCCTCCAGGTTGACCAGCGCCTGGCGCAGCGCTTCGCGCGCAAACCCTTCCGGGCGGCCCTCGGCAAACAGCTCGGCGTAGCCATACCGGCCACCGCCTCCGGAATAACCGGATTCGCGGCGGCCGTTGTGCTCGACGATCACCTGCACGTTCAGGCGTACCAGCGGGCGCACATCGGCGGCCAGCACGCCATCGCTGCGGGCGATCAACACCGTGTCCACGCCGCCGGACAGGCTCACCATCACCTGCTTGACGCGCGGGTCGGCAGCGCGCAGGTACTGGTCGATGCGGCGTAGCAGCTCCACCTTGGTGGCGCTGTCCATGTCGTCGATGGGATCGGTGGCCGGGTACAACGCCCGGCCATTGCCACGCACCAGCGCGCGCGTGGACTGCGCACCGCCGTCGCGCGAGATCGCACGGGCCGACTGCGCCGCTTCCAGCAAGGTCTCGCGCTGGATGTCGTCGGAATACGCAAACCCGGTCTTTTCGCCGGCAATGGCGCGCACGCCCACGCCCTGTTCGATGGAATGCGCACCGTCCTTGACGATGCCATCCTCCACGCTCCAGCTCTCGCGCCGCGAATGCTGGAAATACAGATCGCCGAAGTCGATGCCCGGGCCCAGCAGGGCGCCGAAGGTGCGGTCGAGATGGCCGGCATCCAGGCCGGAAGGAAGCAGCAGCCGGGTTTCGGCCAGAGTGAGTGCGTGATCGGTCATGCGGTCAGGATGGGGCCCGCGCGCCGGGGAGACAAGTCGTTCGGCTGAACATGCGGCGCCGCTATCATCCCCGCCAGCTCTTATCGATCGCCCGCGCATGAAGCTCATCGCCCACGTTCTGGACGGCCACACGCTGGACATCCGCCCCGCCCCGCATGAGCGCGCGTGGATGGATGCCACCGACCAGCGTTACGCCTACCGTTGCCTGCCGCTGGCGATCGCCAATGCGCACGGCTGGGAGCTGCTGTGCCAGTCCGGTTTCGACGCCGATTGGGACGGCGGCGACGCGCTAGCGGCAATCACCATCAACGCTGATCCAGAGACGGTCGCGCCGGCGATCAGCCACTTCGGTTATGGCGTGCTGACCTTCCATGTGCCCTGCCTGTTTCGCACCGACACCGGCATCGACCTGTTCGTCACCGGCCCGTTGAACCGGCCCAAGGACGGCATCGGCGCGTTGAGCGGCCTGGTGGAAACCGACTGGAGCCCGCACACCTTCACCATGAACTGGCGCCTCACCCGGCCCGGGCGGGTGCGCTTCGAGGCGGGCGAGCCGTTCTGCCATCTGTTCCCGCTGCAGCGGCAGTTGATCGAGCAGGTGCAGCCGCAATGGAAGCCGCTTTCCGAAGCGCCGCAGCTGGCGCAGCAACATGCCGACTGGACCCACAGCCGTACGCGATTTCTGGATGCACTGCCGGATGCGCAATCGGCGGCGGCGCGTGAAAAATGGCAACGCGGCTACTTTCTGGGCGTGCCCGCACCTGGGCAACCGCCGGCGCCTGGGCACCGCTCGCGGCTGCGTCTGCCGATGTTCACGCGCGCCGACAGCGACAGCCCTGCCGAATGAATGCGGCAATGCGTCGGCATGCACGGCTTGCCGGCTGGCGCGCGTACTGCATTCGATCGACGCACGGATTGAGAGCCTGAGACCAATCAGCACCGATCCCCGCTGACGCTGACGCAATCGAGGGCGTCAGCGTGGCGACCGACCGGGGGTGCCTGGGGTTGCCGTTGGCGCAGCCGGTTTGCCCGGCGCACGCTCGCGCACGTCGCGTTCGACCACATCCACCTGCGGATCCTTCCACGGGCCGGTGACGTGGTAGGTCTTGGCACCGATCGCACCCAGCGGTTTGCCGAGCACCGCGTTGGCGGCCGCGCCCACCGCCGCGCCGACCGGGCCGCCAGCCACGGCGCCGACCACGGCCAGCAGATTGCCGGCCTTGGGGTTGACGTCCACGGTCTGGTCGAAGGTCTGCGCGCGCAGGTCGGTCTGCCCACGGATGGCGATATCCGCCGCCGGGCCGGCGATGCGGATGGCGTCGGTGCGCGCGAAGCCTTCGCCAAAGCGCACCTCGCCGTCCAGCGTATTGAAGGCCAGCCCCTTGGAGAAGAAATCGCGGAAGTCGAACATCAGCCGGCGCGGCAGCTGCGCCACGCTGAGCAGGCCCAGCACGCGCCCGGCGCCCGGCTCCACTTCCAGCAGCTGGCCATTGCGGACATCGACCTTGAGGTTGCCGTCCAGCGAGCCGAGCGCAAAGCCGGTCGGCGAGCCCTGCCAGCCGGCATTGAGTTCCAGCTGGCCCTCGCCCCCGCGCAGCTGGCCGCCCAGGGTGAGGTTCTGCAGCAGATTGCCCAGGTTGCGGCTGTCCACCCGCGCCGACAACCGCGTGCTGGCCGCCTCGCCCTTGCCGCGCCAGGCGCCGGTCAGGCCGATGCTCTGGTCCTCCGAGCGCAGCTGCAGCTGGTCCACCTGCATGCCATCGGTGAGCCGGCTGCTGCGCAGGGTGGCCGCGCCGAAGGTCATCTTGCCCACGCGCAGGTCATCGATATCCAGCGCCAGCGGCGGGATCGACACCGGGTCGAACTCGGCCACCGCCCGTCGCGCCGGCTCGGGCAAGGCACCGGCCAGCGGATCGCCGGGCTCCGGCGCCGCAGGCTCGGGGGCCTCGGCCACCGGTTGCCAGCGCACGGTGCCGAGCTTGCCCTGCACGGTGCCACCGTCGGCATTGGGCACGGTCAGCTGGCCGGCAAGCGAGGGGCCATCCAGCGTCACCGCCACTGCATCGCGGGTCGGCCGCAACCGCAGCCGCGTCTGCGGAAACACGCCGCCGATCATCAGCAACCTGTCTGCCTGCACGTCGACCTGCTGCAGGGGGACGGCATCTTTTTTGGGCGTGGCCGGTTGGCCCGGCAGCGGCGGCATGTCCGCAGCGCTGCTGCCGCGCGCCAGGCTGATCCAGTCGATCGCATCCAGCGAGGCGGTGCGGCCGGTCACCACCAACCCGTTCGCAGGCGGGCGCTCGCTCACCGTGTCGGTGCCCATCACCACGCGCACGCCGGTCTGCTCGCCGTGACTGCTGGCCTTGAGCGCCACCAGCTTGCCGAACGCCACATCGATATCGCCATCGCCCACCGGCAACGCCACCTTGACCTGGGTATCCAGCGGCCGGGCGGCGGGTTTGTCCAGCGGCGCGGGCAGGTCCAGGGTGGTGCCCACCAGCTCGGACCGCAGCGTCAGCATGGCCTGCGCATCCAGCTGGCCGGGCGTCGGCAGTGGCACATCCACCCCCACCTGCCATGGCGCGCTGCCATGCACGTAGGGGCGCAGCCACTCCATCTGCGGTGCGCGGTCGAACAACTCCTTGGCATCCAGGGTGGCACCCAGCCGCGCCTCGAACGCCTGCCCGGGGTCTTGTACGAAGCCACCGGCGCGCAGCGCCAGCGTGCCGCTGCGGCCCTGGTGCTGCACGCTCAACTGCTCGGCCGCAAAGCCGCTGTCGCGATACTCGGCCTGGCCACTGACCTGGTCGAAGGCCAGGTTCCAGCGCGCGTCGGCCAGCCTGGCGCCCTGCAGTGCCACCGTGCCCTGCAGGTGACCGCCCACCCCGTGGGTGCGTAACGGCCGCAGCAAATCGAAGCTCACCGCCGCCGGGCCGGACACCGTGAGATTGCGCAAGGTGTCGCCATAGCGGCGCTCCAACGGGCTCTTGCGCAGCATGCCCAACAGCTGCGCGGCATCGGCCTGGGTGGAGGCGCGCACGTACAGCTCGGAGGTGGTGAAGCTGGGGATGCCGGCCTCCAGTTGCCTGATCGGGGTGCCGGCCAGATCGCCGCTGCCCTGCAGGGAGAATCCGTTGGCGACGAAGCGCAGGTCGGCCTGCACCTGTTCCATCGCCGGCCAGTCCGGCTGGAAGCGGATCACGCCATCGCGGATGTGCCCAAACGCCTCGAAGCGCCCGTCGTTGTTGTCGAACGGCCACTCGTCCAGATCGCCGCTGACCAGGCCGGTACCGCCGGTGACGACACCACCGGCCACGGCCATGTCCAGCCAGTCGATGGCGGCCTTGCTCATCTTGGAGCGGATCCAGAACTTGCGCGCCACCGGCAGGGCGACATCGTCCAGCTGCGCGGCCAGCTGCATGCGTGGGCGGCTGCCGTCGTTCTGGAACCACAAGCCGCCGCGCACGTTGGCGCCGTACTCCCTGGCCTGCACGCGCAGCGCGGGCGTGGCCACCTGCCAGCCTGCGCCGTCGCGCCAGCCGACAATCTTGCCGGCCAGCTGGATTTCGTGCACCACGCCAAAGCCGGTAGGCCAGTCGAAGCGCACCGTGGCATCGGGCGCGGTGTCCAGCTCGCCGCCCTGCGCATCGCCGTCGACGCGGCCGCGCAGGCCGCTGATGCCGGGCGAATTGCCCACCGGCAGAAACCCGAGCTCTTCGATCTGACCCTGCGCGCGCACCGGCCCGCCCTGCTCGCCGGCGATCTGCACATCGGCCACCCGCAGTTGCGGTTTGGACAAGGTCAGCCAGCGCCGTAGTGCGGGCGACAATCGGTCGCTCAGCGCAGCTGTGGCGATCAGGCCGGAGACATCCGCCTTGCCGACGGCCACCGCATAGCGGCGCCCACCGGCGATGCTCAGCCCGTCCAGCTGCTGCACGGTGCCGGCCTGACCCAGCCGCAACCGGGGCGCATCCAGTCGCCAGCCGCCATCGATGGTCTGCCAGCGCGCGCGCGCCTGCAGCCGCTCCCAATGCAGCGTGCGGCGCGCGGTCTCCTCCGCCAGCGGTGCGCCGGACAGCGCGAGCTGGGTGAGGTCCGCATCCACGGTGACGCCGGTGATCCGGCGCGCGCGCAACTGCGCCCAGGCCTGCACGCGTCCGCTACCGCCTTCCACCCGCAGGCCACCGAGGGTGAGCAGCGACGTCCAGGCAGCCAGATCGGCCGGGTCGGCCTGCGCATAGACGCTGCCATCGCCGCTGTCGCGGTCGAACGCCAGCACGCCGGTCAGCGGCGCGCGCTTGAGATCGATCCAGCTCCGGCTGCCGACCCGGACGGTCGAGCCATTGACGCGCAGGCGCAGGTCGATGCGTGGCAGGGTGGTGTCCAGGCCGATCGAGGGCGCGGCGACGCGCAGGCGCGCCTCGGTCAGCTGGATCTCGCCCAGCCGGCGCAGGGCCTCCAGCGGATCGGAGCGTCGGGCGCTCGGCAGGCCCTGCACCGACCACACGCCGTCGTCACTGCGCTGCAGGGTCAGCGCCAGCCCGCGCAGCCGCACTTCGGTCAGCGACTGCCCGGGCAGCAGGCCCGCATACATGGCCAGCAGAATCTCGGCCTGCCCCACCCGCACCTCGCCGTGCGGGCCGATCCGCAGGCCGTCCAGCCGCAGCAACGGCCCGCGCCGGGTCCACTCGGTATCGAGATGATCGAAGGCGATCTGTTGCCCGGCCCGCTGGCTCAGCCACGTGGCAATCTGCTGCGGATGCTCCTCGGCCAGCGGCAACGCCTGACTGGCCGCGCCCACCAACAACGCGACCGCCACCACCGCCAGCGCAGCGGCAGTGATCGCATAACGGCGGAACAGTCGCAGACGGCGGCGCAGCGGGGTGGGCATTAACGGCGAGGAATGGGGACTAGGGAATGGGGAATCGTAAGAGCACCAGCGCTGGCGTACGAACGCTTAGCCGTCTGATCGCGCATTGGCGCTGAAGGGATGGCAGACGTGACGTGGGGCGGCTGTTGCTTCAAGCCGATTCCCCACTCCCGATTCCCGATTCCCGGATTCACAGCAACACCACATCGAACTGCTCCTGCAGGTACTGGTCGTCGGACTGGAAGCGGATGCTCTTGCCGAGGAACTCCTCCAGCTCGGCCACGGCCGCCGATTCCTCGTCGGTGATGCGCGCGACCACCTTGGACGAGGCGATCACCAGCAGCCGCGCGGCGTCGAACTGGCGCACGGCGCGGGTGATCTCGCGGAAGATCTCGTAGGTCACCGTTTCGGCGGTCTTGATGGTGCCGCGCCCGCCGCACTGGCCGCAGGTCTCTGAGAGCTGACGCTCCAGGCTTTCCACGGTGCGCTTGCGGGTCATCTCCACCAGGCCCAACGGCGAAAACTCGTACACGGTGGTCTTGGCATGGTCGCGCGCCAGCGCCTTCTCCAGCGTGCGCAGCACCTGGCGGCGGTGCTCCGGGTCGTCCATGTCGATGAAGTCGATGATGATGATGCCGCCCAGGTTGCGCAGCCGCAGCTGCCGCGCCACCGCCTGCGCGGCCTCCAGATTGGTGCGGAACACGGTTTCTTCCAGATTGCGCTGCCCCACGAACGAGCCGGTGTTGACGTCGATGGTGGTCATCGCTTCGGTCTGGTCGATCACCAGATAGCCGCCGGACTTGAGCGGCACCTGCTTGTTCAACGCACGCCCGATCTCGTCCTCGACCCCGTACAGGTCGAAGATCGGCCGGTCGCCGGTATACAGCTCCAGACGCTCGGCCAGCACCGGCATGTATTTGGCCACGAACGCCTGCAGCTGCGCGAAGGTCTCGTTGGAATCGACCTTGACCTTCTCCACGTCGCGCCGGATCAAATCGCGCACCGCACGCAGCGGCAGGCTCAGGTCTTCATAGATGATGCTGCACGACGGCGCCTCGCGACCGCGCCGCTCGACCACGTTCCAGACCCGCGACAGATACGCGATGTCCTCGGCCAACGCTTCGGCCGGCTGGCCTTCGGCGTTGGTGCGGATGATGTAGCCGAACCCGCCGTGCTGGGCCGAGACCTCGCTGACGATGGTCTTCAGCCGCAGCCGCTCGGCCTCGTCCTCGATCCGTGCCGACACTCCGACGACCTTGGACTGCGGCAGGAGCACCAGATAGCGCGAAGGAATGCTGATCTGCGTGGTCAGCCGCGCGCCCTTGGTGCCGATCGGGTCCTTGACCACCTGCACCACGATGTCCTGACCGTCGCGCAGCAGCTCCACGATCGGCACCGCGGCGGGCGGCGGCGGCGGGATCGGGGTTTCTTCGGTATCGACCACACTGGCCGGCGCCGGTGCCGGGCGCACCACGTCGTTGGCGTGCAGGAACGCGGCGCGCTCCAGCCCCACCTCGACGAACGCGGCCTGCATGCCCGGCATCACCCGCTGCACCTTGCCCTTGTAGATGTTGCCCACCACGCCCCGACGCCAACCGCGCTCGATATGCAGCTCTTGCAGCATGCCGTTCTCGATCACCGCCACGCGGGTTTCGCGCGGGGTGACGTTGACCAAGATCTCTTCCGACATCAATGCGCTCCGAAGGCTGTGAGCAACTGCGAGGTGTGATACAGCGGCAATCCCATCACGCCGGAATAGCTTCCGGACAGGTGACGAATGAAACGCTCCGCGCGCCCCTGGATCGCATACGCGCCGGCCTTGCCCATCGGCTCGCCACAGGCTACGTAGGCAGCGATCTGCGCGTCATCGAGCGTGTCGAAGTTCACCTCCGACACCACCAAGGCCTGCGCCGGCGCCCGCTGCGTGCAGACTAGAGCCACCGCCGTGAGTACCTGGTGGGTGCGTCCGGACAGCGCGCGCAGCATCGCGATCGCATCGTCGCCATCGACCGGCTTGCCGAATACCCGATCGCCCAACACCACCTCGGTGTCGGAGCCCAGCACGATGGCGTTGGGGTCGCGCGCGCGCACCTGCGCAAGCCCGGCGCGCGCCTTGTCCAGCGCGACGCGCTGCACGTAGTGTTCGGGCGATTCGTCCGGCGCGCGCAGCTCGGGCACGTCCAGTTCCAGTGTCTGGAACGGTACCTCCAGGCGTTGCAGGAGTTCTTGTCGGCGCGGCGAGCGCGAGGCGAGATAGAGCATCCGCCCAGCATACCTGTTGCCCGTGCCCGCCCGCTGACTCGGCACTCGCATCCGCGCTGCGCGGTGGCGTCCGGCTCACAACATATTCATCGACCTCCCAACACGCTCTTGCCACAGACAAGGAGATCTCATGCGTACCACCCTCAAGCCGTTGTTGCTGGCCCTGTCCATCGCCGCCGGAACCGCCATGACCGTCCACGCCCAGACTGCCCCGAGCTACACCATTCCCAACGACGGCACCCTGCTCAACGTGTCGGCCGAGGCCGAGGCCAAGCGCGTGCCGGACATCGCCACGCTGTCCGCCGGCGTCGTCACCCAGGCCGCCGACGGCAACGCCGCCATGCGCCAGAACGCCGAGCAGATGAGCAAGGTCATGAACGCCGTGAAGGCGGCCGGCATCGCCGACAAGGACGTGCAGACCAGCGGCATCAACCTGAGCCCGCAATACACCTACAAGGAAAACGAAGCGCCCAAGATCAACGGCTACCAGGCCAGCAACACGGTCAGCCTCAAGGTCCGCGACATCGCCAAGCTCGGCAAGGTGCTCGACGCCCTGGTCGCTCACGGCGCCAACGACATCAATGGCCCCAGCTTCTCGATCGACCAACCCGAACCGGTGTACGACGAAGCCCGCGTCGCCGCACTGAAGAAGGCGCAGACCCGCGCCGAGACCTACGCCAAATCGCTGGGTCTGAAGGTGCGCCGCATCGTCAGCATTTCCGAAGGCCGCAGTGGCGGCGGCGTGCGCCCGATGATGATGGCCGCCTCGATGCGCTCGGCCAAGGCCGAAATGGACACCCCGGTGGCCCCCGGCGAAAGCACGCTCTCGATCAATCTGGACGTGATATTCGAGCTCGGTCGATAAGAAAACGGACTCCCGCCAATCGCCGTTCCTCGCTGCCCTCTTCGGAGGGCAGTGTCGTTTGTAGAGTGTCGGAACGGATCACGTGGGGCGAGAAACGACGCGGCAGCCCGGCACCAATCAAGTGCCGCTTTAAAACTTTGAGGCGGGTAACTTACAAGTGCCCAATATCACACTTCTCAAAATGAATAGGCGGATTTTGGTGTTTGTGCTTAAAGAAACATGAAATTTAGAGAAATCATTCTTTAAGCAGGCTCTACAGCTCTCTAGCATCAATGGTCAGCGTGCCGTCATATTCGTGATGGCGCTTCTCTGGAGAGAGACGATGACCCGCCACCCTGTCTTGAAGCACCCCTTGAATCCACCGTCGCGCATGCGCTACGGCCGCATCAGCGTGCTTGCACTTGCACTGAGTGGTGCGGTGGGTGTCATGGCCACCGGCACTGCAGCCGCGCAGAGCACCACCGCCGGCATTTACGGAAGCGCACCGGCAGGCGCCGGCGCCACCGTCACCGCACAGAGCGACAGCGGGTTCACACGGACAGCGACTGTCGACGCCAACGGCCGCTACGCCATCGGCAATCTTCCAGTGGGTACGTACACGGTCACCCTGCAGCGCGAGGGCCAGGCGGCGGAGACACGCAAGAACATCGCACTGCGCGTCGGCGCGGGTACCGATGTGTCGTTCGGCGTTGGCGCCTCCGGCGATACCGCCACCCTGGGCACCATTACCGTGACCGGCAAGAACATCTCGCCGGTGGATGTGTCGGCCACCGCCTCGCGCACGGTAATTACCGCCGAACAGCTGCAGCGCTTGCCGCTGGCACGCTCAGGCGAAGCGATTGCGCTGCTGTCGCCCGGAGCCGTGCAGGGCAGCGGCTACTTCGGCAATGCGATCTCGTTCGGCGGCGCGGGTATAACCGAAAACGCGTATTACCTCAACGGCTATCTGAGCTCGAATCCGCTTTCCAACATCGGTGGCGTCACCCTGCCATTCGGCGCCATCGATCAGCAGGAAACCTACACCGGCGGTTACAGCGCGCGCTACGGTCGCTCGGCCGGCGGTGTGCTCAGCCAGCTGGGCAAGCGCGGCACCAACGAGTGGCATTTTGGCGCGCAGGTCTTGTGGCGCCCCAAGTCGCTATCCAGCACGGACAAAAACGTGTTGTATCCCGATACCGCGCCGCCCGACGGTTACGAGTACAGCGACCCCACCCTGCCAGGCACGCTGTACCGCAGCCGAAAGGATGACACCTTCTGGAATACGGTCTACAGCGTGTATGGCGGCGGCCCGTTGATCGAGGACCGCCTGTTCGTGTTCGTTGCCGCCGAGCAGGAGCGCAGCGAAGGCGTTTCCACTGCGCGCCGGGACGACCCGGTCATCGGCCGCAACAACTACCGCATTGATGAGCCCAAGGTCTACGCCAAGATCGACTGGAACATCAACGACAGCAACCTGCTCGAACTGACCGGCGTCAAGAACAATTACCGCGAAGGCGGTGCTTACAGCGATTTCAACGGATATCAGGGAGTCGACGGCGACGCCAACGGTGCGTTCGCCGATACGGTCAAGGTCAACGACCGCTATTACATCGGCAAATACACCAGCTATATCACCGACGATCTGACCTTGAGCGCCACCTACGGTAAAAGCCGGCAGACCGACTTCCGCAACAACCCAAGCACCGCGCCGCTGCTGAGCAGCACGAATCTGCAAGATCCGGCCATCACCGGCGGCGGCGAGATTCGCAACAACCAGACCTCCAGCCAGGCACGCGATGGCGAGAACACGACGCGCGGCCTGCGCATCGACCTGGAATATGTGCTGGGCAGCCACACGCTGACCGCGGGCGTAGACAACATGTATTTCAACGCCCGCAATGAGGGCGTCATCACCACCGGCCCAGGCTTTCGCTGGATCTACGGCCGCTCTTCGCGCCCCACCTCACCCATCAGCGCCGCGCTGGGCGTCGGGCCGGCCGGCGGCAACGGGTATTACGCCTATCGCTCGGTCTTCAATACCGCCACCAGCATGTCGGTGCAACAAAAAGCCTATTTCCTCGAAGACAAGTGGCAGCTCAACGATACGCTGCTGCTGACGCTGGGCATCCGCAACGACAAGTTCACCAACTTCAACGACGTCGGCGCACCCTATGTCACCAGTGGCGACCAGTGGGCACCGCGCCTGGGATTGAGCTGGGATGTGTTCGGCGACTCCTCGCTCAAGGTCTACGGCAACGCCGGCCGCTACTACCTGGCCTTGCCCAATAGCGTGGCCATCCGCGGTGCCTCGCCGTCCACCTTTACGCGCGAGTACTTCACCTACACCGGCATAGACGCCCAGGGCACGCCCACCGGCCTGACACCCGTGGCCGTGGACCCGAGCGCAGGCTTTGCGTGCTCCGGCAATATCGTCTCCTCCAACCTGGAATGCGGCCAGGCACCGGA
This sequence comes from Xanthomonas sp. CFBP 7698, assembly GCF_003600855.1. Classification (NCBI taxonomy): domain Bacteria; kingdom Pseudomonadati; phylum Pseudomonadota; class Gammaproteobacteria; order Lysobacterales; family Lysobacteraceae; genus Xanthomonas; species Xanthomonas sp. CFBP 7698. The sequence continues at coordinate 1,040,373 of NZ_PRDN01000001.1, forward strand.
TGCGGCAGGCATCGCCGCGAGCGATCTCAAATCGATGTACCAGGACGAGTTCATGCTCGGCTTCGACAAGACCCTGGGCGAGAGCTGGGTCACCGGCGCCAAGGCCACCTACCGCACACTGGGCGCCACCATCGACGACGTCTGCGATGCGGACCGGATGCGTACCAAGTTGAGCGCCTCCGGCATCGACCCGAGCACCGTCAACGTGCCCGGCTGCATCATCTTCAATCCGGGCGAAACCAACTCCTTCAGTCTGGCCAACCTCGATGGATCCGGCCGCACCTCGGTGTCGATGTCGCCCTCGGACTGGGGCTTCGACAAGAAGGCCAAACGCACCTACCTGGCGGTGGACCTGTTCCTGCAGCATCCGTTCGACGGCAAGTGGGAAGGCCGTATCGATTACACCTGGTCGCGCAACTTCGGCAACACGGAAGGCCAGATCAAATCCGATATCGGCCAGACCGATGTCTCCAAGACGCAGGACTGGGATGCTGCCGCGCTGATGTGGTACTCGGGTGGCTACCTGGCCAACGATCGGCGTCACCAGATCAAGATCTACGGCTCCTACCAGATCGCGCCCGAGTGGCTGATTGCGGGCAATATCCGTGTGCTGTCCGGTACGCCGAAATCCTGCCTGGGCTATGTCAGCATCAATGGCATCAGCGAGGATTCCGATGCCGGCGATCCGGTGGGCTACGGTTCGTCGTACCACACCTGCAACGGCCAGCCGTCGCGTCCCGGCGATGCCGGCCGGTTGCCCTGGACCAAGATCGTCGACCTGGGCCTGACCTACCGCCCTGCCTTTGCCGACAACAAGCTTGCGGTGACCCTGCAGGCCTTCAACATCTTCAATGAGCGCAAGCCGCTGCAGGTTGATTCCACCTGGGAAGACGACACGTTCACGCTGTCCAACACCTACAACATGGGCCGGTTTTTCACCCAGCCGCGCTACGCCATGTTCTCGGTGTCTTACGACTACTGACGCCCTCTCCCGTCACTGTCGTTTCCCCGGCCCTGCAAGGGGCCGGGCTTTTCTGCCAAAACGCCCAGCTTCGGTTGGGCGTTTTCAGTGGCAACACGATCGAAGCTGGCACCCTCGAAGAATGCCGGCGGATCGACGCCGCGACCTCGATGGAGTGCATCTGCAGGCCCGTGCCGATCCGATGCGTCAGACGAACGTCTGCGCCGTGCTTGTGCCGGTGCGCGCGCTGCGGTAAACCTACGCTACCGGATGGTGTAAGGCGTCCGGGCCGCGCTGGTCCTTTCCGCAGTTCCGTTCTGGAGGTGGATGATGGTTCGCACGCAATCGCAGGTTTCTTCCCGTCCCCTTGGCATCGACAGCTCGCGCGTCCTGGCGATGAGCACCGCCGTGGCACTGCATCTCCTGGCCGGTGGCCTGTTGTTGATTCCGCTCTCGCATCGGGCGATTCCGCAGCAGACCGTGCCGAAGGAGCGGTGGCTTATGCCGATGAGTATTCCAACCCCGCCGCCACCGGTGGTGTTTCCAGTCAACGTGACGTTCAAGCCGAAAACACATTCGCCCACCAAAACGTTAACGGTACCGGTGCAGACCGCGGTGGTCAGTCAGGAGCCCGTTGTCGATAACCCAGCGTTTGCGGTTCCGGCAACGGTCTCCGACGTGGTCGCAGAAGGCACTCCCACGACAGCTACGCCCAGCGGGCCGATCGAAGCAGGCCAGTTGCAGTATTTGAGTTCACCAGCGCCGAGCTACCCGGCGGCCGCATTGCGTGCCGGCCAGCAAGGCACGGTACTGCTACGCGTACTGGTCGGCACCGATGGACGCCCGGCCGAAGTGAGCGTGCAGACCAGCAGTGGCCATCGGGTGCTCGATCTGGCCGCGCGTAGCCAGGTGCTGCGTAGCTGGCGCTTCCAGCCGGCGATGCAGAACGGCCAGGCGGTGCAGGCCTACGGCCTGGTGCCGGTGAGTTTTTCGTTGAATTGATGAGTGGTCGAATGCGGTGGCCCGGGCATCGGGTCACCGTCTTCGATGCGCTGCGCAGGCATCGGTCCATCCCTCCTTTCGCAAGGTCATGGTCTGGATCGAGCCAAGGCAGAGCACCGCGCAGGCACAAATCCTGGCGACAAAGCAGCGATCGAGACGTCGATGACGCGCGCGTAGCAGGCCCCTCCGGTCCCAGCGATAGCGTCATGTCCAACGCCGCGACGGCACGCGACGCGGCCTACCTGGCAGCCAGTAGATAGCTGTGACCGGCAATCCGGCGTACGGTCAAATGGAGACGCGAGACCGGGAATCGGGATGTAAGGCCGCGCGCAATCAGGTTCGGTAGCCATTCCTGTGCAGGCCAACCGCTGTCAGCCTGCCTCAGCCAGGCACACCGTTACAGCCATGCCCAGAGCCACCACGCGCCCACCACTTATGCGCGGTGATACGGATGATTCGCCAGCATCGCCGCGGCGCGATACAGCTGTTCGGCCACGATCAGGCGCACCAGCATGTGCGGCAGCGTGAGCGGGCCGATCGACCAGCTTTCGCTGGCGCTTTTCAATACTTCAGCCGCATGCCCTTCCGGGCCGCCGATCAGAAACGCCAGATCGCGGCCCTGCCCACGCCAGTGCTCCATGCGCTGGGCAAGCTGCTCTGAACTCAAGGGGCGCCCGGGCACATCCAGCGCCACGACATGCGCGTTCTTGGGCAGTGCGGCCAGTACGCGGCGGCCCTCGTCATCGATGGCGCGTTGCGCGTCGCGCCCCTTGCCACGCAGGCCGGGTTCGATCTCGACCAGCTCCAGCGGCATCCAGTGCGACAGACGCTTTTGATATTCGGCAAAACCTTGCGCCACCCAGGCCGGTGCGCGCTCGCCGGTGGCGATGAGTCGGCATTTCATGGCGACATGATATCCGCGTCACAGCCTGGGCAGTCCGTGCCGATGTGTCGCTGCGTGTCATGGTGTCGTTACAGCCGGCAATTAGTGTCGCCCGACCACCCAGCCCCGCAGGAGTCGTTCGATGCCGATTTTCGATCCCGCCCGCCGCCAGGTTCTCAAGGGCAGCGCCGCCGTCATGGCCGCTGGCGCCCTTGGCAGCTTGAGTGCGCTGCAATCGCGCCAGGCCCAGGCCGCCACCTCGCCGTCGTCGCGGCTCGCGCCGGTTCCCAGCCGCTACGGCCCGCTCGCCCCGGTGGCCGACCAGAGCACCGGCCTGCCATTGCTGCAATTGCCACGTGGTTTCAGCTACCGCTCGTTCGGCTGGAGCGGTGACCGCATGGACGACGGGCAGCCCTGCCCCGACCGCCACGACGGCATGGCCGTGGTCGGCCTGCGCCGGCCCGACTGGCGCCCGGGCAGCGATCCGCTGCGCGGCCTGGAATACGTGCTGATCCGCAACCACGAACGCGGCGCCACCACGCCGTTCCGCGCACCGGCGATGTACGACACCGGCATCGTCAGCGGCACCCAGCAGGCCGGCGGCGGCACCACCACGCTGAGTTACGGCCGGCGCGGCTGGGGCAGCCTGGAGCCCAGCCTGGGCGGCACGCTGGTCAACTGCGCCGGCGGCCCGACCCCCTGGGGCACCTGGCTGAGCTGCGAAGAGATCAAGACCAACGCGGTGTCCAGCACCGGTCGCAAGCATGGCTACGTGTTCGAAGTGGACCCGGACAGCCATCGCACCACCGGCCGCCCGTTGGTAGGCCTGGGCCGTTTCAGCCACGAGGCGGTGGCGATCGACCCGCGCACCGGCATCGTCTATCTCACCGAAGACGACCGCAACAAGGCCGGCCTGTATCGCTTCATCCCCAACGATCGCCGTGGCCGCAACGGTTCGCTGGAAAACGGCGGCCGGCTGCAGGCCGCACGCGTGCGCGGGCGTCGCAATGCCGACCTGACCGTGGCCAGCACCGGCCAGCAGTTCCAGCTGGAGTGGGTGGATATCGCCGAGCCCGATCTGGACAGCATCGCCGCACCGGCCGGATTTGCCGACATCGGCGCCAACGACACCTTGAGCGGGCCGTTCGCGCAGGCCTGGGCCGATGGCGCGCTGCGTATGAGCCGCGGCGAAGGCATCTGGTACAGCTACGGCAAGATGTTCATCGTGGACACCAGCACCGGTGTGGATGCGCAGGGCCGCCGCGGTTACGGCAATGGCGCGGTGTGGGTGCTGGACCTGTTTACCCAACGCCTGAGCGCACTATTCGTCAGCGGCAACCAGCTGGCCGCGCACAACCCGGACAACGTGACGGTGAGCGCGCGCGGCGGCGTGGTGCTGTGCGAAGACGGCGGCGAAAGCCCGGACGAATACGGGCCCGGCGCGCGTCTGCTTGGCCTGACCCGCAACGGCGAATCGTTTTATCTGGCCAAGAACAACGTGCAACTCACCTCGCAGCAGATCGCCGATGCCGGCAAGACCATTGCCGAAGGCGACTACCGCGACACCGAGTTCTGCGGTGCGTGCTGGGACCCGTTGGCGCGCACCTTGTTCGTCAATATCCAGACCCCGGGCATCACCCTGGCGATCACCGGGCCGTGGGAACGCGGCCCGTTGTAAACGTCGCGGTGGACCCGCGCGATCATGGCCGGTCGTGAATGTCCGGCCATGGTTGGCCGGTCATTGGCGGAAAGCGGCTGTCGGCGGTTGGCGTTGGCCAGCCGCCTTGCGATGGCTGCTGTACGCGCGTTTTCATGAGCGTGTTGCAAAACCAGCGATGCCGGGCGGGCAACGTGTTCTGTCCGGCATCGCCCAGGTGATCTGCGGCATTGGCCGACTTCCGCCGGTTGGCGACTGCGCGCCCGTCAGAACCACGGCGCATCGTGCATGCCCGCCATGGCGCGCTGCAGCTTGAGCCAGCGCTTGAACGCCGACGGGTCGGCGAGTTCGCGCAGGCTCTGTTGGGCATCCCACAGATCCTCTTCGACATCGCGCTTGAGTTGCGCCATCAACCGAGGCAGCCGCTCAGGCTTGGGACGCGATGGCAGCTCCAGTCCGTACTCCTGGCAGAACTGCGTCGCCTGCTGCGCGACCTGCTGTTGCAATGCCTTGCACTGCCGATCCAGTTCGCGGTTGTAGTCCTGCAACCGTGCCGTGCTCATTGCGTCCACGCCCTGCGCATCCAGCAGGCCGATCTCTGCCTGCAGTTCGAGCAGGCCCAGCAGATCGCCGGCCTTGTAAGCGGCATTGAGCCGCTGCATCAGGATGGTGCGCGATGCGTGATCGTCGCTGTCCTTGGCGCGGTCGGGGTGCAGATTGCCGGCCAGCTTGCGGTATAGCTCGCGCAGCGGAGGCGGTTCGGCACTGCCGGCCACCGCTTTCTTTTCGGCGCGCGTGCGACGTTGCGTCTCGCGTTGCTGTTGCTGCGCGTGCTCCTGCTGCAAGCGCTCGCTGACGCGTTCGTAGAGCTCCTCGGGCGAATCGATGCCATCCAGTTCGTCGGCATCCAGCCCGTAGGCTTCGCCAAGAATCTGCTTCATCAACGCGTCGGATTCGGACACTTCCTGCGCATAGCTCACCGCGCTATGGCGATCGTAAATCGGCCGCAGCGCCTCGTGCCCGGCCTCGATCAACGGGCCGGCGATATCGCACAACAGCTCGGACAGGAACTGTCGTTCGGCCTTGCCCAACTTGATGGCGACAGACGCGCGATCGAGTTGTTCGACCAGGGCAACGTCGGCCTCGCGGCGGAGGTCGAACAAGGGCTGCAGTTCGCCGTGATAGCGCTCGCGCCACTGGGCGAGCGCTACCTGCCAGGCCTGCAATTGGGACCGGTGGCCCTGCAGATCCTGCAGCAGCCGGTCGAAGCGTTTGCGCGCCGCCGATAGCGGCGGACCGTTCGCCTGCGCTGGCTGGCCGCGCAGTTGCCGCAATGCCTGCGAATCGGGCAAAGCTGGCGATGCGCGGGCTTTTTTCGGCATGCCGGGCGTTGTCAGTCTTCGACTGCGCCGGACTCGTCCGCATCGGAGGGACGCTGGTCGCCTACCGTCCACAGACGTTCCAGTGCGTAGAACTCGCGCACGCGCGGCAGCATCACATGCACCACCACATCGCCCAGGTCCACCAGCACCCACTCGGCTTCGCGCTCGCCTTCCACGCCCAGCGGCATCACATCCAGGCGCTTGGCGAACTTGACCACTTCGTCGGCGATCGATTTGACGTGGCGGGTCGAGGTGCCGGAGGCGATCACCATGTAATCGCAGACGCTGGACTTGCCGCGCACATCGATCTCGACCACGTCCTTGGCTTTCAGTTCCTCGACGGCTTCGCGCACGGTGGCCAACAGGGCCGGCACCGACGGCGGCGGATTCGGAAGGGAGGTCTTGATGACTTGGGCTTGGCTGGTCAAAGCGGCGACTCGATGGAATTAGCGTGAATTATAGGCCGGTCCGGGCGGACGCGTGTTCAGCTAGCCGGCCGGGCGCTGCCATACAGGCCTTCGCGCTGGATCATTCCGGCCACCGGCGGCGGCACCAGCGCCTGCCAAGCGCCACCCGCAGCAATGCGCGAGCGCACGGCGCTGGCCGATTCGCCGCGCAACGGCTGATGCAGCAGATACAGGCGACCCGCCGGCGCCGCGACCAGGTCGTCGGCGCTGGCGACCCAGCGGCCCTGCACCGCCGCAGCAAGCTGCGGCGCTTCGGCCAGCTCCAGCGCGGTGCCCGGACGTGCGGCCACCACGAAGTGCGCCAGCCCGAACAAGGCCTCCCACTGATGCCAATGCTCAAGCCCGACAAAGGCATCGGCGCCGAGCAGCCAGGCGATCGGCGCGCCGGGGCCAAGTTCCGCACGTAGTTCGCGCAGGGTGTCCACGGTGTAGGACGGCGCACCGCTATGCGCGGCGCGCTGCAGTTCGCGGGTATCCAGCAGCAACCCCGGGCGATCGGCAAGCGCCAGCTCCAGCATGTGCGCGCGCTGCGCGGCGGTGGCGCCGGGTGCCGGGCGGTGTGGTGGATCGGCCGCCGGGATCAGCTGCACGCGCGTCTGCAGCTCGTCGCGCGCTGCACAGGCGATCGCGAGATGGCCGAGGTGGATCGGGTCGAAGGTGCCGCCGTAGTAGAGGTGGAGCTGGGAGTCGGGAGTCGGGAATCGGGAATCGGGAGTCGGGATTCGGGATTCGGAAAGAAGCGGGTCTGACGTAACCGGCTGGGCGTGCCTGGCCGGCGACGTCGGAGCGGAACTGATTGGGTCTGCCAGCGGTGCGTCTGGGTCTGCCGTCTCATCGGCTCGGGGCTTGGGCTCCCGCTCTTGGATACCGGTGCCCTGCTGTGTGGCTCCGGCCTGCCCCACCCTCACGCCAGCAATCTCACCGCACGCGCTTCGGCGACCGCCACCAGCAGGCGTTCCAGGCCGACCCAGGCATCGCCGTCGGCGCGCCCCTTGGCCATGCGGTCGACCAGGCCGGCCTCGGCGACGAAACGCTCCCAGCGGCGCGGTTCCGGGTGGCGCTGCAGCGCGCGCTTGAACGGGGCCTGCCGCGCTTCCCAGATGCCTTGCGATTTCATTTCGGCGGCCAGGTTGCCGCCGTTGGCCTGCACCTTGGCCAGCGCGGCGGTGCGCAGCAGTTCCTTGATCAGGATCGGCATCAGCGCGGCCACTGCCTCGCCTTCGGCGCGCAACCCGGCCAGCATGCGGACTACCGCAACCGGCTGGCCGGAGAAGGTGGTTTCGGCCAGGCGGAACACGTCGTAACGCGCGGCATCGGCCACCAGCGATTCCATCGCCTGCAGATCCAGCGTCTTGCCGTCGGCCAGCAGGGCGAGCTTGTCGATTTCCTGCGCGGCGGCCAGCAGATTGCCTTCCACCCGCTCGCTCAGCCGCTGCACGGCGGCCGCGTCGGCACGCAGGCCGTGCGCACGTAGGCGACGCTCGATCCAGTCGGACAATTCGTGCGGCTTGATCGCCCAGGCCACCGCAATGGTGCCGATGCGGCCCACGGCCTCGGCCCACTTGCCCTGGTGCGCCTTGCTCCAGTCGTTGGCGGTGATCAGCAGCACCACGTCCGGCGGCGGATTGGCGCAGAAACGGGTGATAACCTCGGCGCCGTCCTTGCCGGGCTTGCCGCTGGGCAGGCGCACCTCGACCAGACGGCGCGGGCTGAACAGGCTGGGCGCGTTGAAGCTGGCGTCCAGCTGGTTCCAGTCGAAATCACGACCGTCGGCATCGAACACCTCGCGCTCGCCGATGCCTTCGGCGCGCGCGCGCGCACGAATGGCGTCGGCGGCTTCGAGCACGCGCAAGGTTTCCGGGCCGGCGATCAGATAGGCCGGCTGCAAGGGCTGGCTGGACTGGCCGGCCAGCTGTTCTGGGCGAAGTTCCATGGGCTACGACCGCGCGTGCAGACCGGCAGCGACCAGGCGCCACTGGTGCGTCATGGCCCGCTGAGGCAGCAGTCGCGCTGCCGCCAGCGCGCGTGCCGGCGCCGGTCGGCAGTACCCGCCTGGCCACTGCGTCGTCGTATCGATACCCACGCGCTCAGTTGTTCGAGGTCGGCGCCGGTGGCAGCGATGCCGGCACGCTCGACTCGGGCGTGGACGGCTGCACCGGCGGCGTGGTGGCCTGCGGCAACGGCGCGGTGGGGGTGCTCTCCAGACTTTCGCCACGCTGGATACGCGCACGCACCACGCTGTCGATGCGACGCAGGATCGATGCGGACATGTCCTTGCGCAGTTCGTCGGCCAGGATCTCGCGCTCGGTGGCGGTACCGGTGGCATCCACCGGTGGCGACACATAATCGCGCGAGAGCTCGATCACCTGCTGCGGCACCAGCACAGCCCCGTTGGCCGTGGTGACGGTGAAGATGGCGGCATAGCGCAGGCTGTATTCCTGGGCGCGGCCCTGACTGTCGATGGCGATCGGCAGGTCGCCCCACCGCTCGGACAGCACCTGCACCTGCGCAAAGCCGGTCTTGGCATCTTCATCGGCCAGCGTGGCGCCAGCCGCCTTGAGGCCGCGCCGCAGCAACTTGGCCAGTTCGCTGTACTGCACTGCAGACTGCACCTTCACTGCCGGGGTGTCGGGCGGCAACGCAAGCGAATTGCGCAAATGGAAGCCGCAGGCGGTGAGGCTGGAGACCAGCACGAGAGACGCAGCGAAGGCAGTAGGAAATCGAATCATGGGCACAGTCTGGATGAGCGCCCCGGCGGCGGCAACAGGCGGCTAGCCTGACGCAGCACGCGTGAACGGGGCTTGATAAGCGCCGCAACTGATTGCGGCGCCAAGAAATGAAAACCGCGTCGCCACGCGGCATCTGCAATGAGTGCCACGAACCACCGAGGCAACCCTGGCGTGCGGTTGCCGAGCGCCAGAGAAGTGATGCACGGGAAACGCGGCAACACGCGCAGCGGCGCATTGCAACTTACCGATGCAATCCATCGCCAGCACCAAACGGAAACCTAGCCCGGCCCGCCAAGCGCCGATCCGGCACACCGCCCGGACCGGGCATGGCAACCCGGCCACTGCGCCACCCTCACCCCGCCACGATGTTCACGATCTTGCCCGGCACGATGATGATCTTGCGGATCGTCAGCCCGTCGAGGAACTTCGCGGCATTGGGTTCGGCCTGCGCCAGCGCTTCGATCTGTTCGCGCGTGGCGTCCGCAGCGACGTCGATGGTGCCGCGCAGCTTGCCGTTGATCTGCACCGCCAGGGTCAGCGCATCGCGCACCAGCGCGCTGGCATCGGCCTGCGGGAACGCCACGTCTTCCAGCAACGTCTCGCCACGGCCCAGCACCTGCCACAACGCGTGGCTGGCGTGCGGGGTGATCGGGTTGAGCAGCAACACCATCGCTTCCAGGGCTTCCTGGCGCACTGCCCTGCCCTGGTCGCTGGCATCGTCGAACTTGGCCAGCGCGTTGGACAGTTCCATCACCGCGGCAATGGCGGTGTTGAAGCTGTGGCGGCGGCCATAGTCGTCGCTGACCTTGCCGATGGTCTCGTGGGTCTTGCGGCGGATCGCCTTCTGCTCGGCGCTCAGGCTGGCGGCATCCAGCGCAACCGCGGCGCCCTCGCCCACGTGCTTGTGCACCTGCACCCACAGCCGGCGCATGAAGCGCGCCATGCCATCCACGCCGGCCTCGTTCCACTCCAGCGATTGCTCCGGCGGTGCGGCAAACATCGAGAACAGGCGCACGGTGTCGGCGCCGTACTTGGCCACCATCGACTGCGGGTCCACGCCGTTGTTCTTGGACTTGGACATCTTCTCGGTGCCGCCGATGTGCACCGGCTGGCCGTCGGCGATCAGCACCGCACCGGTGACGCGGCCGCGCTCATCGCGCTGGATCTCGACGTCGGCCGGATTGATCCAGTCCTTGCCGCCGTTGTCGGCATCGCGATAGAAGGTGTCGGCGATGACCATGCCCTGGGTGAGCAGGTTGGTCACCGGCTCGTCGCTGTCCACCAGCCGCGCGTCGCGCATGAGCTTGTGATAGAAGCGGAAATACATCAGGTGCAGGATCGCGTGCTCGATGCCGCCCACATACAGGTCGGCCGGCATCCAGTAGTTGGCGCGACGGTCGACCATGTCGCGCGCATTGGGGCTGGTGTAGCGCGCCACGTACCAGCTGGACTCCATGAAGGTGTCGAAGGTGTCGGTTTCGCGCTCGGCCGGGCCGCCGCAGTCCGGGCAGGTGGTCTGGCGCCAGGTCGGGTCGGTCTTGATCGGCGAGCCGGTGCCGGCAAATTCCACGTTTTCCGGCAGCACCACCGGCAGTTGGTCTTCCGGCACCGGCACCGCGCCGCATTTGGCGCAATAGATCACCGGAATCGGGCAGCCCCAGTAGCGCTGGCGGCTCACGCCCCAGTCGCGCAGGCGGTAGTTGACCCGGCGCTGGCCCTGGCCCTTGCGCTCGAAGCGCTCGGCCAGTGCCTCGAAGGCGCCGCCGAAATCCAGCCCGTCGAACTCGGCCGAATTGATCAGCTCCAGCTCGCGGCTCTTGTCGGTATACCAGTCGCGCCACTGGGTGGCGTCCCAGGTCTGCTCGTCGTCGTTGCGCGGCTCGCGCAGCTTGACCACCTGCACGATCGGCAGGCCGTACTTGTTGGCGAATTCGAAATCGCGCTGGTCGTGGCCCGGCACCGCCATCACCGCGCCGGTGCCGTAGCCCATCAACACGAAGTTGGCCACCCACACCGGCACCTGCTCGCCGCTGATCGGGTGGACCGCGGTCAGGCCGGTGGCCATGCCGCGTTTTTCCTGGGTTTCCAGCTCGGCTTCGGAGACGCCGCCGTGCTTGAGCTCTTCCAGCAGGCGTGCCAGTTCCGGGTTGGATTTGGCGGCGTGCAGGGCCAGCGGGTGTTCGGCGGCGATCGACACGAAGGTCACGCCCATCAGCGTGTCCGGGCGGGTGGTGAACACGCGCAGCGGGTCGAGTGCGGCGCCGTTGGTGTCGCGCACGTCGAACTGGATCTCCAGCCCTTCCGAGCGGCCGATCCAGTTGCGCTGCATGGTCTTGACCGAATCCGGCCAGCCGTCCAGCTGGTCCAGGCCGTCCAGCAGCTCCTGCGCGTAATCGGTGATGCGCAGGAACCACTGCGGAATCTCGCGCTTTTCCACCAGCGCGCCAGAGCGCCAGCCGCGGCCATCGATGACCTGCTCGTTGGCCAGCACGGTCTGGTCGATCGGGTCCCAGTTCACCACCGCGTTGCGGCGATAGGCCAGGCCCTTGCGCATCAGCCGGGTGAACATGCGCTGCTCGTGCACGTAATAGTCCGGCGTGCAGGTGGCGAACTCGCGCGACCAGTCGATGGCGTAGCCCAGCGATTTGAGCTGGCCGCGCATGTGCTCGATGTTGGCGTAGGTCCACTTGGCCGGCGCGGTCTTGTTCTTGATCGCGGCGTTTTCGGCCGGCAACCCGAACGCATCCCAGCCCATTGGCTGCATCACGTTGTGGCCGGTCATGCGCTTGTAGCGGCTGACCACATCGGAGATGGTGTAGTTGCGCACATGGCCCATGTGCAGCGCACCGGACGGGTACGGCAGCATCGACAGGCAGTAGAACTTCGGTTTGTCCGAGTTCTCGTCGACCTGGAAGGCGCGGGTGGCATCCCAGAACTGCTGGGCGGAAGATTCGACCTGCTGGGGGTCGTAGGCGTTCGGTTCGACGGTGGACATTGGGAGCGGATGCTCGGGCGGTGCAAAGCGGTACAGGGTACCGCAGTGCAGCAGGTGCTCCAAACCGTTACTGCAGCACGGGCGGCTTGGCCGGCCAACTCCAGGCGGCCAACGCCAGCCAGCCGACCCAGGCCAGGAACGCCAACCGCTGGGCAATCGCCTGCCGCAGCAGGCCGGGCGGGCCGAACGCCAGCACCGCCACCAGCAGCCCGGCCACCAGGCTGAGCCAGGCCAGGCCACGGGTGTCGGCCCCGTTGAGCAGCGCCGCGGCGATCAACAGCATGGCCGGCACGAAGGCCACCGCCCACAACAACCACGCCGTGGCATGCGCCTGGCTGGCGCGGCCGTCCAGGTCGGTGGGGTCCAGCGGCAGCATGCCCATGCCGACGAAGGCCAGCCCCGCCAGCACGATCAGTTGCCCACCCACGCGCAGGCTCCAGCCGGCCTTGGGCGGCATGCGCGCCAGCAGGCTGACCCCCGTCACCATGCCCAGCACGCCGACCAGCACGAAGGCCAGCAGGTTGAAGCCCAGCGCGTGCGGCACGCCGGCCGCGCCCAGCAGCGCGACCGGGTGGCTGGCCTGCAGATAGCCGGGCAGCGTGGCGCCGAAACCGGCCACCGCCAGCACGAAGACGGTGGCCGCGATCAGGCCCAGGTAGCGCTGTGCGCTGTCGGTACTTCCCATTGTGGTGCTCCGGTGCGGGGCGCATGCGCGCCACCAGGACGCGGCATTGTCGGGCCGGGCGGACGCGCCGTGAACCCCTTCGGCCTGGCAGCCGCGCCGGACTTGTGTCGGCCGGGTTTGCCACCATTACCCTCCACTGTTGCCGTCACTACTTTCAGGAAGCCCATGTCCGACAAACCGCATGTATTCGATGTCACCACCGACACCTTCGAGACCGAGGTCCTGCAGAAATCGTTGACGACACCGGTGCTGGTGGACTTCTGGGCCACCTGGTGCGGGCCCTGCAAGACGCTGACGCCGATCCTGGAAAAGCTGGCCGCCGACTACCACGGCGCCTTCGAGCTGGCCAAGGTCGATGTGGACAAGGAACAGCAGGTCGCGGCGGCGTTCCAGATCCGCTCGGTGCCGACGGTGTTCCTGGTCAAGGGCGGCGAGATCGTGGACGGCTTCCCCGGCGCGATGCCGGAAGGCCAGGTGCGCGAATTCCTGACCCAGCATGGCGTGCTGCCGGCCGAGGCGCAGGTGGTCGAAGAAGTGCCTCCCACCCCGCTCGACCCGCAGGCGCAGGCAGCGGCCCTGCGTGAGGCCATCGCCGCCGAGCCGGACAAGGACGAGCTCAAGCTGGACCTGGCGCTGGCGCTGCTGAAGACCGGCGACACCGCCGAGGCCGAGCAGTTGATCGACGCCCTGCCCGCCAACCTGGCCACCGACGACCGCGCCGTGCGCGCCAAAGCGCGGCTGGGCTTTGCCAATGTGCTCAAGGACGCCCCCGATGCCGACACCTTGCAGGCCAGCGTGGCCGCCAATGGCGCCGACCTGCGCGCCCGCCACCTGCTCGGCGTGCGCCACCTGCTCGACGGCAACGACGAGGCAGCGCTGGAACAATTCCTGGAAATGCTGCGCCAGGACCGTAGCTTCGAGGACAACCTGCCGCGCCGCAGCCTGATCGATGCATTCCGCGTGATCGAGGACGAAGACCTGGTCGGCCGGTATCGCCGCAAGATGTCGGCGCTGGTGTTCTGACAGCCGATGGCGCTACGGCGCCAGATGGACATGTAGGAGCGGACCTGGCCGCGACGAGGTATTACCGCCGGTCGCCAATCGAGAGCTCCCCGGTAAGGCTGCGTCGCGGCCAGGTCCGCTCCTACGAACACCTGCGGCCAGGCCGAGGTGCGGGCCAAGGCCCCATCCATACGCATGCGAATGTTATGCTGGGCACCCGCCCCGCCATGGATTCCGGCACGCATGCGCGCCTCCCTGTTCAAACTCGGCGTCAACCTGTGGCCGCCCTATCTGTTTTCAGGCATCCACGTCACCGTGTTGTCGGCCGACTACCGTTTTGCGCGGGTGGAACTGCGACAGCGTCCGTGGAACCGCAACTACGTCGGCACCCATTTCGGCGGCAGCCTGTTCGCCATGACCGACCCGTTCTGGATGCTGCTGGTGATGCAGAACCTGGGCCGCGACTATTACGTCTGGGACAAGGCCGGCAGCATCGATTTCATCAAACCCGGGCGCGGAACGGTCAGTGCGGACTTCGTGATCGACGACCAGGTGCTGGCCGAGCTGCGCGAAGCCACTGCCGGTGGCGACAAGCACTTGCGCTGGTTCGAGAACGAAGTGCACAACCGCGACGGCGAGGTGGTGGCACGCGTTCGCAAGCAGCTCTACGTCAGGCGCAAACCCGCGCGGTGACGGCGCGCTGCCGTTGCATGCCGGCGCCGGTGATCGATGTTTCAGCTGCGCCAAGGCCGTGCGCCTGGTGCCCGGATGTGATCGTGATGTCTGCACGCGGCGCAACGCGGCGACCGCGCTCACGACATACTCGCTGCCGCATGCGGACCCTGTGACCTCCCAACCCACATGGAATGCCTGCATGAAAGCGATCAACATCATCACCCTGGTGCTTCTTATCGTCGGTGGACTGAACTGGGGCCTGGTCGGCCTGTTCCAGTTCGATCTGGTGGCGGCGCTGTTCGGTGGACAGGATGCGCTGCTGTCACGTGTGGTCTACACGCTGGTCGGCATCTCCGCGCTCTGGCAGCTGGTGCCGTTGTTCCGCAACAACCATGGCGCCACTGCGCATCACACCAGCCCGCACGTGCGCAACCCGTAACCTGCCCGCTGCACGCGTGACACGACGCCGGCGCATCGCGCCGGCGTTGCCATCTGCGCACCGGCGCTTTGCGTCCTTGCGCGCATTGGTCAAGAATCAGCCATCTCCCCTGCTGGTTGCCTTCATGCTGCTGCGCACCGTTGCTTCTGCCTGCCTGGCGTCTGCCTGCCTCGTCGCACTCGCACTGCCCGCTGCCGCCGAGGCGGTCTATCGCAGCCCGCAGCAGATCCTGGACAGCTCACCGGCCAACGCGTGGCGCGTCCTCGACCCGGAGCGCACGCTCTATCTGGAGCTGGATACCGGCAGGGTCATCATCGAACTGGCGCCACAATTTGCGCCCGAGCATGTCGGCAACATCCGCACGCTGGCCCACGAACGTTTCTGGGACGGGCTCACCATTTACCGCTCGCAGGATAATTTCGTGGTGCAGTTCGGCGACCCCGACGGCGAGACGCCGGGCAAGGCCAAGTCGCTGGGATCGGCCAAAACGCATCTGCCGGCCGAATTCGAGCGCACCTCGCACGGCCTGGACTTCCAGCGTCTGCCCGATAGCGACGGCTGGGCGCCGCAGGTCGGCTTCGTCGATGGCTTTCCGGTCGGCCGCGACGGCGCCAACGGCAAGACCTGGCTGGCGCACTGCTATGGCACCCTGGGTGCAGGCCGCAACAACGACGACGACAGCAGCATCGGCGCCGAACTCTACGTGGTCACCGGGCAGTCGCCGCGCCAGCTCGACCGCAACATCACCGTGGTTGGCCGCGTGGTCAAGGGCATGGAATTGCTGAGCGTGATCCCGCGTGGCCCGGACCCGATGGGCTTTTACGAAGACCCCGCCCAGCGCTCGCCGATCCGCGCGATGCGCCTGGCCAGCGAAGTGCCGGTACCCGAACGCACGCCCTTGCAGGTGCTGCGCACCGACAGCCAGACCTTCCGTGATGTGGCCGAAGCCCGCCGCAATCGCAAGGACGCTTTCTACAAGCGCCCGGCCGGGCATATCGATCTGTGCAATGTGCCGTTGCCGGTACGGGCGCCGCCTGCCGGCTAGTTCGGGATTCGGGATTCGGGATTCGGGAAAGCAGAGCCGGTCTCGGACATCTTCGCAACTGCGGGCGCGCGTGTTTAGCGGGCGCGTTGGCTGAAGGCGACACTGCCGAGGATCAGCACTGCGGCGACCAGCATGGTCCAGGTCAGCGGTTCGCCCAGCAGCGACCATGCCAGCAATGCACCGAACACCGGCACCAGATAGGTCACGGTGGACGCGCGTGCCGGGCCGATGCGCTGGATCAGGCGGTAGTACATCAGGAACGCCAGCCCGGTGCAGACCACGCCCAGCGCGGTGGCGCAGGCCCAGGCCACTGCCGGCACCGGCGTGGTCGGCCACTGCCACCACGCCAGCGGTGCCAGCAGCAGCGCACTGCAACCCAGCGTGGACGCCGCCGACGCCGCCGGCGGCAGGTCGCCCATGTGCCGCTTCACCAGGTTGTAGCCGATGCCGTACAGCAGCGAGGCGGTGGCGCCCGCCAGTGCTGCCGGCCCCACGCTCAGCCCCGCCGATTTGCCGGTGGCCAGCACCAGCACGCCGATGAAGCCAACCAGCAAGGCCAATGCGCGCCGCGTGCCGATCTTTTCGCCGAAGAACAAAAACGCGATCAATGCGGTGAACAACACCGTCATCGCGTTGCAGATCGCCCCAACGGCCGCCGGGGCGTGTTGTGCTCCCCAGGCGAACAGCAGAAACGGCAACGCGGAGTTGAGCACGCCGATTGCCGCCAGCATCGGCCAGCGCCGCAGCGGGAAGCGCTCGCGTGCCAGCCATAGGAACGGCAGCAACACCAATGCGCCCAATGCCAGGCGGATCTCCACCAGCGCCACGGTGCCGAACCTGGGTGCGGCCACGCGCATGAACAGGAACAAGCAGCCCCAGACGATGCCGAGGAACCCCAGCTCCAGCGGCGTACGCCATTCGCGTGCCGCCAGCTGCGGCTGCGTCGAGGGCTGTGCGCTCACGGGCAGGCCCCTGCGACGCGCCGCAATGTGCTGAAACGGCAGGCAACGACATCCGGCAGGCAGGTGGACATGGCACGATCATCGCGATTGGATGACGCAGCATCGGCTGCGGCCGCAGGCGCGACAAGCGCGTAGTATCGGGGTCAGCCACAAATCTGACTCATGCCTCGATGAACCTGCGTCCGACCCTGTTGCCTGCGCTGGGCGTCTTCGCCGCCGCCGCCCGCCACCAGAATTTCGCGCATGCGGCCGAAGAACTGCATCTCACCGCCAGTGCGGTCAGCCACCATGTGCGCAAGCTGGAAGCATTGCTCGGCGCGACCCTGTTCCAGCGGCTGCCGCGCGGCGTCAAGCTCACTGCCGAAGGCCGCCAGCTGGCCGATGCCGCCACCGCCGCATTGGCCGAGATCGCCGCGGTGGCCGGCAACCTGCATCCGCGCGACGACGCCATCCCGCTGCGCGTGACCACGCTGCGCTCACTGTCGTACTGCTGGTTGTTGCCGCGGCTGCCGCGCTTCTGTCGCGCACATCCGCATATCAGGCTGGACCTGCAATCGGACCCGGCGTTCTCGCGTTTCGAAGAAGGCGGCCCCGAGCTGGGCATACGCTACGGACAAGGCGCCTGGCCAGGGCTGACCTCGCATCACCTGATGGATGACGAACTGTTTCCGGTGGCTTCGCCGTCGTTGCCGGAAGTGGCCGCGCTGCGCACGCCGGCGCAGATCGCGCAATTGCCGCTGCTGAGCGACATGTCACCGCAGGGCTGGCGCGACTGGTTCCGCGCCGCGCAGGTGCGCGGCACCACGCTGCCGCCCATGCACACCTTCAACGACAGCACCGACGCCATGCGCGCGGCGGTGTACGGCCTGGGCGCGGTGCTGGCACGCAAGCACATCGCCCAGCCCTACCTGCAGCGCTACGAACTAGTGCGCCTGCCCGGGCCCACGCTCAAGGCGCGCTACGCGTATTACATCGTGCACCCCAGCCACCGCGAACCCAGCCCGGCGGCGGCGCTGTTCATCGACTGGCTCAAGCGCGAAGCACTGGACGAGCGCACCCCGATGCCGGCGCTGCCGGCAGAGCTGGTGGCGTTGCCGCCGAGCGAAGGCGTGCGGGAGCTGCGGGGACGTCGGAATTCGCGCAAGGCAACGGCAGCGGATTGAAGCAGCACTGAAATCCTGGGAGTGCGTGAAACATCTCGCTGTCCCTTCTCCTCGCAGGACAGTGTCCTCCTTCATGGAGGAGAAGGTGCCCAAGGAGCGGGTGAGGGAGCAAAGCCTGCTGGAGGCCCGGCTAGGCGTGTGGCTTCGCCCAGTGCCCTCATCCCAACCCCGCTCCGCGCCCCGGCCCGCGCTTGCGGCGCGGGTGCTCCAAGGCACGCGCGCCAGTGGCCCGCAAGCTGTGCCTTCTCGCCCCGCGGAGAGAGAGGCTTCCAGGACGTCGGGCAGCAGGACGACCAGAAATCGCTTGACAGCCGCACCCATCAAGATCATTAATTAGCTAATTCGTTAATTATCTAAGACCAACCATGTCCGCTGACCGCATTTTCGAAGCCCTTGCCTCGCGCCCGCGCCGGGAAATCCTGGCCTACCTGTCCGCACAGGAACTGACCGCCGGGCAGATCGGCGAACGCTTTGCGATGAGCGCGCCCGCCATTTCGCGCCACCTGTCGGTGCTGTCGGCGGCCGGGCTGGTCAGCAGCGAGCGGCGCGGGCAGTTCGTGGTGTACCGGCTGACCCCGGACAACATGGTCAATACGCTCAGCGGGTTCGCCTTCGAGGTCTGTCCCGTCGCCGGCCCGCTGCAGCGCGAGTCGCGCAGATTGGCCAAGAAATCCAGCTGACGCCCACTTCCACGCAAGGAGTTGCCATGGACCACCAACGGATTGTTTCCGACCGCAGTTTCCCGCGCGTTGCGCTGCCCTCTTACAGCGGCGGCCGGCCGGTGGAAGTGATGCTGATCGCCCAGCTCGATCCCGGCGCAGGCGATAGCCTGATCGCGCAGACAGTGGAGCGGCAGCGGCAGCATCCGGCGCATCACGACGCGCTAGACGAACCCTCCGCGCAGTTGTCGGCGCCGGACCTGAGTCATGGCGACCCTACCTCGCTGTTCTCGTTTTCGGTGGGTCCGCAGGGACACCCATTCCACTGCCACGCCGGCAACCGCGTGTTCACTGCCATCACCGGCAGCGGCGGTGCACAGTTGCGCTTTTCCACCGCCTCGCCGCAGCAGATCGAAGCCGATCCGCATGCGTTCGTGCGCGCTCTGCGTTATGTAAACCTGCCAGGCGACAGCCTGTTCACCGTGCGCTTCGGCGGCGGCACCTGGCATCAGTTCGCACCGGCGCAGGGCGATGCCGCGCATTCGGCCTTCTTTGCGTTGTCCTGCCACCCGGACGAAGCCGGCGGCGCGCTGAGCGACGCGCAGCAGGCGTTGGTCAACCGGGGCCAGGCCACCATTGCCAGCCTGACCGACCTGCTGCCGGCCTCGGTGACCGCCCTGCTGCAGGCTACGCCGCTGGCCGCCAGCGATGTTCCCACCGTGTCGCTCTCCCTGCATGTCAGGCCGGAGAGCTGGAAGCAACGCGCCTGCAGCCGCGCGCGCCGTTGGAGCGGCCGGCTTCGGCAGGCGCTGCCGCGGGTGCGTCGGCCCGGGTTTGTCGCCACGCGCCTGGGCGTGCCGCAGATCCGCCCGCTGCCGGGCCTGCCTGCCGATGCATTGCTGCGCGGCCAGCTTGGTGAGGCCGTGCATTTCGAAGACAGCCACCAGCTGGAGCTGGATACGCGCCAGTTGCGCAGCGACAGGCTGCAGGGCGTGCTCTGCGATCTGCTGCAGGCATTCGTGGATCAGCCGCCGAGCGGGGTGAGCGGATTGATGCGGCTGCGCAACCTGATGGTCAAGCCGCTGGGGCTGCGCACCTCGCGCCTGGGCTGCCCGGTGTCGTCCTTGCTCGATCCGTCTGCAAAGCAGCTGTTCGCCGGGCGCTTCCCGGTGCTGGCGCAACGTCGCGATGCCGATGGGCAGCAGGTGCAGGTCGTCCTCGGCGCCGACGACAAGCATCTGCGTTTTCGTTCCTCGATCGGGTTGCGCCGCATCGGCGAGCATCGCATCGTGCTGACCATGGCCACGCAGGTCAGCTGCCGCAACTGGCTGGGACGCCTGTACATGGCGTCCATCCATCACGTGCATCACCACTACATCGTGCCGAGCATGCTGCGCGCCGCGACGCACCGCCTGCTGCATGCCGAACAGGCGGCAAGCGATGCCTGGCTGGCGCATTCGCTGTGAACGGATACGGGCGCGCCATCACCTCGTTTTGTCCTCGCGCTGCCTAGGCTTTGGGTCCCCAACTCAAGGAAGCTGCCCCATGCCCACGCTTCGCATGCGTATCACCGGCACCGACGACGACGCCCGTGCCATTGCCAACTTGCTGCAGAGCATCGAAGGCATCGAGCACGTGGAAGAAGTCGACGACCTGATGCCGCACCTGGACGACGACGATTCCAGCTCGGCGGGCTTGTCCGACGATGAAGGTCCGGGCAGCCACGAGTTCGAGGTGGAAGCCGGCAACGAGGCCACCGCGCAAAAGGTGCGCGATGCCGTGCAGGAACTGGCGCTGCAGCTGGATGTGTTTGTCGAATACGAGCTCGACGAAGGCTGAGCCGCACCGGCGGGTCTGCACCGCCGCACCCGACGGCATGTGTAGTCGATCTGTCGTGAGGTCTTGAGGTCTGCACGTCGATCGGCGTGCCGCCTGCCGCCACCGCACCTCAGGCGGCCACGTCATCTGCGCAGCACCAACGCTGCACGACGCCAGCCGGGGCGGCACCGCCGCCCGGCCCCTATAGGTCAGGACATCCGGCGCCGCCGCGCGCGCCAGCGCCACGCCTGCAACAGCAGCCAGCCGGCGATGGCCGCCAGCAGCACGACCGGCAGCAGCGCCGCCACTGCGCGGATCACGAACGCCACACTCGACGAAAACACCTGGCCAAACCCTGCCGCGGCCTCGGCAATCTCGCCCCTGCCCTGCTCGCCACCGGTGCTGCGGAAGGTGAGCGTCAGCAATTGTGTGCGGATACGGCGTTGCTGCTGCGCGGCGTCCTGCTGGGTCTGCTGCGCTTCGGCTTCGATTTCTGCCAGTCGTTTGGACAACGCGAGCAGATCGGTCACCGACAGATCGCGGCGTTGCTGCAATTCCAGCAGGCGGGCGTGTTCCTTCTGTAGCCGCGCCTGGGCCAGGCCGGTATCGGCGATCTGCTGCGCCAGGTCTTCGGCACGCGTGCTGCGGGCCGCCACCTCGCCGTGCTGGCCGGCCAGTTGCACCAGCGGCTCGACCCCGTCGGGCACCACCCGCACGCGCACGCTGCCGCTGGCATCGCGCCCGCCCTCCTGCTCCACCGCCAGCAGCGCGCAGCTGCCGAACTGCGCGTTCTGGCAGGCGGTGCGCACCGACGCGATGCGTTGATCGATCTGATCGGCCGGCAGCTCGATACGGACATCGTGTTCGTACGCCAGCGCGTTGCCCTGCGCGGCGGGCGGCGCCGGGGCCGGGGCGCCACCATCTGCGCCTATCTCTGCAGGTGGACGCGCACAACCGCTCAGCCCCCAACCAACCAGCAACGCAATAGCGTACCTGCGCAAGCGGCGGCTCATCGGCTGGCCCCGTCGACCATGTGGACGCGCAGGCCGGCAAGATCCAGCCTGGGCAGGCAGCGCACGTTGACCGCGACGCCGGCTTCGCCGGTCTTCGGGTCCGCGCCCTCGCTGAAGGGCGCAATGCCGCACTGCGGGCAATGGTGATGCTCGATATGCAGCCGATTGAAGCGATAGCTACCCAGCGCATCCGGGGCCGCCTGCAAGTGCAGTTGGGTACGCGCGCCAAACCAGAGCAGGCCACCGCGGCGGCGGCAGAACGAGCAATTGCAGTCGTAGACCTCGGTGATCGGCGTCTCGGTCTCCAGATCGAACGCGATGCGTCCGCAATGACAGCTACCGGCGTAGTGCATGTATTCCTCCTTGGAAGCGCCACCGCAACGTGGCAACGATCGGGCGTAGTGCCTGGCGAAGGCGCTGCCACCTGGGCGAGTGCCAGCTCGGCTGGATGCGCCGCGGCCGCGCCCGCCTGGCGGGGGCGGTGCAGATGCGATCGCCACTCTAAACCAATGGCGGATGCGGACAACCGCACAGTTGCCTATGCTGGCGGTTTGCTTCCACCAGGACCCACGATGCGTCAACGCCTGCTTGTCCTCGCCCTGATCGCCGGCCTGAGCGCCTGCCAGCAGCAGCCCGAATCGCCGCAAGCCGGCACCACCGCAGCTCCCGCCCAGGACGCACAGACCCCGGATGCGCGCTTTGCGGCGTTGTCCAAACAGGCGCTGGACACCTGGATGCAGCTGTCGCCGGTGACCGCCACCCAGACCGGCGACCACCGCTTCGACACCCAGATCGACGACCTCAGCACAGCAGGACGCCAGCGCAGCCTGGACGCCGGCAAGAAGCTGCTGGGCGAGCTGGATGCCATCGACGTGGCCAAGCTCTCGCGCGAGAACCAGGTCGACGCGGCGATCCTGCGCAACCAGCTGCAGTCGGAAATCTGGAATACCGAGGTGCTGCAAAGCTGGGCCTGGGACCCGCAGATCTATAACGGCTTGGCCGGCAGCGCGTTGTACGGCCTGATGGCGCGCGAGTTCGCGCCGCTGCCCGAGCGCCTTGCCGCGGCCACCCAGCGCATGGAAAAGATTCCCAGCATCTTTGCGCAGGCGCGCGAGAACCTGGACCCGGCGCGCGTGCCGAAGATCCATGCCGAGACGGTGGCCAAGCAGAACAAGGGCATCCTCAGCATCGTCGATACCTTCATCGCGCCCAACATCAGCCAGCTTGGCCCGATCGAGGCGGCGCGCGCGCAGGCGGCCATCGACAACCTGCGCAAGGCGGTGGCCGAGCAGCAGACCTGGCTGGACACCGTGCTGGTGCCCAACGCCAAGGGCGACTTCCGCGTCGGTGCGGAAAAATACGACCAGAAGCTGAAATTCGCGCTGTTGTCGTCGCTGTCGCGTGCCGAGATCAAGCAACGCGCCGAGTCCGAACTCAAGCGCGTTCGTAGCGAGATGTACGGCATTGCGCGCACCGTGCTCAAGGACAAGCCCGGCGCTCCCAAGCTGCCCGAATCGCCCAACGACGACCAGCAGCAGGCCGCGATCGAGGCCGCGCTGGAACTGGCCTATGCCGACAAGCCCGCACGCGACAAGGTGGTTGACGAAGCCAAGGCCGCACTGGCGCAATCCACCGAGTTCGTGCGCCAGAAGGACTTGATGACGCTGCCCGATTCGCCGGTGGACATCATCCTGATGCCGGAATTCCAGCGTGGCGTGGCAGTGGCCTATTGCGATTCGCCCGGCCCGCTGGACAAGAATCTGAAGACGTTCTACGCGGTTTCGCCGATTCCCGACGACTGGAACGACAAGCAGGTCGATTCGTTCCTGCGCGAGTACAACACCCGCATGATCCACCTGCTCAGCATCCACGAGGGCACGCCGGGCCACTACCTGGAAGGCTGGCACTCCGCCAAGTTCCCCTCCACGCTGCGCGCGGTGCTGCGTTCGGGCATGTTCGCCGAGGGCTGGGCGGTGTACACCGAGCGCATGATGCAGGAACAGGGCTACCTGGATAACGACCCGCTGTTCCATCTGGTGCAGTTGAAGTTCTACCTGCGCACCATTGCCAATGCCATCCTCGACCAGGGGGTGCATGTGGACGGCTGGGACCGCGACAAGGCGATGCACCTGATGACCCACGACACTTTCCAGCAGGAAAGCGAAGCGTCGGGCAAGTGGGTGCGCGCGCAGTTGTCGTCCGCGCAGTTGCCGACCTACTTTGTCGGCGTGCAGGAGCATCTGGATACGCGCAAGGCGGTGCAGGACAAGCTGGGCGACAGCTTCAACCTGAAGGCCTATCACGACAAGATGCTGTCCTACGGCGCGCCACCGGTCCGCTTCGCACGCGAGCTGATGCTGGATCAGCCGATCGAGTGATCGATCGGTCTCCCGCAGGGGAGGGCTTGCTGCTGGTCAATCAAAGTTTGCGAGTCTTCCTTCTCCCGCGCGCGGGAGAAGGTGCCCCGTAGGGGCGGATGAGGGGCGCCTGGTGACGTTGTTGCGGCCGGCGATGTCGAATGCATCGCCAGGCGCTTCGGAGATGAGGCACCAAGTGGCTTCGCCCGTACCCTCACCCCAACCCCTCTCCCGCAGGAGAGGGGCTTGCTGTTGGTCGATCAAAGACTGCAAGTCTTCCTTCTCCCGCGCGCGGGAGAAGGTGCCCCGTAGGGGCGGATGAGGGGCCCCTTGTGACGTCGTTGCGGCCCGCGATGTCGAATGCATCGCCAGGCGCTTCGGCGATGATGCGCCAAGTGGCTTCGCCCGTACCCTCACCCCAACCCCTCTTCCGCAGGAGAGGGGCTTGCTGTTGGTCGATCAAAGACTGCAAGTCTTCCTTCTCCCGCGCGCGGGAGAAGGTGCCCCGTAGGGGCGGATGAGGGGCGCCTCGTGACGTTGTTGCGGCCGGCGATGTCGAATGCATCGCCAGGCGCTTCGGAGATGAGGCGCCAAGTGGCTTCGCCCGTACCCTCACCCCAACCCCTCTCCGGCGGGAGAGGGGCTTGCTCTGTTGCTATTTCTTGGCGAGCGGCGAGCCTGCGCCCAGCTGCCGCGCAGCGACCACGCACGGCCTTGCGTCACGCATCTGCCGCAACAAATCCGCCGGTCTGGCGCGCCCACAGCCGTGCATACAGCCCGCCATACGCGATCAGCTCAGCATGCGTGCCGGTTTCGACGATGCGGCCGGCATCCATGACCACCAGCCGGTCCATGCGCGCGATGGTCGACAGCCGGTGCGCAATCGCGATGACGGTCTTGTTGCCCATGAGTGCATCCAGGCTGTCCTGGATCGCCGCTTCCACTTCCGAATCCAGCGCCGAGGTCGCTTCGTCCAGGACCAGGATCGGCGCGTCCTTCAACAGCACCCGCGCGATCGCGATGCGCTGACGCTGACCGCCGGAGAGCTTGACGCCGCGCTCGCCCACATGCGCATCGAAGCCGCGACGGCCTTCGCCATCGATCAACGTGTCGATGAAACCTTCCGCGCGCGCCTTGCGCACCGCATCCAGGATCTGCGCGTCGCTGGCCTGCGGCCGGCCGTACAGCAAGTTGTCGCGGATCGAGCGATGCAGCAACGAGGTGTCCTGGGTCACCAACCCGATCTGCCCGCGCAGGCTGTCCTGCGTGACCTGCGCAATGTCCTGCCCGTCGATGAGGATGCGCCCCTGCTCCAGGTCGTACAGCCGCAACAGCACGTTGACCAACGTCGATTTGCCGGCGCCCGAGGGCCCCACCAGGCCGATCTTTTCGCCGGCGCGCACCTGCAGATCCAGCCCGGCGATCACGCCACCGCGCTTGCCGTAATGGAAATGGATGTGCTCGAACCGCACCTGGCCTTGCGTCACCTGCAACGGCACCGCAGTCGGCACATCCTGCACCTGTACCGGCTGCGAGATGGTCTGCATGCCGTCCTGCACGGTGCCGATGTCTTCAAAAATTCCGTTGACCGTCCACATGATCCAACCGGACATGTTGTGGATGCGAATCACCAGCCCGGTCGCCAGGGTGATGGCGCCAACGCTGATCTGCCCGCGGCTCCACAGCCAGAGCGCCAGCCCGCACGTCCCGACGATGAGGAACCCGTTGGCCACCGCGATGGCCGTGTCCATCGAGGTGGTCACGCGCGTCTGCCCGCGATGCTTGACCGCCAGCTCGTCGATCGCCTCGCGCACATAGGCTTCCTCGCGGCCGGCGTGGGCGAACAGCTTGAGCGTGGAAATATTGGTGTAGCCATCGACGATGCGCCCGGTGGCCTTGGAGCGCGCGTCCGACGCGATCCAGGCGCGCGCCTTCATGCGCGGCACGAAGAACGCCATCAGCGCGACATACACCACCAGCCAGATCAACAGCGGCGCCATCAGCCACGGATCGGCCTGAGCGAACAGCCACAACGCGCTGCCGGTATAGACCACGATGTACCACAGCGCATCGACCATCTGCACCGCCGATTCGCGCAGCGACGTACCGGTCTGCATGACGCGGTTGGCAATGCGGCCGGCGAAATCGTTATTGAAGAACCCCAGGCTCTGCCGCACCACATAGTTGTGCATCAACCAGCGCGAGCGGTTGCTCAGCCCCGGCACGATGGCCTGGTTGACCAGCAGGTTGTGCAGGCCGGTGAAGAACGGCCGCGCGATCAGGGTGATCCCCGCCATCCACGCCAGTTCGCTGGCGTGGCGGCGGAAGAAGTCGGGCCCTGGCCGCTCATTCAACATGTCCACGATGCGGCCGAGGAAGTCGAACATCGCCACTTCCACCAAGGCCAGCAACAAGCCCGCGATCAGCGTGGCCAGCAGGATCGGCCACAGCGGCCGGAGGTAGTGCAGATAGAACCGCCACACGCTACGTGGCGGCATCTCCCGCTCGATGGACGGAAAGATGTCGATCAGGGATTCGAACCAGCGGAACATTGCACATACTTCGCTAACACCGGGCCGTCAGGCTAGCCGATCGGGCGTCAAGCCGCAGTGCGTTGATCCGGCGGCCTGGCGTACCGCGGTGGCAGCGTCCGGGCGTGGGTGCCCATGTTGCTGCACCTGCACGCCACGGCACTGTCGGCATCCGGATCTACTCGCGAATCCGCGCCAGCAGCCGGTTGACCTCGGCCAGATCGAAATGGGCTGGATCCAGACGACCACCGAGCGTGGCCAGCTCCTGCACATGCTGCGGGTGGTCCGTGTCGGCGATGATCTGCAAGAGCGCCTGGTAGGCGTCGATCCCGCCACTGCGTTCCGGCGGACAGGCATTGGCGCCCTCGATGCAGCGCGCGATGCGCAAGCCCGCATCCGGCGGCAGCACGGCCTCTACCTGCAGCGTGTGCTTCCAGCCAGCGCCGGCACCATAGAAATAGGCGAATTCGCCAAGCTCGCCCACCGCGCTTTCCAGCGTGACCCGGGCGGCATGCTTGAGCCGCGAGCGCTCCGGCACATCCAGCCCGGCCTCGCCATAGCGGCCACCGCCGAAGTCGAATTCGTACGGATGCGCGCCGCTCCAGCCCATCACCGACTGCAGCACGCGGTGCAACGTGGCCAGGCGTACTGCGCCCGACACCAGCAGGCGCCGCCAAATCGGCGGCGCGCTATCGGTCAATGCCACATGCAGTTGATACAGCGGTGCAGATGGCTGCACCGGTTGCTGCGCGAATTTCTTTTTTGCCTTCGTCATCGTGTCGTGCTTGTTCCTGACTGTCACCCAGTATGGCGTGCCAACCAGGCAAATGCAGACGCCGCCCAGAGCGTCGAGTAAACGACCGGGCAGTCGCCAGGCCGGTGCGGCCGGTGCCCGAATCGGTATGCACCACATGTACATTCCGGATCTGAGCGCGTCGTCCACGCCCGCCTGATGTCCCCTCGCTACGTATTGTTAACCACGCCTAGACACTCCTTCGCGTGCGCAAACCGAACAGCAGGTCATACAGGATCGGAATCAGGCCCAGCGTCACCAGCGTGCCCAACGCCAGCCCACCGATCATGGTGATCGCCATACCCGTCCACAGCGGGCCTGCAAACAGCATCAGCGGTACAAGGCCGACGATGCAGGTGAGCTTGGTCATGACGATCGGGCGCAGCCGCTTGACCGCAGCCGCCACCACCGCTTCGCGACGCGGCAGGCCATCGGCAAGTTCGGCCTCGATGCGCTCCAGCAGCAACACCGCGTTGTTGACGATGATGCCGGCCAGCGCCAGCAGGCCGAAGGTCGCCATGAAGCCGAACGGATAGCCGGTCAACACCAGCGCCAGTGCCGCACCGATCAGCACGAACGGCACCGCCGACAGCACGATGAACAACTTCCGGAACGAGTTGAACTGCCACACGAACAACAACAGGATCGCGCCCAGCGCATGCGGCATGTAGTGCAGCAAAGCCTGATTGGCTTCGGCCGAATCTTCCAGCTCGCCGCCAATCTCCACGCGGTAGCCGGGCGGCAGCTTGAGCGCGGCGATTGGCGCGGACAGCCGTTCGACGATCTCGGTCGCGGTCAGTTGCGGGTTGCGCGCGGTCACGGTGATGGCACGGCTGAGGTTGCGCCGCTGGATCGCCGACGGCTCGCTGTCGCGCAACACCGTGGCGACCGCCGCCAACGGGACAGGTGCGCCGCCTGCCTGCGGGTACACCAACGTATCGGCCGGATTGCCGTTGGCGGCACGCTCGTCGGTGCTGCCGCGCACGACAACCGGCACATCGGTGCCATCGTCGCGGATCACCGTGGCATCCACGCCGCTGTAGCGCCCCTGCAAGGCCTGCGCCACGTCTTCGCTGCTCACACCGGCGCGGCGGGCCTTGAGCTGGTCCACCTGCACCACATAGCGCGGAATGCGCGCCTGCCAGTCGTCCTGCACGTCCACGGTGCCCGGCACCGCCCGCAAGGCCCTGGCAATCGCAGCGGCGCTGCTGCGCAGCACCGCCTCGTCCGGACCCACCACGCGATACACCGCCATCCCAGCTTCGGTGGCGCCCAGCGAAAAGCGTTTGGGCTCGGCGCGCAGCGCAGGGAAGTGGCTGCGCACATGCGAGCGTACCCGCGCGATCACCGCATCGATGTCGGTCCCCGGCCGCACGCTGACCGTGAAGTACGCCTGGTTGGCGGCCGGCAGCGGCGGGTTCAGGCCCAGCACGATGCGCGGCCCGCCATCGGCAACATACCCGATGCTGTCCACCACCTCGGGGTTGGCGTGGCGGTCGCCCAACCAGCGGCTGAGTTCACTCACCGTGCGCAGCGTCTGGCGCGCATCGCTGCCCGCCTGCAAGGTCACCGGCATCTGGAACTGCAGGCGGTCGGACTTGGGCAGGAAGTCGTATGGGATGGACACCAGCACGGTGACCGCTAGCGCCAGCATCGCCGTCATCGCACCAATGAACAGCACCTTGTGCTGCAGCACGCGTTCGATCACACGGCGATAGCCGCGATAGAACCGCGATTCGGCTGCGTCGCTGGTCTTGGTGACATGCACCTTGGCGAAGTACATGCACAGCAGCGGCGTCACGGTGATGCTCAGCAACCACGACCCCAGCAGTGTCACGCCAAGCACGGTCGCCAGCGAGCGCAGGTATTCATTGGTGCTGGTCTGGCCGAAGAAGAACGGCGAAAATGCCAGCACGATGACCAACGACGACGTCAGCAAGGGGGTCGCCAACGTCCGGCCGGCATCGATGCAGGCCTGGCGACGTTCCTCGCCGGACACCAGACGGCGCTCGATGTCTTCGGCAATCACGATGCCGTTGTCCACCAACAAGCCCAACGCAAGAATAATGGCGGCAATCGAGACCGTCTGCAGCTCCACGTCCAGCACACGCATGACGATCAGCGAGGCGAAGATGGTCAACGGCACGATCGCGCCGACGATCAACCCGGTGCGCCAGCCCAGAAACAGCATCACCACCGCCATGACGATGACAATGGTCTCGCCCATGACGTGATGCATCTTGCCCATCTCGCGCTCGACCACATCGGCCTGGACGCTCACCACGTGCTGGGTGAAGCCGACAGGCAGCTCACGCGCGGTGTCGTCGAGCTTGGCGCGCAGCGCCTTGCCGAAGTCGGCGATATTGGTGCCGGGCTGCATCGAGACCGAGACCACCACCGCCGGCTGGCCCTGGTAGACGGCCGCGCTTTGCGGCGGGTCGGTCGGCATCACCTGCACCTGTGCCAGCTCGCCCAGGGTCACTTCGCGGGTACTGCCTGCGGGCGCGCCTGGCACGCTCAGCAGCACGCCGCGCAACTGCTCGGGCGTGCGGATTTCGCCGGACGTGGCCACGGTCAGCGCCAGCCCGGACACCGCCACCTGCCCGCCGGAGCCCACCACATTCTGGGCGCGCAATTGCGCCATCACGCTGGACGGTGTCAAGCCGCTGGCCAGCAACCGCGCGCGATCGAACGACACGTACACTGCCTCGTCCTGCAGGCCATACAACTTCACCTGCTCCACGCCGGGCAAGGCGTACAGCTGCTCGCGCATTCGCCGCAACGGGCCGCGCATTTCGCTCATCGAAAAGCCCGGTGCGGTCACCGCAATCGAAGCCACCGACACGCGCCCGAAGTCGTCGTCGACGAAGGGGCCAAGGGTGCCCGCAGGCAATTGTGCGCCGGCCTCCGCGGCCTTGGCGCGCACGCGCTGCCACAGCGCCGGCAGATCCTGCACATCGTCATAGGCGGTCAGCTGCACGATCGCGCTGCCCGGATGCAACGTGGTGAGGATGCGCTTGATGCCGGCCAACTCGCGCAAGCGCTCCTCCACCGGACGCGCCAGCAGGTTTTCCACCTGCTCGCTGGGCATGCCGGGATAGGCTACCGACACCAGCGTGTCGCGCACGGTCACCGACGGTTCCTCCTGCGACGGGAAACCGAGAAACGCCACGATGCCGCCGATCAGGATCATCGCTGCGGCAAACAACGTCAGCCGGCTCGAGCGCATCGCCATCTGGGTCAGCTTCATGGCGTGCGACCTCCGCCCAGCTGCGTCTGCGCCTGCAGTGGCGTCACCGGCTGGCCGTTCACCAAGAAGCCCACCCCGGCGCTCACCACCTGCTCGCCTGCACGCAGCCCGCGCAGAATCTGCACACGCTCGCCGACGATCGTCCCCAGGTCGACCGCGCGTTCGATCACCGCCCGCGTTGCCGGCTGGTAAACGAACACGCTGGCCCGCTGCCGGTTGAGCCGGGGCAATACCGCCGACAACGGCACGCTCGGCGTGGAAGCGGCAGGCGTCGGCAGCGTCAGCATCACGCTGTCGCCGCTACGCAGCGACGGCGCGGCGGCGAGGGGTTGCAGCAACGCATGTACCGTCGTGGCATTGTCCAGGCGGCTGGAAAGACTGCGCAGACGCAGTTCGATCAGCCCATCGCCCGCATCCGCCACACGGGCATGCACGGTCTGCCCCGGCACCAAGCCGGCACCGGCAGTTGCCGGCAATGTGGCGACCAGTTGCACATGGCCCTGCCCCTCCACCTGCAGCACCGTCTGCCCAGCCGCCACATCGGCCTGCGGTTGTTGCAGGCGCGCCACCACGCTGCCATCGAAGGGCGCGCGGAGCTCGCCCAAACGCGTGCCGCGGCGCGCCATGGCCAGGTCGGCCCTGGCCACCTGCAGCTGTGCGGCCGCCGCATCTGCCGCTGCGCGCGCAGCAGTCAAGGTGGCGTTGGAACTGGCACCGTCATCGAACATTGTCTGTTGCTGGCGCAATTGCAGTTGCCGCTCGCCGGATTGCGCTAGTGCCGCGCGCACGTTTGCAGCAGCCTGCTGTTCGCGCAGGCGCAGCGGTTCATCATCCAGCCGTGCCAACAGCTGGCCGCGGGTCACCCGGTCGCCGACATCCACCAGCACTGCGGAGAGACGGCCCGCCCCTTCGAACCCCAGCTCGGCGCGTTGTTCCTGGCGCACCAGCGCCGGTACCTGCAGTGGGTTATCGCTCCCGCTGCCGAAGCGCTCCAGCTTCACCGCGCGTGGTGCCTCACTGGCCGGCGCATCCGGCCCGCTGCATGCGGCCACTCCCAGCAGCAACGTGCCGCACACCAGGCCGCGATAAAACATCGTCATCATTTGATCCCCGGTCTATGCCGCTCAGCGGCTGTAGGTCAGTGCAAGGTTGCCGCTGACCACGCTGCGGCGTGCCACCAGCGGGCTGTCTTCGGCGTTGTCCAAGTAACGCGTTCCGGTGACCCCCAACGTGGTGGCCCAGTGGTCGCCCAACGAGTGCGTCCAACTGCCACCTACCGCGGCGGCATACGCACCGGATCCGGAATTGAAGGCGGCAAAGCGGGTGCGCGCGGCTTGCGCATCGGTGACGCCGAAGTAAGCCTGATTGAAGCGGCGGTCGCCGCCATGCACGTCCAGATCCAGGGTGATCGTGTCGTTGGCGCTATGCAGCAGGGTGAATTCCATCCCGGCGCGATAGCGGTTGCGGCGCGCAGCATCCTTGAGCGTGAACTCCACCTCCGCATTGACGTTCATGTAGGGCGTCACTTGCTGCATCACCAGCGTGCGTGCCGTCACCGACCCAGGCACATCGCCCATGCCGGCCAGCAGGCGCGAGCCCGGCCGCCAGTTGCTGTCGCTTTGCAGCCGGCCCAGGTCGTAATACAGCGATTGCGATATGTAGAAGCCGGATGTGCTCTGGAATTGCAGGCCGCCGCCGCGGGAGGTGTCGAAGAACAGCACGCCGCGCTGCACCACCAGCACCGGGTTAAATTGCACGCGCGCGCGCTCGGCACCGGCATACTCCGGCGTGGCAACCGCGGCGGCACCGGCGGTGATTTCAGTGCGATCTCCCAGCAGGCGCGAACTCCCGGTCAGATCGGTTTGTGCGTGTGCGATGCACGGAATGGCGGTCATGCACGCGAGGACGCTGGCGCGGACGGCACGGTTGCCACGCAAGCGATTGAAGGACGATACGTTCATCGAAAGTCTCCGTCGGAAGTCAGGAAGCGGTGGGCAGGCGCACGCCGTAGAACGCCTGAAACAGCGCAATACGGCTCAGCACGCGTTGACGTGCGGTGTCCAGGTAATCGAGTTCGGTTTGAGCGATGCGGGCCCGCTCGGCCAGCAGCGCGCTGCGGTCTTCCAGACCGGCATCTACGCGCTGATGCATTCGGGCAAGCCGCAGTTGCTCGCGTTCGACCTGCTCGCGCGAGCGCGGCTCGGCCTGCGACAAGGTGGCGTGGGCGTCGAGTGCATTGGCGACCTCGCGAAATGCAGACTCGATCACCTGCTCGTAGGCGATGACATCGGCACGTCTGCGCACTTGCGCCAGGTCCAGATTGGCGCGATTGCGGCCGCCATCGAACACCGGCAGGTTCAATTGCGGCATGAAGCTCCACATGCCGTGGCCTGCAGAAAACAAGCCGTTCAATCCGTCGCTGGCCGTGCCCACGCTGCTGCTCAAGGTGATCGAGGGGAAAAACGCCGCACGCGCCGCGCCGATATCGGCATTGGCCGCGCGCAACTCCAGCTCGGCCTGCTGGATATCCGGGCGTTGCAGCAACAGCGACGAATCCAGCGCGCGCCACGCACTGGCCGGCGTATCGGCGGCGATCAGCCCCTGCAGATCGCCGGGTACCGGCGTGCTGTCGTAGCCGGCCAGCACCTGCAGCGCGCGCACCGCCGCCGCGTGGTTGTCGTTGCCCTGCAGGGCCGCCACGTGGGCCTGGTCGGCCTGACGCTGCTGCGCGTCGCGCTCATCGCGCGCGATCAGCCCGACCTGATATTGCCGCTCGGCAATGGCAAGCAACGCAGCGCTGTCAGCATCCAGCGATTGCAGCTGTTGCAGCGCCTGCGCGGTGGTGCGCTCGGCGGTGTAGGCGCGCAGCACCTCTGCAATCAGGGCGCCACGCGCCGCGTCGCGGCCATGGGTGCTGGCCAGGTAGCGCTGGCGTGCGGCCTCGGACATCGCTTGCAGCT
Source organism: Xanthomonas sp. CFBP 7698 (assembly GCF_003600855.1). NCBI lineage: Bacteria > Pseudomonadati > Pseudomonadota > Gammaproteobacteria > Lysobacterales > Lysobacteraceae > Xanthomonas > Xanthomonas sp. CFBP 7698. The sequence continues at coordinate 1,073,801 of NZ_PRDN01000001.1, forward strand.
TGCCGAAAAAGTCCACTTCGAAATTGCCGATCCCTGCATTGGCAATGACCAGATCCTGCTGGTACCGCGCATCCAGCGTCGGGTTGTCGAAATGTTGCCGCAGCTGCTGTGCGCCGACGGCGAGCGTCGGCAGGCGCGACGCGTGCGTGATGCCGTATTGCGCGCGTGCCTGCTCTACCTGCAACGCCGCACGGCGGAAATCGCCGTTGTGCGCCAAGGCACGTTCGACCAGGGGCCGCAGGTCGCGGTCTGGCGCCAAGGTCTGCAAGAACACGCGCTCTTGCTCGTTCAGAGTGACGGTGGTAGTCGCGTTGGCGTCGGGCTGACCGGATGCCGGCGCCAATGCGGCCTGCCGGTCGCCGAACGTGGCCGGCACGCTCAGCGCCGGGCGCTGGTAGGCCGGCGTCAGCGAGCAGCCAGTCACCAGCACTGCACTGGCGGCAACCAGGCACACGCAAGACCAACGATGCGGAATAATTTGTGGAATCATGATGTCGGGGCACAGAGCCAATCTCGACCGACATCCTCGACCCGCAGCGTCCAGGTTGTTTTCGGGAATTATTCAGATTTGATCGAGACGACAGGGCAACACGCCATGACAGGCAAGAAAGTTCTGCTGGTGGAAGACGACGCCGATAGCGCGAGCATTCTGGAGGCCTATCTCCGCCGCGACGGCTTCGATGTGGCCGTGGCCGGCGATGGCGAACGCGCCATCCAGCTCCATCGGCAATGGGCACCGGATCTGGTGCTGCTGGACGTGATGCTGCCCAAGCTCAGCGGCATCGAGGTGCTGTCGGCGATCCGCCGCGCTGGCGACACGCCGGTAATCATGGTCACCGCCATTGGCGACGAGCCGGAAAAGCTCGGCGCACTGCGCTACGGCGCCGACGATTACGTGGTCAAGCCTTACAGCCCCAAGGAGGTTGTGGCGCGCGTGCATGCCGTGCTACGCCGGAGCGTGGCAGTGCGTGCGCCGGGCGAGCCCTTACAGCACGGTCGGCTGAGCGTGGATCCGGCCGCCGTGGTGGCCAGCGTGCAACACGAAAACGGCGACAGCGTGGTGCTGGATCTGACGCCGACCGAATTCAACCTGCTCGCGCTGCTGCTCAAGACCCCATTCAAGGCCTTTACGCGCAGCGAACTGCTCGACGCCTGCCTGCCCGACAGCGATGCATTGGAACGGGTAGTGGATTCGCACATCCACAACCTGCGCCGCAAACTTGAAGTGCATGGCATCACCGGGGTGCTGGTCACCGTGCGTGCAGTGGGGTATCGCTTTCAATGAAGGTGCTGCGGCGGTTTCATGCCTGGCGCAACCAGGCGCCCCTGTGGTGGTGGGTAGGGCTGCGCATGAGCGCGCTGGCGGTGGTGACCATGATGGTCATCGCGTTCGGCATGTGGTGCTATTTCAATCTGCGCTACAGCCTGATACTGAGCACCGTGCCGGCCGGGCCGCGTGCGGAGATCTCCCAGCTGATCGAGCAGCCCCGGGCCAACCAGGCCCGCCTGTGGGAGCTGTTCCAGCGCTATTACGACATCGAAAATTTCCTGCCCGGGCTGGCAAATCCGGACTGGTGGATGCTGGGCGCCATGATGGCCATCTCGGTGCCGGTCATTTTGTTCTGCGGCCTGCTCGCCTCGCGGCCGCTGTCGCGGCAGTTTTCGCAGGTGGCTTTCGCGGCGCACCGGGTCAGCGATGGCGATTTCGGCGCACGCGCAGAAGTGGTGCGCGGCGCACCGGACGAGCTCACCGCCCTGGCCGACGACTTCAATACGATGAGCGGCAGGCTGCAGCAGTACGAGCGCGAATTACGCGACTCCAGCGCGATGCTGGCGCATGAATTGCGCACCCCGCTCAATGCCGCGATGGGACGCGTGCAAGGCATGCTGGACGACGTCTTCCCGCGCGAACCCGAGCAACTGCGGCTGGTGCATCGCCAGCTGGAGCAGATCAATCGCCTGATCGGCGACCTGCACCTGGTGTCGCTGGCGCGTGCCGGCCAGCTGGTGCTGGAGCCGGAAAGCGTCGAGCTGCGGGAGCTCGTCGCCGAACGCATCGAATGGGCAGGGCCGGCGCTGCGCGAGGCGCAGATGACCGTCCACTACCCCACGCATCCGGCGCTGCGCCTGCATGCCGACCGGCACCGGCTAGGCCAGGTGCTGTCGATCCTGATCGATAACGCGTTGCGCTACGCCGCAGCCGGCAAGCTGCTGGAGATCCAGGTGCGCCGCGACGGCAACATCGTGCAGCTCACCGTCGGCGACCGCGGCCCTGGCGTGGCGCCTGCGCAACTGCCGCACCTGTTGGACCGCTTCTGGCGCGCCGACAGCTCGCGCGCGCGGCATTCCGGCGGCAGCGGCCTGGGCCTGGCGATCGCCTCGGCCATCTGCCAGGCGCACGATGGCCAACTGGTCGTCAGCAACCGCCCCGGCGGTGGCCTGCTGGCCAGCGTGCAGTTACCGCTGGGGCGTTGACGCAACGCCCGGCCGCGCACACGTCAGTGCAACTGCCCGCACCCGCGGGCGGTTGCGCACCCGATCACCGCGACTGCAGGCTCGGCACCGCGTCGCTCACATGGGCGTGGCGACGCATGATCCAGTTGAACAGCGGCGTCGCCATCAGCGTGGACAGGATCGCCATCAGCACCAGTACCGAGAACAGGCCCTGCTCGATCACACCGGCCTGCAGGCCGATGTTGATGATGATCAGCTCCATCAGGCCGCGTGCATTCATCAGCGAGCCGATCGCCATCGCGTCGCGGTTGTTTTCGCCGGTAACGCGCGCCGCAGCCCAGCAGGCCACACCCTTGCCAACGAACGATGCAGCCAGGATCGCGACACCGGCCAGCATGATCTGCGGCTGCAACAGCACGCTGAGCTGGGTCTTCAGGCCCGAATAGGTAAAGAACAACGGCAGCAGCAAGACCACCACGAACGGCTGCATCATCTCGCGCAGTTTTTCCGTCAACGGCCCCTTGGGCAGGCAGACACCCAACAGGAAGCCACCGAACACCGCGTGGATGCCGATCGCGTCCATCGCCCACGCGCTCACGCAGAACAGCATCAGCACGATCGCCAGCACGCTGTTGCTGAGCGGCTGATCCGGCACCACGTGGTCGGCCAGGCGACGCAACAGATGCCGTCCGACGAAAATCATGAACACCGCGTAGCCCACGCCGCCACCGATGGCCAGATAGGCGCTGCCCCAGCTGCCGCCGAAGCTGGCCAGCACCACCGCAAGGATGCACCACGCGGCGGCGTCGTCGAACGCGCCAGCCGTCAGCGCCAGCGTTCCCAGCGGGCTATTGGTCAGGCCGCGTTCGTGGATGATGCGCGCCAGCATCGGGAAGGCAGTGATGGCGATGGCTGCGCCCAGAAACAGCGACGCTTCCGTGAGCTTGGCCTTCTCGGAGAACAGGCCATTGACGGTGAGCAGCCATGGGCACATCGCAAATGCCAGCGCGAACGGCACCGCGATGCCGGCCAGCGACACGCTCATCGCGCTGCGGTAGCGCGCGCGGAAGTGATCGCCGCGGAAATCGGTCCCGACCAGAAACATGTACAGGCCCACGCCGAACTGCGCGAACACGTACAACACATCCATGGTCTGCTTGGGGAACAACGCCGCCTGCGCGCCCGGCGCCAGCAGGCCGAACAACGATGGCCCCAGCATCACCCCGGCAATCATCTCGCCGACCACCTGCGGCTGCCCCAGGCGCTTGGCCAGCAACCCGACCAACCGGCACACCAGCAGGATGGCTGCAGCCTGCAGAAAGAAATACACCGACATCTGTGGAGTGGTCATGCGTGCGGCGACATCCTTGAGAAGTGCGCGGATCATAACCACACGCGCCGCCAGGCGGTAGCGACGCGGCGGCGGTCGCTGCAATGCTGCACGCGCCAGCCGCCATGGCCATGTCGGCGTGCAGAGCTGCGCTGCGCTGCGGTGGCCGCCGGCCGCAACCGACTCCGGCCACCAGCGCACTGCAAGACAGCGAGCGCCCGGCAACCGAGCGCCGCTTCACTTCGGCGCAGCGGCCTGCGTCTGCACAGGCGTCAGCAGCAGATCCTGAAAATCGAAGCTGAAATCGGTCAGCGGCGAGATCGCCTGCATGCGCATCTCGCGCACCGCACCGTCCGGGGTCAACGCGAAGTTGACGAAGGCATCCGCGTTCAAGGAGCGGTCGTCCCAGCGCACGATGAAGCTGTCGTGCTGCCAATGCTCCAGCGTGCCCACCAATTGGGCGGTCCTGATGAACTGCAGGCGCAGCCGCTTGCCGTCCTGGCGGATCACCACATCGCCATACCAGGGGTCGCGATAGGTCGCCGCATAGCCGCGCAGCGGCAACGACGGCGTGGAGCGTGCCGCGCGTGCGTCCTGATGCGCCTTCCAACTGGTATCGGCCTCGCTGCCGGCCTTGGCCACGGCCTTGGCGTACGCCTCGGTCCAATCGGTGGGTGGCACCTGCAGGAATGCGTCCAGCACCTGCAGCGTCACCGCATTGAACGCCGCGCCGACTTCCTGATTGGTCAGCACCACCACGCCCAGCTTCTGGTCAGGCACCAGCGTCAGCCGCGACACCATGCCGGGCCAGCCGCCGGTATGCCACACCAGACGATGGCCGCGATAGTCGCTCAGGCTCCAGCCTTCGCCATAGCCGGCAAAATTGGGCTGCGCGCCGGCCAGTTCGGGCACTGCCGGAGCGGCGACGGCGATCGGCGTGATCATCGACCACATCTCCTGCTGCCGCTTTGCACTGAACAGCGGTGTGCCGTCCGGCAATACGCCGCCGGCCAGTTGCACCTTCATCCACAACGCCATGTCGTGCGCACTGGAGTAGATGCCGCCGGCACCGGAGTTGTTGGACCAGGTCAATGGCGCCACCGTGCGCAACTCGGTGAAGTCGTACTTGGCGTGCCCTACTGCGGCGTTATCGTCGGGCTGCAGATGGTCGGCATTGAAGCGCGTGCCGCGCATGCCCACCGGGGCAAAGATGCGCTGCTGCAGAAACGCAGCGTAGGGTTGCCCGGAGACCTGCTCGATCACCTTCTGCGCCACGGCGTACAAGATATTGTCGTATGCATAGCGATCGCGGAAACCGCCTTTCAATGGCACCTTGGCCAGGCGCTGCACGACCTCTTCGGTGCTGTAGCTGGTGGTTGGCCAGAACAACAGGTCGCCTGCGCCCAGGCTCAGGCCGCTGCGATGCGCCAGCAAGTCGCGGATACGCATTTGGTCGCTGACATACGGGTCGGACATGCGGAACCACGGCAGGTGGTCGATGACCTTGTCGTCGAGCGAGAGCTTGCCTTCGTCGGCCAGAATCGACAGCGAGGCAGCGGTGAACGCCTTGGTGTTGGAGGCGATCGCAAACAGCGTATCGGCCTGCACCGGATCGGGTTTGCCGATCTCGCGGACGCCGTAGCCACGCTCCAGCACCACCTGGCCATCCTTGACGATGGCCACGGCGATGCCGGGCACGTCGAACTGGGTGCGCACGCGTTCCATCTGCGCGTCGAACTGCTGCATGCCGGCCGGCAGGTCGGCCGCATGCGTCGTTGTCACCAGGGTTGCCAGCATCAGCACGCCTCCCGTCAGCCATCGGTTCACGATCACCACCACGTCCTCCTGTTGTCGATCAGGGTGTGCCACCGGCACTGTCCAGCGACAGCGGCAGCGGCGTCACCAGCACGCCGTTGGCGTCGGCGTAGAGCCAGTGCCCGGGCACGAACGGGACGCCGGCAAAATTCACCGGCACCTGCGCATCGCCCAGGTCGCGCCGTTCGGTACGGCGCGGGCAGGCAGCCAAGGCCAGCACGCCCAGCGGCAGCGTGCCCAGGATCTCGACATCGCGCACGCAGCCATAGATCACCACCCCGGCCCAGCCATTGGCCACCGCCTGCGCTGCGATCTGGTCGCCCAGCAGCGCATGCTTCAACGAGCCCTGCCCGTCCACCACCAGCACCCGCCCGTCGCCCGGCGTGGAGGCCAGTTCGCGCACGCGCGAGTTGTCTTCAACACAGCGCACCGTTGCGATCGGTCCGCAGAACGCGGTGCGCCCGCCAAAGTGGCGGAACAATGGCTCGGCAACGCTCACCTCGGGAAAGCGGTCACACAGATCGGGAGTGGTCCAGGTCATCGAGACGGTCTCATGCGGCGATGCAGGCATGGTAGCCGGCTGCGCTGGCGTGCGGGCGCTGGCTGCCGCATGTCGCGGTGGGGCCAGGCTGGCAGGCGTGCGATGGCGTGGCTGACGGTTGCGCGATCGATGTGCTTGCGTCCGCTGCAGTCCGTCGCAACGCGCACGGCCGTCGCCGCTGCAACGCCGCCGTTCTCACGCGCCATCCAGTCCGGATGCGCCAGGCTATGCGCCGCGGTCGCTGCCGGCTTCGCGCAGCACGCCCCGCCACCGTGCCCTCCTGCCAGCGAGTACCCCTGCGATGACTGATCTGTTCGCTTCCGCCCCGCCCTCCCTGGATGGCATCCACGTCGGCATCGGCGGTTGGGTGTACGCGCCTTGGCGCGCGGGCATGTTCTATCCGGAAGGACTGGTGCAGCGCCGCGAGCTGGAATACGCCAGCCGCCATGTCACTGCCATCGAAATCAACGGCACCTATTACGGCGCGCAGAAGCCGGCAACCTATGCAAAGTGGCGCGACGAAGTGCCGCCCGGGTTCGTGTTCTCGGCCAAGGCGCCGCGACGCATTACCCAGTCGCGCAGACTGGCGGGCACCAGGGCCCAGGTGGAGGACTTCGTTGGCGGCATTGTCGAGCTCGGCGACACGCTTGGCCCGCTGGTGTGGCAGTTCGAACACGGGCATCGCCTGCAGGCCGACGACTTGGACGACTTTCTGGCACTGCTGCCCAGGCACACGGGCGGCCGCACGCTGCGCCACGTGCTGGAAATCCGCGATCCGGATGCGGTGGATGCGTCGTTGCTGGCGCTGGTGCGCCGCCATGGCGTCGCGACGGTGTTCACCGATTCCGACGAACACCCCTCCTTCGCCGACCTCTCCACCGACGTTGTCTACGCGCGGCTGATGCGAAGCCAGGCGCGCCTGCATGCCGGTTACCCCGCGCCTGCGCTGGCACGCTGGGCCGAGCGCATCCAGGCATGGCGCCGCGGCGAAGACCCGGACGATCTGCCGCACATCGAAGATCCGTCGAAAACGCCTGCTGCGCCGCGCGAGGTGTTCGTGTTCTTCATCAGTGCGGCAAAGGAACGCAACCCGGCGGCGGCGATGGCGTTGTTGAAGGCGTTGTCGGCAGGCTAGCTGCCTCGCCGACGTTGCACGCGGTTGTGCATGCGGCAGTTTTTAACGGTGGCGCGTGGCAGACAAGTGGCGATGTGCGACGACCTCACATCTGCTGCCTGGCCATGATCGTTTCGCACCGATCGTGCGAACGGTCCTGGGTGCTCACCGTGGCGTTGGGCCTTAGCGACGCCGTGAATGGTGCAGCAGTCAGTGGCATGGGTAGGCGGTGCCCTCGCCCCTTTCCTGCGGGAGAGGGGCTTGGTACTCGGTATCCGCTGCGGCCGGGAGCCGGGTTGCCATCGCCATCCACACGGCTGTCGCCGCCCGACGTCGGCACGCAACTTTTCGGCGACAATGGCGCATGCCCACGACCGACCTGCGCAAGGCGCAACTGCAAATTCATTTCTGCGTGCTGCTCTGGGGCATCACCGCGATCCTGGGCAAATTGATCACGCTGCAGGCCTTGCCGCTGGTGTGGTGGCGGATGTTGATCGTGGTGGTGGCGCTGGCCTTGTGGCCACGCGTGTGGCGCGGGCTGCGCGGTCTGTCCGGGCGCGTGGTGCTGGGCTATTGCGGCATCGGCGCGCTGGTGGCGTTGCACTGGCTCACCTTCTACGGCGCGATCAAGCTGGCCAATGCCTCGGTGGCGGCGACCTGCATCGCCCTGGCGCCGGTGTTCACCGCGGTGATCGAGCCGTGGGTCACGCAGCGGCCGTTCCGTCCGCGCGAGTTGCTGTTCGGCCTGGCGGTGCTGCCGGGGGTGGCGCTGGTGGTTGGCGGCGTGCCCGATGGCATGCGAGCCGGCGTGGTGGTCGGCGCGATCTCGGCGGTCTTCGTCGGCCTGTTCGGCTCGCTCAACAAGCGCATGGTCGCGCATGCAGACCCGCTGACCGTGACCGCACTGGAGTTGGGTGCCGGCACCTTGACCCTGACCGTGCTGGCGCCGGCCATGCCGCTGTTGCTGCCATCGCTGCATGGCAGCCTGCTGGTCCTGCCCAGCCTGCACGACGGTGTGCTGCTGCTCGCCCTGTCACTGGCCTGCACGTTGCTGCCGTTTGCGCTGGCGCTGATGGCGCTGCGTCATCTGAGCGCGTATTCGGTGCAACTGGTGACCAACCTGGAACCGGTCTACGCCATCGTGCTGGCCATCGCCCTGCTCGGCGAGCAGCGCGAGCTGACCCTGCAGTTCTATCTGGGCGTGGCGATCATTCTCGGCGCCGTGTTCCTGCATCCGGTGCTGGAACGTCGGCGCAAGGTGGTGCATCCGGAATTGCTCGGCACCGCCGAAGCGAAGAACATCGTCGACTGATCCGATTGTCCTGAGGGTGCGCCAGCGTCAGCTCTCGCGCACGCCCCGAACCGCCTGCATGCATGCATGCATGCATACAGCATCGCTTCCGCGCGCCGGAGATCTCTCGCGGCCATGCTGCGCAAGCCAGTCTCGAACCGGTGCCGGTCGACGTGTAAGCCGGCGGCCCTGTTATCGACATGAAGTTACTGGCGCCGTCCATTCAACCGACATCACGCGCGACCAGTGCTTTGCACGCGCATAGTCGACATCCGCAATGCAGCCGTACAGCTGCAGCACCGTCGTGGCGCTGCACACACGCGTCCTGCGCTGTCCCGGCCACGAAGCTCCACCCGGCAAGCCATGCGCTACTCCAGCGCCACCACCTGATCGCGGCCGCCGCGCTTGGCCGCGTACAAGGCCTGGTCGGCCCGCTTGATCACCGCCTCCACGCTCTCGTGCGGGTACAGCATGGCCACGCCGATGCTCACCGTCACCGGCAGGGCGAGCGTCATCGTCGCCACGCTCTGGCGCAGGTATTCGCACTGCACCCGCGCCTGCTGCAGGTCCACGTTGGGCAGCAGCAACACGAACTCTTCGCCGCCGTAGCGCGCAATCGTGCCTGCGCCGGCCGCATGCGCACGCAACAGCGCCGACAGCTCGCGCAGCACCAGATCGCCCTGGTCATGCCCATGGACATCGTTCACCACCTTGAAGTGGTCCACGTCCAACAGGGCCACCGACAGCGGTTGATTGGCCACGCGCGTCTGCTGCGTGGCGGCGGCGAGCGCAGCGGTGAACGCGCGGCGATTGGGCAGGCCGGTCAGCGGGTCGGTGCGGGTCTGCTCGACCAGATCGGCATTGACCGCCTCCATCGCCGCGTAATACTGCGCCATCTGCTGCTCGTACCAGTCGCGCTCACGCAGTTGCTGCCGCAGCTGCTTGCCTGCCAGGCGCAGTTCCAGCAGATGCGAGGCCTGCCGCGACAATGCCTGCAACGCAGCGCGTTGCGCGTCGCGCAGATGCGCCGGCGCCTGATCGAACACGCACAACGAACCCAGCGGCATGCCGTCGCTGGTGACCAGCGGCGCCCCGGCATAGAAGCGCACCGCGCCTTCCCCGGTCACCATCGGGTTGTCGAAAAAGCGCGGGTCCAGCAAGGTGTCTTCGACCGTCATCACCTCGTCCGGGCGCAGGATGGCATGTGCGCAGAACGAGATATCGCGCGGGGCTTCGCTACGCGGCACGCCATGGGCCGCCTTGAACCACTGCCGATGCGCATCCACCAGCACCACGGCCGCCATCTGCGTCTCGCACACGGTGGACGCCACCAGCGTGAGGTCGTCGAAGGCGCGCTCGGGTGGCGAATCCAGCAGCTCGTACTGACGCAGGGCGATCAGCCGTTCGGCTTCGTTCCCTGGCAATTGCGGTTTGATCACGCGGTCAGCCCCCTGCTGAGTCGTTATCGTCGGAAGTATGCCGGAGCCCTGTCGGGCCAGCGCTCTGCGCAGGCGACGGCTGGCCGTTCGCGCAGTGTGCGGTTCATCCGGCGCGCCGGCTTACCAGTCGGTGCGCTGCGGCAGCAATCCGCGCAGTTCCGCATCGCTGAGGTTGCGCCATTGCCCCGGCTTGAGCGCCGCCAGCTTGATGTTGTCGATGCGCACCCGCCGCAATTGCGTCACCCGATAGCCGAACTCGGCGGCCATCAGCCGGATCTGCCGGTTCAGGCCCTGCTCCAGCACGATGCGAAAGCCGAACTTGGCGATGCGCGCGGTGCGGCACGGCAACGTGGTCTCGTTATGGATGCGCACGCCACGTGCCATGCCGCGCAGAAATTCGTCGGTGACCGCCTTGTTGACCGCAACCAGATACTCTTTCTGGTGGCGGTTTTCCGCACGCAGGATTTCATTGACGATGTTGCCGTTGCTGGTCAGCAGGATCAGCCCCTCGGACTCCTTGTCCAGCCGGCCGATCGGAAAGATGCGCTGCTCGTGGCCGACGAAGTCGACGATGTTGCCCTTGACCGAACTCTCGGTGGTGCAGGTGATGCCCACCGGCTTGTTGAGCGCGATATAGACGTGTTTGCGCCCGCCCGGCTTCTTGGCTTCGCGCGCGCGCAGCGGTTGGCCATCCACCAGCACGGTGTCCTGCTCGCCCACCACCGCCCCGGTGCCGGCCACCACGCCATTGACGGTGACACGGCGCTCGCCGATCAGCCGATCGGCCTCGCGGCGTGAGCAGAAGCCGGTATCGGCGATATGTTTGTTGAGTCGGATCGTCATCGTCGGATTATCGGCGATTTGGCGCCGGCAACGCACTCTCGCATCGCCGTGCGCCGCTAGCGCGACGCCTGCCCGCAGGCCTCATCCGGTGATTGCCAGCAGCGGTTGCGGCGCGACCAGGTCTTCCAGCGGGCATGGGCGGTGCAGGCTGAAGCCCTGTACCTGGCCGACGCCAGCTTCGCGCAGGCCGGGAATATCGGCTTCGGACTCGACCCCTTCGGCCACCACCTCGATCCCCAGGGCCAGGCCGACCTGGGCGATCGAATGCACCGCCGCGCGGTCCACCGCATCGTGCGCGTAATTACGCACGAACCCGCAATCGATCTTCAGCACATCCACGGTGAACTGCTTGAGGTAGCCGAACGAGGCCAGCCCGCTGCCGAAGTCGTCCAGCGCCACGTGGCAGCCGCGTGCGCGCACGCTCTGCACGAAACGCTGCGCGTGCTCCAGATCGCCGATCACCGCGGTCTCGGTGATTTCCATGCACAGCTTGGGCACCAAGGTGGGGTAGCGCTCGAACAGGGCGCAGACAAAATCCAGGAAATCCGGCTGCGCGATCGACTGCGCGGACAAATTGACGTGGCACAGGTCCAGCGTGGCCACATGCATCGGGTTGTCGGCCAAGTGCGCGCACAGGGTTTCCAGCACGTAGGCATCGACCATGCGCCCGAGCCCGTACCGCTCCACCGCCGGCAGAAACTCGCCGGGGCTCAGCACGCGCCCGTCGCGCGCGCGCATGCGCACCAGCACTTCGTACTGCACCCGCCCGGGGTCGCTGAGCACCTGGATCTTCTGCGCATACAGCAGCAACCGGCTTTCGGCGATGGCCTGCTGCACCGCGCTGATCCAGCCACCGTCATGGCGGCGGCGCGCCAGTGCCAGATCGTTTTCGCTGAAGCAGCGAATCCGGTTGCGGCCTTCTTCCTTGGCCGCATAGCAGGCCAGATCGGCCGCGGTCATCAGTGCGTTGACATCGCTGGCGCCGTGGCAGACTTCCACCACGCCGAAGCTGCAGCTCGGCGTCAGCGGCTTGCCATCCTGATGGCTCCACGGCTGCCCGAGCACCCCGTGCATGCGCTCCAGCAAGGCCTGCGCCTGCGCCAGATCGGTGTTGGCCAGCAGGATCGCGAATTCGTCGCCGCCCAGCCGCCCCAGCCAGTCGCCCGGACGCAGCTGCATGGTGATGACATCGGCGAAGTGGCACAGGAACTTGTCGCCGACCGCATGCCCGAAGGTGTCGTTGACCAGCTTGAAATGATCCAGGTCCACGAAGCACAGCGCATGGCACAACTGTGGCGATTGCGGCAGCTCGATCAGCTTCAGCAAGCGGCGTTCGATTTCGCGGCGGTTGATCAAGCCGGTCAAGGCATCGTGGCGCGCGTGGTAGGCGACTTCGTCGGCCAGCTCGTGCGCATGCGAGACATCTTCGATCACCGCCAGCACCAGCGTGGGTTCTTCCGGGCCAGGCTCCACCAGCGACGCGCTCCAGCGCCCCCACATCACCCCGCCATCGGCGCGCAGGAAGCGCAGCTCGCCCGATTGCAGCAGGCGCGGCCAGTCGATCATGCCGCGGCTGTCCAGCACGATGTCGTCCGGGTGCATCACCTGCGCCAGTGTGCAGGCCTGCAGCTCCTCCGGGCGATAGCGCAGGATGTTGGCCATCGAGGCGTTGGCGTCCAGCACGTGGCCTCGCAGATCGAACTTGACCATGCCCAGCGCCGCCTGCTGAAACGCGGTGCGGAAGCGGCCTTCGTGCGACAGCAGGTAATCGCGGATACGGCGCATGGCCAGCACGCAGGTGGTCAGCACCAGCAGCAGGGTGGCCAGGCTGCAGACCACCATCACATCGTGCAGCAGCCGCGCACAGCGGGTCAGCAACACCAGAAATTCCGCCGCGATGCGGCGCATGCGTGCGTCCAGCAGATGCAGCTCATCGCGCAGCGCCTGCAGGGTGCGCGGGTCGGGCGTGGCGGTGGCCTGAGCGGACGCGGCGCGGTCGGCCAGCGCATTCAGTTGCAGGATGTCGCTGTCGGTCTGCTTCCACAGCGCGATCGCCTCGCCCAGATGCGGTACGCGCTGGCCGTAGCGGTACAGCCGCACCATCTGCGGCATGTCCTCACGGGCATTGCGGCCGGCGGCCAGCCCGGCGTAGACCGTGTCCCAGTCGATCACCGGCTGCTCGACCGCGATGCGCGCCGAGCGATCGCCCAGCGGCACCTCCAGCGCCCGGCAGGCCGCCTGCAGATCGGCCGGGTCGCCACTTCCCAGATAGCGCTCCAGCCAGTAGACCGACTCCTGCTGGGCCTTGGACCAGTGGCTCTCGCCGACGATCCAGGCGGTGGCTCCGGACTGGATCTCGATCACCAGCGCCGAGATCACCGCCATCGCCACGGCCATGCCGATCAGGAGCGCCAAAGGAAGCGTCAGCCAGCCGCGCATCAGATGCAGGGTCTGCCCACCACTCTTGCTGCGTGCTGCCTGCCCCATTGCCATCCGTCCTTCGCCGCGCCGATGCGATTCAGGCGCCCAGTGGGCGCCTGAAGGCAGTAACGGCCGCAATGGCCCAGTCTGTATGGCAGGGTTCGCGTGCCGGACGACCGGTCGGGCCGGTTGCAGGCGGCGGGACGACGTCCAGGGCGGCGCTGGAACGGGCCCGGCAACGACGCCGGACTTGCTATGCGCTTACAGGCATATCCAAATCAACCACTTGCAGCACCTGCCGGCTGCCGCCGGCCCCGGCCGCGCTTACTCGCCGCGCGGCTTGGGCGGGCCCTTGCGATGCGGCGCGCCGGAGCGGTCCATCGGACGGCCCGGGCCGTTCGGACGACCGGACGGCTTGCCGCCTCGCGGGAAGCGTGGCTTGGCCGCCGACGCTGCGGCTTCGCCGTCTTCCAGCTTGCGCATGTTGAGCTGCTGACCGGACACCCAGACCTTCTTCAGGTGCGTGAGCAACTCGCGCGGCATGTCGGCCGGCAGGTCCAGGATCGAGTAATCGTCCTGGATGTCGATACGGCCGATGTAGCGGCTTTCCAGGCCGGCCTCGTTGGCGATGGCACCGACGATATTGGCCGGCTTCACGCCGTGGGTGTGGCCCACTTCGATGCGATAGCTTTCCATGCCGAACTCCGGCTCGCCGCGTGGTGCCGGCTCGCGACGCGGACGCTCGCCGCCGGCATCGTCGCCGCGCGGCGGACGCGGTGCGCGCTCGCCGTCGTGGGCACGCGGACCACGCTCGAACTTCGGCTCGAAGCGCGGACGCTCGCCACGGTCGGCACGTTCGTTGCGCTCGCGCGGTGCGAACTCTTCGCGCGCACCACGCACCGGCGGGGTCAGCAGGAACGGCGCATCGCCCTGCAGCAGCTTGGCCATGGCAGCGGCGATATCGATCGCCGGTACGTTGTTTTCGGTCTCGTAGCGCTGCAGCAGATCGCGGTACATGTCGATCTGACCACCGGCCAGGGTCTCGGTGATGCGGGTCATGAAACGCGCCACGCGGGTGTCGTTGACCGCATCCACGCTCGGCAGCTGCATTTCTTCGATCGGCTGACGGGTGGCGCGTTCGATCGAGCGCAGCATGCCCTTCTCGCGCGGGGTCACGAACAGGATCGCGTCGCCGGTGCGCCCGGCACGGCCGGTACGGCCGATGCGGTGCACGTAGCTTTCGGTGTCGTAGGGAATGTCGTAATTGAGCACGTGGCTGATGCGTTCCACGTCCAGACCGCGGGCGGCCACGTCGGTGGCGACCAGGATGTCCAGCTTGCCGTCCTTGAGCTGGGCGATGGTCTTCTCACGCGCGGCCTGCTGCATGTCGCCGTTGATGGCGGCCGCAGCCATGCCGCGTGCCTGCAGCTTCTGCGCCAGTTCTTCGGTGGCCGCCTTGGTGCGCGCGAAGATGATCATGCCGTCGAACTGCTCGACCTCGAGGATGCGGGTCAGCGCGTCCAGCTTGTGCAGCCCGCTCACCCACCAGTAGCGCTGGCGGATGTTGGCCGAGGTGGTGGTCTTGGCCGCGATGGTGACTTCGGCCGGGTCCTTCAGATAGGTCTGCGCGATGCGGCGGATGGCCGGCGGCATGGTGGCCGAGAACAAGGCCACCTGGCGCTGCTCCGGCAGCTTCTTGAGCACGGCTTCGACGTCGTCGATGAAGCCCATGCGCAGCATTTCGTCGGCTTCGTCCAGCACCAGGGTCTTGAGCTGCGACAGGTCCAGCGTGCCGCGGTCCAGGTGGTCGATCACCCGGCCCGGGGTACCCACCACCACATGCACGCCGCGCTTGAGCGCGCTCAGCTGCTGGGCATAGGGCTGGCCGCCGTACACCGGCAGCACGCGGAAGCCCGGAATGGCCTCGGCATATTTCTGGAACGCCTCGGCGACCTGGATAGCCAGCTCGCGGGTGGGCGCCAGCACCAGGGCTTGCGGCTTGACCTGGTTGAGGTCGGCGTTGGACAGCACCGGCAGCGCGAACGCGGCGGTCTTGCCGGTACCGGTCTGCGCCTGGCCGAGCACGTCGCGGCCTGCCAGCAGCGCGGGAATGGTGGCGGCCTGGATCGGCGACGGCGACTCGTAGCCAACGTTGGCGACGGCTTTCATCACAGCGTCCGAGAGGCCGAGGTCTGCAAACAGCAGCGGCGCGGAAGATTCTTGGGTCATGGGTAACTCCGGGGGCGCCGCACGGAGCCGGCAGGCGCAAAGCAGCATAGTGTGCGCCCTTAGACCCCCTCCTGTCGAAGGGCCGTGACGTTCCGTTCAGGTTGTGAGGATTCGCCCGCTGCGACGAATCATCTGTTCGACCCTTGTCATCCACCCACGCGGCCGGAGCCATGTCCCTGGAAACAGACCTGCACACCCGCTTCAACGCCTTGTTGCAGCAGCACCGTGGCATCGTCCTGAAGGTCGCGGCCAGCTATTGCTGGAACCCGGACGACCGTGCCGAGCTGGCGCAAGACATCACCGTGCAGTTATGGCGTGCATTTCCCGGCTATGACACCGGCCGGCGTTTTTCCACCTGGATGTACCGCATCGCCTTGAACGTGGCAATCAGCGATCTGCGCGGCCGCAGCCGCGTGCCGCACGACCCGCTCCCGCTGGAGGCGGTGGCCGACAGCATCGCCGACCCGCTGGCACACGACCCGGCGCACGAACAGCAGGTCGCCGCGCTCTACGGCTTTATCGCGCACCTGCCGCAACTGGAACGGGCCTTGATGCTGCTGTACCTGGACGCGCACAGCTACCGCGAGATCGGCGAGGTGCTCGGCATCAGCGAGACCAACGTCGCCACGAAACTCAGCCGCCTCAAGGCACGCATCCGCGCCGAACTCTGACCACCCCGCTTAGCCGAAGGAACACCCGATGGAACTCGACGACATGCAACGCGCCTGGCACGCGATGGAACACCGCCTGGATCAGCACACCACGCAGATCGGCCACATCAGCGGCGAACTACGTCGCCATGCGTCGCGCGCCAGCCTGCGCCCGCTGTGGCTGAGCCAATCGGCGCAATTGCTGTGCGCGGTGGTGCTGCACATCCTGATCGCGCACAGCTGGCTTGCCCATACGGATCAGGCCGCGGCGATCATCGGCGGCGTGCTGCTGCAGCTGTGGAGCATTGCGCTGGCGATCTCCGCACTACGGCAGCTGCAGCTGTTGGCACAGCTGGACTTTGCCGGCCCGCTGCTGCCCACGCAGCGCGCGCTCGCGCAGTTGCGGCGCTGGCGCACGCGGGTAGCCCCGTGGCTGGGCGTGGCGTTCTGGGTGCTGTGGGTGGCGGTGGCGGACGCCGGCTGGCGCGCACTGACCGGCCTGACCCTGCCGCACGACTGGCTGCTGCTCAATCTGCTGGTGGGTGTGCTCGGCGGTATTGGTACCTGGCTCGGCTATCGACGGCTGCAGCGCAGCCGCCATCCGTGGCTGGAGCGTATCGACAACGCGCATGCCGGGCCCGGGGTCGTGCGTGCCGAAGGCATGCTCGATGAAATCGCACGCTTTCGACGCGAATAAGCGCGCAGACGCGGCCTACGACGATCGTGCAATGGATGCAGCCAGTGGCCTGGGTACCGCTGCGCCACCGATTGCAGCCGCCGGCCCCGTCGTCCTGCCACGGTGGTGTTGTGGACGGCGACAGGCGGATAATCGCTGTCTTCCTGTCATCGAGCGCAGCATGCAATTCCTGGAATTCGACCTGGACGGCGAGTACATCGAACTCAATCAACTGCTCAAGCTGGCCGGCATTGCCGACAGCGGCGGCCAGGGCAAGGCGATCGTCGCCAGCGGTGCCGTCAGTGTCGATGGCGTGCAGGAACTGCGCAAGACCGCGAAGATCCGCCCGGGCCAGCTGGTGCAGCTGGATGAGGTGGAGATTCGTGTGCTGGCGATGGACCCGGATGCCGACCACCCTGCATGACGCTCGTTGAGCGGCCAGCGCAACATCGCGCCGTCCCCGGATGATCCGGCGTAAGACTGCAACACGGGCGAACCGCCTGCATCGGGCGGCATCGCGCAGCACAGCCTGGCGCTTGTGATCACGCCACCCGACCCGCGATGTGGTGACGATCGACCTGGGACGGTCTTCTCGACGCGTCAGCTGCGCTGGGTCAAATGTGCCGCAATCGCCTGCCGGAAAGGAGCGATCGCATGCGCCGCACGCAGCGCGCCGCCTCGCAACACGCGCGCCGGCAGGCGGTCATCGGTGTAGAGCGCAGCCAGGGCATTGGTCGCCTCGAACAAGGGCCGGGTGGCAAGGCGGTGCACGCGTTGGTAGTCATGCAACAGCCCGGCGCTGCCGATGTCGCGCCCGGCAGCGGCGGCGGCACGCACGCGCTCGGCTAGGCGCGCCTGGCTCTGCAATCCAAAGTTGAACCCGTGCGCGGTGACCGGATGCATGCCCACCGCCGCATCGCCGATCAAGGCCGCGCGCTCAACCACGAACCGGTGCGCGTAGACGGCAACCAGCGGATAGGCATGCCGGCTGCCGTCCTGGTACATGCGGCCGAGGCGATGCTCGAATGCGTCACTGACGGCGGCGCTGAAGTGGTCTTCATCCAGCGCAAGCAGTGCGTTGACCTGTCGCGGCGGCAGGGTGAGCACGGCGCCGGCGCGATGACCGTGCAACGGCAACAACGCCAGCGTCTTGCCGTAGCCAAACCACTCCAACGCCGCATGCCGGTGCGGCAGCGTGTGGCGCATCCGGCACACCAGCATGGTCTTGCCGAAATCGCGCAACTGCGCCCCGATGCCGAGCAGCCGCCGGGTCGTGGAAAACCGGCTGTCGGCCGCAACCAGCAGGCGCGACGACAGCCGCTGCCCATCGGAGAGTTGCAGCTCCACGCGACCGGCACCGTGGTGCAGCGCGTGCACGCTGCAACCGCAGTGGATCTGCAGTCCATCCTGCGTCTGCACGGCCTGCCAGGCCGCGCGACGGATCAGATGATTGGGTACCAGCCAGCCCAGCGCGCCGGCAGCGGGCGCAGCCGCGGCAAAGGTCAGCGCAAAGGACGAGTGCCCATCCATGACGCGCGCATCGCGCAGTGGCGAGATTGCCGTTGCGGGGAACTGCTGCCAGATGCCCAACTGCTCCAGCACGCTACGCGAGGCATGCGTGAGCGCAATCTCGCGTCCATCGAAGGCCGGTTCGGCAAGCGACTCGCGCGGCTGTTGGTCGATCAGCGCGACCGACAGGCCGCTGCCGGCCAGGGCACGTGCAAAACCGAGCCCGACCGGCCCGGCGCCAATGATCGCGATATCCACCGATTGCATGCTGCGCACCCGCGACTGCCGATGCGCCCAGTCTAGACGCTATCCCTGGCCTGCCCCTTGATCAGGATCAGGCGCGCATCCACACGTCACCAGCCCAGCAGCGCGCGCAGCAGCTTGACGATGCCCCAGAACGACACCACCCAGATCGCGCTGCGCACGTAGGGAATGCCGGCCGCATAGGCCGGCACATAGGCCACGCGCGCCCACAGATACAGCTGCACACCCAGCGCGGTGTCTGCGCTGGTGCGCCCGGCCACGCTCACCGCCAGCACGGCGGCGGCGAAGATCGGAAAGGTTTCCAGATAGTTGCGGAACGCGCGGTCCAGACGCGCCGCAACGCCGGTCAGCGGCTTGGCCTCGCCGTCGCGGGCGCTGGCGTTCCATTTGGTGCCACGCTGGGCCGTCATGCTGCCGGAGGCCGCCAGCAGCTGTACCAGGCCAAGCACCATGGCCCAGCCGAGCATCTGCAGTTCGATGGTCAATTGCATGCAAGGCTCCTAGGAAGCGGCACCATCACTTGGCCGCCGTGCGCAGGCTGTAGCCGGCAACGCGCCAGGTCTTGTCTTCGTCCAGACGGAACGAAACCAGTTCACGCACCGGCTGCGGCGCATTGGCAAACCGGGTCGGGAAACTGACGTTGACGTACAGCCCCTCGGGCACCTGCGCACCGGGGCCGTACTTCACCCGCGTTACCGAGCTCTGGCCGCGCCCGACCACCGCACCCAGGCGCGCACGCTCGCCAGCCAGCTGGGCGACGAAGGCGTCGCGCTTGACCGCGGTCTTGGCGACAGCGGACGCGCCGTCCCACAACGAAGCGGCTTTATTGGCATCGACCATCTGCGCCACGCGCAGGGCGGCCTGGGTCATTTCGATGTCCTGCTTGGCCACCTGGGCCTGCTGGGCGGCGCTCGGGGCGGGAGCCGGCTGCGCCGCAGACGGCCGCTGCGCGGACGGCGTTGCCTGCGTGGCGGTGGCCGGGCGGCTGGACGGCTGCGGCTGTTGGGCAAACGCCAGCGCGGGAGCCAGCACAAACGCGACAAGCAAACGAGGACGGAGCATGGGACAGGGACCTTGTACGGATCGGATGGAGGAAACGGGCCGCAGCGTGCGCTGCGCTGCGCAGTCTATGGCGCGACCTGCGCAACACAAGTGCAGCTGCGGATGTCGCGATGGAATCGCTGGAAAACGTCTCGATGGTGGGTGCCAAGCGGGCGCAGGTCGGCTTGATGGGAATGAGGCGGGCAACCCATCGCGCACGCCGCATCCGAAGGCGAGAAGAGTGCCGGCCGAGCGCAGTGCCTATACCTCACCGCCCGGTGCGGGCGGCACCGTCGCCACGCTGCGTGGTCGCCACAGGCGCCAGCTGACCCAGAACGCGCGCGCGATGGCCGCAATCAAGGCCGCTAGGCTGAGCCACATCGCCAGGGTGGCTGGCCACTGCTCGTGCATTGCGGCAGCGGCCACACGCAGCAGCTCGGCCACGCCAAAGCCCACCAGCACCAGCAGGGCGGACGGCAGATATGCCAGCAAAACGCCTTTGGTCTTCCCTCGCATACTGCCCCCCCGGCTCGGTTGTGTTCCGGCGACGATAGGCAGCGCCCAGTGCGATACGCGTGAAACCTGCGGCCGGCCTCAACCGTCGGCGTGGGCGGCTGACGGCGGCGCCGGCACGGAGTCGGCGGCCGGCTGGGCGTCCGGCACGGCCGGTGCCTGCTCGGCGGGGGCGGCATCGCGCTGCGCGTCGGCCGCTGGGGTGGTCGGCAGGGCCGCCGCGTCGGTTTCGGCCAGCGGGCTTTCTTCCGGGCAGGCCGCATCCGGAAAGCCGAAGCGTTGCTTCAAGGCCAGGCCGCAGGCATTGACCGCATCCAGGTCCGCGCCCTCGCCCTTGCACTTCTGGTCGAAGGCGACCAGAAACGCATCCTTGCGCCGCACGAACGCATCGCCGCACTTGCGCATCTGGCGGATCCGCTCCAGGTCGTCCTGCACGGCATTGGTGCCGTCCAGCCCGTACTCGCGCAGCTCTTCCATGGTGAGCAGGCGCAGGCTGCGGTTGGGCACGGTCATCATCAGATCGGCCACCGCCACCGCCACACCGTTGCGCTCCAGATAATTCTTGACGTTGCCGTAGACCTCGCGCAGCTCGCGATTGAGCTCGGCGCGCGAGGTGGCCTTTGAGCTGATCCGCATCATCCGGTGGATGCCGACCTTGCCGGCGACCAGGCGGTTGTCGCCGGCCGCCAGCACGAACACGCAGGCGCTGTGACACACCGAGCCTTCGCGCACCCAGATCGTCCAGTTGGATTCGCCGATGGTGTCGCCGGCGCGGATCGCCGCCTCCACCTGCCCGCCGCTGGAATCCAGGTCCAGGATGCGATGCGGCAACTTCCATTGCTCGGCCACCGAGGCCAGCCGCCACACCAGTGCGGCGAAGCCGGCGTTGATCTTGCCGGCGTAGCGCACCCGCACCAGCCCGGTCTCGCGGCACGGCGCCAGCGCCGCTTCCACACTGGCCCGGTCCAACGCCGGCAGCAGCGTGCCGTCGCCGGCTTCATGGCTGTAATCGGTCGCGCAACTGATCCAGGCCTGGCCCGATTCCAGCGCTGCCTGCGGCCATCCCGCCTCGCCGGCCTGCGCGCGCGGACGCGGCGGCGGCGCCACCGGCTCGGGCGTATCCACCGACACCATATGGTCGCCATCGCCGGCCTGCGCGCCGCCGCTCTGCTGCGCCGCTGCGGTATCGGCGGAGGTGCTGGCGCGATCGCACGCCGCCAGCAGAAGCAGACACGCAAGGGACAGGCAAATCGGTTTCAACATCGGGTGCGGGCCATCGAGAGCGTGAGCGGGCTCCCAGTCTAGGGCGGACGCGCAGCATGCCCCGAACCCGACCTTAACCTGGCACCCGTCAGGCCAGTTGCCTGCATGCGTGCGCTACGAAGCATCCAGCGGCATCGCGCCCCGGCGCAGGCGGCGCTGACGTCGCGGCGGTTGCACATCGTTCGCCTCGGACGAGGCGGCATCACGCTGAGCACAGTGCTGTCCGAAAACGGCCAGCCGGGGCGATGGGCAGCGCATAGACTGGCGCCATGCAATCGCTCACGCCCGACCGGACCCAATGCGACCGCGCCCGCCTGGCGCGCGATGCGCGCTTCGACGGGCTGTTCTTTACCGCCGTGCGCAGCACCGGCATTTATTGCCGCCCGGTGTGCCCGGCGCCGGCGCCCAATCCGGGCAACGTAAGCTACTACCCCAGCGCTGCGGCGGCCAGTGCAGCCGGCTACCGGCCATGCCTGCGCTGCCGGCCGGAGCTGTCGCCGCAGGCGCAGCAGCATCTGGGCGACGAGAGCGTGCAGCGTGCCCTGGCGATGATCGCCGACGGCGTGTTGCAGGAGCAGCCGGTGCAGACCCTGGCCGATGCGGTCGGCGTAAGTGCGCGGCAATTGCAGCGGCAGTTCGTGCAGCAGCTCGGCGCCACGCCGATCCAGGTGCATGGCACGCGTCGGCTGCTGCTGGCCAAGCAACTGCTCACCGAAACCGCACTGCCGGTGACCGAGGTCGCGCTGGCCGCGGGCTTCAACAGCCTGCGCCGTTTCAATGCGGCCTTCGTACAGGGCTGCGGGATGCCGCCGTCGGCCTTGCGCAAGCAACGCGCCGAAGTCCCCGGCGGCGAACTCACGCTGCGCCTGGGCTATCGGCCACCGCTGGACTGGCCGGCGATGCTGGCATTCTTGCGGCGCCGTGCGATCCCGGGGATCGAGCAGATCGATGCCGGCAGCTACCGGCGCGTGATCGGCACGCCCGGCAACGCCAGCGTGATCGAGGTCGCACCGGCGCCGCAGCGCGCCGAGCTGCTGCTGCGCATCGGCGCCACCGACCCACGCCGGATCCCGCAGATCGTGCGCCGCGTGCGCCGGCTGTTCGACCTGGACGCGGACCTGCAGGCCGTGCATGCCACGCTTGCCCAGGAGCCGCTGCTGGCCGAGGCGATTGCGCGCCGGCCCGGCCTGCGCGTGCCGGGGGGATGGGACGGGTTCGAAGTGGCGGTGCGTGCGGTGTTGGGCCAGCAGATCAGCGTGGCCGGTGCCACGACGCTGGCGGCGCGCCTGGTCGACCGCCACGGCGGCCAGCATGCCGACATGCCGCCAGGCCTGGACCGCAGTTTTCCCACCCCCGCGCAACTGGCCGACGCACCGCTGGAACAGCTGGGCCTGCCACGCGCCCGCGCCGCCACCTTGCGGGCGCTGGCCGGCGCCTGTGCGCAAAGGCGGCTGCAGTTCGGTGCCGGCCAGCGGCTGGTCGATTTCGTCGCGGCCTGTACTGCCCTGCCCGGCATCGGACCGTGGACCGCGCACTACATCGCCATGCGCGCGCTGTCGCATCCGGATGCGTTTCCGGCCGGCGATCTGATCCTGCAGCAGGTGCTTGGCGCGCCGGAGCGGCTGAGCGAGCGCGCCACCGAGGCGCGCTCGCAGGCATGGCGGCCATGGCGCGCGTATGCGGTGCTGCACCTGTGGCATCTGGCCGTCGATCACAAGGAACCCCGCCCATGAGCGCAGTGCGTTACGACACTTTCCCGTCGCCGATCGGCGCGCTCACCGTGGCCGCCGACCACGCTGGCGTACGCCACATCCTGTTCGCGCAGAACCGTTACGACGCGGCCGGGCGGGCGCGCTGGGTGCACGATCCGGAGGCCGCACTGGTGCGCGAGGCGCGCGAGCAACTGCTGGACTATCTGCACGGCGGGCGACGCCGTTTCGACCTGCCGTTGGCGCCGGCCGGCACGCCGTTTCAACTGGAGGTCTGGCACACGCTGGCGCAGATTCCGTTCGGCCAGACCTGGAGTTACGTGCAACTGGCGCAGGCGGTGGGGCGGCCTGCCGCCAGCCGTGCGGTGGGCGCCGCCAACAGCCGCAACCCGCTGCCGATCGTGCTGCCGTGCCACCGCGTGATCGGCGCCAATGGGGCGTTGACCGGCTTCGGCGGCGGCCTGCCGACCAAGCAGGCGTTGCTGCAGCTGGAAGGCTGGTCGCCACGCCAGAGTGCACGCGCCGACGATCTGTTCGCCCACGCACACCCGCCCCACACGCCCTGACTTCGCGACGTCATCGCCGCGCCTTACACTCGCGTGCATGATCGACCGACGTCTTGTGTTCGCCGCAATGGCCAGCGTGCTGCTCGCGGCCTGTACCTCCCAGCCTTCCGTCCGTGGCGCTGCGCCACCCTCGCCCGCTGCAGCGTCGCCCGCACAGGACGCGGCAGCCGATGCCAGCGCGCACACCTTGCTGCTGATCTCCATCGACGGGCTGCGTGCGGACATGCTCGATCGCGGCATCACCCCGCACCTGTCGCAGCTGGCGCGCGAGGGCGTGCGTGCGCGCTGGATGACGCCGTCGTATCCGTCGCTGACCTTTCCCAACCACTACACGCTGGTCACCGGGCTGCGCCCGGACCACCACGGCATCGTGCACAACAGCATGCGCGACCCGGCGCTGGGCAGTTTCTGGCTGAGCAAGCCCGAGGCGGTGGGCGATGCGCGCTGGTGGGGTGGCCAGCCGTTGTGGGTAGGCGCAGAAAACGCCGGCCTGCATGCGGCGACATGGTCGTGGCCGGGCAGCGAAGCGGCGATCCAGGGCGTGCGGCCCACCCAGTGGCGCCATTACGAAGAAGGCATCGGCCTGGAAGCACGCGTGGACACCGTGCTCGGCTGGCTGAGCGACTCCGGCGCCGCACGCAAGCGATTGGTCACGCTGTACTTCGAACACGTGGACGAAGCCGGCCATGACCACGGCCCGGAGTCGCGCGAATACGCCGACAGCGTGCGCGCGGTGGATGCCGCCATCGGCCGGCTGCTGGCCGGGATGCAGCGCGACGGCACCCGCGCACGCACCAACATCATCGTGGTGTCCGACCACGGCATGGCCGAGGTGGCGCCGGGCCATGCGATCAGCGTGGAAGACATCGCGCCGGCGACGGTGGCCACCGCGCTCACCGACGGGCAGGTGATCGGGTTTGCGCCAATGCCCGGGCAACAGGCCGCCGCCGAAGCCGCCCTGCTCGGCACGCATGCGCAGTACGACTGCTGGCGCAAGGCAGAACTACCGGCGCACTGGCATTACGGCAGCAACCCGCGCATTCCACCGATCGTGTGCCAGATGCATGAGGGCTGGGACGCGTTGTTCCCGGACAAACTGGCCAGGCGCCCGCAGCAGGGCATGCGCGGCTCGCACGGCTTCGACCCGGCGCTGCCATCGATGCGTGCGGTATTCGTGGCGCAAGGCCCGGACCTGGCGCGGGGCAAGACCCTGCCCGGCTTCGACAACGTCGATGTGTATGCCTTGATGACGCGCCTGCTGGGCATTGCAGCTGCGCCCAACGACGGCAACCCGGCCACCTTGCTGCCGGCACTGCGCGTGCCGCCGGACGCTGCACACTGAAGCACTGAGCACACTGTCCACCGACGACGGCCGGCGGGTGCGACAATGCTGCGATGTCCGTTCCCGATCCGTCGCCGCGTCGTCTGCGGCCGCTGTTGTCCAGCGCAGGCTGGCGTCGCCGTGCGGCACTGTGGGGTGGTGCGATCGCGGTGGCCCTGGTGGCGATCGTGTTCGCCAAGGCCAGCGATGCGGCCTTCCACCTGTTCCAGCGCATCACCGCACACTCGCTCTGGTGGGCACTGCTGCTGACGCCGGGCATCTTCGCCCTGCTTGCCTGGCTCACCGCCGGCGCCCTGCGTCCCACCCGTGGCAGCGGCATCCCGCAGGTCATCGCCGCGCTGGAGCATCCGGACCCGGCGTTTCGCGAGACCAACCTGTCGCTGCGCGTGTCGGTCGGCAAGCTTGCCTTGACCACCTTGTCATTGCTGGGTGGCGCCTCGGTCGGGCGCGAAGGCCCCACCGTGCATGTGGGCGCCAGCCTGATGCATGTGTTCGGGCGCTGGTTTGGCTTTCATGATCCACGCGAGCTCTCGCATTTTTTGCTGGCCGGCGGCGCTGCCGGCATTGCCGCGGCGTTCAACACGCCACTGGCGGGGGTGGTGTTTGCGATCGAGGAATTGAGCGGGCGCTTCGAGCACCGCTTTTCCGGCACCCTGCTCACCGCGGTGATCGTGGGCGGCGTGGTGTCGCTGGGCCTGCTGGGCAACTACACCTATTTCGGCAAGGTGGCGGTGGCCTTGCCGCTGGGCCAGGCCTGGCTGGCGATCGCGCTGTGCGGCAGCGTGGCCGGGCTGCTGGGCGGGATCTTTGCGCGTCTGGTGCTGGCCAGCGTCAGTGGCAAGCCGCGCTGGCTGGGCAGCCTGCGCCGGCGCCACCCGGTGCTGTTGGCGGCGTTGTGCGGCCTAGCGTTGGTCGGGTTGGCGCTGGTGTTCGGGCAAGGCGCCTTCGGCACCGGCTACGAGCAGGCGCGCAGCCTGGTGCAGGGGCAGGCAGTGGTGGGGCACGAATTCGGGCTGATGAAGCTCATCGCCAATCTGGTGTCGTATCTGGCGGGGATTCCGGGTGGCCTGTTTTCGCCGGCGCTGGCGGTCGGTGCCGGCATCGGCCACAACCTGTCGGTGCTGATGCCGGGCGTGGACCCGCGCACCTTCGTGCTGCTGGGCATGTGCGCGTACCTGACCGGCGTGACCCAGGCACCGCTGACCTCGGCGGTGATTTCGCTTGAGCTCACCGATACCGGGCAGATGCTGCTGCCGATCCTGGCCACGGTACTGATCGCCCGTGCGGTGTCCGGGCTGGTGTGCAAGACGCCCATCTACCGCGGGCTGGCCGAACAGCTGCTGCAACCGGCAGCGGCGAACCCGGCGCCTGCTGCGGACACCACGCGCTAGGTGCGGCGCGCCACGGATGTGCCAACCGAGGCGATGCAGCGTTGCCGCGTACCGGCGGCGGCCCGGGCTGGTCGGCACGGCAGCCGACGGTGATGGCGATGGCCATGGCGATGGCGATAGTGCTGACGTCGGGCATAAAAAAACGCGGCGCAAGCGCCGCGTTTCGATGTCGCGAAGTGGCTGGAATCAACCGGCCTTGGCAACGGTCTTCTTGGCAACAGCCTTCTTGGCCGGCGCCTTGACCACGCCCTTCTTGGCAACCGGGGCAGCTGCACCCACGACAACCTTGCTCACCGCGTGCGAACGCGAATTGCCGTAGCTGGCGTTATAGCGCTTGCCCTTGGCGGTCTTACGGTCACCCTTACCCATTTCGTCGACTCCTGAATGTGAATACAAATTCCCGTGCTGGCACGGGTCTGGCGAGGTTTGCACCGGCGGCGCCCTCGCGCAAGGCCGGCAAGCCTATCACGTCGGCCGCAAGGCGCGCAGCCCGGCGGTAGAGCTGCCCAACGCTGGCGCCGGGCAAGCGGCCTGCCCGTGCAGCGCGCCGGTGCCTGGTCGGTACCGAATATCCATCATTGCGGTCAGGTGCCTGCAGCAGCTCAAGGCGTCGCCGGCGCACCCTGCCGACTGCCGTACGACTCAGCCGACTCAGTGCGCGCAGCTGGCATCGTGGACATGCCCGTGCCCGTGGTTGAGACGCAGATTGACCAGATGCGCGATGCCCACCAGGGTGCCGCCCAAGGTCATCACCACCGCATGCGGCACCACCGAGTGATGCAGCGGCTCGTACAGCAGGCCCAGCCACAGCAACGCCAGGCCCGGCAGCAGCAATGCCAGCGCATGCAGCGCCCTGTGCCGGCGATAGCCCAGGACCAGGCTGAACAATCCCAGCAAGGTCACGAACACCACGATGGCCAGTTCCACCCCGTCCCCCAGCCAGAAAGAAAGGCCCAGCGAAGGCGCCAGGGCCAGGACCAGCGGTAGCACCGCGCAGTGCACGGCGCACAGCAGCGACCCGGTCGCACCGAAGCGGTCGAGCAAATGGCGAAGCGTGGGTAGAGGCATGACTTCCAGCAGGTACTCGCGGCGACGTGGAATAATATAACATCTTCCTTGTTCCAGCCCCGCACCAGTGCATCGCGCGGGGCGGGTCTTGCCCGTCGGCGCAGCAGGCAAGCTGCGCCATCCTATTGATATACAGTAACAATCCTGAGAGTCCGGTCGATATGTCCCCCTCCCTCGTTCCCTCGCTGCGCCGCTCCGCCCTCTCGCTGGCATTGGCCGGCCTGCTGTCCCCCGCCCTGGCCATGGCAGACGACGCGTCGGCCGCTGGCGACCCGCAGACGCCACCGTCCTCGGACACCCGGCACGACGCCACGCCCTCCAGCGGCCGCCACATCAAGGATCTGGACAAGGTCGTCGTCACCGCCAGCCCGCTGCGCGATGCCGCCGGTGAGCTGAGCCGCCCGGTCGAGGTGCTGGCCGGCGAGCGCCTGGACGAAGTACGCAGCTCCAGCCTGGGCGAGACCGTGGCCAGCCTGCCGGGCGTGCAGAGTTCCAACTTCGGCCCCGGCGTGGGCCGGCCGATCATCCGCGGCCTGGACGGCCCGCGCGTGGCGGTGCTGCGCGATGGCCTGTCCACCCAGGACGTGTCCACGGTCAGCCAGGACCACTCGCCGGCGATCGAGCCGTTCCTGGCCAACCAGATCGAAGTGCTCAAGGGACCGTCGACGCTGCTGTACGGCTCCGGCGCCATTGGCGGTGTGGTCAACGTGGTCGACGGGCGCATCGCCGAGACCCCGGTGGACGGCTTCAGCGGGCGCGCCGAAGTGCGCTTCGACGGCGGCGACAAGGACGGCAACACCGACATGTTCCGCGTCGACGCCGGCAATGGCAGCGGTCTGTCGGTTCACGCCGATGGCGTGTACCGCAACCAGAACGACTACGACACCCCGCAGGGTCGCCAGCTCAACAGCTGGATCGATTCCAAGGTGGGCTCGATCGGTGCATCGCTGTCCGGAGACTGGGGGTTCGTGGGCCTGTCGGCATCGCGGTTCCGCGACAACTACGGCAACCCCGGCGAGCCGGGCGACCCGTCCATCGGCGAGCGCGGCGTCTCGTTGAAGCTGCAGCAGGACCGCTACGACCTCAAGGGCGGGCTGACCGATCCCTGGGGCGAAGGCAGCGCGCTGCGCTACAGCTTCGGTCATACCGATTACGCGCATACCGAGTTCGAAGGCGATGAAGTGGGCACGGTGTTCACCAAGCGCGCCAACGAGGGGCGCGTGGAAGCGTCGTTTACGTTCGGCGGCGGCTGGCAGACTGCGTTCGGCCTGCAGGGCAGCGACACCACCTTCCAGGCAGTGGGCGAAGAATCCTTCGTGCCCAAGACCGATACGCGCTCGCTCGGCGCCTTTGCCGTGGCACGCAACAGCTGGGAGCGCGTCACCGCCGAAGTCGGCGCGCGCGTGGACAAGGTCAAGTACCAGACCGACATCGGCGTGGACCGCGATTTCACCCCGACCAGCTTCTCGGCCAGCGGTGGCTTCCGCTTCAACGAACAGTGGCGCCTGACCGCCAACCTCGACCATGCCGAGCGCGCACCGGCCGAGGAAGAGCTGTTCGCCAACGGCCCGCACATCGCCACGCTCGCCTTCGAGATCGGCGATGCCGATCTGAAGACCGAAAAGGCCAACCAGGCCGAGCTGGGCCTGAACTTCCAGAACGACTGGGTGGATGCCAAGGTGGCGGCGTACTACAACCGCTACAACGACTTCGTCTACATCGTCGATACCGGCGGCCAGTGGTTCAACGAAGAAGACAACGATTTCCTGCCGATCCGCCAGTGGACCCAGGCCGACGCGATCTTCCACGGTTTCGAAGGCGAAGCCACGTTCCACCTGGCCAACAACGACACGGGTGCGTGGGACCTGCGCGTATTCGGCGACACCGTGCGCGCGCGCCTGAAGGACGGCGGCAACCTGCCGCGTATCGCGCCTGGCCGTTTCGGTGCGCAGATGCGCTGGAATGCCGACCAGTGGCGCGCCTCGCTCGGCGCCACCCGCACGCTGAAGCAGGACAAGGTGGCGGTGAACGAAACCCCGACCGATGGCTACACCTTCGTCGATGCGCATCTGGCGTACCACGTAGACCGCGGCAGCAACGCGTGGGAAGTGTTCCTGGACGGCAACAACCTGACCAACCAGGACGCGCGTGTGCATACCTCCTTCCTCAAGGACGACGTAATGCTTCCCGGCCGCAGCGCCTCATTCGGCGTGCGGATGTTCTTCTGACAGCGGTCTCTCTCCCCCGCTGACTGGAAGCGAGGCCGCCTTCGGGCGGCCTTTTTTATGTGCGGTATCGACGTAACGGCGCGCGGCGCATTGGCACTGCACCGACGCAGGCAGTTGCGTCCGTCACTGCATGCGAGGAGTGGGTCGCAGGATGTGATCGTCGCCACAGCGCAGGCACACCCTGCCGTGCGAACAGCGACACACCGAGACCGTAGCTGCTGCGTCGCACAACAGGCTGCGGCGCATCTGGGGTTAAAACTTCATTGCACTGCGCTGACAGGGGGCGCCAAGCGACGCGACAGCGCGGGCGCGCGCATGCACTGCCTGCCGTTGCATGCGCGCCACTGCGTGGCACGGCAGCGTTCTTGCACCGAGACCAAGGAACCATGCGCATGCGTTTTTCCTCACCCCGCTACACCCTCTCGCTCGCCATCGCCGCCGTGCTGCTGGCACCGGATGGCCACACGCAGACCGCCACGCCCGCCACGGGTCCTCAGGACGCCACCACACTGGATGCGGTGATCGTCAGCGGCACCGCGCGCTTCAAGGGCCTGGCCAAACGCGATGCCAGTTTTTCGATCACCACCGCCAGCCCGGAGCAGATCCAGCAGGCGGTACCGCAAAGCACCGCCGACCTGCTCAAGATCGTGCCCGGCGTGTGGGCCGAACCCAGCGGTGGCGGCACCGGCGCCAACATCTTCGTGCGCGGCATGCCGTCCGAGGGCGATGCGCCGTTCGTGACCATGCAACTGGATGGCTCGCCGTTGTTCCCGCCGCCGACTCTGTCGTTCCTGGAAAATTCCACGCTGTTCCGCGTCGATGACACTGTCGAGCGCATGGAAGTGTTGCGTGGCGGCTCCAGCCCGATCTTCTCCAATGGCCAGCCTGGCCTCACCGTCAATTTCATCCAGAAAAAAGGCCAGGACACGCCGGAAGGCAGCGTGCGGCTGACCGGCGGCAACAACGCCTTGCGCCGCATCGATCTGTTCAACAGCGGGCCGATGGGCAATGGCTGGTACTACAGCGTAGGCGGCTTCTTCCGCGAAACCGACGGCGTGCGCGACCCGCAGTTCGCTGCCGACAAGGGCGGCCAGTTCAGCGCCACCCTGAGCAAACGCTGGGACAGCGGCGAGCTGTCGTTCTATGCGCGGCATACCGACGACAACAACGCGTTCTACACCGCCATTCCGTTGCTCTCGCGCAATAACGGCAACGATCTGTCCAGCTTTCCCGGTTTGAACGCGCAGACCGGCACCCTGCTCGGTCGCGACTTTCGCAACGTCGATCTGCTGGTCGGGCCCAATGGCCAGACGCTGCGGCGCGATCTGGCCGACGGGCGCGGCGTCAATATCGATGTGTTCGGCGGCGAATGGAACTGGGAAAGCGGCGGCTGGACCGTTGCCGACCGCTTCAATGTGATGAGTGGCAGCGCGCCGACCTATGCGCTGTTCACCGGCGACGCACCGCAGCGCTTGAGCGATTTCATTGCAAGCTACGGCAGCGGCGGCAGCGCCAGCTACACCAATGGTGGCGGTGCGGTGGATGCAGATCAACAGGTGCTCGAAGCCGGCTGGTGGTCGGTGGACAAGCGTCTGAACTCCTTCACCAACGACCTGCGCCTGAGCCGCGAGTTGTTTGCCGGCAATACGCTCACCGTGGGCGCGTATTACGCCAAGTATTCCTCGGCCGACACCTGGTACCTGGGCAACACCATGCTGCTCACGGCCCAGAACAATGCGCGCCGCATCGACGTGGCGCTGGACGACGGGCGCCAGGCCACCCGCCAGGGATTTACCAGCACGGCCTTCTTCAATTTGCGCGCGAAGTACGATGGTGAAAATATCGCCGCCTTCGTTGCCGACGAGTGGGAACTCAACGAGCGCCTGCGCCTGGACCTGGGGGCACGCTACGAGCGCCAGAGCGTCACCGGCGACGTGCACGACACCGCAACCGTCGACCTGGACGGCAACCCCGCCACGCTTTACGACAACGCGACCTCGCTGGCGCTGGCCACCACGCGGCGCATCGATCAGGACGATGAAGCGTTTTCGTGGACGGCCGGCCTGAACTTCACGCTCGACCAGAACAACAGCCTGTTTGCGCGGGTCAACTCGGGGGTGAAGTTCCCCGGCTTCGACAATCTGCGCGATGGACAGAACCGCGTGCAGGAAGTGGATCAATACGAGCTGGGATTGAAGTCGGGCGCCAGCAGCTACGACCTGTATCTCACCGCGTTCTACAACACGTTCAAGAATTCGCCGTTCCA
Organism: Xanthomonas sp. CFBP 7698; assembly: GCF_003600855.1. NCBI lineage: Bacteria > Pseudomonadati > Pseudomonadota > Gammaproteobacteria > Lysobacterales > Lysobacteraceae > Xanthomonas > Xanthomonas sp. CFBP 7698. The sequence continues at coordinate 1,105,764 of NZ_PRDN01000001.1, forward strand.
GGCATTCCTGTCCAATGGCCAGAACTTCACCGCCGTTGGCGATTCGCGCGCGCGTGGCCTGGAAGTGGAAGGCGCCATCCGCCCGTTCGGCGGCTTCGAGCTGGCCGGCACCGGGGTGTGGCTGGATGCGAACTACCGCAACTATCGCGAGTTCACCGGCAACCAGGTGATGCGCCAACCCAAGCGGCAGTTCCGGCTCACGCCGAGCTATTACTGGATGCTGCCGTTCGGCGACCTCAAGCTGTTTGCAACGTATTCGTACATCGGCGAGCGCTTTGCGGATCTGGCCAACAGCCAGCGCCTGCCGTCTTACGACATGGTCGATATCGGCGCCAACCTGCATGTGGGCGATCACTGGGAAGTGACCGCCAGCGGCAGCAACGTCACCGACACGCTGGGGCTCACCGAAGGCAATGTGCGCGTGCCCGGCGCTGCCACCGGCGGGGTGTTCATGGGCCGGCCGATCGCCGGACGGCAATACCAGATGTCGGTGGCCTACCGCTGGTGATCGGCCGCAGGTGATCCACCGCGGCCGTCCCGCGTGCTGGCACCCGGCCATCACGCGGGCCGTGCCTGGGTCGAGACCATCTGCAAGGTCGGTACGCCGGGCGCTTGCACTACTGCTTCAGCGCTACCGCGGCCTGCTCGCGGGCCGGCTACGACTCGGTGGCAACTGTATTGGACAGCTGCAGGCAGTTGCAGGGCGCTGAGGGTGTGGAGCGATCAGGCCGGAGGTGATTCCACGCGCGGCCAGGTCGTTGTGGCACGACAGCGCTCACGACAGGGATGCAGCGCGCCACGCTGTCGCCGCCGCCGTGCAGCGTGGCGCAATGGTGCAGCCCGCGTCACACCGGCAACGGGCTGCGTTCGGCGAAGTGTCCGCGCCAGTAGGGGTAATACGGATACGGCGGCTCTACTGCGCTGGCCGCATTCAGGCGGGCGCGTTGCGCGTCGGTCAGCGACCAGCCCACTGCGCCGAGGTTGTCGCGCAGTTGCGTTTCGTCGCGCGCGCCGATCAGCACCGTGCTCACGGTGGGCCGCTGCAGCAGCCAGTTGATGGCGATCTGCGGCACGCTGCGGCCGGTCTCGGCGGCGATGGCGTCCAGCGCATCGACGATGTCGAACAAGCGCGCGTCGTCGATCGCAGGCCCGGCTGCGGCGGTGGCGTGCAGGCGGCTGTGTTGCGGCAACGGCTGGCCGCGCCGCAGCTTGCCGGTGAGGCGCCCCCAGCCGAGCGGGCTCCACACCACCGCGCCGATGCCCTGGTCGATGCCCAGCGGCATCAGTTCCCACTCGTAATCGCGCCCGGCCAGCGAATAATAGGTTTGATTGGCAACGAAGCGGCTCCAGCCGTGCGCGTCGGCCACGGCCTGCGATTTCATCAGCTGCCAACCGGCGTAATTGGACGCACCCAGATAGCGCACCTTGCCCGCGCGCACCAGACCGTCGAGCGTGGACAGGGTTTCTTCCATCGGCGTCAACGCATCGAAGGCATGCAGCTGCAGCAGATCGATGTAGTCGGTGCGCAAACGCCGCAATGACGCTTCCACCGCACGCAACAACCGGAAGCGTGAAGCGCCGGCATCGTTGGGGCCTTCGCCCAGACGCAGGCCGGTCTTGGTCGAAACGATCACCTGATCGCGGCGGCCCTGCAGCGCCTGGCCGAGAATGTCTTCCGAAGCGCCATCGGAATACACATCGGCGGTATCGAACAGGTTGAGCCCCACGTCCAGGCACACGTCGATCATGCGCCGCGCCTGCGCCACATCGGTATCGCCCCACGCCGAAAACAGCGGCCCCTTGCCGCCGAATGTGCCGGCGCCCAGGCCGAGCACCGGAACCTTGAAGCCGGAGCGACCGAGAAAACGTGTCTCCATTGCAGAACTCCATGAGTTGGAAGAAGACGCGATGCCGGTCAGCGCCGGCACATCGCCAAGTCACTGGCAAGACAGCGCATCCCGCCACCACCTGCCCGCAGCACCAGGCCTTCGGTACGCGGAGCGTGATCGCCGCGCAGCGTCAGCGTGCCTGCAGACAACCGGCCGACCCGAGAGTGCGCCGACGTTGCAGGTGCACGCTCCACAGCGCGATGGCCAGGCCTAAGGCCGTCAGCAGCGCGGCGACCCACGGGGTGGCCACCAGCCCGGCCCGCGTGGCGATCACCATCCCGCCCAGCCACGCACCCAACGCATTGCCGAGGTTGAACGCGGCAATGTTCAGGCTGGAGGCCAGGTTCTGGCCGGCGCCGCGCGCGTGTTCGAGCACGCGCAGCTGCAACGGCGCCACCGTGGCGAACGCGGCCACGCCCAGCAGACCGACAAACACCACCATCGCGGTCTTGCTGTGCAGGACCAATCCCATTGCCCCGAGCACCAGCACCAGGGCGGCCAGGCTGCCCAGCAACGCAGCGGTGGGGCGACGGTCGGCCAGCCGGCCACCGAGCAGGTTGCCCACGATCATGCCCACCCCGAACACCAGCAGGACCGGCGACACCGCCGCCTGCGCGAACCCGGTGACCTGCACCAGCATCGGCTGGATGTAGGTGAACACCGCAAAGACCCCGGCATAGCCCACCACCGTCATTGCCAGCGCCAGCAGCACCTGGCCGCGTGCCAGCACCGCCACTTCCTGCCGCCACGGCACCGGCGCCGCCGCGCCTGCGGCCGCCGGCACCCACAGCGCCACCGCCGCAGTGGCGAGCACGCCGATGACCGCCACCGCCCAGAACGTGGCCCGCCAGCCCAGTTGCAGGCCCAGCCACGCACCGGCCGGCACCCCGAGCAGGGTGGCCACGGTGAGCCCGGCGAACATCAGCGAAATGGCCGACGCGCGCCGCTCCGGCGGCACCAGCGAGGTCGCCACCACCGCGCCCACGCCGAAGAAGGTGCCGTGGGCGAGCGAGGTCAGCATGCGCGCCACCATCAGGGTGGTGTAGTCCGGCGCCAGCGCGCAGGCCACGTTGCCGACGGTGAAGATCAGCATCAGCCCGACCAGCACCGCCTTGCGCGGCAGGCGGGCGCTGGCCAGCGTCAGCACCGGCGCGCCGACGAACACGCCCAGCGCATAGCCGCTGATCAGCAGGCCGGCGGCGCTGAGCGACACGCCCAGATCGCCGGCCACCTGCTGCAGCAGGCCCATGATCACGAACTCGGTGGTGCCGATGCCGAAGGCACCGATGGTCAATGCCAGCAGTGCTGGCGGGAAACGGGAAGACGCTACAACGGACATGGGCGTTGGCCAGCAAGGATTGCCAACAGGCTGCGCCGCACCGCCCTGTGCAAACAGCCCTGTTATCCTGATTCACTTTCAACAAATGGTTGAGAATTGCATGGACCGGCTCGGCGACATCGCCTTGTTCCTGCGCGTGCTGGACCTGGGGTCGATCACGGCCGCCGCGCACAGCCTGGACCTGTCGGTGGCAGTGGCCAGCCAACGCCTGAAGCGGCTGGAAGGCGAGCTCGGCGTGCGCCTGCTGCACCGGACCACGCGGCGCCTGCATCCGACGGCCGAAGGCCAGCAGCTGGCCGACCGCGGGCGGGTGCTGGTGGACGATCTGGAGGCGCTGGCCGACGATCTGCGTGAGAGCGCACACGATGTCGGCGGCGTCCTGCGCATGACCTTGTCGGCCACGTTCGGACGGCAGTTCGTGTCGCCGCTGCTGACCGAATTCCAGGCGCGCCACCCACGCCTGCGCATTAGCGCGCATCTGAGCGACGACGTGGTGGACCTGGTCAGGCAGGGCTTCGACCTGGCAATCCGCATCGGCCCGCTGGACGACTCCGGGCTGGTGGCCCGGCGCATCGCCGACAACCGCCGCACCCTCGCCGCCTCGCCCGACTATCTGCGTCGCCACGGCACCCCGCGTACGCCGGACGAACTTGCGCAGCACGCCGGCGTGCTGCTGATGGGCCGTGACGGCCGTCAGGATGTGTGGACACTGCAGACGCCCGACGGCGGGCTGGTGCGCGTGCGCATGCAGAGCCGCTTCGAAAGCAACCTGGGCGAACTGGTGCGCGATGCGGTGGTGGCCGGCCAGGGCATCGCCGTACATTCGTACTGGCATATCGCCGACGAACTGCGCAGCGGTCGCCTGGTCGCGGTCATGCCCGATTACCCGCCGCCCGCCTCGCAGATCAGCGCAGTGATGCCGGCGCGCCGGCTGCAGCCACCACGGGTACGCACGTTCGTGGACTTCCTGCTGGAGCGGCTGGGCACGCGGCCGCCGTGGGAGTGACGCACCTTGCGCGGGCGTGAGCGCCTTGTGCGGGCGTGAGCGCCTACGCCTGGTTTGCGCCGCGTGACCGGGGCGCGTGACACCAGTGCTAATGAATGCAACGGCGCTGCAATGGGTTCAGCAGCCGTGCGCGACAAGCGAGTGAGCGCCATGGGTCGCTGTCGATGATGTTGCGAAGTGCGCGCTCGGTCGACGTACAACTCGCGGTCACTGGCAACGCATGACCGCAGCCTGCAATGCGGGCAAAAACGTCATGCGACAGCCACCGCGCCGTCAACCCGCCCGCGCGGCGGCACCGCGACCGTAATGGCGTGCTGCGGGGGATGACGGCCCCACGACCGCGCTCTTGCATCGATCGGCACGTGCATCTCAGGCATGGTCCACGCTGCAATCGCATGACGACGCAAGCGGTCACATCCGGGACATGGCGAGCACATCTGGCTGACATCTACGCTGCCCAAACTGCGCAGCGTGTTCCAGACCCCGCTGCGTTCATGACATCTTTGCCCATCAGCCGGCGACGGCTGCTGACCGGCGCGGCCGCTGCCTCCGCAGTGCTGGTGGCCGGTCAAACCACGCGTGCAATGACCACGGCGTCATCGAAGGACCGGTTTTCCTTCGTGTTCATGACAGACACGCATATCCAGCCGGAGCTCGATGCGCGCACGGGCTGCCTGGACTGCTTTCGCCGTATTGCCAACGAGCCGGCGGACTTCGTCATCCATGGGGGAGACCACGTCTTCGATGCGCTGGAAGTCGATCGCAAGCGTGCCTACATGCTGCGCGATCTGTACTTCGAGGTGGAGAAGGAGATCGGCAAGCAGGTCTATCACACCATCGGCAACCACGACTGCTTCGGCGTGTTCCCCAGCAGCGGCGTGGAGCCCGGCAGCCCGGGCTACGGCAAGGCCTATTACACCGAGCGCTTTGGTCCGCTGTACTACGCCTTCGACCACAAGGGCGTGCACTTCATCGTGCTCGACTCGATCGGCCTGACGCCCGACCGCAGCTACGAAGGCCGGCTGGACGCGGCGCAGATGCGCTGGCTGCGCGACGACCTGGCCGCACTGGCGCCGGGCACCCGCATCATCATCACCACGCATATCCCGCTGGTCACCGCGCTCGGTTGCTACGAGCCACCGTCCTGGACCCACGCGCCGCATAACTGGACCTTCGTGAGCAACGCCCGGGACGTGCTGGCATTGCTCCGTGGCCATACCGTGCTGGCAGTGCTGCAAGGCCACAGCCATGTCGCCGAAAGCGTGGTGCTCAACGGCATCACCTTCGTGACCGGCGGCGCGGTCAGCGGCAACTGGTGGCAGGGGCGCTTTCTTGGCACTGCCGAAGGCTATATGCGCGTGGATGTCGATGGCGACCGCGTGACCAGCCACTACCAACGGCTCGACTTTCAGCCCATCGATCGCCACGACGTCGACATCGGCGATGCGCAGGCGTGATGCACGCGAGTCACTGACGTACCGCAAAAAAACCGATCAGGCCGCTTGCCGCAGGACATGGCTGCTGCTCGACAGCTCATCCCCCTCAGCGAGTCACTCCATGCCCATGCCACTCCCCTGCCGCCTTGCCTGCGGCCTTCCCTTGCTGCTGCTGTTACCCATCCCGCGTGCCGCCGCCGTCGAACCACCCGACGCCGCTGCCAGCACCGCAGGCCAGGCGCCCAAGACCACACTGGATGCCATCATCGTGCTGGGCGCGGGGCAATCGCGGCAGGTGCAGACGATCAAGCCGGCAGACCTGGCCAAGGCTCCGCCCGGCACCTCGCCGCTGGCCAGTCTGTCCAAGCTTCCCGGCGTCAACTTTCAATCGTCCGACCCGTTGGGCGGCTACGAGTGGGCCCAGCAGATCACCATCCGCGGCTTCAGTACCGACCAGATGGGGTACACCCTGGACGGCGTGCCACTGGGCAACATGCAATACCGCAACAACAACGGCCTGAGCATCGGGCGTGCCTTGCAGGCGGAAAACAACGGGCCGGTGACACTTTCGCAAGGCAGTGCCGCGGTGGGCACCGCCTCGACCAGCAACATCGGCGGCACCATCGATTTCACCTCGCTCGACCCCACCGACGGCTTCGGCGTGGATCTGGCGCAGACCGTCGGCAGCGCCAGCAACCTGCGCAGCTTCGCGCGCCTCAATAGCGGCACCTTGCGCGGCGGCGGACGCTTCTATCTGTCGGCCAGTCATCAGGACGCGGACAAGTGGAAAGGCCACGGTTCGCAGCGCCAGCAGCAGCTCAATTTCAAATACGTGCAGCCGCTGTCGGACAGCCTCACCGCCACCACCTTCATCGATGGCGTGGATCGCCGCGAAGACGATTATCTGGATGTCTCGCTGGATCTGATTCGTCGCCTCGGTGATCGGGTGGACAACATCTCCAGTGATTTCCCCCTGGCCGAGCGCATGGCGCAGGCGCTGCAGAGCGGGACGCCTGCGCCGGCACCCTACCGCAATGGCGACGATGTCTATTACAACGGCGGCGGCGTGCGCAAGGACCTGTTCGCCTACGAAAAACTCGACTACGACCTGAGCGCGCAACTGAGCGGCCAAACCACGCTGTACTGGCATCAAAACCACGGCATCGGCACCTTCGCCAGCCCGTACGACCCCACGCCGGCGGCGTTCGGCGGCTCGCCGGTATCGGTGTCCACCGTGGGTTATGACATCCAGCGCAAGGGCATCCTGTCGCAGCTGGAACTGCGGCTGGACCGGCACACGCTGCAGGCCGGGCTGTGGTACGAGAACAATCGCTTCGATCAGATCGCCCGCCTTTATGGCCTGCAGGCCGGCAGTGCCCCGCGCAACTTCCAGCGCTTCTACGACAACCCGTTCCGCACCCGCTGGCACTACATCTTCGACACCGAGGTCTATCAGCTGCATGTCGGCGACAGCTGGGAGGTCAACGATGCCCTGCGGGTGGACCTGGGCCTGAAATCCCTGCAGGCCAAGAACACCGCCCGCACCATCACCAGCAGCCAGCCGATTGATGGCCGGATCGAGGCGTCGGGCCATTTTCTGCCGAGCGCCAGCGCGTTGTACCGGTTCGACAGCCGTAACGAAGCCTTCGTCGACTACACGCGCAATCTGTCCGCCTTTGTCGCCTCCGCCTCCACTGGCCCGTTCTCGACCACCAAGGCCGGGTTCGACTACATCCGCGACACGCTGAAACCGGAAAAGACCGCCACCACCGAACTGGGCTTCCGCCACACCGGTGCCTCCGTGCAGACCTCCATCACCGCCTACCACGTGCAGTTCCGCAATCGCCTGCTGGCCTCGTCGATCAGCGCGGCGGTGGTCGGCAACCAGAACGTGCTGCAGAACGTCGGCGGCGTCACCTCGCAGGGAGTGGAGCTGGCGGCCAGCTGGAATTTTTTGCCGCACTGGTCGCTCTACGGCAGCAGCTCCTATAACGACGCCCACTACGACGATGACGTGGCCGTACCCGGCAGCGCCGTGGTGGCCATCCGCGACAAGCAGGTGGTGGGCTCGGCACGCACGCTGGCCAATCTCCAGCTCGGCTACGACGATGGCGCCGCGTGGGCGCAACTGTCGGCGCACTACACCGGCAAGCGCTATTACAGCTATTTGAACGATCAGCCGATTGCCGGGGCGACGGTGCTGAACTTCGGTACCGGCTACCGCTTCCATGCGTCATCCGGCGGCGTCCATTGGCTGGACGGCACCGATGTGGATCTCAACGTCACCAATCTGCTGGACAGGCGCTACATCGCCTCCCTGGGCACCAGCGGGTTCGTGACCGCCGATCCGGACGGCACCTACACCACGCTACAGGTGGGTGCGCCGCGCCAGGTCTTTGTCAGCGTGCGCAAGCACTTTTAGAGCGGCTAACAAAACGTAGCGAGCGGTCGTCAGGTGGGTGCGGACGGCGCGGAGGAACCGCAGTGTACAAGTGGTACATGAGGATTCCGAGCACCGACCGCGCCCGCCTGACGGCCGCGCAGTAGTTTTGTTAGCTGCTCTTAAGCGGGCGGTGGCGGCCGCGTCGGTGGCCGATGCAGATGCGCAGGGAATGGCAGCGCTCGGCAGTGACGGCTGCCGGCAGTGCAATCATGCAGGTCGGCGCCCCACCGATCGCGCCGCTCGCCTGCATCCCGGCTCACGCTGCGGCAGACCAGTGCGCGGCGCCTGACCTCGGGCGCCGGCGGCACACGCTCAACGCCCGCCGCGTTGCAGGCGCTTGTGCAGACTGCGGCGCTGCGCATCGCTCAACAGGTGCCCATGCGTGCTCAACAGCCCCAGGATCTGCTGATGCGCCTGCGCGGTACGCCGGGCGAGCTCTGCGCTGGCTGCAGCTTCGAGGCGTTTCCACTCGGCAGCGGTGGTCGGCGTCGGCAGGGACAAGGGCTTTGCAGGCATGGGTGGCGCAGGCACGGGAGCGGGCCGCCATGATACGGCGCGCGCGTGAGCGCGCTATCAGCAGCCGCTGCGCCGCCGGCAGGCCATCGCGTCGGTGACCACGCGCGAGCTCGTGCAGGCGGCTGCGTTCGCCAACCCCGTTGCCGGCCGCATGACCTGCGGTCTTGTACGATCGGCCCGTCGCGGCCGGGCCGCCCTGCACCATCGACGAGTTGCGCATGTCTTCGCTGATCGAGTTGAGCACCCTGTTACTACGGCATGCGCCGGCCGACGGCCTGCATGCCACCGCGATTGCCGGGCTGCAGATCATGCGCAGCTCCACGCAAACGCTGTCCATCCCGACCGTCTACACGCCGATGCTGTGCCTGGTGGCGCAGGGCCGCAAGCGCGCGATGCTGGGCGCGCAGGCCTACGACTATCACCCGGACATGTATCTGGTGGCCTCGGTGGATCTGCCCATCGTCGGCTCGGTCACCCAGGCCAGCGCCGCGCAACCCTACCTGTGCTTCTGCCTGGATCTGGACACCGCCGTACTCAGCGAGCTGGCCATCCATCACCCCGAACTGGCCGAGCCGCAACGCGACGCTGCCGCAACCGGCCTGCTGCTCAACCACAGCACGTCGCCGCTGCACGACACCGCCGTGCGGCTGGCACGCCTGCTCGACCGGCCGCAGGAAATCGCCGCGCTGGCACCGCTGGTGACCCGCGAGCTGCTGTACCGCCTGATGGCCGATCCCGCCAACGCGGTGGTGCGCCAGATGGCCATCGCCGACAGCCGGCTCAACCAGATCTCCAAGGCCATCGTCTGGTTGCGCGAGCACTATGCGCAGCGTTTCAGCATCGAGCAGATCGCGGACCTGTCAGCCATGAGCCGCTCCACCTTCCATGCGCATTTCAAGACGGTGACCTCGATGACGCCACTGGAATACCGCTCGCACCTGCGCGTGCACGAGGCGCGCCGGCTGATGGTGGCCGAGGCACTCACCGCCGCCGACGCCGGCTTCCGGGTCGGCTACGAAAGCGCCTCGCAGTTCAGCCGCGACTACGCGCGCATCCTGGGCGAACCCCCGGCCCGCGATGCACAGCGGCTGCGCGCCAGCACACCGGATGCGACCGAAGCGGCATGAGGACTACGTCGCTAGAACCCGCTCGGCGTCTCGCGCTTCTGCTGCGCCACTGGCTGTGCCACAACGGGTCGATAGGCACGCAGGAACAATGCCACTGCGCCGCTGACGTAGGCCGATACCTGCGCAGCACCGGCATGCGCCGCACCGCTGCGCACCGCCGCATTGGCCGGTAGCCCGGCCATCAACCCGAAGAAATGCACCGAGGCATCCGGCAGGTTGTCGATCACCAGGACACCCTGGGCCACCTCGCGGGCCAGCAGCGTGCGCATCATGCCGTCGTAACGCTCGAAGCACAGCATCCACATCTCCTCGCGCATCTGGCTCGGCAACAGCGGTGGGCGCACCAAACCGTATTCCGCATCGTCCGGTGCGCTGCGGCTCGCCACTCCCACCACCGCGTTGGCCACCGCAATCAACCGTTGCTGCAGTGGGCCGCGCAGCGCCAGCAACGCGTCCCACCGGTTCGGCGACGCCTGCGCCACTGCGTCCAGGGTGGTGCGGAACAGCACTTCCTTGGACGCGAAATACGCATACACCGTGGCCTTGGACACCATCGCATGGGTGGCGATGGTCTCCATGCTGGTGCGATCGAAGCCGCGTTGCTGAAACAGCCGCAGTGCCGCCGCGACGATTGCGCCACGTTTGCCGGACGGTGCTGGCAGCGGTGGCGCGTCCGGCGCCGGACCGGCTTCATCCACGGGGTTGCGCCGTCCCCACGCTGGCCAGCTCCGGTTGTGCCGTCTGCAACCAGCCGCCGCCCATCGCCTTGTAGAAGGTCACCAGATTGGTGAAGCGCGACAACTGGGTGGCGATCAGCGTCTGCTGCGCGCTGTAGAGCGAGCGCTGTGCATCCAGCGCCTGCAGATAGCTGTCGATGCCGCGTTCAAAACGCGCCTGCGACAGCCGGTAGCTATCGGCAGTTGCATCGACCAAGGCCTGTTGCGCCTGCAATTGCCGCCCCAGGGTGTCGCGCTGGGCCAGCGCGTCGGAGACTTCGCGGAAGGCGCTCTGGATGGATTTTTCGTAGCGCGCCACTTCGATCTCGCGGTTGGCCTTGGCCATGTCCAGGTTGGCGCGGTTGCGCCCGGCATTGAAGATCGGCAAGGTCAGCGACGGCACGAAACTCCAGGCGCGGGTGCCGGAATCGAACAGGTTCGACAGGCTGCTGCTGGACGACCCCAGCGAGCCGGTCAGGCTGATGCTGGGGAAGAACGCCGCACGCGCCGCACCGATGTTGGCATTGGCCGCGCGCAGGTTGCGCTCGGCCTCCAGGATGTCCGGGCGGCGCTGCAGCAACTGCGACGGCACCCCGGCCGGCACGCTGGCCAGCACATTGCCCTCGACACTGGCGCCGTCGGGCAAGGCGCGCGGCAACAGGGTATCGGGCACGGACGTGCCAACCAGCAGCACCAGCGCATTACGATCCTGCGCCACCTGTGCGGTGTAGCGCTCCACCTCCACGCGCGCGGTTTCCACCGTGGTCTGTGCCTGGCGCAAGGTGAGTTGCGAGGCCACACCCAGCTCGAAACTGCGTTGCTGCAGGCGGTAGCTGGCGCTCTGGCTGCTCAGGGTGGACTGCGCCAGGTGCAGCGACGCCTGATCGGCAGCCAGGGTCAGGTAGGCAGTGGCCACCTCTGCCACCAGGCTGATGTGCGCGCTGCGGCGGGCCTCGGCCGTGGACAGGAACTGTTGCAGCGCCTGTTCCTTCAGACTGCGCACCCGCCCGAACAGGTCCAGCTCGTACGCGCTGATGCCGATGTTGGCGCTGTAGGTGCGAAACACCGCCGGCTGGCCGGGGATGGCCAGTTCCGCCGGCGTGCGCGCGTTGTTGGCAGTGCCGGTGCCATCGATGGCCGGCAGCAGCGCGGCGCGCTCCACCCGGTATTGCGCACGCGCCACTTCGATATTGAGTGCTGCCACGCGCAGGTCGCGGTTGTTCTGCAGGGCCAGCTCGATGACCTGCTGCAATGCCGGGTCGGTGAATACCTCGCGCCAGCCGATGTCGGCAACGGTGCGCGCCGCATCCACTGCAGCCGCCTGCGGCGTGGCAATGGACGTGGCGCCAGCGAACGTGTCCGGCACCGGCGCATCGGGACGCGCGTAGCGCGGCATCATCGTGCAGCCAGACAGCACGCTGGCCACCGCGATCGCGGCAAGTGTCATGCGGATCGGAGTCATGTCAGTGTCCTGTGGGTTGCGGAACGGGCACGGCCGCTTGCGGGCGACGCTTGAACAGGCCGCTCACCAGCACGAAGAACAGCGGGACGAAGAACACCGCCAGGACCGTGCCGGACAGCATGCCGCCGATCACCGCGGTCCCCAGCGCATGCTGCGCGCCGGCACCGGCACCACTGCCGAGCACCAGCGGCACCACGCCCAGGATGAAGGCCAGCGACGTCATCAGGATCGGCCGCAAGCGCATGCGCGCCGCTTCCAGCGCGGACTCGATCAGGCTCTTGCCACCGGCGTGCAGCTCCTTGGCGAACTCCACGATCAGGATCGCGTTCTTCGACGCCAGGCCAATGGTGGTGAGCAGGCCCACCTGGAAGTACACGTCGTTCATTTTCCAGGTCAGCATGGCGCCCAGCAGCGTGCCGAATACGCCCAGCGGCACCACCAGGATCACCGAGAACGGAATCGCCCAGCTCTCGTACAGCGCCGCCAGACACAGGAACACGATCAGGATCGACAGGCCGTACAACAACCCGGTCTGGCCGGTCGAGGATTTTTCCTGGCGCGACAGACCGGTCCACTCGAAGCCGATGCCCGGCGGCAGTTTTGCCGCCGCAGCCTCCACGATCTGCATCGCCTCGCCGCTGGAGGCCGCACCGGGCATTGCCATGCCCAGAATCTCCACCGACGGCACGCTGTTGTAGCGCTCCAGCCGCGGCGACCCCGAGCGCCAGCTCACCGTGGCGAAGGCGTTGAACGGCACCATGGTGCCGGCGCTGTTGCGCACGAACCAGCGATCCACGTCCTGCGGGTTCATGCGGTACGGCGCATCGGCCTGCAGCATCACCTTCTTGACGCGGCCCTTGTCGATGAAGTCGTTGACGTACACGCTGCCCCACGCGCTGGAGAACGTGTTGTTGATGTCGGCGATCGACACGCCCATCGCCTGCGCGCGGTGCGGGTCGATCTCCAGCTTGAACTCGGGCGTGTCTTCCTGCCCGTTCGGACGCACGCCGACCAGCCGCTTGTCCTGCGACAGTTCGGCCAGCAGTTGATTGCGTGCCTGCATCAGCGCGTCGTGCCCCAGATTGGCGCGGTCCTGCAGCATCAGATCGAAACCGGTGGCATTGCCCAGCTCCGACACCGCTGGCGGCGCAAACGCAAATACCTGCGCGTCGCGGATGCCGGCAAAGAACGCGCCGGCCTTGCCCGCCACATCGGTCACGCTCTGGCCCTTGCCGGTGCGTTCGTCCCAGGGCCGCAACTTGACGAAGGCAAGGCCCACGTTCTGCCCGGTGCCGGCAAAACTGAAACCGGACACCGCGAACACGCCCGACACCGAGTCCTTCTGGTCGACCAGGAAGTGATGCTCCACCTGCTCGAGCACCTCGCTGGTGCGCGCATGCGATGCGCCCGGCGGCAACTGCACCAGCACGAACAAGGTGCCCTGGTCTTCATCCGGCAAAAAGCCCACCGGTAATTTCATGAAGCCCACCACCACCAGCGCCAGCAGCACGGCGTAGGCCAGCATGTAGCGCCCCCCCTTGCCCAGCATGTGCCGCACCACGCCCTGATAGCGGGTGTTGCCGCGATCGAAGATGCGGTTGAACCAGCCGAAGAAGCCGGTGGTCGCCATGCCGTGGCCTGGTTGCACCGGCTTGAGCAAGGTGGCGCACAGGGCCGGGGTGAGGATCATCGCCACCAGCACCGACAAGGTCATCGCGGACACGATCGTGATCGAGAACTGGCGGTAGATCACACCGGTCGAGCCGCCAAAGAACGCCATTGGCACGAACACCGCAGCCAGCACCAGCGCCACGCCCACCAGTGCGCCGGAGATCTGGTCCATCGACTTGCGCGTGGCCTCCCTGGGCGACAGTTGCTCTTCGCCCATCACACGTTCGACGTTTTCCACCACCACGATGGCATCGTCCACCAGCAGGCCGATTGCCAGCACCATCGCGAACATGGTCAGCGTGTTGATGGTGAAACCGAAAGCGGCGAGGACGCCGAACGTGCCCAGCAACACCACCGGCACCGCAATGGTCGGAATCAAGGTGGCACGGAAGTTCTGCAGGAACAGGTACATCACCAGAAACACCAGCACCACCGCTTCCACCAGCGTATGCACCACCTGCTCGATGGAGATGCGCACGAACGGCGTGGTGTCGTACGGCTTTTGCACCTTCATGCCCGGCGGGAAGAATTTCTGCTGTTCTTCCAGGCTTTTATCGATCGCACGTACCGTATCCAGCGCATTCGCGCCGGTGGCCAGCTTGATCGCAAGACCGGCGGCCGGCTTGCCGTTGTAACGGCCGACCGTGTTGTAGCTTTCGCTGCCCAGTTCCACGCGCGCCACATCGCGCAAGCGCACCTGTGCGCCATCGGCCTGGGTGCGCAGCAGGATGTTTTCGAATTCCTGCGCCGTCTTGAGCCGGGTCTGCGCGGTGATGGTGGCATTGAGCTGTTGGTTGGCCACCGCCGGCAACGCGCCGAGCTGGCCGGCCGACACCTGTGCGTTCTGTGCCTGGATGGCGGTGCGCACGTCGACCGGCGTGAGATTGAAATTGGTCAACTTGTCCGGGTCCAGCCAGATGCGCATGGCGTATTGCGAACCGAACAAGGTGGTGTCGCCCACGCCTTCGACGCGGCTGATGGTCTCCTGCACGTTGGCAGCCACGTAATCGGACAGGTCCGAATCGCTCATGCTGCCGTCTTCGGACGTAAAGGCCAGCACGTTGACGAAGTTGGTGGCCGACTTGGTCACTGTCACGCCCTGCTGTTGCACTTCCTGCGGCAACAACGGCGTGGCCAGCGACAACTTGTTCTGCACCTGCACCTGCGCCGTGTCCGGGTCGGTGCCGTTCTCGAAGGTCAGGGTGATGGTTACCGCACCGCTGGATTCGCTGGTGGAGGCCATGTAGCTGAGATGGTCCAGCCCCTTCATCTTCTGCTCGATGACCTGGGTGACGGTGTCTTCCAGGGTCTGCGCCGATGCACCGGGGTAGTTGGCGGTGATGGCCACGGCGGGCGGTGCGATGCTGGGATATTGCGCAATCGGCAAGGTGGCAATGGACAGGATGCCGGCCAGCATCACGATGATGGCCAACACCCACGCAAAGATCGGACGGTCGATAAAAAAGCGTGCCATGTCGTGTGCTCCGCCTCAGTTGGCCGCACGCGGTGCGGTCGGGGCGGCAGCCGCGGCATCGGCATTGCCACGCTTGGGCTGCCACGGCACGGTCTTGACCTCGATGCCATCGCGCGCGCGCGAGGCGCCTTCCACCACCAGTTGCTCGCCGGGCCTCAGGCCGCTGCGGACCAGCCACTGGTCGCCAACCTCACGGTCGACATCCAGCAGGCGCAGGTGCAGCTTGCGGTCGCTGCCCACCACGAACGCGGTCGGCTTGCCGGCGCCGTTACGCGTCACTGCCTGCTGCGGCACCAGCATGCCCTGCTGCTTGACGCCCTCCTGCAGCACCGCGCGCACGTACATGCCCGGCAACAGGTCGGCATTGGGGTTGGGGAACACCGCGCGCAAGGTGATCGAGCCGGTGGCCTGGTCCACGGTGACGTCGGAGAACGCCAGGTGCCCCTGCAGCGGGTAGTGGCTGCCGTCCTCCAGCAGCAGCGACACCTTGGCCGCGCCCTCGCCAGCCTGTTCCAGGTCGCCGCGCGCCATCGCCTGCTTCAGCCGCAGCACGGCTGCGCTCGGCTGGGTGACATCGATATAGATCGGGTCCAGTTGCTGGATGGTGGTCAGCGCCGTGGCCTGGTTGGCAGTGACCAACGCACCGGGTGTGACGCTGGAGCGGCCGATACGGCCGGAAATCGGCGCATCCAGGCGTGCGAACGCCAGGTTGATGCGGGCGGTCTCCACGCTGGCCTTGCCGGCGGCCACGTCGGCCTCGGCCTGGCCCAGCGCGGCGGCGGTGTCGTCGCCCTCCTGCTGGCTGATCGCCTTGATCTGGGCCAGCTCGGTGTAGCGCTCGGCCTTGAGCTGCGCCGTGCGCAGGGTCGCCTCGGCCTTGGCCAGCGAGGCCTGGGCGCTAGCATAGCTGGCGCGGTACTGGGCCGGGTCGATCTGGTACAGGGTCTGCCCGGCCTTGACGTCGCCGCCTTCGGTGAACTGGCGCGACTGCACAAGGCCACCCACCTGCGGGCGAATTTCGGCGATCAGGTACGGAACGGTGCGCCCCGGCAATTCGGTGGTCAGCGTCACCGGCTGCTGCTTGACGGTCAGCACGCCCATTTCAGGGGTGCCCTCCTGCGGCGGCGGGCCGCCCGGCGGGCTGCCGCAGGCGCTGAGCAAGGCGGTGGCGGCAACGGCAACAGCAAGCAACGACAGGCGAAACGAGGCATGGGCACGCACGGGCAGGTCTCCGACGGGAGTTGTAATGGTTAAATCTAAACGGTACGGTTCGGTATCCTAATAAGCGCATCCGTAGCCGTCAAGCATTTCTGCCCAGTCGGTATACTTATGAATTATTGGGAGAACCTGATGCGGGTCAGAACCGAAGAAAAGCGCGATGCGATCATTCAGGCCGCCAGCGAGGTGTTCCTCGAACTGGGCTTCGAAGGCGCGTCGATGTCGCAGATCGCCGCCCGGGTCGGCGGCTCCAAGCGCACGCTGTACGGCTATTTCCCGTCCAAGGAAGAGTTGTTCGTGGCGTTTGCCAAAGACATGTCAGACCGCTACATCGACCCGTTGCTGGACGCGTTGTCACAAAGCAGCGGCCCCGTTGCGGAAACCCTGCAGCGCTTCGGCGAGGACATCCTCAGCTTCCTGTGCGCCCCCAGCTCGATCACGATCTGGCAGACCATCATCGGCGTGTCGGGGCGGTCGGACGTGGGGGCACTGTTCTTCAATGCAGGCCCCGAAGAAGGCGTGCAACGCATGGCCGACTTCCTGCAGACACAGATGGATCGCGGCGTGATCCGCTGCGCCGACGTCCTGATCGCGTCAAGGCAGTTCGGCGCGCTGCTGGAAGCGGAAACCCTGATGCCCTGCCTGTTCGGCGCGCTCAAGGACCCCTCGCCCGAGTATTTGCGCGAGGCAACGCGACGCGCGGTAGATTTGTTCCTGGCGGGCTATGGGTGCAAGACCGCCGCCGCGGCGTGATGCGCGGTGGCGTAGTTCGGTAGCTTGCAGAGCGCATCCATCGGCAGCCGAGTGCGCGTGTTTCTATTGCCGCCAGGTCGATAAATCGCCTGTTTCCCAGGCGATCGTCACTCCGCCACCGCGCACTTGGCGCACAGGCCATGCACTTCCAGCGTCTGCGCCTGCGGCTGGAACCCGAGCGCCTTGGCGCGGGCTTCCAGTTGCGAGACCACCTCGCGGTCTTCCAGTTCCACTGCGCTGTGGCAGCGGTCGCAGATCAGGAACGGCACCGAGTGCTGGGCGCTGTTGGGGTGATGGCAGGCGACGAAGGCGTTGACCGATTCGAGCTTGTGCACAAAGCCATTGGCCATCAGGAAATCCAGCGCGCGGTACACCGTGGGCGGTGCATCGGCGCCCACGCCCTTGCCCTCGCGCACCCAGTCCAGCAGTTCGTAGGCCTTGACCGGCTTGCCGGCGTCGGCAATCAGCCGCAGCACATTGGCGCGGATGGGGGTCAGCCGCAGGCCGCGCTCGCTGCAGGCGCGCTCCACCGCGCGCACGAAGCCGTTGGCGTCGTCGACGTGGTGGTGCGGCTCGGTACAGGCGTGGTCTTGGGCGTGGGTGTGCTTGGTCATACAGGCTCCGGCGTCAGGCCGCTCCAATCTTGATGAGTGCCGCATCGATGCGTTTCAAGGCACCCTCGCGGCCGGCCAGGTACACCGTCTGCGAAATATCCGGGCTGACCTGGGTGCCGGTGATGGCCACGCGCAGCGGCTGGGCGACCTTGCCCATGCCCAGTTCCAACGCAGCGGCCGCATCGTGCAACGCCGCCGATACGCCCTCCACGCTCCATTCGCTCAGCGCAGCCAGCAGTTCGCGCGCCTTGCCCAGCGGCACCTCGGCACCCAGCTTCAGGTGCTTCATCACCGCCGCTTCGTCGTAGACCTCCAGCGGCTGGTACCAGACCACGGCTTTTTCGGCCATTTCCTTCAGCGTCTGCACGCGCTCGCGCAACGCCACCACCACATCCGCAGCGGCCGGGCCGGCGGCGATGTCCACCCCCAGCTTGGCAAGCTGGTATTCCAGCTGGGGGGCGATGCTGGCCGGGTCGTCGGTCTTCAGATAGTGCTGGTTGACCCAGCCCAGCTTGGCCATGTCCAGGCGCGCGGCCTTGGAATTGACGTCCTTGACGTCGAACAGCTCCAGCAGTTCCTGCGGCGTGAACAGCTCCTGGTCGCCATGCGACCAGCCCAGGCGTGCCAGATAATTGATCAACGCATGCGGCAGATAGCCGGCGTCCTTGTACTGCATGACGTCGGCCGCGCCGGTGCGCTTGGACAGCTTGGCGCCCTGCTCGTCCAGGATCATCGGCATGTGCGCGAACCTGGGCACCGGTGCGCCCAGCGCTTCATAGATGTTGATCTGGCGCGGGGTGTTGTTGATGTGGTCGTCGCCGCGGATCACCTCGGTGATGCCCATGTCCCAGTCGTCCACCACCACCGCGAAGTTGTAGGTGGGGAAGCCGTCCGGGCGGAAGATCACCATGTCGTCGAGCTCGCTGTTGGCGATCTCGATGCGGCCCTTGATCAGGTCCTCGAACACCACCGTGCCGCCGATGGGATTCTTGAAGCGGATGACGCGATTGGGGTCGTCGCGGTACGGCAGGTTCTGCTCGCGCGCGGCGCCGTTGTAGCGTGGCTTTTCCTGCCGGGCCATCGCCGCTTCGCGCATGGCGTCGAGCTCTTCGCGGGTTTCATAGGCGTAATACGCCTTGCCCTGCGCGAGCAGCTGCTCGGCGACCTCCTGATAGCGGGCCACGCGCTGGGTCTGGTAGATCGGGCCTTCGTCGTAGTTCAGGCCCAGCCAGTCCATCGCTTCCAGGATGGCGTCGATCGCTTCCTGCGTGCTGCGTTCGCGGTCGGTGTCCTCGATGCGCAGCACGAACTGCCCGCCACGGTGGCGTGCCTCCAGCCAGCAATACAGGGCGGTGCGGGCGCCGCCGATGTGCAGGTAACCGGTGGGGCTGGGAGCGAAGCGGGTGCGGCAGGTCATGGAGCGCTCGGCGAAACGGGTGTGCGCCGATTTTACCTTGCGCGACGTGACCCTGCCCGGCCCACTGCTCAGCGATTACGCAGCAGGTCGCCGTATACCACGCAATTGCCGCCGCTGCGGGCCGCGCCCGGGGCGTCATACAGCACCAGCCAGGTGGGGATCTTGCCGGCCAGCGACTTGGGCAGGTTGCAGATCGCCTCGGCGCGGTCGCTGTCCTTGCCATGCGGCAACACCGCCGATTCCAGCAGATCGTGCTGAAAGCGCACCGGCGCCTGGTTGGCAGCCAGCGCGCTGCGCGCATCCGGCCACTTGAACAGGCGGATTTCGCCGTTCAACACCATCGTCGGCCCGGCCAGCAGGTACAGATCGTCGCCGGAGTAATGCAGGTCGCGGATGCCCAGCCCACCCAACTGCAGGAAGTGCTTGCGCAGCAGCGTGCCGTCCTCGTCCAGCGGTACCAGGCGCAGGTGGTCGCCATGCGCTTCCACCGCAATCTCCAGCAGCGCCGACCAGCCACGCAGCACCGGCCCGCGCAGGCCCAGCAGCAAACGCTGACCGTCGACCACGATGCCTTCGATATCGAAGCCGTTGTCCTTGCCCGGGATCTTCAAAAACGGGCCGAAATGCGGGTCGTCGGCCAGCAGCTCGGTGAGCTGGTTGTGCCTGGCGTCGCCCTTGAGCCGCAACGCGCGGCGACCGTCGGCGGCTTCGCGCACCAGCTGCGGGGTGCCGTCGGCATCGCGCTCGATCGGCAGGCAGGCCAGCAGGCGGCGGTTGGCATCGAGTTTGAGTTTGCTCAGGCGCTTGGCGTTGTCGGCATCGTCGCGACCGGGCTTGGCGTTCTTGCGCTTCAACCCGTGCGAGCCGACCACCCACAGATACCCGTCCGACAGGCCCATGCCTTCCAGGTCGGCTTCCTCGGCATCGTCGCCGGGCAGGTCCAGCAGCTCGGCCAGCGGAAAACTCTGCCCCTCGCCGAAGCGCAAGGTCTCACGCTGGCCGGGCGGCAGCTTGCGCAACCGGTCCACTGCACAGGCTTCGTCGCCGGCGACCCACAGCCAGTCGTCGGTGAACGCCGCGCCGGAAAGATTGCTGTGCACCAGTGCGCCAGGTGTGAACTCCAGCCGGACGCTGTGCGGAATCAGGGTTTTCTTGGCCATTGAGCAGGTGGGCGACGGTGCGGAAGAAGACCGCCAGTACACCACGACCGCCGCACCGGTGGGTGCCGTGGTGACAGAACGGACGGTGGCGAGGCGGTGCCAACGCGGCCGCGCGTCCAAGCTCCGATCACCGCACGCTCACTCCCACGGCGCCAGCCGGGCACGCGCCAGGCCGGCCGCCCACTGGCCGGGCCAATCACGGTCGTTGGCCACCTGCGCCTGCGCGCGGCTGGCCTCCAAGGCAGCGACATCCAGCGCCGCGTACGCCCAGACCGCCTCGCCCCGGGTCTGCGCCAATACGCCGTCTTCCGGAAAGCCCACATCCATCGGCGCAAACACTGCCGCTTCGCCGGTGTTGACGTCCAGCGCCGGGCTCCACGGCGCCTCGCCCGCGGTCACCGATTGCGCAACGAACATGCGGTTTTCCAGCGCGCGCGCCAGGCAGCCGACCCGCACCCGGGTGGCGCCGGCGGCGGTGTCGGTGCAACTGGGCACGACCAGCAGGCGCGCGCCGGCCTCGTACTGCGCCCGCACCGGCAACGGGAATTCGCTGTCGTAGCAGATCGCAATCGCCGCGCGCACGCCGTCCAGGTCGAACACCTTGAGCGCATCGCCCGGCTCGATCAGCCCGGTGCCCTTTTCGAACCCGGTGAGCTGCAACTTGTCTTGCCAACCGTGACCACCGGCGGGCGTGAACCAGTCGCTGCGGTTGCGGTAACGGCCCTGGCCCAGATCCAGCAGAAAACTTCCCGCGATCAGGTGCAGCCGATGTTGCCGCGCCAGGCCGGCAAACAGCTCCAGCCAGCGCCCCCGCAGTGCCTGGATCGCGGCCAGCGATTCGGGCAGGCCGGCGGACACCTGCGTCCCGAACGTGGCGGCCAGCTCCAGCGACAGATATTCCGGCAGCACGGCCACGCGTGCACCGGCCGCGGCGGCCTCGCCGACCAGCGCCGCCATGCGCGCAGCGAAGGCGTCGAAGTCCTTCGGCCGGCCGATCGGATACTTGGCAACGGCAATGGTGAGTGGCGCATTCATGGGCAAGAGTCCTGTCACGACAGTAAAAAGCAACGACCACGCAACGGCGCGATCGCGTGCGCGCGCTCAAGGGTCCAGCGCGCGCGTCCAGACACGCAAGCTGTGGTCGACCGGGCCGCGTTGCAACTCCGCCCATTCCAGCCGCACCTGCATCCCCGGCCGCGGTGCGTAACCGCGCTTGCGCCAGAACACATCGTTGGGGCGATAGTCCGCAGGTTTGCGCGGATCGTCCGATGCCCGCTCCACCGAGCAGAAGGCCGTGAGCGCAAACCGGCCCAGCGCGCGGGCATGCGCCTCGCGCTGGTCGAAGAAGGCGTGGCCGATCCCCTGCCCGCGATACGCCGGCAGCAGCACCGATTCGCCGAAATAGAACACCCCGGCCGGCTCGATGCCGGCGGCACGGAACGGCGCATGGAACGCATCGCTGTCGTCCAGCAGCGGCAGGCCGGTGGATGCACCGACCACCGCATCGCCATCGCGCGCCAGCACGAACACGCTCTGCGGCGAGGCGGCATAGGCCGCCAGGTACTCGCGTTCGTAGCCGGCGTCGCCCTCGTACAGGTATGGCCATGCGGCGAACACTGCGATACGCAACTGCGCCAGCGCGTCCAGATACGGCAACACCGCAGCGCCGCGCACGGTTTCAACGGTGAGGGAGGTCCTGGTCATGCCGCCATGGTAAGCGAGCCTGGCCGGGGCGATGCCGTGCCGCCGCGGCTCAACGCAACCAGCCGCCATGAGCGCGGGCCGTGCTGGCCGGCTGCTGCCACAGCAACCACACCGCCGCTTCGTCCTGGGCCACCAGCACGCCGAGCAAGGCGTCGCTGCTGCGCGCCCAGTAACTGCCGTTGCTCAGGCGTTGCCAGGGCCCATAGCCACGAACCGGCGTGCCGGTCGGCTGCGCCTGCCGCTGCCGCTGCAGGAACGCAGATCCGTGCGCGCGCAACGCCTGCACGGTACGCGCATGCAGGCGCAACCCGATCACCCCACGGCGGCCCTCGCATGCCAGCGGCAGCGCCGACAGCGGCGAACAGTCCCACTGCGGTGGCGCTGCGGGAAGCAGCGCCACCGTGTCGATCCCGGCGGGCAGCAGACGCTGCGCCCGTCGCATCACCTGAGCATGTGCGCGCATGCCGACCTCAGCGCAGGCTGTTGCCAAGCTCGTACCAATCGAGCTTGCGGGTCACCCACATGATGCTGGCCAGGATGCCGAACAGCAGCAACGAGCCCATCAGCAGCGCGTTGTCTTCGGAGATCAACAGGCTGTACAGCACGCCATACAAGGCAGTGAGCATCAGCGAAAATCCCGCCGCGCGCCCCCAGCTGCGCAAGACGCCGGACAGATAGAAACACTGCAGCCCGATGCACGCCGCCGCCGACACCAGATACGCCTGCCAGAACGCGATGTGCTCGGAAAGGCTCAGCAGCAGCAGGAAGAAGATCGCCAGCGCCAGGCCAACCAGCAGGTATTGCAGCGGGTGGATCGGCAAGCGCTTGATCAGCTCGAACAGCACGAACGCCACGAAGGTCAGCACCACGAACAGGATGCCGTACTTGCTGGCGCGATCGGCCTGGGTATACACGTCCACCGGGTCGACCAGGCGCACTTCCAGCGTATCCAGCGACGACTGGCTGGATTGCAGCTGCGTCTGCGCGCCGGTGGCCAGCGACGACAACGACCAGCTGGCATCGAAGCCGCGATCGCTGATGGTGGGCGCATTCGGCAGGAAGCGCCCGCCGAAGGACGGGTGCTGCCAGCTGGAGCGCAACGCAATCTCGTTGTTGTCGGCGATCGGTGCGATGGCCAGCCGGCGGGTGCCGTCCAGCACGAACTGCATGTCCACCACGTTGCCTTCCTGCAGCCGCCCGGCGAGCGGGTCGGCCAGCGGGCTCAGCTCGGCATGCACACCGGTCGATCGATCCGCCAGCGCCCCGGCACCGCTTTCCAGCGTCACCGCATGGCCGTCCACCTGTAGACGCGGCGTGCCCACCAGCCCGCGCACATCGGAAATGCCCACCGCCAGATGCGGCTGGCCATACACGCGGGTCGGTGCGGCGGCATAGTCGAAGGGGGCGTATTCCGCGTGCAGGGTCGCCTTCCACGAATACACCTGCACGCGATACAGGCCCACCTCGCGCACCGAGGGCACCATCTCGCCACTGAGCTTCAGGCTGCGCGGCGTCTGCAACAGCGCGCCCTCGCGCTTGCGCCACACCTTGCGCTGGTTGCCCTGCTCGTCCGGCTCGGTCACCTGCACGTCTTCGGTGTAGGGCAGCACGCGTACCGGCGCAATGAATTGCTGCTCGCCCGCCTTGCTCTGCGCCACCCGCTCCACCGCCTGGTCGCGGTAGCGCGCGCGGTCCTGCACCGCGCCACGGATCAGCAACAACGGAATCAACAGCAGCAGGATCAGTCCGCCGATGGTGGCGAACCGCAACAACAGTTTCAGGGATTTCATCGACCGTCCTCAGTCTGGGAGGTGGTCAGGCTGCGCCGCGTCGATGGTGGGGGTTTGAGGCGAATTTGAAGCGAATGTGAAGTGGGTGGTCGACCGGCAACAGGTCCTCCTGCCGCAATGGCTCAGGAGATTGGCAGACGCAGCATTGCCACCGCACCACCACCGTCGCGATTGCGCAAGCTCACCTCGCCGCCGTGCAGGCGGGCCACCTCGCGCACGAACGGCAGGCCCAGCCCGGAGCTGCGTTGTCCGGTCTGCGGGCGCGCCAGCGAATAGAACCGCTCGAAGACGCGTTCGATCGCGTAGTCCGGCACGCCACTGCCGCGGTCTTCGACCAGCAGGTGCAACTGGCCGTCGTGCGCCTGCGTATGCAGCCGCACAGTGCCGCCCTCCGGCGAGAAGGCGATGGCGTTTTCCAGCAGATTGACCAACGCCTGACGCAACAGATAGGCGTCGCCCTGCACGGCCTGCGTACTGGCCGCCACGCCCGCCGCATCGCACTCCACCCGCACACCGACGCTGGCGGCACGCTGCCGCACGGCGTCCACCGCCGCCTGCAGCAGGGTGGGCACGGCAATTCGCTCGCGCGTCTGCAGCCAGCCGTGCTGCTCCACTTCGGCCAACGCCAGCAGCTTGTCGATGGTTTCGGTCAGCCGCTGCTCCTGCGCGCGGATGCTGGCCACGAAGTGCTGGCGATCGGGCTCGGGCAACGGCTCGGTCAACAACTCCGATGCCCCGCGGATCGCCGCCAGCGGGCTCTTCATCTCATGCGTCAGCGACTGCACGTATTGCTCGACGTAGGCCTTGCCTTCCAGCTTGCGGCGCATGGTTTCCAGCGCCTGGCCCAGGTCGCCGATCTCATCGCCGCGCGGCCTGGGCGGCGGCACCGGAATGCCGGCGCTCACCGCCTGCGCATAGCGGTTGAGCCGGCCGATGCCGCGCATCAGCCACCAGGTCATCGCGATGCCGATCAACGCAGAAATGCCGATCAACCAGGCGCCGCGCTGCAGGATATTGCGCTGGCTGGCTTCGATGAATGGGTCGATGCTGCGATTGGGCTGGGCCAGGGTGAGCACGCCGATCAACGTGCCCGGCCGGCCGGGCGCGTAAATCGGCGCGGCCACATGCATGACGGTCGCGCCGGGGTCGCCGTCGCTTTCCGGACTGGAACGCGCGCCGTATTCGCCGCGCAAGGTGCGGTAGACATCATTCCAGCGCGAATTGTCGCGGCCTACGTCGCGGCCTTGCGAATCGAACACCACCACACCGCGCGCGTCGGTCACGGTGACGCGGTAATCCACGTTGTTCTTGCGGAAGCGCCACACCCAGGCCTTCGGGTCACGCCGCTGCGCCTGCGCCAGGTTACGCGCAAAGCGGCCGTCGGCGATGTGACCGGCCGCCAGGTCGCCGCTGGCCATTTCCGCCAGCACATTGGCCGCATCCACCAGGGTCGCTTCCATCGCCTGGCGCACGCCTGGCTTGACCTCGTTGACGAAGACCCGCATCACGAAGAACGCGGCCAGCCCGACGATCAGAAAGAAGCCCAGAAACAGCTTGAGGCCGAGCCGCATCTCAGTGCGCCACGCCGGTCAACGCCTGCGCCTGCACGCCCTTCGCCTCACAGCTCCAGCGCATAGCCCAGACCACGGTGCGTGCGGATCGGGTCGGCCGGCACGCCGGCCAGGCGTAGCTTGCCGCGCAAGGTCTTGATGTGGGTGTCTACGGTGCGGTCGGCGCTGTCGGCGCTGGCGTCCCAGCCACGGTCCATCAACTGCGCACGGCTCAGGATCGCACCGGGGCGCTGCAGCAACGCCGCCAGCACGGCGTATTCGTAACGGGTCAGCGGCAGCAAGGCATCGCCATACCGGATGCGGCTGCCCTCGCGGTCGATCGCAAACGCGCCATGCGGCTGCCAGCCGGGCTCTGCCACTGCTGCCACCGTGCGGCGACGCAGGCGCGCCCGCACACGCGCCACCAGCTCGCGCGGGGAGAACGGCTTGGCCATGTAGTCGTCGGCACCCAGCTCCAGGCCCAGCACGCGGTCGATCTCGTCGTTGCGCGCGGTCAGGAAGATCACCGGCACCTCGCTGAAGCTGCGCAGGCTGCGGCACACCTCGAAGCCGTTGATGTCCGGCAGCCCCACGTCCAGCACCACCACATCGGCCGGCTCGGCGCGCAGCCGCGCCAGCGCCTCGCGGCCCAGCAGGCAATGCTCGGGCGCATAGCCTTCGCTGCGCAGCGCGTACAGCACGGTATCGGCAATGGCGGCCTCGTCTTCGACGACGAGCACGCGGGCGGGAGATTCGGACATGCCGCGCAGCATAGCCGCATGCCGGCGCGGCCTGTAGCGCCATCGCGGCACAGCAGGCGCTCCGCACAGGGCGATGGTTGCAGGCACGGCGCGCAATGCGGCGCCCCTCGACAACACCAAGCGCCGACGCGGCGGGTATGCACCCGGCGCACACGGCGCCCACGCACGCGCAACATCCAGACCCGCAGGCCAGCGCAAACCAGCGCGCCCGCTTACACTGCCGCGATGAACTATCGCCACGCCTTCCATGCCGGCAACCATGCCGACGTGCTCAAGCACATCGCCCTGCTTGCCCTGATCGACACCCTCAAGCGCAAGGACACCCCGTTCTTCGTGCTCGACACCCACGCCGGGCGCGGGCGCTATCAACTCGGTGGCGAAGAAAGCCGCAAGACCAACGAAGCCGACGCCGGGGTGATGCGGCTGATGGCCGAGGCCACCTTGCCCGAGGTGGTCGAACGCTACCTGCGCGCGGTGCAGGCCGACAACCAGGCCGTGGCCCGCCCGGCCACGCCCGGCCAGAAGCCCACCCGCCCCACCGCAGGCATCCAGCTCAATTACTACCCCGGCTCGCCGCTGCTGGCCGCGCAGGCGCTGCGCGCGCAGGACCGCATGGCGTTCTGCGAACTGCAACCGGACGAAGCCGAGGCGCTCAAGGGCCTGTTCGCCAAGGACAACCGCGTGCGCGTGCATGCCGGCGACGGCTATGCGGCCATCCGTGCATTTCTGCCGCCACGCGCCGGCGAGACCAAGATCGGCCGCGGGCTGGTGCTGATCGACCCGCCGTACGAATCGCAGGATGCCGAATACCAGCAGATCATCCACAGCGTGCGCGAGGCGCTGGCACGCTGGCCGCAGGCGATCTGCATGGTGTGGTACCCGATCAAGCTGCGCCGCAGCCTGCAGCCGTTCATGCGCAAGGCCGCCACGCTGCCGGCCAAGTCGGTGCTGGTGGCCGAGCTGCAGGTGCGCCCGGACGACTCCCCGCTGCGCCTGACCGGCAGCGGGCTGTTGATCGTCAACGCCCCCTGGCAATTCGACAAGGTGCTGGCGCCGGCGCTGCCGGTGCTGAAGAAGCACCTGGGCGAGCTGGGTGCCTCTACCCGGCTGGAATGGCTGCGCCAGGACGCGTGATGCGGTGCGCTCCACCTGCCCGGCTGTCGGGAACTGCAGCGAGATAAGGCGCTGCAGCGACGACCGCACCGCGGTGGCGCATCGGCGCGCGCTCCTGGGCGCTGCAGATGCGTGCCACTGGCAGGGCCTGCCGCGCCCTCCGCGCCGCGCAGGCGATTGCGCGTGTGGCGTCACAAGCACAATCGCCTGCGCACGCACTGGCTCGGCACATCCGGCAGTCGCCGCAGCCGGACGCCAAGCTCACGACCGGCTCACGGCTCGGCTCGTTACAGTGCCGTGGGAAGCACTGCCACCCCTCTGTTGGCCCCCGACGACGCACCGGATTCATTC
The DNA here is from genome assembly GCF_003600855.1 of Xanthomonas sp. CFBP 7698. Lineage (NCBI taxonomy): Bacteria > Pseudomonadati > Pseudomonadota > Gammaproteobacteria > Lysobacterales > Lysobacteraceae > Xanthomonas > Xanthomonas sp. CFBP 7698. The sequence goes on from NZ_PRDN01000001.1 coordinate 1,133,274, forward strand.
ACGGTAGCGCGCCGGGCTGGTGCCAGAATCTTCCGATCTTCAAGGAACACCGGTCATGGCCATTCGCAATCGCATGCCTCCCTGGCATGAAAACTTCAGCCTGCCCAATGGCCGCACCCTTCTGCTCCGCCCGATCCGTCCCGAGGACGGTCCGCCGCTGCAAGGGGCTTTCAGCCTGTTGGGCCCGGAGGAAATCCGCGCACGTTTCGTGCGCTCCTCCGCCGAAATCACCCCGGAGATGGTGCAACGCCTGACCCATCCCAACCCCAAGAGCGAAATCGTGCTGGTCGCCGCCGAACAGCTGCCGCCCGGCGAGGCGCTGGTGGGTGCGGTCGCCCGCGCCGCGTTGGTGCCGGGCACCCGCCAGGCCGAATACACCATCCTGGTCAGCAGCTTCGTCGCCGGCCAGGGCCTGGGCCGGCAATTGATGCGCAAGCTGGTGAAGTGGGCGCGCCGCAAGTACCTGGATTGCCTGTTCGGCGATGTGCTGCAAAGCAACGTGCCGATGCTGCAGCTGGCCGAGTCACTGGGCTTCAAGCCGCAGGCGCACCCTGATTCGCCCGAGCTGGTGCGGATGGTCCTGGAGCTGGATGCCTGAGGGGCTGGGATTTGGGATTCGGGATTCGGGATTCGTCGAAGCGGCTCGGCTGTTGGTTTGCTGCAGGGCCCTTGCCCGCCCACCATCGCAGGACACGCCGTGAATCCGTCCCTGAAGGCTCTGCCGCGGCATCCATGCCGCGCAAGGTCCCGCGACAGTGGGCGGGCAAGGACCAGTCACGATGGTCGGTGCGCATGGCGCAAGCAGTAAATTGCGCTAGTCCTTAACTGGATCAGTTGCCAGCACATTCGATGTCCTGTCGCAGCGCTTTCGAATGTCATAAGCCGGCGATCCGCAGCCGTTGCCCAACTCCTGCAGTGAATCGCTTCAGTAGGCCATCAGCCAACTGTCTGGCGCGGTGTCCTTGCCGATTGAGGGACCGTTGGCGGCATGGATGCCGCCACCGAGCCCCCATGGACGGGTTAACGGCGTGTCCCGCGAGCGGTGAGGGCACCGCGCACTCGACCGAGGCTGCGCGTTTGCTGCAGGGCCCTTGCCCGCCCACCATCGCGGGACACGCCGTGAATCCGTCCATGGAGGCTCTGGCGCGGCATCCATGCCGCTCAAGGTCCCGCGACGGTGGGCGGGCAAGGACCAGTCGAGATGGTCGGTTTGCAGAGTTTTTCAACAGAACAGCTGCCAGCGACACTCTGGTGTGGTGTTTTCGTTCTTCAACAGAGCCACCAGCCAACTGTCTGGCGCGGTGTCCTTGCCGATTGAGGGACCGTTGGCGGCATGGATGCCGCCACCGAGCCCCCATGGACGGGTTGACGGCGTGTCCCGCAAGCCGTGAGGGCACCGCGCCCTCGACGTCTTTGTGTTTGCTGCGGGGCCCTTGCCCGCCCACCATCGCGGGACACGCCGTGAATCCGTCCCTGGAGGCTCTGGCGCGGCATCCATGCCGCTCAAGGTCCCGCGACGGTGAGCGGGCAAGGACCAGTCGAGTTGGTCGTTTCGCAGAGCTTTCAACAGCGCAACGATCAACGCTCTGGTGCGGTGTTTTGTTCCTACTGGTAAGCCACCAACCAACTGTCTGGTGCGGTGTCCTTACCGATTGCGGGACCGTTGGCGGCATGGATGCCGCCATCGAGCCCCCATGGACGGGTTAACGGCGTGTCCCGCAAGCGGTGAGGGCACCGCGCACTCGACCAGCGCGGCTTTGGACTTTCCAGCCCCCACAGAGCGCCGCCAACAACACAAATGCAAGACCTCGCAACCGCTAGCGAGGCCTGTCCCCCCGCAACGCCATCCTGCACACACCGTCAAAACCACCTTTCACGCCAGATGGACCGGCCGCGGCGGGGGCTCTGATAAAATTGTGGGCTGATGCCGTCGCCTACCTTCCCCTCTCCGCCGCTGCCCAAGTCCGGCCAGCTCCGCGCCTACTGGCGCGCACCCTCGTCTGCGACGGCGCTGGCCTGGTCGATCGCGCGTGCCGCCGAAGCACATGCCGGCCCGTTGCTGGTGATCGCCCGCGACAACCAGAGCGCGCACCAGATCGAAGCCGACCTGCTCGCCCTGCTGGGCGAACAGTCCGCGCTGCCGGTGGTGCCGTTTCCCGATTGGGAAACCCTGCCGTACGACCAGTTCAGCCCGCACCCGGAAATCATCAGCCAGCGCCTGGCGGCCTTGCATCGCCTGCCCGGCCTGACCAAGGGCGTGGTGATCGTGCCGGTGCAGACCCTGATGCAGCAGCTGGCGCCCCTGAGCTACATCGTTGGCGGCAGTTTCGATCTCACCGTGGGCCAGCGCCTGGACCTGGATGCGGAAAAACGCCGCCTGGAAAGCGCCGGCTACCGCAACGTGCCGCAGGTGATGGACCCGGGCGACTTCGCGGTGCGCGGCGGCTTGCTCGACGTGTTCCCGATGGGCGCAGACACGCCGCTGCGCGTTGAATTGCTGGATGAGGATATCGACTCGATCCGCGCCTTCGACCCGGAATCGCAGCGCTCGCTGGACAAGGTGGACGCGGTCAAGATGCTCCCCGGCCGCGAAGTGCCGATGGACGATGCCAGCATCGAACGCGTGCTGGCCTGCCTGCGCGAACGCTTCGATGTGGATACCCGGCGCAGTGCGCTGTACCAGGACCTCAAGTCCGGCATCGCGCCCTCGGGCATCGAGTATTACCTGCCGATGTTCTTCGCCAAGACCGCTACCTTGTTCGAGTACCTGGACAAGCGCGCCCTGCCGTTGATCGCCAGCGGTGTCTCCAATGCGGCCGATGCGTTCTGGACCCAGGCACAAAACCGCTACGAACAGCGTCGCCACGATGTGGAACGCCCGCTGCTGCCGCCGGACGAGTTGTACCAATCCCCGGATGCGCTGCGCGAGCGGCTCAACAAGCTGGCGCGCATCGAAGTGTGGGCCAGCGACCATCCGCGCATCGATGAGGCCGCCGCGCTCGGCGACCAGCCGCTGCCGCCCTTGCCGGTGGCCGCGAAGGACGCGCCCGCTGGCCAGGCGCTGGCGACGTTCCTGCACCATTACCCCGGCCGGGTGCTGGTGGCCGCCGACTCGGCCGGCCGCCGCGAAGCCTTGATGGAAGTGCTGGCCGCCGCGCAGTTGAAGCCCGAGGTGGTGGCCGATGTGCCGACCTTCCTGGCCGGCAAGCTGCGTTTCGGCATCACCGTGGCCGCACTGGACGACGGATTTGCGCTGGATGCCCCGCAGATTGCGGTGCTCACCGAGCGCCAGCTGTTTCCCGAGCGGGCCAACCAGCCGCGTCGCTCGCGGCGGGTGGGACGCGAGCCGGAAGCGATCATCCGCGACCTGGGCGAACTGTCCGAAGGCGCGCCGATCGTGCACGAGGATCACGGTGTGGGCCGTTACCGCGGCCTGATCGTGCTCGATGCCGGCGGCATGCCCGGCGAGTTCCTGGAAATCGAATACGCCAAGGGCGACCGGCTGTATGTGCCGGTGGCGCAGCTGCACCTGATCAGCCGCTATTCCGGCGCCTCGGCCGAGACCGCGCCGCTGCATTCGCTGGGTGGCGAGCAATGGACCAAGGCCAAGCGCAAGGCGGCTGAAAAGGTCCGCGACGTGGCCGCCGAATTGCTGGAAATCCAGGCGCGCCGCCGCGCGCGTGCGGGTCTGGCCTTGCAGGTGGACCGGGCGATGTACGAACCGTTCGCAGCCGGCTTTCCGTTCGAGGAAACCGGCGACCAGTTGGCCGCCATCGATGCGACGCTGCGCGATCTAGGTAGCAGCCAGCCGATGGACCGCGTGGTCTGCGGCGATGTCGGCTTCGGCAAGACCGAGGTCGCGGTGCGCGCCGCGTTTGCGGCCGCCAGCGCCGGCAAGCAGGTGGCCGTGCTGGTGCCCACCACCCTGCTGGCCGAACAGCATTACCGCAATTTCCGCGACCGTTTCGCCGATTACCCGATGAAGGTGGAAGTGCTCTCGCGCTTCAAGAGCACCAAGGAGATCAAGGCCGAACTGGAGAAGGTGGCCAGCGGCGATATCGACGTCATCATCGGCACGCATCGGCTGTTGCAGCCGGACGTGAAGTTCAAGGATCTCGGTCTGGTCGTGGTCGACGAGGAACAGCGCTTCGGCGTGCGGCAAAAAGAGGCACTCAAGGCGATGCGCGCCAACGTGCATCTGCTCACGCTGACCGCAACACCCATCCCGCGCACGCTCAATATGGCCATGGCCGGCCTGCGCGATCTGTCCATCATCGCCACCCCGCCGCCGAACCGGCTGGCAGTGCAGACCTTCATCACTGCCTGGGACAACGCGCTGCTGCGCGAAGCCTTCCAGCGCGAACTCAGCCGTGGTGGGCAGCTGTATTTCCTGCACAACGATGTGGAAAGCATCGTGCGCATGCAGCGCGACCTGTCCGAACTGGTGCCCGAAGCGCGCATCGGCATCGCACACGGGCAGATGCCCGAGCGCGAGCTGGAACGGGTGATGCTGGATTTCCAGAAGCAACGCTTCAACGTACTGCTGTCGACCACGATCATCGAGTCGGGTATCGACATCCCCAATGCCAATACCATCATCATCAACCGCGCCGATCGGTTTGGCCTGGCCCAGTTGCACCAGCTGCGTGGCCGCGTCGGCCGCTCGCACCACCGCGCCTATGCGTACCTGGTGGTGCCCGATCGGCGCTCGATGACCTCCGATGCTGAAAAGCGCCTGGAGGCGATTGCATCCATGGACGAGCTTGGCGCCGGCTTCACCCTGGCCACGCACGATCTGGAAATCCGCGGTGCCGGCGAGTTGCTGGGCGAAGACCAGAGCGGGCAGATGGCCGAGGTCGGCTTCAGCCTGTACACCGAGCTGCTGGAACGCGCCGTGCGCAGCATCCGCCAGGGCAAGTTGCCCGATCTGGATGCCGGCGAGGAAGTGCGTGGCGCGGAGGTCGAGCTGCATGTGGCGGCGTTGATTCCGGAGGACTACCTGCCGGACGTGCACACGCGGCTGACCCTGTACAAGCGCATTTCCAGTGCACGCGATCCCGACGCGCTGCGCGAGCTGCAGGTGGAAATGATCGACCGTTTCGGCCTGTTGCCGGACCCGGTCAAGCACCTGTTCGCCATTGCCGAGCTCAAGCTGCAGGCCAATGCCTTGGGCGTGCGCAAGCTGGATCTGGGCGAGAACGGCGGACGCCTGGTGTTCGAGGCCAAGCCGTCGATCGACCCGATGACCATCATCCAGATGATCCAGAAGCAGCCCAAGATCTACACCATGGACGGCCCGGACAAGCTGCGCATCAAACTGCCGATGCCCGAGGGCGCCGACCGCTTCAATGCTGCACGCGGCCTGCTGGCGGCGTTGGCACCGGGCTGAAGCGCGGCACGGCCTGGCGATCATGTGGCCCCGGACGGGGCCGCCAATGCGATGGTCCCTGCGAGCAGGTGAGCGATCACCTGCTCGTTGCGTCTGTGCGCCACGCCCTGCCCGTTCGATCCGCCGGAGTGGACAGCGCCAACGGCCGCAACCCGTCGCCGCGGGACAGCAAATCGCACATGCCCCGCCCATGTAGGGCAGCACCCGCACCGCCAGCGAGCACTCGATTCAGCGCCTCGCCTGTCCCCAGGACAGCCCGGGACAGTGCCTTCCTGAGCCTGCTTGCGACGAAGCTGAGCTGTTAATGCCCGTGCAGTGACGTATTTCGCAAAACCGTCATTGCGCTGAATTTGGCCTAAATATTCCTGTCAGGCGCCGATACCAGCATGGACCGGCATGACCCCGCGTGCAGAACAGCGCCGCGCCACCCCATGCCATTGCGATCCATCCCGCGTCAGCGCACTCCCCGTGCGGCATCGCCCGAGGCACTCATGAACAGCCCGCTTTCCGATCTCCCCGCGCCGTTGACGCTTGCCCTGGAAGGCGAGATGACCATCCGTCGCGCCGCCGAACTCAAGCCGCTGCTGCAGCCGGCACTGGCGCATCCGGGTGGCTTGCATCTGGACCTGGGCGCGGTCAGCGAGATCGACACCACCGGCCTGCAGTTGCTGCTGGCCACCAAGCAGGCCATCCAGGCCGATGGCCGGCCGTTTTCGCTGACCGATTCCAGCCGCGCGGTGGTGGATGTGATCGAACTGCTCGGCCTGCTCGAAGCGCTGTACCCGCACGCGGTTGCAGGCCTCGGCGAACGCATTCACTAACGGACTGGTGACGCACATGGACATGAACCAGCTGATGCAGACCTTCCTGGCCGAAAGCCGGGACCTGCTCGAAGACATGGAACGCCACCTGCTCGAAGCCGAGCGTGGCGAATCGTCGCCGGATGCGGTCAATGCGATCTTCCGCGCCGCGCACACCATCAAGGGTTCCGGCGGTCTGTTCGACCTGCCGCAACTGGTGGGCTTCACCCATGTGGTGGAAAGCGTGCTGGACCTGGTGCGCGACGAGACGCTGACCTTGAGCTCGGAGCTGATCGGCCTGCTGCTGGTGTGCTGTGACCACATCCACGCGCTGGTGGAAACCGCGGCCGACCCCGGCCATGCCGATCCGGCCGCCCTCGCCGCCGAAGCCGAACCCCTGCTGGCGCAATTGCAGACCTATCTGCATGCCAGCGCCTGTGGCGTCACCACCGCTGCCATCCAGCACAGCACGCCGGAAAAGCAGAGCGGGTACTGGCGCATCACGCTCACCCTGTTTGCCGACGCGCTGCGCTTCGGCAACTCGCCGCTCAAGCTGATCCGTAATCTGCGCAGCCTGGGTTCGGTGGAAGCGATCAGCACCGATCACAGCAAGCTGCCGAGCTTTGAAGAGCTCGATCCGGAAGCCAACTACCTGGGTTTCCAGATCCTGCTGCGCAGCGATGCCGACCGCGCCGCGATCGAAGAGGTGTTCGAATTCGTTCGCGACGATTGCGATCTGGACATCGTCGCGGTGCCGGCGCCCGCCGATGCGGCAGCCCTGCTCGCGGCCGAGCCACTGGCCGTTGCCGCACCGAGCAACGCGCTGGCCGCCGTGCCGTCCGCTGCCGCAGCGCCTGCGCGGGCTGCGCCCGATGCCGGTGCGCGCAACGCCGACGCACGCTCCATCCGCGTGGATGCCGACAAGCTCGATCGCATGATCGACCTGGTGGGCGAACTCATCATCGCCGTGGCCAGCACCAATGCCAATGCGCAACGCAGCGGCGATGCGCAATTGCTGGAATCGGCCTCGATCCTTGCCGGCCTGGTGGAAGACGTGCGCGAAAGCGCGCTGCAGCTGCGCATGGTCAAGATCGGCGGTACCTTCAGCCGCTTCCAGCGCGTGGTGCATGACGTGGCGCGTGAACTGGGCAAGGACATCGCGCTGGTGGTGGCCGGCGAAGACACCGAACTGGACAAGTCGGTGGTGGAAAAGATCGGCGACCCGCTCACCCATCTGGTGCGCAACGCGATGGACCACGGCATCGAGCCGGCGGACGTGCGCGTGGCGCGCGGCAAGCCCGCACGCGGCACCGTCGGGCTCAATGCGTACCACGACTCCGGCAGCATCGTCATCCAGATCACCGACGACGGCGGCGGTTTGAACCGCGACCGCATCCTGGCCAAGGCGCTCGAACGCGGGCTGGTCGAACCCGGCCGCCAGCTCAGCGACCGCGAGGTGTTCGCCATGATCTTCGAGCCGGGCTTTTCCACTGCCGAAAAGGTCACCAACCTGTCCGGCCGCGGTGTCGGCATGGACGTGGTCAAGCGCAACATCACCGCATTGCGTGGCACGGTCGATATCGACAGCGCAGCCGGCGTGGGCACCACCATTTCGGTGCGCCTGCCGCTGACCCTGGCCATCATCAACGGCTTCCAGGTGGGCGTGGGCAAATCCGTGTTCGTGGTGCCGCTGGATGTGGTGGAGGAATGCGTGGAATTCACGCCCGACTACGCCAGCGACTACATCGACCTGCGCGGCAGCGTGCTGCCGTATGTGCGCCTGCGTGAACTGTTCGCGCTCGGCGGCAAGACCCCCGCGCGCGAAAGCATCGTGGTGATCCGCCAGGGCGCGCAGCGCTTCGGCCTGGTGGTGGATACCTTGCTCGGCGAATGGCAGACCGTCATCAAGCCGTTGTCCAAGGTCTTCGCCCAGGTCAAGGGCATCAGTGGCTCCAGCATCCTGGGCAGCGGAGATGTCGCGCTGATCCTGGATGTGCCCAGCCTGCTTCAGCAGTTGCATCCCAACCAGGATGCCTTGGCGGCCTGAGCGTTCGCAGTCCCGCTCCCGCCATCCACATCGTTCGTCGTTACCTGACCCCAGGACACTCGCCATGTCACACCGTCTTCCGATCGCCACCCAACTCTGGTTCACCGCCGCGCTTGCGGTGGCCCTGCCCGTCCTCGTGATCGTCGCCGGCTTCGCGCTGACGCTCTCGCATGCGGCCCTGCTCGGCGCCAGCATCGTGGCCGCAGTGATCAGCGGCGCCTTGCTGGTGTGGGCAATCCGTCTGGCCAGCGACTCGCTGGAGCTGGCCACCACCACGCTGGACGCGTTCTCGCGCGGCAACTTCGATGTCGCCCTGCCGCAGACGCGCGACGAGCAGGCCGGCGACGTGCTGCGCGGCCTGCGCAAGGTGCAGAGCGGCATCCGTCACGTCAACGAGGAGATCAACCGCGTCTCGCGTGAACACGATGCCGGGCAGATCGAGGCGCGCATCGACGTGGCGCGCTTTGACGGCGATTTCCGCACCCTGGGCGATGGCATCAACCGCATGGTGGCCAGCCATATCGCCGTGAACAAGCAGGCCATGGCGTGCGTGGCCGAGTTCGGCCGCGGCAACTTCGCCGCCGAGCTGGAGCGCCTGCCGGGCCAGAAGGCCTTCATCAACGACGTCGTGGACCAGATCCGCGGCAACCTCACCGGCATGGTCGCCGAGGTCAACCACATGTCCGCCGAGCACGATGCCGGCGACATCGACGTGGTCATCGACACGCAGCGCTTCACCGGCGATTTCCGCCGCATGGCCGAGGGCATCAACGCCATGGTCGCCGGCCACATCGCGGTCAAGAAACAGGCCATTGCCTGCGTCGGCGAATTCGGTCGCGGCAACTTCACCGCGCAGCTGCCGCTGCTGCCGGGCAAGAAGCGCTTCATCAATGACACCATCGAACAGGTGCGCGGCAACCTCACCGGGCTGATCGCCGAGATCAACCACATGTCGGCCGAACACGAGGCCGGCGATATCGACGTGGTCATCGACAGCGCACGCTTCGACGGCGACTTCCGCAGCATGGCGCTGGGCATCAACCAGATGGTGGGTGCGCACATCGCGGTGAAGAAGCTGGCGATGGGCGTGGTGGCCGAATTCGGCCGCGGCAACTTCGATGCCCCGCTGGCGCAGCTGCCCGGCAAGAAGGCCTTCATCAACGACACCGTGGAGCGTGCGCGCGGCAACCTGCGCAGCATTTCCGAAGTGATCCAGGTCATGGGCGCGATGGCCGAAGGCGACCTCACCCACACCGTGGAAGGCCGCTACGAAGGCGCCTTCGCCGACATGCAGCGCTACGTCAACACCACCATGACCCGCCTCACCGAGATCGTCGACGAGGTCAACCGCAACGCCGAAAACCTGGCCAGTGCGTCGGAAGAAGTCAGCGCCACCGCGCAGGCGCTTGCGCAGGCCGCCAGCGAACAGGCCGCCGGCGTGGAAGAAACCAGCGCCTCGCTGGAGCAGATGACCGCTTCCATCGCGCAGAACACCGAAAACGCGCGCGTCACCGACAGCATGGCCGCCAAGGCCGCCAGCGAAGCAGCCGACGGTGGCGACACCGTGCGCGCCACCGTGGTAGCGATGAAGGACATCGCCAGGAAGATCGGCATCATCGACGACATCGCGTATCAAACCAATCTGCTGGCGCTCAACGCCGCCATCGAAGCGGCGCGTGCCGGCGAACACGGCAAGGGCTTTGCCGTAGTGGCCGCGGAAGTACGCAAGCTGGCCGAGCGTAGCCAGATCGCCGCGCAGGAAATCGGCGAAGTGGCCGGCTCCAGCGTGGAACTGGCCGAAAGCGCCGGCCGCGTGCTGGGCGAGATGGTGCCTTCGATCCGCCGCACCTCCGACCTGGTGCAGGAGATCGCCGCCGCTTCCGAAGAGCAGACCGCCGGCGTCAGCCAGATCAACACCGCAGTCGGCCAGTTGAACCAGACCACCCAGTCGGCCGCGGCCAATGCCGAAGAACTGGCCGCCACGTCCGAAGAAATGAGCGCGCAGGCCGAACAGCTGCAGCAACTGATGGGCTTCTTCCGGCTGGGCAACGGCGGACGTGGCGCCGTGCCAGCCAGCAAGAGCGGGCCGCGACGTGTGGTGCAGGCCGGTCACGCGCCGGTGGTCAGCGCACCGGCACGCCGCACCAACGTACGCCAGATCGGCATGGCGGCGGCCACTGCCGATGCCATCGACGAATCGCAGTTCGCCAGCTTCTGAGGAGCCGACGATGCACACGCACACTGCCAACAGCAGCACACCGTCGCCGACGGCCCCGCAGCAATACCTCACCTTTACGCTGGGTGGGGAGATGTTCGGCCTGGGGATTCTCGGCATCAAGGAGATCATCGAATACCGCGCGCCCACCGATGTGCCGATGATGCCGCCGGCACTACGTGGCGTGATCAACCTGCGCGGCGCGGTGGTGCCGGTGGTGGACCTGCAGCAGCGCTTCGGACGCAGCGCCAGCGCAATCACCAAGCGCAGTTGCATCGTGATCGTGGAGATCGCGCACGCCGACACGCAGCAGGTGCTCGGGCTGCTGGTGGATGCGGTGAGCGAAGTGCTGGAGATCGCCGCGGGCGATATCGTCGACACACCGAGTTTCGGCGCCGGCATCGCACGCGACTTCATCCAGGCCATGGGCAAGATCGGCGAGCGCTTCGTGATCCTGCTCGATGCCGATGCCGTGCTGGGCAACGATGCGCTCGCCCAGCTTCCTGCCGCCGCGCTGGCGGCCTGACTTTCGCATGCACGCAAGGATTCCCATGCGCCCCGCCCTTCTCTCCTGCAACTGCACGCTGGCCGGCCCGGTACTGGTGGTCGACGACAGCGTGGTCCAGCGCGAACACGCCATGGCGTTATGCCGCCAGCTTGGCGCCACGCAGGTCGATGGCGCCGGCGACGGTCACGCGGCGCTGGACTGGCTGAGCCACGCCACGGCGCCGTCGCTGCTGCTGATCGATCTGGAAATGCCCGGCATGGACGGCGTGCAACTGCTCGACGCGCTGGCCCGCGGCCAGTACGGCGTGCCGGTCGTGGTGGTGTCGCAACGCGGCGGCGCGCTGATCGATGCGGTGATGCAGCTCAGCCGCAGTGCCGGCGTGCGCGTGCTGGGCGGGATCGAAAAACCGATGAACCTGCAGGACCTGGCCACCGTGCTGGATTGCGAGCCGGACAGCGGTACCACGGCGCCCGTAGCATCGGCGGCGGCGATCTCGCCGTTGATGTCCAGCGGCGGCGCGGCCGCCTCGCGGCTGGACCGCGCGATGCGGCGCGGCGAAATCCGCGTGGCCTACCAGCCCAAGCTCGACCTGAAGGATGGCCGCCTGCGCGGTGTGGAAGCACTGGCACGCTGGCGCCGGCCGCAGGGCGACATGATCGGCCCGGACCGCTTCATCCCGCTGGCCGAACGCGAAGGGCTGATCCATGCGTTGACCCAGCAGGTGATCGACAAGGCCATTGCGCAATTGGTGGACTGGCGCGCCGAAGGCTTCGAGCTGAGCCTGGCATTGAACCTGTCGCCCCGCTTGCTGGGCGAAGAGGATTTTCTCGAGCAGCTGTGCGGCAAGCTGAGCGACAACGGCCTGAGTCCGGCCGACCTGGTGCTGGAACTGACCGAAAGCGCCATCGTGGAGCCGGCCAATGCGCTGAGCATGCTGGCGCGGTTGCGCCTGCACGGCTTCGGTCTGTCGATCGACGACTACGGCACCGGGTTCTCCTCGCTGCAGCGTCTGGCCAGCATCCCGTTCACCGAACTCAAGCTGGACCGTAGCTTCGTGCAGGCCGCACATCGCAGCCGCAGCCAGCGCACCGTGCTCGAATCCACGCTGGAGTTGGCGCATCGTCTGGAGCTGACCGCCGTGGCCGAAGGGGTGGAAACCCCGGACGATTGGCGGCTGCTGCGCGAGCTGGGGTGCGATCTGGCGCAGGGCTATCTGATGGGCTCGCCGATGCCCGGCCCGATGTTGTCGGACTGGTGGCGCGAGCACGCCGTGCGCATTGCGCGCCTGAGCGACAGCAGCGTGCCCAGCGATGCGGACGTGGCCTGAGCCAATGAGCACCGCAACCGCCATCACCGAACAGGAGTTCGGCCGCTTTCAGCGTTTCATCTTCGAAGCGGCCGGCATCAGCATTTCCTCCGGCAAGAAAGCCATGCTGTGCGGCCGCCTGGGCAAGCGCCTGCGCGAGCACCAGTTCAGCAGCTACACCCAGTATCTGCAGCTGCTGGAAAGCCGCCAGGACCGTGCGGAGATCCAGACCGCGATCGATCTGCTGACCACCAACGAAACCTATTTCTTCCGCGAGCCCAAGCACTTCGAGTTGCTGCGCAAGCTGGCCGCAGAGCATCGCGGCGGGCTGCCGTTCCGCTGCTGGAGCGCGGCCAGCTCCAGCGGCGAGGAGGCCTACAGCATGGCGATGGTGCTGGACGACACCCTGCAGGGGCGCCCGTTCGAGGTCGTGGGCACCGACATCAGCACGCGCGTCCTGGCCAAGGCGCGCACCGGGCATTACGCGCTGCAACGCATCGACGGCATCCCGCAGCCGTATCTCAAACGCTACTGCCTGCGTGGTCAGGGCGAGTACGCAGGCACCTTGCTGGTGGAGCGCCGCCTGCGCGACCGCGTGCAGTTCGTGCATGCCAACCTCAACGCTGCGTTGCCGCCGCTGGGCAACTTCGATGCAATCTTCCTGCGCAATGTCATGATCTATTTCAACGGGCAGACCAAGCGCGAGGTGATCCTGCGCGTGCTGGCCGCCCTCAAGCCGGGCGGGCATTTCTGCATCGGCCACTCGGAAAGCCTGAGCGAACTCGACATCGATCTGGTCCAGGTGGCACCCTCGATCTTCCGCAAGGCATGACCCAAGGATTCACCGTGTCGACAGCGCTCAACCGCCCCACCGCCAATCCCGCCACCATCAAGGCCATGGTGGTCGACGACTCGGCAGTGGTGCGCCAGGTGCTGGTGGGCGTGCTCAACGACGCGCAAGGCATCGAGGTGATCGCCACGGCCGCCGACCCGCTGCTGGCTATCGACAAGATGCGCCAGCAATGGCCGGATGTGATCGTGCTGGACGTGGAAATGCCACGCATGGACGGCATCACCTTCCTGCGCAAGATCATGAGCGAGCGCCCCACCCCGGTGGTGATCTGCTCCACGCTCACCGAAAAGGGCGCGCGCGTCACCATGGACGCGCTGGCCGCCGGCGCGGTGGCGGTGGTGACCAAGCCGCACCTGGGGCTCAAGCAGTTCCTCACCGATTCGGCCGACGAACTGGTGGCCACCGTGCGTAGCGCCGCACGCGCCAACGTCAAGCGGCTGGCCGCACGCGTCACCGCCGCACCGCTGGAGCCGGAAGTCAAACACACCGCCGACGTGATCCTGCCGGCGCAGAGCGGGCGCGCCCTGGCGCAGACCACCGAGCGCATCGTCGCCATCGGCACCTCCACCGGCGGCACCCAGGCGCTGGAAGAAGTGCTGACCGCGTTGCCGCGCGTGTGCCCGGGCATCGTGATCGTGCAGCACATGCCGGAGAAGTTCACCGCCGCCTTCGCCGCACGCCTCAACGGCCTGTGCCAGATCGCCGTGAAAGAGGCCGCCAACAACGACCGCGTGATGCCGGGCCGCGCCCTGATCGCGCCCGGCGGCAAGCACCTGCTGCTGCGGCGCAGCGGCGCGCAGTATTTCGTCGAAGTGATGGAAGGCCCGCCAGTGAACCGGCATCGCCCGTCGGTGGATGTGCTGTTCCGCTCCGCTGCGCGTGCGGCCGGCAGCAACGCGCTGGGCATCATCATGACCGGCATGGGCGATGACGGCGCCGCGGGACTGCTGGAAATGCGTCAGGCCGGCGCACGCACGGTGGCGCAGGACGAGCACACCAGCATCGTGTTCGGCATGCCCAAGGAAGCGATCAAGCGCGGCGGCGCGGACCGCATCCTGCCGCTGGGCGCGATGGCACGCGAGATCGTGACGCAGCTGCAATAACCAACGGACGTCCGCGTCACGCGCAAACGGATCCAACAAGGCCGCCACACTCCCTTCTCCCGCCTGCGGGAGAAGGTGCCCGAAGGGCGGATGAGGGCAACCGCCGACCAACCAACTACAACTGCGACTCCAGCGGGAACCAGCCCATCACCGCTGCCGCGCCACGCCGCCACACGCTCGCGGCCGGCTCGCGCGACCACACCTCCGGCGGCGTTGCGGCGTCGTCGTGCCAGCGCAGCTCACCGTGGTCCAGCGTCACGCGATAACTCACCGGCGCACTGACCTTATGGTTGTACAGCCGCTCGAGCTCTGCAGTGACCACCCGGTCGTCGAACAGCAGCCCCATCTCGGTATTGAGGTTCATCGAGCGCGGGTCCAGGTTGAACGAGCCGATGAAACCGCTGCTGTCGTCCACCACAAACGCCTTGGTGTGCAGGCTGGCGCCGCTGGAGCCGAACAGGCTGCCATCGGGTTTGCCCATCGGCTTGAGCTCGTGCAGGCGCACGCCCTGCTGCAGCAGTGGCACCCGATAGTCGGCGTAGCCACTGTGCACGGCGACCACATCGTTTGCCGCCAGCGAATTGGTCAGGATATTGACCCGGACATCGCGCCGACGCAGCTCGCCGATCCAGCGCATGCCCTGGTCGCCGGGCACGAAGTAGGGCGAGATCACTTTCAACTCGCGCTGCGCGCGCGCCATCTGGCCGATCAATACCGGCGTCATCCAGTCGGCCTGCGGCGGTGCGCCTTCGGCCTTCTCCGGCGGATCGGAGACGATGCGTGCATGGTCCAGCCAATGCACCGCACGATCGCCCTGCATCAGCGCATGCACGCTCGGCGAGCGGCGCAGCCGCTCCACGTACGGGTGCGCGCGCGCCGAGGCCATGCCGGCATCCAGGCTGCCAC
Organism: Xanthomonas sp. CFBP 7698; assembly: GCF_003600855.1. NCBI lineage: Bacteria > Pseudomonadati > Pseudomonadota > Gammaproteobacteria > Lysobacterales > Lysobacteraceae > Xanthomonas > Xanthomonas sp. CFBP 7698. The sequence goes on from NZ_PRDN01000001.1 coordinate 1,148,401, forward strand.
GCAACGCCTCCAGCGCCTGCGGCTTTGCCGTCACCAGGGCGGCCAGCGGCAAGGCATTGGGGCTGTTCCAGTACGCATCGAAGTTGCCTTCGGCCTGCTGCACCGTCGGCCCCATCAGCGCTGCATCCATGTCCATGAAGTTGGTATCGCGCGCCGCATCGAAATATTCGTCGCCCACGTTGCGCCCACCCACCACCGCGATGCGGCCATCGGCAATCCAGGCCTTGTTGTGCATGCGCCGGTTGATGCTGAACATGCGTAGCACCATCTCCACGCCGCGCATCAGGGTGCCTTCGCGCGCACGGGTGGGGTTGAACAGGCGGATCTCGATCATCGGATGGCTGTCGAGCGCGGCCAGCACCGAATCGCTGCCATGGATGTTCATGTCGTCCAGCAGGAGGCGCACGCGCACGCCGCGGTCGGCGGCACGCAGCAACTCGTTGTGCAGCAGATTGCCGGTGAAATCGGCATGCCAGATGTAGTACTGCAGATCCAGGCTGCGCCCGGCCGCACGCGCGGTGAGCGCACGCACTGCAAACGCATCGATATTGTCGGACAGGATCACCATGCCGGTCTGATCGGCATGCGCCCGCTGCAAGGGCGCCACCACCTGATCGATCGGCGTGCTGACGGCAGTGGCCGGCAACGCATGGCTTGCCGGGCCGCGTTGGCGGTCGGCGAAGCGGCCGTACCCGTACAACGACAGCGCGCTGCCCAGCACGAACACGGCGATGCCGATGCCCATCCACTTGAAGACGTTACGCTTGCTCACTGCAGGCCCTGACATTCACGACGCGCCAGTGTAGATGCTGCCCCTGCAGCGGCGCGTGCAGGGCCTGCTACGCAAGCGGGCTCGACAACCCTGGGAAACAAGGTCTTTTTTGATCGCTATTGCCGGCATCGCCTGCGCAAGCGGCGTGCATGCCGAACGGCAACGCACGCAGCTCCGGGACGACACGACCAGGTTCCGCTCGACGCACCCCAGCTGCACGCAGCCACGCGCAACTGCAGCGACCCACACCATGACCGACTGCGCCCGCTGCCGCAGAGCGCAGTCGTGCAGCGGCCGCCTACCAGATGGCGACACGCGCCTTGTCACCGCGCACCATCGCATCGCCCGGCTTGCACTGGAACGCTTGCGCAAACACCGGCATGTTCGACGGCGCACCGTTGGCGCGGAAATTGGCCGGCGCGTGCGGGTCGGTGTTCAGACGCACACGCAATTCGCCATCGGTGAAGTTGCGACGCCACACGGTCGCCCAGTTCATGAAGAAACGCTGATCCTGCGAATAGCCGTCGATGTCCCGGTTGGCATCGGGCTGTTCCTTCAACGCCATTTGCAGGGCATCGTAGGCCACGGTCAGCCCGCCCAGGTCACCGATATTTTCACCCAGGGTCAGCTTGCCTTTGACGTGCACGCCGGGGATGGCTTCATAGCCGTCGAACTGTGCCACCAGTTGATCGGTGCGCTGGGTGAACAGCTTGCGGTCCGCATCCGTCCACCAGCTGGCGAAGTTGCCCTTGGCATCGAACTGGCTGCCGGAGTCGTCGTAGCCGTGCATCATCTCGTGCCCGATCACCGCACCGATGCCGCCGTAATTGAGCGCCGGATCGGCCTTGGGATCGAAGAACGGCGGCTGCAGGATGGCGGCGGGAAACACGATCTCGTTGCGGGTGGCGTTGTAGTACGCATTCACCGTCTGCGGCGTCATGTGCCACTCGCGCTTGTCCACCGGCTTGCCGATCTTGTCGAGCATGTAGCGATAGTTGAACGCCTGCGCGGCCTGCATGTTGGCCAGGAAACCATCGCCGCGCGTCTGCAGCCCGGACCAGTCACGCCATTGATCCGGGTAACCGATCTTGGGCGTGAAGCTGGCCCACTTCTCCAGCGCGCGCTGCTTGGTCTCGGCGCTCATCCAGTCGAGCTTTTCCAGGCGCGCCTTCAACGCGGCCGACAGGTTCTGCACCAGTTGCTGCATCTGCTCCTTCGACTCGGCGGAAAATGCAGACTGCACGTAGAGCTGGCCCAGCGCCTCGCCCATGGCCTCGTTGACCGCGTTCAAGGTGCGCTTCCAGCGCGGCAGCATGTCCTGCTGACCGCGCAGCGTCCTGGAATAGAAATCGAAGTTGGCCTGCTCGAACGGCTTGGCCAGATACGGCGCCGCCTCGTCCACGCTGTGGAAGCGCAGATACGCCTTCCAGGTGTCCACCGGGGTGTCGGCGAGCATCGCATCGAGCTCGGCAAAGTACCCGGGCTGGCTGAGCGAAAAAGTGCCGGCCGGCACCTTGAGCGCGCCGAAGAACGCCTGCCAGTCGAAGTGCGGCGTCACCGCATTGGCGCCGGCCACATCGACCGGGTTGTAACGCTTGGCCGGGTCGCGCAGTTCGATCCGCGACAACGAGGCAGCGGCCAGCCGCGTCTCGAACGCCATGACCGCCTTGGCCTGGGTCGCCGCCTGTGCGGCCGGAATGCCGGACAGCTCCAGCACGCGTGCGATGTAGGCCACGTACTGTTCGCGGATCTTGGCTTGCGCCGGATCGGTGTAGTAGCCCTTCTCGGGCAGGCCCAGGCCGCCCTGCCCCGCATAGGCGATCATCTGCTCGGAATTCTTGTAGTCGGCATTGGCGCCGAACGAGAACATGAAGCCCTGGCCCTTGGCATAGCTGTCGCGCAGCCACGCGGCGATGGACGGCGCATCGGTCAGCGCATCGATCGCTTTCAACTGCGGTTGCAGCGGGGTGATGCCGGCGGTGTCGATGGCCGCCTCGTCCGACCCGGTGCGCCACAGGTCGGCGATCTTGGCGTCCACCGAGCCAGCCGAGAGATTGCCGCGCGCCAGCTGCTCCACCAACGCGTGCTGGATGGTCAGCGAGCGCTCGGCCAGCACTTCGAAGCTGCCCCAGCTGGTGCGATCGGACGGCACCGGGTTGGCCTTGAGCCACTTGGCGTTGACGAAGCCGTTGAGGTCCTGGCACGCGTTGATGGCAGGATCCAGATCGCCGCTGCCGAACGCCACGATCGGCGCATCGAGCTTGGACACATCGACCTTGGTCGGTGCAGCCTGCGGGGTGGCGGGCGCCCCCTTGGCAGTGTCGTCGGGGGCGCCGCATGCAGACAACGCGACCACGATGGCCACCGCAAGCGATAGCGGGGCGAACTTGCTCAACTTCATTGAATTCTCCAAGGCATGACCGCGCATGCGCGGTCGAAAAAAGTCGGCAGCCCGTCGGGAGCCGCCGGCGAATCGCAGCGCATCAGGCGGCGCGCGCTCCTTCGTCAGTCGCTCTGCTACCGGCCACACCAGATCAGCGGCACCGCAACGCCCTAACGTCCGTTGCCGCGCTTTATAGAAACGTCATTGCAACGACAGGCCGCTGGCGCGTCTGCCACTGACGCCGCGACCGTCTGCTTCACCCAACCCTGCATCCCGGCGCAACGCGCCGTCGCAGGCAGTCACCGACGCGCGTAGAACGGCGCCATCACCACGTACACCGGATACGCCAACACCATCAGCACCAGGGCGACCTCATGCCCGGACGCCGCATCGGCCCACGCTTCCATCTGCCGTACCGGTCCGAACAGACCCATCGCCAGCAACACCGCACCGAGCACGCAGATCAGCAAGGCCAGTGCCAGCCCGGGGCCGGAGATGCTGGCGCCGGTCAACACCGCTACTGCACCGCTTCCACCTGCCAACAGCAGGCCCTCGGTCACCAGATACGCGCGACAGTAAATGGCAGTCATCTGCTGGGTTCTACGTTTGCCGGACATCATGTCTCGCCTGCGCTAACGCGGCGCGTGCGCGATCCACGCCCACGCACCACTCCCATTCACCACAGCGCGCAGCCTCTTGCGGCGGCGTGCTACACACGACAAGCGCTGCGCGCAACGCATGCAGCGCTTCAACCGCCGGCAGCGCTTACTTCGCCTTGCCCTGATTGGCTACTGCTTCGGCCGCACGCTTGGCCGCTTCCGGGTCGCCCAGGTAACGGAAGCTGCGCACCTGCAGGTTGTCGTCCAGCTCGAACAGCAGCGGGATGCCGGTAGGGATGTTGAGCTCCAGGATCTGCTCGTTGGAGACGTCGTTGAGGTACTTGTACAACGCGCGCAGCGAATTGCCGTGCGCGGTCACCAGCACGGTCTGCCCGGCCTTCAACTGCGGCGCAATCGCGTCGTGCCAGTACGGCAGCACGCGCACCAGCGTGGTTGCCAGCGACTCGGTCCCCGGCAACGCATTGCGGTCGAGCGTGGCGTAACGACGGTCGTGACACGGGTGGCCCGGGTCGGCAACGTCCATCGCCGGCGGCGGGATGTCGTAGGAACGGCGCCAGATCTTGACCTGCTCCTCGCCATGCTTGGCCGCGGTTTCGGCCTTGTCCAGGCCTTGCAGGCCACCGTAGTGGCGCTCGTTGAGGCGCCAGCTCTTGGACACCGGCAGCCAGTCCTGGTCGAGCTCCTTCAACGCGCCCTGCAGCGTGTGGATGGCGCGCTTGAGTACCGAGGTGTGGGCAACATCGAACTGCAGCCCCTCGTCCTTCATCAGCTTGCCGGCCGCCGTCGCTTCCTGGCGGCCCTGCTCGGTGAGTTCCACATCCACCCAGCCGGTGAAACGGTTGTCCAGGTTCCATTGGCTCTGGCCATGGCGCAGCAGTACGAGTTTGCGGGTCACTACGGTTCTCCGATTGGGGGCCGATCAGCCTGCGATTGTAGCGGCAGCGCGTGCATCGCAGGCGTGCACGAGATCGCCACGGCCCGCACGCGATGCTGTGGCCATGCACACCAACGACCCCGTCTTCGCCGGTTGGGACGGCAGCACGACCCAGGCGCGACAGTTGCAACAGCAACTGGCACAGCGCGTGGTGCTACAGGATGAGGTGAGCGCAACGCCGCAGCTGCTTGCAGGCTTCGACGTCGGGTTCGAAGACGACGGCCAGACGACGCGTGCGGCCGCGGTGTTGCTGGATGCGCATACGCTGCTGCCACTGGAAACGCATGTCGCACGCGTGCCCACCTCGATGCCGTACGTGCCCGGCCTGCTCAGTTTTCGCGAACTGCCGGCATTGCTGCAGGCCCTGGCGCTGCTGTCGCGCACGCCGGACCTGGTCTTCATTGATGGCCAGGGCATTGCGCATCCACGCAAGCTCGGCATCGCGGCGCACTTCGGCGTGGTGACCGGCCTGCCCTGCATCGGCGTGGCCAAGCAACGCCTGGCCGGCAGCTTCAGCGAACCCGGCCCCGAACGCGGCGATCACAGCCCGATCCTGCTGACCGGTGCACAGATCGGCTGGGCGCTGCGCAGCAAGCCGCGCTGCAACCCCTTGATCGTTTCGCCCGGCCATCGCGTCTCCATGCACGGCGCCCTCGACTGGACGATGCGCACCTTGCGCGCCTATCGCCTGCCCGAACCCACGCGCCTGGCCGACCGCATCGCCTCGCGTCGTGGCGAGGTCGAGCTGCCTACGCAGACGTGCCTGCTATAGGGCTCGCCTGATAGGTGATCACCACCTCGCGCGCGGCGCCCGGCGACATCACCTGCATACGGAACATTCCATCTTGGCCGATGCGCTGCACAGCGCCTGATGTGCATGCGACGCTTTGGCTCCCAGTCCGTCACGAGCCACCGCCATGACCACTCTGATCGCCCCACGCGTACATGACATCGGCGGGCTGGAAGTGCGCCGCGCCGTGCCCACCTTGCAGGCGCGCAGCGTGGGCCCGTTCGTCTTCGTCGACCACATGGGCCCGGCGCTGCTCGAACCGGAGCACGGCATCGATGTCCGCCCGCACCCGCACATCGGCCTGGCCACGGTCACCTTCCTGTGGGCCGGCGAGATCGGGCACCGCGACACGCTGGGCTCGGATCAGGTGATCCGCCCCGGCGACGTCAACTGGATGACCGCCGGCCGCGGCATCGCCCATTCCGAACGCACGCCCGGCCCAGAGCGTACTCGCCAGCACGCACTGCACGGCATGCAGACCTGGATCGCACTCCCGCGCTCGGCCGAAGAAACCGCGCCGGCCTTCCATCACCACGCCGCCGCCAGCCTGCCGCAGCAGCGCCGCAATGGCGTCTGGTTGCGCGTGATCGCCGGGCGCGCCTATGGCGACGAATCGCCGGTGCAGGTGTTCAGCGGCACGCTCAATGTGGCGCTGGACCTGGCACCGGACGCGGAGATCGACCTGGACACCGGCCACGCCGAGCGCGCCCTGTACATCCTGGAAGGCGAGGCGCAGCTGGATGGCGCCGATGTACCGGCGCGCCACCTGATCGTGCCCTCGCCCGGCGCCCGCGGCCGCCTGCGCGCCAGGACGCCGCTCAAGGCCATGCTGCTGGGCGGCGAGCCGCTGGATGGGCCGCGCCACCTGTGGTGGAACTTCGTGTCCAGCTCCAAGGAACGCATCGAGCAGGCCAAGGACGACTGGCAGGCCGGTCGCTTCGGCAGCATTCCCGGCGACGACAAGGAGTTCATTCCGTTGCCGGCAAGCCCGGCCCCGAAGCCGGTTAATTACCCTTGAAACCGTGCGCGGCGAGGGCTGCGCTTCGCCGCCGGTCACCAGGTCTCGCAATGGGAGTGCCCTGCCGCACAGGCCATGCCACACCAACATGCGACATGGCTTGAGCCAGCTCGCAAAACTGTGGTAGTGATGCAAGCGTAAGCGCACGTCGAGTGGACGGCATGCCCAGGCGGGGAGCCTGAGGCGATGCAGCGGCACGGGGTCGACGTCGCTCCGTCTCATCATCCACTGCCCGGGGAACCTTGCATGAAGTCTGCATCCTGCCTAGTCGGCCTGAGCCTGCTGCTGGCCGCCGCGACCACCCACGCCCAGACCTCGCCGGTCTGCCCACCGCTGCCGCCCGCCTCGGGCCTGCAGTGGAACGAGCTGGCAGGTGCCGACTATCTGGTCTGCAAGGCAGTGACGGCCGACGGTCGCCAGGTGGTGGGCGTGATGCTCACCACGCGCGACCCGTCCATGACGCTGGCACGCGACCGCCGCGCCGAAAAGGGCCAGATCCAGCAGGAAGATTTCTACTGGTACAAGCTCGATCTGGGCGGCCGCGAGATGCCCGGCATGGAATCGCGCCGCGTCACCGTGGTGGAGCTGGGCAAGAAACGGTATGCGCAGCTGTGGATCGACGGCGCCAGCACCGAGGAACTGGCCTCGATGCAGTCGCTGGTGCAGTCGATGGATCTGCAACCGGCCAGTCTTGCGTTGCAGCGCTGAGGCAGCGCGTCGCCGCATTGCTGGCTGTCGATGCAGCAAGCTTGCAGCGCGCCGGTTTGCCCGGCGCGCTGTAGGTCACATCAGGCGGCCTGCTGCAGCCGGCCTTGACGCCGCGAATTGCCCCACGTGCCCGCATCTTCGGGCCAGCGTCATGCCGGCGCGAGCGAAAACCTACCCGCTGCAGCCCTGAGCCAAGGCGCCGCGACTGGCGATCGGCACCAGCGTCGCGATCGTTCCATTCCGATCGCGTCACCGCCTCCCCGGGGCGACTGGCAGGCGTTTATCAGCCTGCCAGCGTCGTTGCTTTGTCTCCCACGCTGGCCGCCTGCAGCTGGCTGTCGATGCGCACTTCGCCAGTCAGCAGGCGATGGATCGGGCACTTGTCGGCCACCTCCAGCAAGCGTGCGCGCTGGTCGTCATCCAGTGCACCGTCAAGCACGATCTCGCGGGTGATCGCCGTGCCGGCGGCACCGCGCTGGGTGTAATGCAGATGCACATGCACCGCCGTCAGCGGCCACTGCTTGCGTGCGGCCACCATCGACACCGTGATTGCCGTGCAGGCACCCAAGGCGCCGAGCACCTGCGATTCCGGATCCGGCCCGGCATCGGCGCCGCCATTGGCCGGCTGGGTATCGCCGAGCCAGCGGTGCTGGCCGTCGTGGATGGTGACGGTATATGGCACCGCAGTGGTGCCGACGCTGACCGGGCGATCACTCATGTCCCTTTCCTGCGCTGGATGAGGTGGCCGGGCTCAAAACCGGCCTTCCTGGAAATCGACGAACGCCTGCATCAATTCCTGCTTGGTGTTCATCACGAACGGCCCGTGCCGCATCACCGGCTCGTTGAGCGGGCGGCCGGCTACCACGATCAGCTGCGCGCCCTGTGCCCCTGCGCGCAGCGTCAGCCGCTCGCCGCCGCCCAGCACCGCCAGTTCCTGCGCGGGCAAGGGGCGCGAGGCGTCGCCCTCGCCCACGACCACCGCGCCCTCGAACGCATACGCAAACGCGTTGTGTCCGCTGGGCAGCAGGTAATCCCACTCCACATTTGGCTCCAAGGCGATATCCAGATACACCGGGCTGGTCGCCGGCTGCACGATCGGGCCGACGACATCGCCCACCGCTCCGGCAATCACCTTGACCGTGACACCGGGCGCCGGATGCGCCACCGGAATGTGTTCCGGCGCGTATTCCTGGTACCTGGGGTCGGTCATCTTGTCGCGCGCCGGCAGGTTCACCCACAGCTGAAAGCCGCGCATGCGCCCGGATTCCTGTTCGGGCATTTCCGAATGGATCAGGCCGCGCCCGGCGGTCATCCACTGCACGCTGCCCGGGGTCAGCAGGCCTTCGTTGCCGTGGTTGTCCTTGTGCCGCATACGCCCGTCGAGCATGTAGGTCACCGTCTCGAAGCCGCGATGCGGGTGGCTGGGGAAGCCGCCGATGTAGTCCTCGGCCTTTTCGGTACCGAACTCGTCCAGCATCAGAAACGGGTCCAGCTCCGGCAGCTGCTGGGTGCCGATGACGCGGGTCAGCTTGACGCCGGCGCCGTCGGAGGTCGGTTGGCCGCGGATGGTGCGCAGCACATGCGCCGCGGTGGTGGTGGTAGTGCTCATGGCAGTGTCCCTGTGCAAGGTGTCGTGCGCCCATCATGGGTGCGCGGGATGCGGCGCCCAACCGCGACCGTTGCAACCGATCGTTCCAAACGCCTGTCCCGCTGGCGCCGCCAGCGCAGCATGCAGGCAATCACTCTACGACCAAAGTTTTACCCCGCCACTGACCCCTGCCATTGACCGCAGGCGGGCACGGGGGGACCCTTGAGTGAATCGTTCCTGAGGGATATGCATGAAAGGGTTCTCGAAGCTGGCCTGGGGCGCGCTGGCGCTGCTGGCCGCGTTCTGCCTGGGTACCGTGGCATTGCGGCGTGGCGAGCACATCAACGCGTTGTGGATCGTGGTGGCCGCGGTGTCGATCTATCTGATCGCCTACCGGTTCTACAGCTTGTTCATCGCCGACAAGGTGATGCAGCTGGACATCACCCGCGCCACGCCGGCGGTGGCCAACAACGACGGCCTGGATTACGTGCCCACCAACAAGCATGTGCTGTTCGGCCATCACTTCGCCGCCATTGCCGGCGCCGGGCCGTTGGTGGGCCCGGTGCTTGCCGCGCAGATGGGCTACCTGCCCGGGCTGCTGTGGCTGGTGGTGGGCGTGGTGTTTGCCGGTGCGGTGCAGGACTTCGTGGTGCTGTTCCTGTCCAGCCGCCGCAACGGCCGCTCGCTGGGCGATCTGGTGCGCGAAGAGATGGGCCAGGTGCCCGGCACCATCGCCTTGTTCGGCGCGTTCCTGATCATGATCATCATCCTGGCGGTGCTGGCGATGGTGGTGGTCAAGGCATTGGCCGAAAGCCCGTGGGGCATGTTCACGGTGATCGCCACCATGCCCATCGCGCTAATGATGGGCGTGTACATGCGCTACATCCGCGTCGGCAAGATCGGCGAGATCTCGGTGGTCGGATTGATCTTGCTGCTGGGCGCGATCTGGCTCGGTGGCAAGGTCGCCGCCGACCCGACCTGGGGCCCGGCCTTCACCTTCACCGCCAAGCAGATCACCTGGATGCTGATCGGCTACGGCTTCGTCGCCTCGGTGTTGCCGGTGTGGCTGCTGCTGGCACCGCGCGATTACCTGTCCACCTTTCTCAAGATCGGCACCATCCTGGCGCTGGCCATCGGCATTCTTGTGGTGATGCCGGACCTCAAGATGCCGGCGCTGACCCAGTTCGCGTCCACCGGCGACGGCCCGGTGTGGAAGGGCGGCATCTTCCCTTTCCTGTTCATCACCATTGCCTGTGGTGCAGTGTCCGGCTTCCATGCCCTGATCGCCTCCGGCACCACGCCCAAGCTGCTCGCCAATGAAGGCCACATGCGCTACATCGGCTACGGCGGCATGTTGATGGAATCGTTCGTGGCCATCATGGCGCTGGTGGCCGCCTCGATCATCGAGCCGGGCATCTACTTCGCGATGAACAGCCCGGCATCGCTGGTCGGCACCGACACCGTGGCGGTCGCGGCCAAGGTGTCCGAATGGGGCTTTGCGATCACCCCCGAAGTGCTGGAGGCCACCGCGCGCGATATCGGCGAGCACAGCATCCTGGCGCGCGCCGGCGGTGCACCCACGCTGGCCGTTGGTATCGCGCAGATCCTGCATCAACTGCTGCCGGGCGAAGACACCATGGCGTTCTGGTACCACTTCGCCATCCTGTTCGAAGCCTTGTTCATCCTCACCGCAGTGGATGCCGGTACCCGCGCAGGCCGCTTCATGCTGCAGGACCTGCTGGGCAACTTCATCCCGGCGCTGAAAAAGACCGAATCGTGGACCGCCAACATCATCGCCACCGCCGGGTGCGTGGCACTGTGGGGCTATCTGCTCTACACCGGGGTGATCGATCCGTTCGGCGGCATCCAGACGCTGTGGCCGTTGTTCGGCATCTCCAACCAGATGCTGGCCGGCATCGCGCTGATGCTGGGTACGGTGGTGCTGTTCAAGATGAAGCGCGACCGCTATGCCTGGGTCACCATCGTGCCGGCGCTGTGGCTGCTGCTGTGCACGACCTACGCGGGGCTGATCAAGATCTTCGACAGCAACCCGGCGCAGGGTTTCCTGGCGCAGGCGCACAAGTTCCAGGCCGCCATCGCCAGCAATACCATCACCGCACCGGCCAAAACGGTGCCGCAGATGCAGCAGATCGTCACCAACGCCTACGTCAACACCGGGCTGACGGTGCTGTTCCTGTTCGTGGTGGCTTCGATCCTTGTGTACGCAATCAAGACGATCATCGCCGCACGCCGCAATCCGCAGCGGAGCGACCGTGAAACGCCGTACGTGGCCTTGCAGCCACACCAGATGGCGGATCTGTAATGGGCACCCAACTCGTTCTGGCCAGCCAATATCAGGTGCACCGCCGCATCTGGCGGCGCCTGATCCAGACCGCGCGCTTGTGCTGCGGCATTCCTGACTACGACAACTACGTGCGCCACATGCTGGAAAAACATCCGGACAAACCGGTAATGGACTATCCCGCCTTCTTCCGCGAGCGGCAGGATGCACGCTACGGCGGCAAGAGCGGGTTTCGCTGTTGCTGATTGGTGATTGATCGATTCGCGATCGGTTGACCGGTCAAACAAGACGTTGAAAAGCAACAGGGCGCGATGCAAATCGCGCCCTGTTGCTTTGTTGGAGATGCGAGATTGCCTGGTGTTTGGCGCGCTTGGGTCGCGCGGCAGGTCGGTTGCAGGGCGCTCTCGACGCTGCGGCTTTGCTGCAGGGCCCGTGCCCGCCCACCATCGCGGGACACACGGATTCACGGCGTGTCCTGCAAGCGATGAGGGCACCGCGCCCTCGACCAGATTTGAAGACCGCCAAGTGATCGCAATATGCACAGTGAAGGAGTCTCGACCTGATTGCTCAAGACGGACAAATCAGGCGCAAAGCGGATGATCTTTGCCTCTGCTGCAGGGTCCTTGCCCGCCCACCATCGCAGGACACGCTGCAAGTACGTCCATGTAGCTCCTTGGCGGCATCCATGCCGCCAAGGGTCCCGCGACGGTGGGCGGGCAAGGACCAGTCAAGTTGGTCGGTGCGCATGGCACAAGCAGTAAATTGCGCTCGTCATTAACTGGATCACTTGCCAGCACATTCGATGTCCTGTCACAGCGCTTTCGAATGTCATAAGCCGGCGATCCGCAGCCGTTGCCCGACTCCTGCAGTGATTCGCTTTCAGTCGGCCACCAGCCAACGTTCTGGTGCGGTGTCCTCGCCGATTGCGGGACCGTTGGCGGCATGGATGCCGCCACCGAGCCCCCATGGGCGGGTTAACGGCGTGTCCCGCGAGCGGTGAGGGCGCCGCGCCCTCGACCAGATTTGACGACAGCCAAGTGATCGCAATATGCACAGCGAAGGCGTCTCGACCTGATTGCTCAAGACGGACAAATCAGGCGCAAAGCGGATGATCTGTGCTTTTGCTGCAGGGCCCTTGCCCGCCCACCATCGCGGGACACGCCGTGAATCCGTCCCTGGAGGCTCTGGCGCGGCATCCATGCCGCTCAAGGTCCCGCGACGGTGGGCGGGCAAGGACCAGTCGAGATGATCGGTGTGCATGGATTTCAACAGCAACTAGCAAGCTGCGACGCGGTATCTTTGCTTTTCAACAAAACCACCGGCCAACTGTCTGGCGTGGTGTCCTCGCCGATTGCGGGACCGTGTGGCGGCATGGATGCCGCCACCGAGCCCCCATGGACGGGGTGACGGCGTGTCCCGCGAGCGGTGAGGGCGCCGCGCCCTCGACCAGACGTGAAGACAGCCAAGTGATCGCAATACGCACAGTGCAGGAGTCTTGACCTGATTGCTCGATACCGGCAGATCAGGTACAGAGCAGCAGGTCAGCTGCAGAGTGCAACGTTGCGCGTTGCCTGCGCCCTACTCACCGGGCCTTTCACTCAACCGGCGCGCCGTTGCGCCAACCGCGCGAACAACGCAGGCAAGTCACGCATCTCATGGAACACCTCAAGCACACCGATGCGGCGCAGGGTGTCACCGTGGCCAGGCGGAATGTGGCTGGCACCGATAAACCCCAGTACCTGCATGCCTGCCGCCACGGCGGCCGTGGTACCGGTGGGGCTGTCTTCGATCACCAGGCAGCGCTCCGGCGCCACCCCTGCCGTGCGTGCTGCCAGCAGATAGACATCCGGTGCCGGCTTGGGCCGCTCCACCATGTCGGCACTGAACACGCGCCCCGCCGCACGCGCGGTCAGCCCGGTCCGTTCCACCGATGCGATCACGTTGTGGCGGCGGCTGTTGGACGCTACTGCCAACGGCAGCGGAATCTGTTCCAGCGCCTCGCGCACACCGGGTATGGGTTGCACCTCTGCCTGGATCAGTGCCTCGCTGCGCGCCTGGATCTGCGCCAGCAAGGTCTCCGGCAACTGCAGCGCAAAGCGTTCTTCCACGCGCCGCAATACCTCGCGCGTGGTTTGCCCGAAGGTGCTTTCCAGCAGATGTTCCAACGGCTCGGCCGGCACGAATGCTGCCAGCGCCTCGCGCATCACCCGGTCGGCCAGTATCTCGCTGTCGACAAGAACCCCGTCGCAATCACTGATCAGTAGCTCGTAGACCATTGCACCCATCTGCTCGCAAAGCGCCATTATGCGAGCCGTGGCGTGACCGCCGGCTGTGGTGCCACGCACGTGCATGTGACGGCAGCAATCGCACGACTGCGACAGAGGCAAACGGATGACCAAGCAGACTGGACAGCCCATGCACGGCCCCAGCCATGTCACGAAATCTTACCGCGCCCGATTTTTGCAGCTGGTAGCATCGGCCCCGCTGCAGCGGGACGTGCTGCGGCGCCACCAGGAATGCGATCAGGACAAGGAGATTTCGATGAAGACGCGATTCCCCACCCTGCTCGTTCTTGCGACCTCGTTTTTCGCGGTCTCATGCACCGCCTCACCCGGTGCCAAGGAGCAAACCACCATGTCAGCTACGCTGCAGGACCATACCGTCGCCTTCCGCGACCCAGCCCTGACCGACATCGCCAACGCCATCGCGCAGGGCGACGTCGCTCGCATCAAGGCACTCGCCCCCACCGTCGATCTGGCCGCACACGGCGATCAACAGGTGACCCTGCTGGAATGGGCGATCTGGAACGAACAACCGCGCGCACTGCAGGCCCTGCTCGACGCAGGCGCGGACCCATCGCTGCCGGGCATGGACCAGGAAACGGTCGTGCACATGGCTGCCATGGCCAAGGACCCGGACTATCTGAAGATTCTGCTGCAGCACAAGGCACCGATCGACGTGGTCAGTGCACGTGCCGGCTGGACGCCGCTGTTCCGTGCGGTGCAGAGCAAGCGCGATGCGCAGATCGGCCTGCTGCTGGACGCCGGCGCCGACGTCCAGCGCGTCGACCATACCGGCAATAGCCTGCTGCACCTGGCCGCCCAGAGCGGCGCCGCCAGCCCGGCCGTGCTGCAGCTGCTCAAGGCCGGCGTGGACCCCACGCTGCGCAATGCACAGCAAAAAACCTTCCAGGCATATTTTTTCACCACGCCGGATCGTTTGCTCAATGCCAGCGGCCAACAGGTCAGATCGGACGTGCGCGCGTGGTTGAGCGCCCACAACATTCCCGTGGAAAGCAGCCGCTAAGCGCGCTTTCCGTACGACGAACGCAAGGAGCCGCGCATGAGCCCGTCAGAATCCACATCTTCCACCGCTGCAACCACTCCCTTCGCAGAGTCGATGCGCGGTCAACAACCGCAGCCGCAAGACCGCCAGTTTCCGGAGCTGCTGCAAGATCTCTACAGCACCGCCAATCAGCGCCGCGAAGGCGGCGCCGAAACCTTCGCCCCGCTGGCCAATGGCTGGTCGCGCATGGACGACAGCGCACTGCAGCAGGCCGGTATCGACCCGGCGCTGCTGCACGATGCCAAGAGCGGCTTCGATGCCGCGTTCTATCGCAACGATCAGGGCCAGGTCGTGCTCGGCTTTTGCGGCACCGACGAAGGCAAGGACTGGAAGCACAACATCGGCCAGGGCCTGGGCTTTGACGATGCGCAGTATGCCTCGGCGATCCAGCTGGGCAGCCAGGCCAGGCAGGCATTCGGCGACCAGGTGGTCATCGCGGGGCATTCACTGGGCGGCGGACTGGCTGCGGCGTCGGCCATGGTCAACGATATTCCCGCAGTGACGTACAACGCCGCCGGCGTCAACGACCGCACGCTCGAACGCGCGGGCCTGGACGCATCGGCAGCCAAGGATTACGCCAGCAGCGAATTGATCCGCGGCTACCACGTCAAGAACGAAATCCTGACCCACCTGCAGGAAGACAGCATTCCGCTGAAGTGGACGATGCCCGACGCGGCCGGCCACCAGATCGAGTTGCCGGAACCGGACCCGCTATCGTTCGGCCAGCGTCTGGTGCCCGGCTTGATGCTCAAGCATCGCCTGGATCTGCACGGCATGGACTCGGTGATCAAGGCGCAGGACATGCAGGCGCCCGACCAGGCACGGGCCGCACCGCTGCAGCCCGGCAGTCAGCTGTTCAACGACGCGGTGGTGCAGCTGGATGGCCAACGCGACCGGCTGGGGCTACGCGATGACACGGCGTTTATCAACACGGCCGCTAGTGTGGCTGCACGCGCAGGCAGCGACGGCCTGCAGCGCATCGACCATCTGGTGCCCAACCGCAATGGCGATAGCCTGATCGCGGTGCAGGGGCGCATGGACGACCCGACGCATTTGCGTAGCCATGTCCAGACCGCCTCGGCCGCACACGAACCCGCGCACGGCAATGTCAGTCAGCTGCAGCAGCAAAACCAGCAACATGCCCATCCGCCTGCGCAACAGCAGGAAGAACAGCGCCGCGTCATTCAGCAGTAATCGGCGCCCGCCTTACCGCAGGCGGCACACAGCCGCCTGCGCTGCAGACAACGGCAATGGCATGCAGAGAGATCTCCATGCCGCATGCGCTGACCCTGCCACGCTGGGCCGGCCGGACCATCGGCCGATCACCGCTACCCTGCCCCGGCCATCGCTCGCAGCGTGATGCCGACCAGGTACGCCAGGTAAGTGCCGGTGGCGTAGCCCATCGTGCCCAGCAAGACGCCCACCGGCGCCAATGCGGGGTGGAAGGCAGCGGCCACCACCGGCGCCGAAGCCGGACCGCCGATGTTGGACTGCGAACCGATCGCAAAATAAAAGAATGGCACCCGCAGCCAGCGGCCCAGGCCCCACAGCAGTGCGATGTGGACGGCAATCCAGATCAGGCCGAGCAGGAACAGCCAGGGGCGATCCAGTAGCGCCAGCAGATCCATCTGCATGCCGATGCAGGCGATCAGGAAATACAGCAGCAGCGAACCGATCTTGGACGCACCGGCGCCCTCCAGGTTGCGTGCGCGGGTGAAGCTCAACGACAACCCCACACTGGTGGCCAGAACCACCACCCAGACAAAGGGCGTGTCCAGACTGAACTGGCTGGCCCAGCTCAGGTGCGCCTTGCACCACGCCGCCAGCGGGTTGGCCAGCGCATGCGCCAGGCCGACCCCACCGAACGCCACCGCCACGATCACCATCAAGTCGGTCAGGCTGGGAATACGCGCATGCTCGGCCTGAAAGCGCGCCATGCGTTCCTGCAAGGCATCCAGCGCGCGGGTGTCCGCCCCGCTGCGCGCATCGATGGTCCGGGCGCGCCCGGCCAGAAAGATCAGCGCCGCCATCCAGACATACCCGACACCGACATCGACCACCGCGAACTGGCCAAAGGTGGTGGCGTCCACGTTGAACACTTCCCGCATCGCCAGCATGTTGGCGCCCCCGCCGATCCAGCTGCCGGCCAGCGCCGCCATGCCTGCCCAGGTATCGCCGGCCACGGTGGCCGGGTGCAGCCAGCCCATGACCCAGAACGCCACCACTGCGCCTAGCATGATGCTCAGCGACGCGCCCAGATACATGGCGACCAGCTTGGGCCCCAGCCCCAGGATCGCGCGCAGGTCGATGCTCAGGGTGAGCAGGATCAACGCCGCCGGCAGCAACACGTCGCGGGCGATGGGGTTGTAGAGCCGCGTCGTGGCGCCGTCGATCAGGCCCACGGTGTTGTAGATGCCCGGTAGCAGATAGCACAGCAACAACGCCGGTACGACGGAATAGAACCGTCGCCACGGGCCCTGCTCGCGCGACGATGTCCAGAACACTGCGCCAAGCGTGGCGGCGATCAAACCAAAGACGACGATATCGTTTTGAATCAGGGCAGAAGCAGGCGCAGTCACCGCAGGCAGGTATCCGGACAAGGGGCCGCCAATGCGGATCGAACCGGGAGCGGCCGATGACGACGAATCTAGCCGACCATGGCGGTCGCGCAAACCCTGTGGGTCAGATCGGGCGCATGACCGCGGTGATCAGCCGTGCGATTCCGGCGGTCATCGCGGCTGTGCCCCATGGCGGCCAATGGCAGCGCCCGGATTCGCAACGACGTTGATCAGCACACCGGCGACGCCATCGCCGACGGCGGCCACCGCCGGCTCTGGCGGCAATCGCGGTGGCGCCCCACTGCAGCTGCCGCGGATGGCACCTGGCAAACAGCCGGCAACGACGAGCGCTGCAGACCTGCGGCTGGAACCTCAGCCGTAACGTCGCACCAGGCGCTCGCCGTCGGCCGTGTTCAGCACCACGCCGCTCGGCTGGCCGGTGGTCAGGCAATGCAGTTTGGCCATCAGTTCGGCGTTTTCCAGCGCGCCCTGCTCGCGCAGGTAGCGCAGCGGCGACCACTGCGGGCGGGTGACCCACCAACCGCCCTGCTCGGGATGAATGCGTACAACATAACGGGACTCGTCCATGTGGCCTCCGGCCGGTAGGTGCTGCGCTGGAACAGTGGTGCACTGCAGCGCATCAAGGCGCCCGGCACCGACATCGGGGACGTCGTACGGCTGCGATCACGCCAACATGCCCTTACTCAAGGGGCCGCGGGAGAGTGGCCGAGGGCCCCGCGTTTGGCATAGGCAGCATGCAGGTTTGGGAATGACGGCACTGTCAGGCGGACACTGGCACCCGGGTAGGAAAATTCTCACGTGACACCGGTGACGCCCGCCGCTACATTCCGCCAAAAGCAGTGAGGACATCGTCACAGCTGCCGTCACCAGGGCGCGGGCGATGCAGCAGGAGTTGCAGGGGCGCTTGGACACATCCTTGGGGAAGGGGTTGGCATGTATCTGCTCAGAAAATTCCAGTTTCCGGTCAAGACCGCGATGGTGCTGGGCTATGTCCTGGTGATCAGGGAAGCGTTGGTGCTGTGGTCCTGAGGCGGCGACGACCATCTGGCCGGTGCGTCGCAGGCTGACCGATCGCGCCAGGCGATACCCGTCATCGCGTCTCACTCCCGGTCGATCCAACCCCGTTGCTGTGCGGCGACCAGATCGACCGGGGTGTCCACATCCAGCGCCAGCGCCGGGGCGCTGACGCAGCCAAGCGCTTGCACATCCAGACCCGCAAACAGGCCGCGCAAGCCGGTGTCGGCCTGCAGTGGCACATCGGCCCAGGCCGCGTGGGTCACCACCGCGGGGATGCCGCGCACGCCGGCGTAGCCACTGGTGGCGCAGCCCGAGGCGGCTCGGTCGGCCTCTTCCAGCAACGCGCGCAGGTGTGGTGCGTCCAGCGCCGGTTGATCGCACCCCAGAATCAGGCTGCGGCGCACGTCGGAGTCGCCCTGCACATGCTGGCGCAGCGCCGCCAGGCTGGAACCCATGCCGGCGGCCCACCCGGCGTGCACCAGCACGTCCACCTCCAGCCCCTGCAGCACGTCGGCAAGTGCTTCCGCATCCGCACCCAACACCACCACGCAGCGGCGCGGCGCGGTCTGCAGCGCGATGCGTGCGGCGCGACGCAGCAACGGTTCGCCATCGCGCCGCAGCAACTGCTTGGATCGTCCCAGCCGGCTGCCCGCCCCGGCCGCCAATACCAATGCGGCGTGATCGCCGCTCATGGGCTCACGCTCGGTGTTGCGCACGACCCGCGAAGTGAACGTGCTTGCACCTGGGTGATCGACGCGGCGACGCGTGCGCGTGCGCGGGAGGCATGGGCATGCGGCGGCCGGAACGGTACGGCATCGACCCTGTTGCGCAATGCGTCGTCATAACGAGGAGCTGGTGACATGGCGACGTCGTACGGAGTGGAGACGACCTCAGCGTAGAAGCCGGACCGTGCGTGCGAAGTGACTGCGTGCTGTGCGCGCGCTGTTTGCTGCGGCATTGGCCGCGTCGATTGCCCCACGCATCGACGCAGCTCGTGCCTGGCTGATCGAACGCGCGTGGCGTTCAGGCGATCGCCGGTGATGGGATCGAGGAGCGCTCATCCGCCAGGTGCAGGATCTGCAATAGGGGGACATGTGATCCATGGATCGTGCACAACCACGGTTGCCGCCAGGCCAGGTCGCCCGACGCGTCGAAGCGCAACAAGTTACCCCGCCACCACACCCGCCCGCACATCCGCCACCGCCTGTGTTGCCTCGGCGATGATGCCCAGCGCAATGGTGTGCGGCGAGGAGCGACCCATGCGCCAGCCAGCAGGCAGGCGCAGGCGTGCCAGCGCCGCATCGTCGTGCCCAAGTGCGCGCAATGCCTGCAGACGCTGCTCGCGTTTATGTCGACTGCCCAGGATGCCGATGCACGCCACCTCCGATGCCAGACCACGGCTGGCCACCTGCACATCGATCGCGCTGTCGTGCGCAAGGCTGTACAAGGCAGTGCTTGCGTCCAGCTGGACGTCGTTCAAGGCATCACCGAGCGCGCGGCGGTCGTAGTGCTCGGCGGCGAGGCCGGGCGGCGGCTCGCCCGGGCCGTGCGGTCGCAGCACACGCAGCTCGATGCCCATCTGGCTGGCCAGTGTTATCAACACCAGCAACGCCGGATCCGCACCGACCACCACCAGCCGCAACGGTGGGCGATGCACGCGCACGAACTCGCCGGGACGTACCTCGTGCGCAGTGGCGGGATAGCGCACTGCCCCACTGGTGCGATCCAGCGCGACATGGAATGCCCGACGATGCTGGCGCGCGTTGCGCCAGCGCGCCAGATGCTCGGCAAGATCGGGCACAGGCCAGACCAGTACACCGATACGGCCACCGCAGCTGAGCTGGATGTCCAGCACCTCACTGCCCTCGCCATAATCCAGCCAGCGTGGCTGCCCGTCGCGCAGGGCCGCCACCGCCTCGTGCGCCACTGCCGCCTCCACGCATCCACCCGACACATACCCGGCAACCCGGCCATCGGCACCGATCGCCATCTCGCTGCCCAGCGGGCGCGGTGAGGAGCCTTGCACGTCGATCAGCGTGGCGATCGCCACGCGCTGCCCGGCGCGATGCCAGGCGGTCAACACCGGAAGCAGATCGTCGTGCAGTGCATAGCTCGGCCACGCCGGCCACGCCGATTCGGCCGGCGTGACATGCGTGACCGGCGCGACGACTGCGCTCACGCGCGCAGCAACGCAGGCAGATGCGGCAGCAACTTTTCCAGCGTGACCGGGTAATCGCGCACCCGCACGCCGGTGGCGTTGTAGACCGCGTTGGCGATCGCCGCTGCCACGCCGCAGATCCCCAGCTCGCCCACGCCCTTGGCCTTCATGGGTGACGACATCGGGTCGCTCTCTTCCAGGAACACCACGTCCTGATGCGGGATGTCCGCATGCACCGGGACTTCATAGCCGGCCAGGTCGTGGTTGACGAAGAAGCCGAAGCGCTTGTCCACCGCCAGCTCTTCCATCAATGCCGCACCCGCACCCATGGTCATGCCGCCGATCACCTGGCTGCGCGCAGACTTGGGATTGAGGATGCGTCCAGCTGCGCATACCGCGAGCATGCGCCGGATGCGCACTTCGGCGGTGGCGACATCCACGCCCACCTCGACAAAGTGCGCGCCGAAGGTCGACAGCTGCTGCTGCTTGGCCAGGTCGCCGAACTCGATCTTGTCCTCCACCACCAACGCACCGGTGGCAGCGGCATCGCCGAGCGCGATGCGTTTGCCGCCGGCACGCACGTGACCATCGGCAAACTCGGCCTTGGCCGGGTCCAGGCCCAGTCGTGCAGCGATGGCCTCGCGCAGCTTGACGGCGGCCGCATAGACGCCGGCGGTGGAACTGTTTGCGCCCCACTGGCCGCCGGAACCGGCCGATGCCGGGAAGCTGGAATCGCCCAAGCGCACGTCCACCCAGTTCAGCGGCACGCCGAGCATTTCCGCGGCGGTCTGCGCAATGATGGTGTAGGAGCCTGTACCGATGTCGGTCATGTCGGTTTCCACCACCACGCGGCCGCCCTGCTCCAGCCGCATGCGCGCGCCCGAGGTCATGACCGGCGCGTTGCGAAACGCCGCGGCCACGCCCATGCCGACCAACCAGCGCCCGTCACGGGTAGCAGCCGGTTTGGCCTTGCGCCTTGACCAATCGAACCGCTTGGCACCGTCCTCCAGGCACTTCACCAGCTGCCGCTGCGAGAACGGGCGTTGCGGATTTTCCGGGTCCACCTGTGTGTCGTTGACGACGCGGAAGGTAACCGGATCCATCTCCAGTTTCTCGGCCATTTCATCCATGGCAATTTCCAGCGCCATCAGGCCTGGCGCCTCACCAGGGGCGCGCATCGCGTTGCCTTCGGGCAGGTCGAGCACCGCCAGCCGGGTAGTGATCAGGCGATTGGCACCTGCGTACAGCAGCTGCGTCTGCGCAGCGGCAATTTCCGGCTCGCCATCGGGCAGGTCGCCAGACCAGCTGTCGTGGCCGATTGCCGTGATCTTGCCGTTGCGCTCGGCGCCGATGCGGATGCGCTGCACCGTGGCCGGGCGATGGGTCGTGTTGTTGGCGATCAACGGCCGCGGCAGCATCACCTTGACCGGGCGGCCGACCTCGCGTGCCGCCAGCGATGCCAGCAATGCGTCGGCGCGCAGGAACAACTTGCCGCCAAACCCGCCGCCGACATAAGGCGACATGATGCGCACGTTTTCCCGCGGGATACCGAGCGTGGTGGCCAGATCGCCGGCGCCCCAGTTGATCATCTGGTTGGAGGTCCACACGCTGAGCTTGTCACCTTCCCACATCGCGATCGAGGCGTGCGGTTCCATCATCGCGTGCGAGTGATCCGGCGTGGTGTATTCGGCATCCAGTTGCACCGGCGCAGCGGCGAACGCGCCGTTGAAGTCGCCGACATCGCTGTTCGGCGCGCCGCCGGCCTTGGTGACCTTTGCGCTGTCGCGTGCCTTGTCCAGATCGTACACACCGACATGGCGGCCGTAGTCCACCTTGATCAGCTGGCCGGCGGCGCGTGCCTGCTCGAAGGTTTCCGCCACCACCACTGCAATCGCCTGGTGGTAGTGCTGAATCTCCGGGCCGCCCAGCAGCTTGGCCGTGTTGCGCTTGCCCTTCTGCAGCTTGCCGGCGTTCTGCGCGGTAATGATGCCAAGCACGCCCGGGGCCGCGCGTGCAGCGCTCAGATCGATGCTGCGGATGGTGCCCTTGGCAATTCCGGCGCCCACCACGTGCCCGTAGGCGGCATGTCCGGGCAGGTCGTGGTGCTCGTACGCATACGGCGCCTGGCCGGTGGTCTTGAGCGGCCCGTCGATGCGGTCGACGGGCTTGCCGACGAGCTTGAGTTGATCGATGGGGTTGGTACCGGCGGGAGTGTCAAATTTCATATCAGGCCCTCGTGTCGGCCAGGATCGCGGTCAGGGTGCGCTCGACCAGCGGCACCTTGAAGGCGTTGTGTTCGGTGGGCTGTGCGCCGTCCAGCAGCACAGCGGCGATGGCACGTGCGCCCTGCCGCGACTGCGCCTCGGCTACTTCGCTGCGCCAGGGCTTGTGCGCCACGCCGCCCACGCCAACGCGGGCGCTGCCGTCGCGCTGCACGACAGCGGCCACCGAAACCAGCGCGAATGCATACGAGGCGCGGTCACGCACCTTGCGATACACATGCGTTCCACCCAGCGGCTTGGGCAGGGTCACCGCGGTGATCAGTTCGCCGCGCTCCAGGACGGTTTCCAGATGCGGTGTGGTGCCCGGGGCGCGATAGAAATCGGCCAGCGGCACCGCGCGCGTCTGTCCATCCGGACGGACCGTCTCCACCACCGCGTCCAGCACGCGCATGGCAATGGCCATGTCGCTGGGATGGGTGGCGATGCAGGCCTCGCTGGCACCGATCACGGCCAACTGCCGGTTGAAGCCGCCGATGGCCGCGCACCCGCTGCCGGGCAAACGCTTGTTGCACGGTTGATTGGTGTCGTAGAAATACGGGCAGCGCGTGCGCTGCAACAGGTTGCCGGCCGTGGTGGCGCGATTGCGCAGCTGGCCCGACGCGCCCGCCAGCAACGCACGCGACAGCACCGCGTAATCGCGGCGCACGCGTGCATCGGCAGCCAGGTCGGTATTGCGCACCAGGGCGCCGATGCGCAAGCCGCCATCGGGCGTGGCCTCGATGGTGTCCAGGCTCAAGCCGTTGACATCGATCAGATGCGACGGGGTTTCGATCTGCAGCTTCATCAGATCCAGCAGGTTGGTGCCGCCGGCGATGAACTTCGCACCCGGCTGCCGCGCCGCCTTGGCGGCCGCATCTGCAGGCGAGGTGGCGCGCTCGTAACTGAAAGCCTTCATGCGCGGTCTCCTGCGACATCGTTGATCGCATCGACGATGTTGGAATACGCACCGCAGCGGCAGATGTTGCCGCTCATGCGTTCCTGCAGTTCCGGCGTGGTCAGCCGGGTCCTGGCGGTGAGGTCTTCAGTGACATGGCTGGGGATGCCGCGCTTCACTTCGTCGAGCACGGCCACTGCCGAGCAGATCTGGCCGGGCGTGCAATAGCCGCATTGGTAGCCGTCGTGCTTGACGAAGGCCGCCTGCATCGGATGCAGCTTGTCCGGTGTGCCCAGGCCTTCGATGGTGGTGACCTTGGCGCCCTGATGCATCACCGCCAGCGACAGGCAGGAATTCATGCGCTGCCCATCGACGATGACCGTACAGGCGCCGCACTGGCCGTGATCGCAGCCTTTCTTGGTGCCGGTCAGCTGCAGATGCTCACGCAGTGCGTCCAGCAACGTGGTGCGGTTATCCAGGGTCAGCGTCACCGGCTTGCCGTTGACCTCGAAGGCAACCTGACTGGAGGCGTTGGCCGGCTCGACTGCCTGCCGCTGCGACATGGCAGTGGCGGCAGTGGCGGCCATCGATTGGGTTGCGGCAACGCTGGCTGCCGACGCCGTGCCAGCGATCAGTACCTCGCGACGGGTCATCTTGATATCTCTCATGGCTGGCATCTCCAACAATGCTGGCTTATTCAGTTCTTTATCAATGTGCAGCGCCGCCGGTCACAAGCGCGTGAGTACCGACGCCTGTTGCTCACACTTCGGGGAACGACCGGTCCAGTGCCGGCACATACAACCTGCAGCGATGTTGCGTCTGCATACATCCATGGAACGCGCTCATCACGGCGCAGCGCCAGCGCATGCGCGGACGCAGTGTCTTGCATGCACGATAAGGCCGCGTCATTCAGCGTCGACGGCGTTGGAGCCATCGACGCGGGCTGCTGCAGCACCGCAGACATTCTTCGCTACGCCTCGCGGTCCTGATGCTGTGATGCAATGCGCAGTGTGCGTTTTATCAGCGTGCCGGCTCCGCTGTCAGTGAGCCGGCATCGCCGGGTGGCCCACGTCGTCAGAACTCCAGCACGATCTTGCCCAGATGGCCCCCGGACTTCTGCAAGGCGAATGCTTCGCCGATGTCGTCGAGTGCGTAGGCCCGGTCGATCACCGGACGCAGCGGCAAGCTGTCGAGCGCCCGCACCAGCGCCTGCTGATGCCGGCGGCTGCCCACGACCAGCCCCTGCAGACGTTGCTGGCGGCCCATCATCTCCGCTGTCGGCACCGGCCCGGCGGCGCCGGTCAATACGCCGATCAAAGCGATGTGCCCGCCCACACGCGCCGCGCGGATCGATTGCGCGAGCGTGCCAGGCCCACCGACCTCGACCACATGGTCCACACCACGCCCGTCGGTGATCTCCAGCACCTGCTTCGACCATTCGGCATGCTGGCGATAATTGATCAGGTGGTCGGCACCCAGCGCCCGCGCCTTGTCCAGCTTCTCGTCCGACGACGAGGTGGCGATCACGGTCGCGCCCATGGCCTTGGCGAACTGCAGCGCAAAGATCGATACGCCGCCGGTGCCCAGCACCAGCACCGTGTCGCCCGCCTTCAGGCCACCATTGGCTACCAGGGCGCGCCAGGCGGTGACACCGGCTGTGGTCAGGGTGGCGGCTTCGGCATGACTGTAGCCGGCCGGCGCATGGGTGAACGCGTGCGCAGCAGTCACCACCGCCGAGCGCGCGTACCCATCGACCCCGTCGCCCGGGGTGGTGGCGAAGCCCGCATGCAGCGGCTCGCCGTCCAGCCAGGACGGGAAGAAGGTGGACACCACGTGGTCGCCCACCGCGAACTCGCTGACGTCCGGGCCGACCGCTTCGATCACTCCGGCACCATCGGACATGGGGATGCGTCCGTCCGCCGTCGGCATCTGGCCAAGCACGATGCCCAGGTCGTGGAAGTTGAGCGAACTGGCATGCAGACGCACACGGATCTGTCCGTGTGCGGGCTGCCCCGGGTCGGCCACATCGACCGACTGCAATGCATCCAGACCGCCGGGTTGCGAGAGACGAATGGCGCGCATGAGAGCTCCTCGGGTAACGAATCGACTCCCGGGATACCACGCACAACGTGATGCGGATGCAGTCGAGCTGGCTTGCATCGCGACGGCGGTCACGCCGGACGCTGATGCAGCACCACCGCGCGACGGCCGCACACGGCAAGCGGGCTGCAGCGCAGCAGTGCGCTGCCAATCACAGATCGGCACTGTGGCTGCGCGGCTGCACACGGTTGCCACTGCGGCCACGCGTAGGCTGGCACACCGGTTGCATCGCCCTGGTGTCCATACAGGTAGCCACAGTGACGTCAACAACCAAGCGGTGGCGCCAACGTGCACAACGCATCGCGTTGCACTTCGTGCTGACCATTTCGTGGCTACTGCTGCTCGGTTCAGAGTACTGGTCCATCCACGAGGAGCGCGCGAGCGCCCTGCGCAGCGCGGAGGCGCAGTCGTTGAATCTGGCCAATTCGCTGGCCCAGCATGCCAGCGACACCCTGTCCATCGCCGACGCGGTGCTGTCGGGCCTGGTCTCGCGGGTCGAACACGATCAAGGCAACAACAGCGCGCACTCGGCGATGCACGAGTTTCTGGTCCGTGAGGCCAGGCGCTCGGACCGCCTGCATGGCATCTTCATCTATGCGGGCGATGGCAGCTGGGTCAGCTCATCGCTGGACAGCACGCCCCGCACCCACAACAACGCCGACCGCGCCTATTTCAGATATCACCGCGACCACCGCGATGCATTGTCGCTGGTGGGCCCACCCGTGCGGAGCCGTTCCGATGGCAGCTGGGTGATGACCCTCAGTCGCCGGCTCAACGACCGCGATGGCGAATTTGCCGGTGTGGTACTGGTGACGCTGCAGCTGAAGTATTTCCAGCATTACTACAGCACCTTCGAAGTCGGCCCGAACGGGACCATCGGCATGACCAACGACGATGGCATCGTGCTGGTACGCCGGCCCGACAAACAGGACGTCATCGGCACCTCGATCGCGGGCACCTCGATCTACGTCACCATGCGCGCACGCAAGCACGGCACTGCGACCTATCGCTC
This sequence comes from Xanthomonas sp. CFBP 7698, assembly GCF_003600855.1. NCBI lineage: Bacteria > Pseudomonadati > Pseudomonadota > Gammaproteobacteria > Lysobacterales > Lysobacteraceae > Xanthomonas > Xanthomonas sp. CFBP 7698. The sequence goes on from NZ_PRDN01000001.1 coordinate 1,174,883, forward strand.
GCCGATCGACGGCGTGGAGCGCATCTCCAGCTTCGCTCCGGCGCGCCCGTATCCGTTGACCGTGCTGACCGGTGTGTCGGTGGACGATGCGCTGGCCAATTGGCGGCAGGCAGCAACCCAGCGGATCGTGATTGCCGCACTCGGCTGCATCGTGCTGCTGGGCGTGGGCATCTGGCTGGACCTGCAACTGCGCCGCATGCATCGCAACGAGGCCAAGCTCAGCTCCGAAGCCTGGGTGGATGCGCTGACCGGCATCGCCAACCGGCGCGCGTTCGACTACCGCCTGTCGCAAGCATTGCGCGAAGCCGTGCACCTACAGTCGCCGTTATCGGTGCTGATGATCGATGTGGACCACTTCAAGCTCTACAACGACACCTATGGCCATGTGAATGGCGATGCCTGCCTGCGCCTGATTGCCGGCGCCATCGCGGCCTGCTCGCGCCGCAGCGAGGACGTGGCGGCACGCTACGGTGGCGAAGAGTTCGGCATGATCCTGCCGCATACCGATGCCGCCGGCGCGTTGCGCCTAGCCGATGCCGTGCGCAGCGCCGTGGCCGGTCTGGGCCTGATGCATCTGTCCAGCCCGACCAGCGCGCATGTCACCGTCAGCGTGGGCGCCGCGACCTTCGAACCGGGCGAAACACCGCAGACGCCGGATGCCATCGTGCACGACGCCGATTCAGCGCTCTACCGCGCCAAGCAAAGCGGGCGGGATCGCACATCGGCGTAGTCAGGCGCCAGTCCGGTCGCTGTCTCGCCGACGACTTCATCCGCTGCTGGACGGCGAACCATCCCGCCAGCCGGTGACGTCCGGTTCCCGATGACGCTGAATACAGAAGGCCCGCACATGGCGGGCCTTCCGGATGACGAGGGCGACAACGCGGCTCAGAACGGGATGTCGTCGTCGGCGAAATCGTCCATCGGCGGCGCCGATTGTTGCTGGGCCGGCTGCTGACGACGCGGCGCGTAATCCTGCCCGCCGCCCTGCCCACCGCCGTATCCGCCACCGCCCTGCCCGCCACCGCCGCCTTGCTGCTGACGCGGGGCCTGCGAGCGCTGCGGACGATCTCCGCCCATGCCGCCACCGCCACCTTCACCACGGCCGCCAAGCATCTGCATCTCGTTGGCGACGATGTCGGTGCTGTACTTTTCCACGCCGTCCTGCCCGGTGTACTTGTCGTAGCGCAGCTCGCCTTCGACATACACCTGCGAGCCCTTGCGCAGGTACTCGCCGGCGATTTCACCCAGCTTTCCAAAAAAGACCACGCGGTGCCACTCGGTGCGTTCCTGGTTGTTGCCGTCGCGGTCCTTGCGCACGCTGGTGGTGGCAAGGCTTACGCGGGTGATGGCCATGCCGGCCTGGGTGTACTTGGTGTCGGGATCGTTGCCGAGGTTGCCGACGAGGATGACTTTGTTGATGCCGCGGGCCATAGGTGCTTCCGAGATGATGCGCTGGCGCCGGGAGCGCGCAACGATGAATGTCTGTGCGGCAATGTTACCGCACCTGCCTGTCGGCGGTCGTGGCGGGTTGCCGCGCGGCGCTGCCGGGCAAGCGCCCTGCCGGGGGTCGGAAATCCAGCCCACGCGGGCCTTTGCGGGGCCCGGCCCGGCCCGCGGGCCGCAAATGTGAAGCCACCGGTTGGGTCCGGCGGGACGGATCCGGCCCGGGCACCTATAATCGACGCACATCACGAACGCCTGCGCATGACCATCGCCGAAGACCTCCCCACCGTGCTGGGCCTGCCCCAGATCCAGTCCCTCGCCGCGCCAGACATGGCCGCGGTCGATGCACTGATCCGTCGCCGCCTGGCCTCGGACGTCGTGCTGATCAACCAGATCGCCGATCACATCATCTCCGCCGGCGGCAAACGCCTGCGTCCGATGCTGGTGATGCTGGCCGGCCACGCCGCCGGCGGCTCCGGCCCGGAGCACCACCAACTGGCGGCGATCATCGAATTCATCCACACCTCCACGCTGCTGCACGACGACGTGGTGGACGAGTCGGACCTGCGCCGCGGCCGCAGCACCGCCAACGCGCTGTGGGGCAACGCGCCCAGCGTGCTGGTCGGCGACTTCCTGTATTCGCGCAGCTTCCAGTTGATGGTGGAGCTGGACCGCATGGAGGTGATGCAGATCCTGGCCGACACCACCAACCGCATCGCCGAAGGCGAGGTGCTGCAACTGCTGCACGTGCACAACCCCGACACCGACGAAGCCGCCTACCTGCGGGTGATCGAGCGCAAGACCGCGGTGCTGTTCGCCGCCGGCACGCGCCTGGGCGCACTGGCCTCCGGTGCGGACGCCGCGGTGCAGCAGCAGCTGTACGACTACGGCATGCAGCTGGGCTTTGCGTTCCAGATTGCCGACGACGTGCTGGACTACGCCGCGGAGGCAGCCGACCTGGGCAAGAACCTGGGCGACGACCTGGCCGAAGGCAAGGCCACGCTGCCGCTGATCCACGCCATGGCGCATTCGGACGCGCCCACCCAGCAGCGCCTGCGCACCATCGTCGAACAAGGCGATGCAGCGGCGATGCCCGAGGTGCTGGCCGCCATCCACGCCACCGGTGGCCTGGATTACAGCCGCGCGCGCGCTGCCGAATATGCCGCCGCCGCCGAACGCGCGCTGGACAGCCTGCCGCACAGCCCGGCGGTGGCCGCCTTGCGTGGACTGGCACGTTACGCGGTCGAACGTACGCATTGATCGGGCGCGTTGCGCGCGCCGGACGGGCTTCGGGATTGGGGATTCGCAACGGCGGCTTGGCCGCACGTTGACGAATCCCGGCACCCGAAGGCACAGCGAGGTTCAGCACAAGCCCCTGAGTACAACCTCACGGGAAGATTCGAAGGACGGGACCGCGCTTTTACGAATCCCAAATCCCGAATCTCCAATCTCCGCTATCGACCAAACCGCTCCTCAAAGAAATCGCCCAGCATGCGGTAGGCACGCTTGGCCGCGCGCGGGTTGTACAGGCAGCCCGGCGGGCTGTTGGCATCGGCTTCGGCAAAGCAATGCACTGCCCCGCTGAAATTGACGAACTGCCAATCGGCGCCGGCGCCATTCATCTCGGTTTCGAACGCCGCAATATCCGCCTTGGTCACGCTCTTGTCGTCGGCGCCATTGAGCACCAGCAGCGGTGTTTTGGCCGAACCGGCAGCGGCAGGAGCGGGCGTGGCGATGCCGCCGTGCAGACTGACCACGCCGGCCAGCTGCGCGCCGGCGCGGACCAGCTCCAGCACCGTGGTGCCGCCGAAACAGAAGCCCACCGCGCCGATCCGTGATGCATCCAGCGGCGCCTTGCCGGCCTGCGCCTTGAGCACATCCACCGCCTTGAGCGCACGTGCCTGCAAGGTGGGCCGGTCATCGCGCAGCTTCTTGGCCTGGGCACCGGCTTCGGTGTCGTCCTTGGGGCGGATGCCCTTGCCGTACACGTCGGCCACCAGCACCACGTAATCGTCGCCAGCCAACTGTTTGGCCTTGGTCACCGCCGAGTCGTTCACGCCGCGCCAGTTGGGCACCATCACCAGGCCGGGGCGCGTGGCAGCGCCGGCATCGTCGTAGACCAGCACGCCGCTAAAGGTGTCCTTGCCGATCTTCCATTCCAGCGGCTTGGCCTGCATCGCCGCCATCGCCGGAAATGTCAACGACGCCAGAACGCCGACCAGACCCACACCGCTCCACGACCATTGCTTGTGCATGCGCTTGCTCCGGGGATTTGCCGCGAGTGTAGGCCCAGCCACCGTGCAGGCGTGGTCGCGATGCGCGCCGGCAGCAAAATCGCCTGCCCGATCACCGGCTGGTCGTGAACCGGCTAACGGTTCGCGCCAATACCGATGGGCGGGTTGGCCGCAGACACCAGGGCAACGCGCTTCACTGCACACCGCCTGGAAGTGCGCAGGCATGGACTCGCTGACCTCGGCCAGCTGCGCGACGAGTCGGCCGCACTGCCACCTGACCGCAAGCGATGCGGTGGCGCGGGCAGGCGAACAACGTCCTTACTGCACGCCCAGGCCCGGGATCGCGCTGATCGCCGCAGGGTCGAACCCCGCCAGCTGGGCGAAATGCCGGCCACGCGCCACGTAATCGCTGTAGGCGCCGAAGCTGGGCGCCCCCGGCGACAGCAGCACCACGCCGCCCTGCTCGCCCAGTGCATCGCGCGCCAGCTGCATGGCGTGTTCCAGGTCGGCGGCGGCATGCAGGCCGAACCGTCCCGTCACGGCCAGTGGCACCAGCAGCGCATGGATGCGCGGGCCATTGGCACCCATGGTGACGATCTCCAGCGGAGCCTGGTGCGCCATGTGCGCGACAAACTCCTGCCAGTCCAGCCCGCGGTCATGCCCGCCAACCAGCAAGGCAACGCGACGCTGCGCAAAACAGGCCAGCGCAGCCAGCGACGCGTGCGGGGTGGTGCTGATCGAGTCGTTGACGTAACTGATGCCATCCACACTGCCGAGCAGCTGCAGGCGATTGGGCAACGGACGAAAGCTCCGCGCCGCCGGCGCCAGCGCGGCGGCATCCAGGCCGAGCGCTTCCACCGCAGCCAGCACCGCGCACAGGTTGCGTCGATTGTGCTCGCCGGGCAGCGGCACATCGGCGGTATCGAACACCGCCTGCGCGCCGCGGTAGACCATATCGCCGCGCAGATGCCAGCCATCGGGATGGTTGAACCAGCGCACCTCGCTGTCGGGCAGCTGCAGTCCGCGCAGCAGCGGGTCGGCAGCATTGAGCAACGCGATCCGCGGCCGGCCTTCGGTCACCAGCGACAGCTTGTCGCGCACGTAGCGCGCTTCATCGCCGTGCCAGTCCAGATGTTCGGGAAACAGGTTCAGCACCACCGCCAGTTGTGGACGTGCGCCGCTGCGCCCGACCTCGCCAGTCTGGTAACTGGACAGTTCGATCGCCCAGTACGCCGGCGGCGGCTGCGGTGCCAGCACTTCCAGCAAGGGTTGACCGATATTGCCGACCAGGGCGGTGCGATGCCCGGCGCAGCGCAGCAGATGCGCCAGCAACGCGGTGGTGGTGCTTTTGCCCTTGGTGCCGGTGACGCAGATGGCGCCCGTCACGGCGCCGTCGGCCTGCGCATGTTCGGCAAACCACAGCGCGGTGCCGCCGATGAACTGCGTGCCGTGCGCGGCTGCAGCGGTGAGCGCCTCGGGGCGGTACGGGCTGATTCCCGGCGACTTCACCACGATCTCGAACCGGCCCAACGCCTGCGCGCTGGCGTCGGTCTCCACCTGCAGCGCCGCGTCGGCCAGCGCAGCCAGCTCACGTGCCTCTTCGGTGGTGCAGAACACCGTCAGCGGCTGGGCGGGCAAGGCACTCCGCAGCGCGCGATAGGCGGCGCGCCCCTCGCGCCCCCAACCCCACAACGCAACCGCCCTGCCCTCAAGCTGCGAAATTCGCACGCACGCGCTCCCACAGCGCCGAAGGAATGCGGTGCTCGCCGTCGATGGCCATCAACGGCTCCATCTGCAAGGCCTGCGCATCCAGCTGCGGCTGGATCTCACGGATGAAGCGCATCACCAGCGCGTCTTCCTTCCACTCCGCGCGCGTTGCCAGCAGCGCCATCGCCGCACGCGATTCGCGGCCTTCGCCGACGCATTCGAACGGCTTGTGATCCTGGAATTCCAGCAGCGCATCGTAGCCGCCGGCCTGGCTCGCATCGTCGAGCAGGTTGCGCCCGAAGATCTTGACCAGACGCGTCTTGGGCATGAACGGTGCCAGCGCCAGAAAGACGAAATGGCACTTGGGGCACACGCCGCACCAGCGATGCACCGGCCGCTCGCCCATGATGTGGAAGTTGCGGTTGCAGCTGGAAAAATGCGCGTCGTAGTGATCGGTCTTGGCGAACTGCCGCGCCACCGCCAGCTCCGACAACGGTCGCAGCAACGAGTAGTAACGCAGGTCGGCCGCCACGTGCCGTTGCACGTAATCGCCGAAGGCCTGCTCGAACGCCCAGCCCTTGGACCACTGGTGGTTGACCTCGCCGGTGCCGGGAATCTGGCTGCCATAGCTGGCCGAGCGTTCGTTGGAGAACACCACCTGATCCACGCCGGTCAGCAGCGCCGACAGCACCAGGATGGCCGAATTCACCGCAGTGACCGGGATGTGCCCATTCCAGGCGCCGTGGCGGTTGAGCTCGAACAATTCGGGCGCCAGTACGCGACCGACATTGAGCACCGGCAGGCCGGTACGTTCGGCGCAGGCGCGAATGAGCTGCGAGCCGCCGATCCAGCTGACGGTCTGCGCCACGCCGGCGTGGCGCAGGGCCTCGATGCTGACCAACGAGTCCTTGCCGCCACCGATGGCCACCAGCGCATGCTCGCGCAGGCCGAGCGCAGGCGCATCGGCAGGCGCGTGTGCTGCGACCGGGAAATTGATCTTGCCATGCAGGTTCAGGCCGTTGCGGTAGGCAAACTCGCCCAGGCCATGCAGATAGACGCTTTCCACCAGCGCAGCGGTGCCGGCATCGATGCTGTAGCTGTCGATGGCGATGGCCGGCGGCACCGCGGCCTTGTAGTAACTCACACCGGCGATCAGGTGCAGCAGCTGCAGCGCCTGCTGCACGGCGGCAGCGCGCGCGCCGTCCAGCACGAACGGTGCGCCCGGCACGGCCACGGTCTCCACCAGCTCCGGGCCCTGGTCGAAGGCATACACCAGCGTCGCCACGCCGGTCTGCGCGTCGAGCGCGCAGCGCACGAAACGGAAAGTGGATACCTGATGTTTGTCGAAAGCGCTCATGGACACCCTGCAAGACCCCGTTGACGGCGTAGATAACGCCGGCACAAGGCATATTCAATCATGGAAAACGGCACCGCCGCCCACAGCAGCGGCAGGCAGCCGATCAGAAACAACAGCAGCATCACGTCCGCTCGGATCGCCTTCGCATCGCCGGTGACCAGCAGCGCGACCAGCAAGTACAGCAGCAATGCCGGCAGATAGCCGAGTGCGCTCAACAGCACCGTGCGCAGCGCCATGCCACCGGCGTGCTGCGCCAGCGAGCGGTCCTGGCGGCGTCGCTGCCAGCGCGCCGCACCCCACGCACCGAGGCCGGCAGCGAGCAATGCAGGCAGCAGCCACTTCAGGCTGTCGGTCCACGGCGCCGGCTGCCCGGCCATGTCGATGGAAGTGGAAAACACCATCGCCACACCACCGGCCAGCGTGCTGAGCGCCACGAACTCAGCCAGCGGGCGCATCGATCACCTCTTCGCGCGGCAATTCGCGCTGGTTGTAGGTGCTGGCCATCGAATAGCCGTACGCACCGGCGTCGGCCACCAGCACCACATCGCCCGGCGCGGTGGCCGCCGGCAGACGGCGGCGCTTGCCGAACACATCCGACGATTCGCAGATCGGCCCGACGATATCGAAGCTGCCATCGGCCGGCGCATCGAGCCGGCTGAGGTTTTCGATGTCGTGCCAGGCGTCGTACAACGCCGGGCGGATCAAGGTATTCATGCCCGCATCCAGGCCCACGCGCTGCACGCCGTCCTTTTCGATCACCTGGGTCACCTGCGCAAGCAGCACGCCGGCTTCGGCCACCAGGTAACGGCCCGGCTCGATCGCCAGGCGATAGCCCGGATGCACGGCCTTGACCTCGGCTAGGCCCTTGGCCCACACCTCCAGGTCGAACGGTTCGTCCTCGGCGCTGTACGGAATCGGCAGACCACCACCGATATCGATGGTCTCCACCGTGCCGATGCGGCGCGCAAAACCGGCCAGTTCGTCGTACATCATCCGCCAGTGCTCGCCGGTTTCCACGCCGCTGCCCAGGTGCGCGTGCACGCCGGTGATGGTGACCTCCAGCGTGCGCGCCACCTCGACGAACTCATCCACGCGCGTGGACGACAGGCCGAACTTGGACGCCTTGCCGCCGGTATTGACCTTCTCGTGATGGCCATCGCCATGACCCAGGTCGATGCGCAGCCACACGTTGCGGCCGCGAAACACCTCCGGCCAGTTGCGCAGCGCTTCGACGTTGTCCACGGTCACCGTCACACCCAGCGCGAATGCCGCTTCGTACTCGGCCCTGGGCGCAAAGCTCGGCGTGAACAACACGCGGCGCGGCGACAACTCCGGCAGCGTCTGGAACACACGGCGCAATTCGCCATGCGAGACGCATTCCAGACCGAAACCGGCCTGCTCCAGCGCCATCAGGATGGCCGGATGCGCATTGGCCTTGATCGCGTAATAGCGCTGGTCCACCGCCGCGATCTGCGCCAGCGCCTGCGCCCGCGCACGCACCGTGGGCAGGTGATAGACGTAACGCGGCGTGCCGGCGCTGGACAGCGACAACAGATGCGCGCGCTCGGCATGCCACCACGGCGTGGGGCGCGGACGCACCGAGCCGATGATCTCGCGCCAGCGCGGGCCAAACACCTCGCCTTCGCTCACCGGCATCGCGCCGCTGTCGATCAACTCGGCATGCAGGATCGGCAGCAAACCATCGGCATCGGCCTCGTCGATGACGAAGGTCAGGTTCAAGTCGTTGGACGATTGCGAAATCATGTGCACGCGTTCCTGCCCGAACGTGGCCCACACGTCGGACAGCTTGTGCAGCAGCGAGCGCATGCCGCGCCCGACCAGCGTGATCGCCGCGCAGGGAACAATGATCTTGACCTTGCAGATCTGCGACAGGTCCGCCGACAACGCCGCCAGCACATCGGTGTTGACCAGGTTCTCCGACGGATCCAGCGACACGGTGACGTTGGTTTCGGCCGAGCCGATCAGGTCCACCGACAGGCCATGCTTCTTGAACAGCGTAAACACATCAGCGAGGAAGCCGACCTGCTGCCACATGCCGATGCCTTCCATCGACACCAGCACGATGCCGTTGCGGCGGCTGATCGCCTTCACGCCCAGCACCGGCTCGGCATTGCCGTCGATGCTGGTGCCGGGCAGATCGGGGCGCTCGGTGTCCAGGATCGCCATCGGCACGCCGGAATCGCGGCAGGGCTTGATCGAGCGCGGATGCAGCACCTTGGCGCCGGTGGTGGCGATTTCCTGCGCTTCGTAATAGTCCAGACGGGTCAGCAGGCGCGCGTCCGGCACTTCCTTTGGATTGGCGCTGAACATGCCGGGCACGTCGGTCCAGATTTCCACCCGGCTGGCACCGAGCAACGCGCCGAAGTAAGCCGCCGAGGTATCCGAACCGCCGCGCCCCAGAATGGCGGTACCGCCATCGGCGTGCCGCGAAATGAAGCCCTGGGTGATCAGCAAGCGCGTGGGCTGCGCATCGAAGCGCGCGCGCCAGTCGGCATCGGACTGCCACTGGCACGACACCGACAGGCGCTTGGACCACTCGCTCTGATTGGGTTGCGGCGGCAGTGCCGACAACCACTGGCGCGCATCCAGCCAGCCCATGTCCAGGCCACTGGCATGCAGATACGCCGCGCCGATGGTGGAGGACAGCAATTCGCCCTGCCCCAGCACCTCGGCCTGCCAGTCCAGCGTGCGCGCGGCAGCGCGTGCATCGCCCACCAGCGCATGCAACGCGGCCAGACGCTCGCCCAGCACCGCATCGACGTCGAGCTCCAGCTCGGCCAGGAAGTCGCGATGGCGTTGTTCCAGCGCTGCCACGCGCTGCGCGCTGTCGGCGGCGCCATCGGCAATGGCGGTGAGCTCGTTGGTCACGCCCGACAGTGCAGACACCACCACCAGCACGCGGCCGCCGGTTTCGTTCGCCCGTTTGCCCGCCAGTTTTCCAATCGTGTCCCAGCGATGACGACGCGACACCGAGGTGCCGCCGAACTTGAGGACGATCCAACGATCGGTAGTGTGGGGAGCTGACATGGGGTAGGCGTTTAAGATGGGGGGAAAGCCGGTATGCCGGGCGGAACCCCCGATTCTACTGCCAATACCGCCCGCATGACCCCGTGCCTGGTCGCAGTCCGCAGCGCGTTGCATCTTGCGGCAACGGTTTGCGCTGCAACCATCCGCACCTCTTCCCACCACCGAGTCCGCATCGATCATGAGCAAGCACCGCTATCTGCAACTGGACGTCTTCGCAAGCCGCACCGGCGGCGGCAATCCACTGGGCGTGGTGTTCGATGCAGGCACCTTGTCCGGCGAACAGATGCAGCAGATCGCCGCATGGCTGAACCTGTCGGAGACGATTTTTTTCGTGCCCGTGAGCGTGCCCGACGCCGACTATCACATCCGTATCTTCACCCCGCGCGCGGAACTGCCGTTTGCCGGCCACCCCAGCGTGGGTGCGGCGTGGGCCGCAGCGACCCATGGACTCACCAGCTACCAGGCCGACGGCCGGCTGCGTCAGCAATGCGCGGCCGGCGTGCTACCGGTGGATGTATTCGACCGCCACGGCAGCGTGCAGGTGCGACTGCGCGCACCGCGTGCCCGCGTCATCGCAACCGGTGACACCCACGCGGCAGCGCTGCAGGCAGCCGCTGCCGGCCTGCGCACCGCTCCTCACCCGGCAGCGCTCTGGAACAATGGCCCGAACTGGTGGCTGCTGGAACTGGCCGATGCGGCGGCGGTGCGCCAGGCAGTGCCCGATCTTGCCGCCATCACCCGCCTGACCCAGGCCAGCGCCGCCACCGGGCTGGCGATTTACGCGCCCGCAGACGGCGACGGCGAAGACCTGGTGGTGCGTGCGTTCTGCCCTGGCGATGGCATCCCGGAAGACCCGGTCACCGGCAGCGCCAATGCGTGCATTGCCGCACGCCTGCACGGCGAAAACCGCCTGCCGGGCGCGGGGCTGCACTATGTCGCCAGCCAGGGCCGCGAGGTCGGCCGCGATGGCCGCATCCACATCGAAGTGGACGCTGCAGGCGAGGTCTGGATCGGCGGTACGACCCTGCAGGTGATCGACGGACGCATCGATTGGTAAGCTGCCGCGCCCTGTCCGCGGATCCGCCCTCATGACCACCCGCCGTTTCCTGCAACTGGATGTGTTCTCCGCCCGCCCCGGCAGCGGCAATCCGCTGGCGGTGGTGCTGGATGCGCAGGGCCTGGACGATGTGGCCATGCAGGCGATTGCGCGCTGGACCAAGCTGCCGGAGACCACCTTTGTGTTCCCCGCGGCGGACGCGCACAGCAGCTACCGGCTGCGCATGTTTTCCCCGCACAAAGAGGTGCCGTTCGCCGGCCACCCCAGCGTGGGCACGGCGCATGCAGTGCTCGAGGCCGGGCTGGCCGCGCCCGATGACGGCGTACTGGTGCAGGACGGCATCGCCGGCCAGTTGCCGCTGCGCGTGGAGCAGATCGATGACCACCGCAGCATCGCCATCCGCACCCCGCGCGCGCGCGTCGCCGAGCAGGTGCAGGCCGATGACCCGCGCCTGCGAGATGCACTGCATGGCTGGTCGTTGGGTGCCCTGCCGCCCGCACTGATGGACGGCGGCCGCACCTGGTGGGTGGTGGAACTGGCCAGCGAGGCCGCGCTGCGCGGCCTGCAGCCGGAGTGGGAGGCGATCGCCGCGTTGGCCGAATCCACCGGCAGCATGGGTGTGTTTGCGTATGCGCGCGCCGCCACCGCCGGTGCCTACGATCTGGCCGTGCGCGCCTTTGTCGGCAACGGCCGGCGTTTTGAAGATGCCGCCTCTGGCGCGGCCAATGCCGTGCTCGCCGCCTGGCTGGACAGCCGCCACGCACTACCCGGCAAGGACCGCCGCTACGTGGTCAGCCAGGGGCGCGAAATCGGCTTCGATGCCCTGCTGGAACTGCGCATCGACGGCGACGGTGCCGTGTGGTCGGGCGGCCAGGTCCAGACGGTGATTCGCGGCACCCTGGACTGGGCCTGAGCGCGGCCAACGCTGGGCCGGCGACGTAGCCGTGTGCCGGCTGCGGCGAGCGTCGCCACGCCGGGAAGAAGGCTCGACGCGTCGCGTTGCACACGATCGCCGCTGCATCGTCAGCAAGCAGACGTGGCGAGATTCGACAGGATCGAACGTCGCCTGCGAGGAGGAAGCGGGATCTGCGCTCCCTGGCACCTCGCAGGAATAAAAAACGCTGCGGTCTCCCGCAGCGTTCTCGCATTCGCCACATCGCACGGCGTCAGTCGGGGCGCACATCCACGCGCACGCGGATCCGGTCGCCCGGGTTGTAATCGCTGCGCGTGTGGTACGTGCGGCCGGCATATTCATAGGTCACGTCATACCCGTCCACGCGCTCGCGGGTGGTGCGGTACGACACCGGCTCGCACACGCTGACATTGCCCTGATAGGTGCGGTGGTTGGCCTCGTAGATCGAACGCCCCGCCGCGACACCGGCCATGGTGCCCACGGCAGTGCCGACCAGGCGACCGTTGCCGCCGCCCACCTGGCTGCCGAGTACCGCACCGGCAATACCGCCGATCACGCTGGCGACCCCGCGATTGGACGCATTCGGCCCGCCGTAGCCACCACCATCGCGGTAGTAGCCGTCATTGCTGGTGTAGTAGCCGTCGGACGGCCGGTTGTAGCAGCGTTCGCTGCTGCGTTCGTTGTAGGAATCGGACACGATGATCGGGTCCACGCGCACCACGCGCGCATATTCGTAACGACCGTCCTCGTAGCCGCCGCGATAGGTGTCGCGGTAGCCGCTGTCGTAGCGCTGCGCTGTGGCGTTGCCCGCCACGGCCAGACCCATTACCAGAGCACCAAGCACAAGAGTTTTCATTGCGGCAGCTTCACAGGGAGGACACGCTGCCGATGCTCGGCCTGCTGCGGTGAAACCGCCCTGAACCGACCCGGGTGGCGAAAGCCCTATTCAGGTCGCCGCCAGCTGCGTGCACCGGCACGTCGTACCGGCGCCGCGCAGCCTGCTGCCGGTCAGTTGGAAAACTCGCTTTCCAGGCTGATCGGCACCGCACTCAACGCCTTGGAAACCGGGCAATTCTTCTTGGCGGTATCGGCCAGCTCGCGGAACTTGGCTTCGTCGATGCCCGGTACCACGGCAGTGAGCTTGAGGCGGATCTGCGACAGCTGCGGGCCGCCTTCCATCGACAGGTCGACGTCGGCGCGGGTATCCAGCGAGGTGGGCGGAAAGCCCGCTTCGGTCAGCTGCGCCGACAGTGCCATGGTGAAACACCCGGCATGCGCTGCGGCGATGAGCTCTTCCGGGTTGGTGCCCTTCTCGTCACCGAAGCGGCTGCTGAAGGCATAGCGGGTGTTGTCCATCAAGCCGCTCTGCGGCGTGCTGAGCTGGCCCTTGCCGGTCTTGAGGTCGCCTTCCCAGTGAGCGGTGGCGTGACGCGAAATACCCATTGCGGTCTCCTGCGATGAAAGGGACCGCCACGATAGGCGAGCGGGTGTTATGGCTTGGTGCTCGCGTTCGGGAATCGGGAATCGGGAATCGGGAATCGGGAATCGTAAGAGCGGACTGCGGGGCGCACTTGGTGGCAAGACTCGGTCTGTTTGCCATGACGCCTTCACACGCCGGACGCGACCGCGCTAGCTGGCGGCCGCGTTGCCGGTAACGCTTAACCGAGCAGGGTTTCCAGTACCGCCATGCGGACGGCGACGCCGTTGGCGACCTGGCGCAGCACGCACGATTGCGCGCCGTCGGCGACGTCGTCAGTGATTTCGACGCCGCGGTTGATCGGGCCCGGATGCAGCACGGCGGCATCGCGGCCGGCGCGCGCCAGGCGCTCGCGGGTCAGGCCGTATTGGCTGTGGTAGTGCTCAAGCGATGGCACCAGGCCCTCTTCCATGCGCTCGCGTTGCAGGCGCAGCATCATCAGCGCATCGGCGCCTTCGAGCATGGCATCGAAATCCTGACCAACCACGCAGCCGTCCAGCATGTCGTCATCGGGCAACAGGCTGGCCGGGCCGCACACGCGGATCTCGCCGGCGCCCAGGGTGCGCAGTGCATGCAGGTCTGAACGCGCCACGCGCGAGTGCTTCACATCGCCGACGATGACCACCTTGAGCTTGGAAAAGTCGGTGCCCTTGGCCTGGCGCAGGGTGAGCATGTCGAGCAGGCCCTGGGTGGGGTGCGCGCTGCGGCCGTCGCCGGCGTTGATCAATGCAGTTCCCTCGCCCGCCGCGGCGGCCAGCGCTTCCACCGCGCCATCGTCGGGGTGGCGCACCACAAACCCGCGCACGCCCATCGCCTCGAGATTCTTCAAGGTGTCGCGCGCAGTCTCGCCCTTGCGGGTGGAGGACGTGGACGCATCGAAGTTGAGCACGTCCGCGCCCAGCCGCTGTGCAGCGAGATGGAACGAGCTGCGCGTGCGCGTTGACGGTTCGAAAAACAGGGTGCACACCGCCGTGCCGGCCAGCACGCTGCGCTTGCCGACGCGGCCGACCGCGGCATCGCGGATCTGACCTGCGCGGTCGAGCAGTTGCAGCAATGTCGCGCGCGGCAGTCCTTCCAGGGTGAGCAGGTGACGCAGGCGTCCGTCCGAATCGAGTTGCATGGTGGTCATCGCAGGTCGGGAATCAAGGGAGAAGAGTGGCTTGGTCAGGCGCGGCCAACCAGCGTTCGACGATCACGGCGGCGGCCATGGCATCCAGCGCCTCGGCATCGCGGCGGCGCTTGCGCCCGTCGGCACGTTCGCGGGCGAACCGCTGCGCGGCTTCGACCGAGCTGGAGCGTTCGTCGATCAGCACGACCGGCAGCGCATAGCGCTCGCGCAATTCGCGGGCGAAGGCATGCGCCCGCTTGCGCGCAGGCTGGTCCTTGTCGTCCAGCGTGAGCGGGTCGCCAACCACCAGACCGTCGGGCCGCCATTCCTTGTGCACGCGATCCAGCGCCGCCCAGTCCGGGCCGCTGGCATGCACCTGGACGACGGCGACCGCGCGCGCACCGGCGCCGAGCGCGGTACCGACCGCCACGCCAATCCGGCGCGACCCTACGTCGAAGCCCAGCACCGTGCCATCGGGGCGGATGGTGCCCGCCTCAGGCATGCCCGGAGTAATCCGTCAGCCGGAACAGGTCCACGCCGATGCGACCGGCCGCGGTCTGCCAGCGATCCTCCAGTGCGGTGGCGAACAGCACGTTGGCGTCCGACGGCGCGGTGAGCCAGCTGTTCTCGCCCAGTTCGAACTCCAGCTGCCCCGCGCCCCACCCCGCGCAGCCCAGCGCCACCAGCGCATTGCGCGGGCCTTCGCCGGCCGCCATCGCTTCGAGGATGTCGCGCGAGGTGGTCAGGAACACGCCCTGCCCCACTTCCAGGCTGGAATCCCATTCGCGCGCGTCGTCGTGGATGACAAACCCGCGCTCCGGGTGCACCGGGCCGCCACTGAGCACGATCTGCTCGCACAGCTGCGCATCTTCGGTCGCGATGCCCATCTGCGACAGCACCTCGCCCAGGGTGTACTCGGAGGGGCGGTTGACCAGTACCCCCATCGCGCCGTTTTCGTCGTGCTGACAGATCAGCGCGACGCTGCGCGAAAAGGTAGGGTCCGACAGCGCCGGAAGCGCGATCAGCAGTTGGTTGGCAAGCGGCGTGGGAACAACGGACATGCCCGCATTCTAGCCGTTCGCTCCGCCGCGCGCAGAGCCGCTGCCATACTTGGCCCCGGACGTGACCCTGGAGCGCGAATGCAGACCACACCTACCGCCACTTGCTGCCCCGCGGGCACGCGCCCGCCGCGCCAGGTCCGCATGCTCAGCGCGACCGCGCGCCTCCCTGCAGCGAACGCCAGCCGACGCGGCGCAACCGGTCCGCTGGCGGGCCAACGGCGTCGCCCGCTGCCGGCACGGGCGCCCTCTGCCGAAGCGGTCCACGCGCGGCCGCGCTCCGACCTGCGCGCCCGCCTACGGGCAACCATATGAGCGGCTACTGCAGCATCGCCCCGGGCCATCCGGTGCACGGCCATTACCACGACCACGAATACGGCTTTCCACAACGCGACGAGCGCGAGCTGTTCGAGCGCCTGGTGCTGGAAATCAACCAGGCCGGTCTGAGCTGGGAGACCATCCTGCGCAAGCGCGGCAATTTCCAGCGGGCCTATGCCGGCTTCGACGTGGATACGGTCGCGGCCTATGGCGAGGCGGACATCGCCCGCCTGATGAACGATGCCGGCATCATCCGCAATCGTCTGAAGATCCTGGCAGCCATCCACAATGCCCAGGTCATCCAGACGCTGCGCCGCACGCATGGCAGCTTTGCGCAATGGCTGGATGCACAGCATCCGCTCGACAAGCCGGCCTGGGTCAAATTGTTCAAGAAGACCTTCCGGTTTACCGGTGGCGAAATCACCGGCGAATTCCTGATGAGCCTGGGTTACCTGCCCGGCGCGCATCACCCCGATTGCCCGGTGTTTGCACAGATCCAGGCGCTGTCGCCGCCATGGGCGCAGACGCCCTTACCCAGACGCACGGTCCAGCGCGGCTAGACGCCTCCTCCACGGCACAGACGAAATGCTGGGTGCATGGCTATCCGCATCGGCATTTCCGGCTGGCGCTACCCGCGTTGGCGCGGCACCTTCTATCCCAGCGGCCTGGCGCAGCGGCGCGAGCTCGAATACGCGGCGCGCTGCTTTCCAAGCGTGGAAATCAATGGCTCGTTCTATTCGCTGCAGCGGCCGGACAGCTTCCAGGCCTGGCATGACGAGACGCCGGACGACTTCGTGTTTTCGGTCAAGGGCCCGCGCTTCATCACCCACATGAAGCGCCTGCGCGACTGTGAGCAGGCGCTGGCCAATTTCTTTGCCTCCGGCGTGCTGCGATTGGGCTCCAAGCTGGGGCCGATCCTGTGGCAGCTGCCGCCGACATTGCGCTTCGATGCCACGTTGCTCGATGGATTTCTCGCCAGCCTGCCGCGCGACAGCGAGGCCGCACTGGCGTTGGCGCGCAAACGCGACAGCGCGCTGATGCACGGGCGCAGTGCGCTCGCGATCGATCGCAAGCGGCCGATCCGTCATGCGCTGGAGGTACGCCACGCCAGTTTCTGCGATCCCGCCTGCATGCGCCTGCTACGCCGTCACAAGGTGGCGGTGGTGGTGGCCGACACCGCGGGCAAGTTCCCGTATCTGGAAGACGTGAGTGCGGACTTCGTCTACCTGCGCCTGCATGGCGATGCGCAGCTCTATGCCAGCGGCTACAGCGACAGCGCGCTGGACCGCTGGGCCGCGCGCATCGACGCCTGGGCGCATGGCAGCGAGCCGGACGATGCAGTCCGTGCAGGCCCGCGCGCGCTCAAACGCGCCACGCGCGACGTGTATTGCTACTTCGACAACGACATGAAGGTGCACGCCCCGTTCGACGCGCGCGGCCTGCTGCAACGCCTGCACCTGCCGACCGATTGCCCGGCGCGCGCGGGCGGCGTCTGACGCGTGCGCCAATCACACGCCCATGTAGCGATGCGGGCGATGGTTGAACATCAGCACCAGACTGAGCATCAAGGCGCCCAGGGCCGAATACAGCACCTTGTCCGGGGTGAGGATGGCGAATGCCACCAGCATCAACATCGCATCGAAGCTCATCTGCACCTTGCCCGCGCTCCAGCCACGCTCGCGCTGCAGGTACACGGCCAGGATGCCGATTCCGCCCAGGCTGCCGCGGTGACGGATGAAGAACAGGATGCCCAGCCCGGACAAAGCGCCGCCAACGATCGCCGAAAACGCGGTACTCATGTGCGCGTAGTCGGCCCAGCGCGGCAACAGGTTGGTCAGCGCGCCGCAGGCGCCGACTGCCGCGAAGGTCTTCAAGGTGAATTCCCAGCCCATGCGACGCACGCTCAGCCAGTAGAACGGCAGGTTGACCAGCACGAACACCAGGCCGAAATTCCAGTGCAGGGCGTAGTGCAGCAGGAACGCCACGCCGGCCATGCCGCCGATCATCAGCCCGCCCTTGGCAAAGATCGCCAGGCCCAGCGACGCGACCAGCGTTGCCAGCACCATGCCCTGGGCGTCTTCGGCCACCGAGTGGTGATACGCCTGGTCGTCGGCGAAGGTGCCGGCCGAATCCGGTGGTGGCGTCAGCGGGCCGGACGTGACCACGGCACCGTCATCGGGCAACGGTTCTTGCTCCGGACGCAGATCGGAATCGGGAAGGCTCACGGGCTTGGGCACTGCAGTGGGGTGCGTTATTAGACACTATCGGCTGGCGCGGTTACATCTGAAACCGCAGTGCCCCGACGCGCGCGGCATCCAGCATCGCCGATCGGTGCGCTTACCGTGGGCGCCGACCACGCTGGCGTGCGCCACATCCCTCAGTCATCACGCGCGTGCCGTCGCGGCAGCACCGCACTGGCGGTGCCGGGCGCGCCCGGCGGGCCGCCACTGGCGTTCGACGTGCGTACGCATCGGCACGCGCTGCGCATTGCCTCAGCGAACTTCGGCAATCTCCACGCCATCCAGGCCCTGCGACAAGGTCTTGGCATCGCCGCCCTGCGACAGCTTGATGCGCAAACGCACCTCGTTTTGCGAATCGGCGTAGCGCAAGGCGTCTTCGTAGCTGATCTCACCGGCCTGGTAGAGCTCGAACAGGCTCTGATCGAAGGTGCGCATGCCCAGGTTGGTGGACTCCTTCATGATCTCCTTGAGCTTGTGGATCTCGCCGTCGCGGATGTAGTCCTGCACCAGCGGTGTGCCCAGCATGATCTCCATCGCCACGCGCCGGCCGCGACCATCCGGGGTCGGAATCAGCTGCTGCGCGACCACGCCCTTGAGATTGAGCGACAGATCCATCAACAACTGGTTGCGCCGGTCTTCCGGGAAGAAGTTGATGATGCGGTCCATCGCCTGGTTGGCGTTGTTGGCGTGCAGGGTGCACAGCACCAGGTGGCCGGTTTCGGCAAAGGCCACGGCGTGATCCATGCCCTCGCGGGTACGCACCTCGCCGATCATGATCACGTCCGGCGCCTGGCGCAGGGTGTTTTTCAGCGCGTTTTCCCAGCTGTCGGTATCGATGCCCACTTCGCGCTGGGTGATGATGCAGCCCTCGTGCTTGTGCACGAATTCGATCGGGTCCTCGATGGTGATGATGTGCCCGGTGGAATTCTGGTTGCGGTAGCCGATCATCGCCGCCAGCGAGGTCGATTTACCGGTACCGGTGGCACCGACGAAGATGATGATGCCGCGCTTGGTCATCGCCAGCGTCTTGATCACCGGCGGCAGGCTCAGCTCTTCCACGGTGGGAATGCGCGTCTCGATCCGGCGCAGCACCATGCCCACCTGGTTGCGCTGGTAGAAGCAGCTCACACGGAAACGCCCGACCCCGGACACGCCGATGGCGAAGTTGCACTCGTGGGTCTTTTCGAACTCTTCGCGCTGCGACGGCGTCATCACGTTCAACACCAGGTCGCGGCTTTGCTGCGCGGTCAACGGTGTCTGCGTAATCGGGCTGATCTTGCCATGCACCTTGATCGCCGGCGGCATCCCGGAGGTGATGAACAGGTCCGACGCCTTCTGATGCGCCATCAGCTTGAGGAAGGAGGTGAAGTCGATGGTGCTCATGGCGTGCTCCTTCGGAGCCGGGAATGGGGAATCGAGAATCGGGAATTGGAGAAGCCGGGCAACGGACTCGGTGACGGGAACGCGCTTTTACGATTCCCGATTCCCGATTCCCTATTCCCGTATCACTCGAATATCCGCTTGTCCTTGGCGTACTCACGCGCCTGGTTGCGCGTGATCAGGCTGCGCTTGACCAGGTCCTGCAGATGCTGGTCCAGCGTCTGCATGCCGTATTGCTGGCCGGTCTGGATCGAGGAATACATCTGCGCCACCTTGTCCTCGCGGATCAGGTTACGGATGGCCGGGGTGCCGACCATGATTTCCCAGGCGGCGGTGCGCCCGCCGCCCACTTTCTTGAGCAACGCCTGCGAAATCACCGCACGCAGCGATTCGGACAGCATCGAGCGCACCATCGGCTTTTCGCCGGCCGGGAACACGTCGATGATGCGGTCGATGGTCTTGGCCGCCGAGCTGGTGTGCAGGGTGCCGAACACCAGGTGGCCGGTTTCCGCGGCGGTGAGCGCCAGGCGGATGGTCTCCAGGTCGCGCAATTCGCCCACCAGTATGATGTCCGGGTCTTCGCGCAACGCCGAGCGCAGCGCCTCGTTGAAGCCGTGCGTATCGCGGTGCACTTCGCGCTGGTTGATCAGGCACTTCTGCGAGGTGTGCACGAATTCGATCGGGTCCTCGACAGTGAGGATGTGGCCGTATTCGTTCTTGTTGATGTAGTCGATCATGCCGGCCAGCGTGGTCGACTTGCCCGACCCGGTGGGGCCGGTGACCAGGATCAGGCCCTGCGGCTGGTCGATCAGCTGGCGGAAGATCGGCGGGCAGCCCAGGTCTTCCAGCGTCAGCACTTCGGAGGGAATGGTACGGAACACCGCACCGGCGCCGCGGTTCTGGTTGAACGCATTGACGCGGAAGCGCGCCAGCGACGGAATCTCGAACGAGAAGTCGACCTCGAGGAATTCTTCGTAATCGCGGCGCTGCTTGTCCGACATGATGTCGTAGACCAGCGCATGCACCTGCTTGTGGTCCAGCGCCGGAATATTGATGCGGCGGACATCGCCATCGACACGGATCATCGGCGGCAGCCCTGCAGACAGGTGCAGGTCCGATGCCTTGTTCTTGACAGAAAACGCCAATAGTTCAGCGATATCCATGCGCTGCTTTTCCCCTAGGCTGCGATTGGAAGGTACTCCCCGGCCGGCAGTATAGCGTTCTGGGTGCCAGCGGGAAGCGGCCCGCCACCGGTTCAGGTCGGCACGGCCGCCCAGGGCTGAAGGCGTTGTCTTTCGGGCATGGGCAGGCCCGGCGCCGGCTTGCGAACGGCTTGCCTGGCCTGGCCAACCCCGCTGCCACGCACGTCGCCTCGGCTGCAGGAACAGACCTGCGCGCGGGCCTGAGCTGCACGTGCCAGGCACGCAACGCGCTGGAAGGAAGCCAGCCGCGTCGGCACACTAGCGCTCCCGTCCTTTCTGGAATGCCACGTGCCGGTTTCGTCGCTGCAGCAGATCCTCGATGCCATCCACGCCGCGGCAGCCGCGCATGCGCGCTCCGATGTCCGTCTGCTTGCGGTGTCCAAGACCAAACCCGCCGAAGCGGTGGCCGCACTGGCTGCCCAGGGGCAGCGCGCCTTCGGCGAAAACTACGTGCAGGAAGCGCAGACCAAGATTGCTGCCCTGCGCGAGCTGGGCCTGGAATGGCATCTCATCGGCCACCTGCAATCCAACAAGGCCGATGTCGCCAGCCAGTGTTTCGACTGGGTGCAGACGGTGGATCGCCCCAAGCTGATTCCGCTGCTGGCGCGCCACCGCCCGGACGACCGCGCGCCGTTGAAGGTGCTGATCCAGGTCAATATCGACGATGAGGACAGCAAATACGGCTGCGCCCCCGAGGCGATCGACGCCCTGGCCGAGGCCATTGCGCTGCAACCGCGTCTGCAGCTACGCGGGCTGATGGCAATCCCGGCGCCGTTCCCGGAGCAGGCGCGGCGCGTCGACGCGTTTGCGCGCATGCAGTCCCTGTTCGCACAGCTGCGGCAGGCGCACCGGCAGGTGGACACCTTGTCGATGGGCATGAGCGCCGACTTCGCCGAAGCGATCGCGGCCGGTGCCACCATGGTGCGCGTGGGCACGGCGCTGTTCGGTACGCGGGCGCCGCTGACCGACACCGCCGCCTGATCTGCGCAACGCCACACCTATTCTTATGACCGGAGTGACCACGATGCCCCTGCCCGTTTCGCCTGCGCCATCGTCCGCCCACGCCGCGCCCATCGCGTTCATCGGCGGCGGCAACATGGCACGCAGCCTGATCGCCGGACTGATCCGGCAAGGCACACCGGCAGCCGACATCCGCGTCGCCGAGCCGGTCGCCGACCTGCGTGCCGCGCTGTCGCGCGATTTCGGCGTGGCGGTGGTCGCCGACGCAGAGGCGGCGGCCGACGGCGCAGCCACCTGGGTGCTCGCGGTCAAGCCACAGGTCATGCCGGCCGTGTGTGCGCAACTGGCCGACCTCGCGCAGGCACAGCAGCCGCTGTTGCTGTCGATCGCCGCCGGCATCACCGCCACGCAGCTGCAGCGCTGGTCCGGTGGCGATGTGGCCGTGGTGCGCGCAATGCCCAACACGCCCGCACTGCTTGGCGCCGGCGTCACCGGCCTGTACGCCACCGCGCGCGTGTCCGATGCGCAGCGTGCGCACGCGACCGGCCTGCTGGAAAGCGCCGGCGTCACCGTGTGGATCGACGACGAAGCACAGATGGATGCAGTGACGGCGGTTTCCGGCAGCGGGCCGGCCTACGTGTTTCTGCTGGCCGAAGCCATGGAGGCCGCAGCGCAGGCGCAGGGCCTGCCGGCCGACACCGCACGCACGCTCGTGCTGCAAACCCTGCTCGGCGCATCGCGCATGCTCACCGAATCGGGCGAAGCACCGGAGCTGCTCCGCCGCCGCGTGACCTCGCCCAACGGCACCACGCAAGCGGCCATCGAGACCTTCCAGGCAGGCGGTTTCGAAGCGTTGACTGCCAAAGCGATCGCGGCGGCGACCGAGCGCGGCCGCAGCTTGTCGGCTGCCAACGACTAGCCGCACACAGGGCCGCGGCGGCATCGACCGCTGCGATGCCGCCGCGCGATCCACCGGTGACGCCAACGGCAGCGACTCGCCGGCCGCCACCAGGACAGCGTCGCGCCAGGCGCATCCAGCATCGACACGGCATCGGTGCCGGTTGCGGGCCTTCAACGCACATGCCGTGCACCGTCCTTGCAATCGATGCCAATGGACATTGCGCAGCACGCACGCAAGGCCACTTCGCCATCGCTCGTTGCAGCGCATGCCACTCAACCCCAACCGAAGCGCAATCGATGCGTGCTCCCCATGCGCGCAAACACGCACACCTGCCTGCGCAAATCACCTGTTGCCCTGCATCAGATGCCGCACCCACGCGTGCGCCGTGCGTGTCGAGCACTGCGTTTCTGTCGGCGTTTTGCGCCGCCGGTGAACGAATCCCCGTCGAAAGACGCTTTTTTCGTGTTGTTTCATGGTTTGCCTATTGGCGGCGCGCAGCAGTTGCCCTACATTTCGCGTTGCCGACTGGGTCGGCAGACCCAACACCACCAACGAATACGGAACGTATACCTCATGGCAAAAACCGCCGCTAAGAAGGCTGCCCCCAAGAAGGCAGTGAAAAAGGTCGCCGCCACCAAGACTGCGAAGCCGGCCAAGGCCGCTACGTCGGCCGCGCCGAAGCCGATCAAGGAAGCCCTGAGCAAGACCGGCCTGGTCGCCCACATCGCCGAATCCACCCAGCTGGCTCCGAAGGACGTGCGCGCCGTGCTGGCGTCGCTGGAAGCCGCTGCGCATTCCTCGTTGAACAAGAAGGGCGTCGGCAGCTTCACCCTGCCGGGCATGCTCAAGATCACCTCGGTCAACGTGCCGGCCAAGCCGAAGCGCAAGGGCATCAACCCCTTCACCAAGGAAGAGCAGATCTTTGCTGCCAAGGCCGCAACCCGTAAGGTCAAGGTTCGCCCCCTGAAGAAGCTGAAAGACGCCGCGCTCTGATCCAGCGCGCATCCGGTGTTATCGGGACGGCCTTCGGGCCGTCTTTTTTTTTGCGCACGTCATGACGTCAATGCAGTGCCGCACCCACCACACACCTCGCTCATCGCCGCTCCCCTACCCTGGCCGGCGTCCCTGCAAGCAGCATCTTTCGTGACCTCAGCCACTCCAAGCTCCAGCCCCGCACGCCGGCTTCGCCGCTTCTTGCTGTGGATCGCCGTGCTGTGTGTCCTGGCAGTCGCCGCACGTTGGGCGTGGCAATTGCCGATCGCAACACAACTGCGCACTACCTGGGAATTGTCGCGGATGCCACCGCCGGAGCGCCTGGCCATCCCGGTCAAGGACGTGCGTGCGCGACAGATTGCTGACACCTTTGGTGCACCGCGTGGCCGCGACCGTACGCATGCGGGCGTGGATATCTTCGCGCCACGCGGTACACCGGTGGTGGCGGCAACGCGCGGCGTGGTCAGCGCCATCCGCGACCAGGGCCTGGGCGGCAAGCAGGTCTGGCTGCTCGGCCCGGCGATGGAGCGGCACTATTACGCGCATCTAGACGATTGGGCGGCAGGCCTGGCGGTGGGCGATGTGGTCGAGCCTGGCACACAGCTGGGCATGGTCGGCGCCACCGGCAATGCGCGCGGCACGCCGCCGCATCTGCACTTTGGTGTCTATGGACGCAACGGTGCGTACGATCCACTGCCGCTGCTGCGTCAAACCCCATCGCCGCCTGCCGACTGAGCGCGCTGGAACACTGCGTCATGGTCCGCACTCTCGAGCGCGCGGCGGCCTGCCCCTATGGTGGCGTCAGTCTAGGAGTGACGCGACCACCATGTCCCGAAAACGCTACCGCATTACGGTCACGCCCATCGAAAACGACGGACGCCCGTGCGACGACCGCTGCACCATCGAGTTCGAACAGCGCTCGCGGGCGGACTGGATGCGCCTGCTCGAAGAACTGCACCTGCGCCGCGACCTGAGCAGCGACGAATGCGCCGCGTTGACGGTGGGCTCGCAGCTGCTGGAGGACCTGGCCGCCCGCCCGCGCACCCAACCCAGCGACGCGCTCGACGCGTTGCGACCAAAGCTGCAGCTCCTGCTCGAACGCCTGCAACGCGTACAGCCAGGCGTCTGAGCACCTGCGCGGTGCACTGCGCAGCTACACTGCGCGTATCGGGGATGGGGACGCGCCATGCGCTGGATTGCAATCGTCATGTCAGTGGCCGCACTTGCCGGCTGCAGTTGTCAGCGCACCGCAGAGCAGGAAACCGCGGCCACTCCACCAGCCTCGCACCAGGCCGATGCCATGGAGCAGGCAGCCATCCACGCCGCGCCGGGCACTCCAGCGCCCACGCCCGCCGAAGATCCCGATGATGCGCAGGCACGCGCCGCGTTCGCCGAAGCAAGCGCCACCGTGCAGCGTTACCTGGGCGCGCTGCCGGGTGCGGCACGCGCGGATGCCGATGCGCTGTGGACGGGCGGGCACCCGGCGCCGGTGCCCGACGATGCGGTCCTGCGCGGTATGAGCGACATCCAGTCGATGCGCATCATGAACGACCCGCCGCTGCCGCTGAATCAGCAGCATCCGCCACGACAGATCGAGGTACCCGTGCGCATCACCGTCCGCACCCGGTCCGGCACGCAACAATTGGTCGGCGCGTACCGCTTGCAACCACGTGCCGGCAGCGACCGCTGGGAAATCTACTCGGCCACGCTACAGCCGGTGCTGCGCTAACCCGTGGTTCACCGGCGCTGATTAAGGTTGTGTCACCTGTTGCCGGAGTCACTCGATGAAACTGCGTTCGCTTACCGGATCCGTGCTCGCTCTTGCCTTGGCACTTCCCGCCACCGGTGCTTGGGCGGCGCCGCAGATCCAGGGCCGTCAGATCAGCGTGCAGGCCAGCGACTTGCAGCAGTATCTCGGCGGCCGCTTTCCGCAGACGCACGACACGCTCGGCGGCCTGGTCGAAATGACGGTCAGCAATCCCGCGCTGTCACTGCCGCCGGGCGACCGGCTCGAGATGGCGTTCGACCTGGCGGTTGCCACTGCCGGCGGGGCGCCATCGCCGGTGGGCAACGTGACCCTGACCAGCGCGCTGCGCTACGACGTCGCCAAGCAAGGCTTCTATCTCGACCAGCCCAGCATCGACGATTTCCGTCCGGCCCATGCCGGCGCAAAACTCGACCACAGCACCCGCCAGCTGCTCAACACCTGGCTGGCGGACTATGCGCGCAAGGAACCGATTTACCGCATCGACCCGTCGATTGCGGCGGTGATGGGCGCCGTCCAGGTGGAATCGGTCGGCATCCAGAACGGGCGGGTCGCCGTCAACTTCAATCAGAACATCGAGCAGCTGGTGCCGGCGGCGGCACTGTCGGGCAAATAAGCCGCACGCTGCGCCGTGCAGTGCCGATCGACCCGCCCTGCGCAACGCAGGCGTCCACACAAAGGCCCGACGCATCAGCGCCGGGCCTTTATATGCGTGCTGCCACCGGCAACGCGCTCGCCCTTATGCGGATAGCGCCTTGGCGACGGCGGCGCTGAACGCCGGAATGTCGTCCGGCTTGCGGCTGGTGATCAACTGCCCGTCCACCACCACTTCGGCGTCTTGCCAGCGCGCGCCGGCATTGGTCAGGTCTGTCTTGACCGACGGCCAGGAGGTGACGTTGCGGTCGCGTACCAGGTCGCTCTCCAGCAACAGCCATGGACCATGGCAGATCGCGGCCACTGGCTTGTGCGCCGTGGCGAAGGCGCGAATGAAGGCAATCGCCTGCGCGTCGGTGCGCAGCGTATCGGGATTGAGCACGCCGCCGGGCAGCACCAGGGCGTCGTAGCTGTTCGGCGTTGCCTGTGCGAGCGACCGGTCGACGGCGACCGAATCGCCCCAATCGGTATGGTTCCAGGCACGAATCGTGGCGCTGTCGCCTGGCGCGATCACATCGACCTTGGCGCCCCAGGATTCCAGCAGGCGCTTGGGCTCCGTCAGCTCGGATTGTTCAAAACCATCGGTCGCCAGTACGGCCACGGTTTTGCCAGAGAGCGAATACGACATGTGTGGGCTCCTCTTCAAAGAAGCCCGCACCCTAGGCAGCGCGCCGTTGCGCACCTGTGAACCGATGTATGCGGCGCGTCAGCGCGCGGCGTTCGCCTGCGGTCAGCGCTTGGGCTGCAGCATCGTGCCGGTGCAGTTCTTGGAGCCGCAGCGGCATTCCCAGATCTTCTTCAGACGCGGGGTGTGGCGCTCGCTCAAGGTGATGCCGTAGTTGTAGGTGAGTTCCTCGCCGGCCTTGATGGCGCGCTTGGCCTCGATGAAAATCTTGTCCTTGCGACGGTCGTCGCCTTCGGCTTCCTCGATCACCGCTTCGCAATTGGGATTGCAGCTGTGGTTGATCCAGCGTGCGACGTTGCCTTCGTAGTTGGCGTCCAGCACGTAATCGTCGCTGAGCGTGAACAGGAAGGTGTGGCCGCTTTCCACATCGCCGGTATCGTCTGCATCCACTTCGGCATGCGTGCGCAGGCGTCCCTTGTATTGAATGATGCGCTCGCCCTTGCGGAGCGGGGCGAGGGCGAACATGCCATTGCCGTGGATACGTGACTTGCGGGCGGCAACTTTGCGCGACATGTAAGGGTCCGGTGAGGGGGCCGCTCATTGTGACCGCAGCGCGCCCATGCGCCAAGCACAAGCGCACCCACTGCCGCAACGCCGGGTGCTTGCCGGGGGCTGAACCGGGCAGTTGGCCCTGCCCGCGCCAAAAGAGTACAATTTCGGTCCGCTTTAAGGTACTCCTTCTTTCATGTTGCGCGTCACCAAACTCACCGATTACGCCACTGTCGTGCTGACCGTGCTTGCCGCCCGGTGTGGCGAGGTCCTCAGTGCCAGCGAGCTGGCCGAACAGGCGGGCCTGGAAGCGCCGACCGTGAGCAAGATCCTCAAGCCGTTGTCGCAGGCCGGTCTGGTCGAAGGCCTGCGAGGCGTGCATGGCGGTTACCGACTGGCGCGCGCGGCCAGCCAGATCACCCTGGTGGAAATCGTCGAGGCCATGGAAGGTCCGTTGGCGATTACCGAATGCAGCCAGGACCATAGCCAGTGCGGCATCGCGCAGACCTGTGGGGTGCGCTCCAATTGGCGCCTGATCAACGACGTGGTCGGCGACGCTTTGCGTCGGGTCACGCTCGCGCAGATGTTGCAGCCCCTTTCTCTCCCTGGCGACAGCCGTCGGCGTTCCATCGCCGCACGCGTCGCGACCACCTGACCTGTAGGCAGCCCGATGGCCACCGAACTAGCTCCCCCGCAGAATGCACAGATCCTCGAACGGCTGGGCCGACGTTACGACGCCGGCTTCATCACCGCGATCGAGTCCGATTCGCTCCCGCCCGGCCTGGACGAAGACACCATCATTGCGCTGTCGGCCAAGAAGGACGAGCCGCAATGGATGACCGACTGGCGGCTGGAGGCGTACCGCCACTGGCTGAAGATGCCGATGCCGGAGTGGGCGAAGTTGAACATCGCGCCGATCGATTTCCAGGCATTGAGCTATTACTCCGCGCCCAAGGGCCCGAAGTACGCGTCGCTGGACGAGGTGCCCAAGGAACTGCTCGACACCTACGACAAGCTCGGGGTACCGCTGCACGAGCGTGCCAAGCTGGCTGGTGTTGCAGTGGACGCCGTGTTCGATTCGGTCTCGGTCGGCACCACGTTCCGCAAGGAGCTGGCCGAAAAGGGCGTGATCTTCTGCTCGATGTCCGAAGCCATCAAGGAACATCCGGAGATCGTCCGGCAGTATCTGGGCAGCGTGGTGCCGGTGGGCGACAACTACTTCGCCGCGCTGAACTCGGCCGTGTTTTCCGATGGCAGCTTCGTATTCATTCCCAAGGGTGTGCGTTGCCCGATGGAGCTGAGCACCTATTTCCGTATCAATGCCGGCCACACCGGCCAGTTCGAGCGCACCTTGATTGTGTGCGAGGACAAGGCCTACGTGTCGTACCTCGAAGGCTGTACTGCGCCGATGCGCGATGAAAACCAGCTGCATGCGGCCGTGGTGGAGCTGGTGACGCTGGAAGATGCCGAGATCAAGTATTCGACGGTGCAGAACTGGTACCCGGGTGACGAGAATGGTGTTGGCGGCATCTACAATTTCGTCACCAAGCGTGCCGAATGCCGTGGCGCGCGCAGCAAGGTGACCTGGACCCAGGTCGAAACCGGCTCGGCGATTACCTGGAAGTACCCGTCGTGCGTGCTGCTTGGCGACGATTCGGTGGGCGAGTTCCATTCGGTCGCGCTGACGCACCACCGTCAGCAGGCCGATACCGGCACCAAGATGATCCACATCGGCAAGCGCACCAAGAGCAAGATCGTCAGCAAGGGC
Source organism: Xanthomonas sp. CFBP 7698 (assembly GCF_003600855.1). Lineage (NCBI taxonomy): Bacteria > Pseudomonadati > Pseudomonadota > Gammaproteobacteria > Lysobacterales > Lysobacteraceae > Xanthomonas > Xanthomonas sp. CFBP 7698. The sequence goes on from NZ_PRDN01000001.1 coordinate 1,203,640, forward strand.
ATCAGCGCCGGGCGCGGGCAGAACACCTATCGCGGCTTGGTCAAGGTGGACCGCAACGCCGATGGCGCACGCAACTATACCCAGTGCGATTCGCTATTGATCGGCAAGCAATGCGGCGCGCACACCTTCCCCTATATCGAGGTGAAGAACCCGGGCGCCACGGTCGAGCACGAGGCCACCACGTCCAAGATCAGCGACGACCAGCTGTTCTATTGCCGCGTGCGCGGCATCAGCCAGGAAGACGCGGTGTCGTTGATCGTCGACGGCTTCTGCAAGCAGGTGTTCCGCGAGCTGCCGATGGAGTTCGCGGTGGAAGCCAAGAAGCTGCTGGAAGTCTCCCTGGAAGGCAGCGTCGGCTGACGCCGACGGAATCGGGAGTGGGGAATGGAGAATCGGTATCGGTTCTCTTTCCTGCTCCTTGCCGCGCCAACGTCTCGCATTACCCATTCCCTATTCTCGATTCCCTATTCCCATGCTTACGATCAACAACCTCCACGCCAGCATCGCCGGCAAAGACATCCTCAAGGGCCTGTCGCTGGACATCCAGCCGGGCCAGGTGCACGCCATCATGGGGCCCAACGGCGCGGGTAAGTCCACGCTGGGTAATGTGCTGGCCGGGCGCGACGGCTATGAGGTCAGCGCCGGCAGCGTGCAGTTCGAAGGCAAGGATCTGCTCGACCTGCCGCCGGAAGAACGCGCTGCCGCCGGCCTGTTTCTGGCCTTCCAGTACCCGGTGGAAATCCCCGGCGTCAACAACACCTACTTCCTGCGCGCCGCACTCAATGCGCAGCGCAAGGCACGTGGCGAGGACGAGCTGGACTCGATGCAGTTCCTCAAGCTCGTGCGCCAGAAGCTCGCCGTACTGCATCTGAAGGACGAGCTGCTGCATCGCGGCGTCAACGAAGGTTTCTCCGGCGGCGAAAAGAAGCGCAACGAGATTTTCCAGCTGGCGGTGCTCGAACCCAAGCTCGCCATCCTGGACGAGACCGACTCCGGCCTGGACATCGATGCGCTCAAGAGCGTGGCCGACGGCGTCAATGCATTGCGCTCGCCGGAGCGCTCGTTCCTGGTGATCACCCACTACCAGCGCCTGCTCGACTACATCAAGCCGGACGTGGTGCATGTGCTGGCCGAAGGCCGCATCGTGCAGAGCGGCGGCCCGGAGCTGGCGCTGGAGCTGGAAAAACACGGTTATCACTTCCTCAAGGACCGTGTCGTGCCCGAGGTTGCCGCCTGATGAGCGCCCTGCTCGACTCCCTGGCACGCGGCTTCTGCGGTGACGATGCGCGCCGCGCCGAGCTGGACGCCGCGCTGCAGGCCGGCCTGCCCGGCCCGCGCGCCGAAGCATGGAAGTACACGTCGCTGCGGCAGCTGGAACGACGCAGTTTTCATCCGGCGCCATTGGTACCGACCTTGGTCGATGCCGCCGTGCTGGACGACATTCCGACGCCACGGCTGGTATTCGTCAATGGACGGCCATCGGCGGCGCTCAGTGATGTGGCGAGCCTGCCGGACGGTGTACAGCTGGACACCCTGTCCGCCTCGATCGCTGCAGGCGATGACGCGCAGCATCTGCTCGGCCGTCGTTTCGAGGGCAGCGACGAGATCTTCGCCCGCCTCAATGCGGCGCTCGCCGACGAAGGCGTGCTGGTGCGTGTGCGCGACGGCGCGCAGATCGCACTGCCGCTGCACCTTGTCTTTGTCAGCGTGGCCGGCGAGCACGATCTGTCCTGGCATCACCGCCATCTGATCGAACTGCGGGCCGGCGCGGCACTGAGCGTGGTCGAGCACCATCTGCACGTCGGCGACGCGGCGCACCTGGACAACAGCGTGATGCATGTGCACCTGGGTCAGGACGCGGCGCTGTCGCATGCCCGCGTGCAAGCCGACAGCGCGCAAGCGACCTCGCTGCTGCGCACCGATGCTGTGCTCGCACGCGATGCACGCTACCAGCGCGTGGATCTGGAACTGGGCGCCGGCCTGTCGCGGCACGAGCTCAACGTGCGCCTGGAAGGCAACAATGCACGGCTCACTGCCAATGGCGTGTTGCTGGGCAACGGCCGCCGCCATGTCGACACGCGCCTGGGCATCGACCATATCGCCCGCGATACCGCCTGCGAGCTGGTGTGGCGGGGCGTCGGCGCCGACCGCAGCCGCCTGGTGTTTCATGGCGGCATCCATATCCGGCCCGGCGCCGACGGCACCGACGCGCGTCTGTCCAACAAGAACCTGTTGCTGTCTGCCAACGCCGAGATCGACACCCAGCCGGTACTGGTGATCGATGCCGATGAAGTGCAGGCTGCGCATGGCGCCACGGTCGGCCAGCTCGACGAAAACGCCTTGTTCTATCTACGCTCCCGCGGCCTGCCGCAGGTCGAGGCACAGCGCCTGCTCAGCGCCGCGTTTTGCCACGAGCCGCTACGGGTGCTGCCCACGGCGTTGAGCGCCGTGCTGGCCTTGCAGCTGGACCGCGCCCTGAATTCGGCGGGTGTGGCATGAACGCGCCTGCCGTCGCTGCGGGTAGCGCCCCGGAGTGGGAGCGCGTCCGTTCAGACTTCCCGCTGCTGATGCGGCAGGTGCATGGCAAGCCGCTGATCTACTTCGACAACGCCAACACCGGGCAAAAGCCGCTGCAGGTCATCGCGGCCACCGATGAGTTCTATCGCCGTCAGAACGCCAACGTCAGCCGCGCGGTGCATGCGCTGGGCAGCGAAGCCACCGACGCGTTCGAGGGCGCCCGCAGCAAGCTGGCGCGCTTTCTCAACGTGCGCGCCGACGAGCTGGTGCTGTGCAGCGGCACGACCTTCGCGATCAATCTGGTCGCTTATTCCTGGGCCTTGCCGCGACTGGGCGCCGGCGATGTGATCCTGATCTCGCGCATGGAACACCATGCCAACATCGTGCCGTGGCAGCTGGTGGCCCAGCGCACCGGCGCTACCATCCGTGTGGCCGAAATCACCCCCGATGGCGCGCTGGATCTGGACGCCTTGCGCAAGGCGATGACACCCGAGGTCAAGCTGCTGGCGATCACCCATGTGTCCAATGTGCTGGGCACGGTCAATCCGGTGCGCGAGATCTGCCGCGAGGCGCGCAAGCGCGGCATCGTCAGCGTGGTGGACGGCTCGCAGGCGGCGCCGCATCGGCGTATCGATGTGGCGGGCATCGGCTGCGATTTCTATGCCATCACCGGCCACAAGATGTGCGGCCCCACCGGTACCGGCGCGTTGTGGGCACGCCGCGAACATCTGCAGGCCATGCCGCCATTTCTGGGCGGCGGCGAGATGATCAAGGAAGTGAGCTTCGAGAACACCGTTTTCAACGATGCCCCGCACAAGTTCGAAGCCGGCACGCCCAACATCGCCGGTTTCATCGGCCTGGGCGCGGCCGTGGATTATCTGGAGTCGATCGGTCTCGACCACGTGGAAGCGCGCGAAGCCGAACTGCTGGCGCACTTCACCGAAGAGCTGCAACGGATCGACGGCCTGCGTATCTTCGGCACCACGCCGGACAAGGCGGCCGTAGTGTCGTTCCTGATCGACGGCGCACATTCGCACGACCTGGCCACCCTGCTCGACCTGGAGGGCGTCGCGGTCCGCTCCGGCCAGCACTGCGCGCATCCGCTGCTGCAGTACTACGGTGTTGCGGCCACCTGCCGCGCCTCGCTGGCGTTCTACAACACGCACGACGAGATCGAGCGCTTTGTTGCGGCGTTGAAGAAGGTGCGGACGTTGCTTGGATGAGTTGATTGTCGGGATTAGGTTGGGATTCGTGGGAACCGTGTTCCCTGAGATCCGCATTGCAGTTTCTTCTCCCGGCGGGAGAAGGTGCCCCGAAGGGGCGGATGAGGGTACGTGCAAAGCCTGGCGTTGCTCGACTGCACGAGCGCTTCGCTCCGTACCCTCACCCCAACCCCTCTCCTGGGGGGGAGAGGGGCTCGCCTCTGCTTCCTCCGGCTTTGCCTGGACTGGTCGCGTGTGGCCCAACAGATCCTGCCTGCATTGCGGGGCTGCCATACATGTCTACATGCAACCGACCAAGCACCAGCGAATCCCGAATCACCCATTCCTGATTCCCGCTAAACTGCCCTGCATGCAGACCACCACTTTCCGCACCGCCACCGTTGATGACATCGACGCCCTTGTCCAGTTGGTGACCTCGGCCTATCGCGGCGACAGCAGCCGCGTGGGCTGGACCACGGAGGCCGACATTCTCGATGGCGCGCGTATCGATCCTGCAGTGCTGCGGCAGGACATCCTGCGTGAACGCAGCCTGGTGTTGCTGGTCGAGCAGGATGGCAGGCTGGTGGCGTGTGCCCACATCGCCGACGATGAGGGCGCCGGGTATTTCGGCATGTTCGCGGTCGACCCGACACTGCAGGGGAGCGGCCTCGGCAAGACATTGCTGGCCGAGGGTGAGCGCATCGCCGCCACCGAATGGCAGCTGCCGTTGATGCGCATGACCGTGATCGATGTGCGCAACGAACTCATTGCCTTTTATGAGCGCCGCGGCTATCGGCGCACCGGCATCCTCAAGCCGTTTCCGTATGGCGACGAACGCTTCGGCGTGCCGCTGCGTCAGGATCTGCGCTTCGAAGTGCTGGAAAAACCGCTGGACGGCGCATCCCCGTGAGCGAGACCTGGACCTTTGTCTGCGCCAGCGCAGCCTTGCTGCCCGGCGAACTGCAAACCGTGTGGGATGAAGTGACCGACGCGCCCATCGTGGTGTTCAACCTCGACGGCGAGCTGTACGCGCTGGAAGACCGCTGCAGCCATGAAGACTACGAACTGTCGCCCGGCAGCTTCGACCCGGTGGCCGGTACCATCGAGTGCCAGCTGCATAGTGCGCGCTTCGATATCCGCGATGGCCGCCCGCTGTGTGCACCCGCGTACACCGCCGTTCCCAAGTTTCCGGTCAAGCGCGAGCACGACGGCATCTGGACCCGCGACGACCGCTGAGGCGACCCGCAACCCACGCTAGCGCCCGCCATCGACGGGCAGCGTGCGCCGTCGATCGGCGAAGATTGCAAAGAAGAATGATTTGCATTTAAGATCGCAGCCCTTCAGGTCTTCTTAACATCTGACCTGCCTGCGATCCCATGCGCCCTGCCCTGCCCGACACCTCTGATCCGCCTGTTGCCGGCCTGCGCTTTTCAGCGCCGCGCCGCCGCGCGCGTGGTGGCAGCCGGCCGGTCGCGGTGGGCTAGCGGCGGCGTTCGACCCTTCCCGCATCCGCCGAGCCATCGCCAGGCCGGAGCATCGCTTTCCTTTTCGAGACATCTCATGACTCCCAGGATTTCCCCGCTCACCTCGGCCGTGCTGTTGACCCTGTCCGCCCCCGCCCTTGCCCAACCTGGCGACGCGCCAGCCCCTCCGGGTGCGGTGGATCTGGATGCCATCCGGGTGCAGCAGGAACGTGCGCAGAAGCCGTCCTCGCCCAAGTACACCGAAGCCCTGCGCGATACGCCGCAGACCATCACCGTGGTCACCAAGCAGACCATGGACCAGCAGAATCTGCTGTCCTTGCGCGATGTGCTGAGCACCCTGCCCGGCATCACCTTCGGTGCGGGCGAAGGCGGCGGCGGCTATGGCGACAGCATCAACCTGCGCGGCTTCACGGCAAGCAGCGACATCACCACCGACGGCGTGCGCGACAGCGCGCAATACAGCCGCAGCGATACCTTCAACCTGGAAGCGGTGGAGCTGATCAACGGCGCCAATTCGGCCATGTCCGGTGCCGGCTCGGTCGGCGGCAACATCAATCTGGTGACCAAGACGGCTGGCCAGGGCGACTTCACCAACGTACTGATCGGTGGCGGCAGCGACCGCTACGGCCGCCTCACCGTCGACAGCAACCACGACTTCGACAACGGCACCGCCGTGCGACTGAACGCGATGGGCCACACCCAGGACGTGCCGGGCCGCGATGAAGAATTCCGTCATCGCTGGGGCTTTGCGCCGTCGGTGGCCTTCGGCCTGGGCTCGGACACCCGCTTCACCCTGAGCTACCTGCACCAGCACGACAACAACCTGCCGCAGTACGGCGTGCCGTTTGCGCTCAGCCCGTTCAACGACGGCCCGCTGCCGGGCGTGGACCGCGAAACCTATTACGGTTATCGCAATACCTCGCGTCAGGAGATCGACGTGGACATGCTCACCGGCGTGCTGGACATGGATTTTGGCGACACCCTCAAACTGCGCAGCCTGGCGCGTCTGCAGCGGGTGGACCAGAGCCTCAATGCCACCGCACTGCAGGGCACCTGGTGCCTGCCCGATGGCACCGACCCGTACACCGGTCGCGCCTGCGTCGGCCAGCCGCCCGCCACCTGGAACCCGAACAGCGGCCCGCGCGGCCTGGTGCGCGAGACCGAGAATTTCATTGCGCACAGCCAGACCGATCTGACCGCCACGCTGCGTACCGGCGCCATCGAGCATCGCATCGTCGCTGGCGTGGCCTTCAGCAAGGAAGACTTCGAGCTGGACAGCGGTACGACCTTCCGCAATGCCGACGGCTCCACCACGGGCATCACCTACCCACTGCAGAGCTTCGACAATCCGTACAACATCTGGACCGGCCCGCAGAACTACTTCCGTACCGCTCACAGCAAGGGCAGCCTGACCAACCAGGCGATCTACCTGTTCGATACGCTGCAGTTCAACGAACAGTGGATGCTCAATGTCGGCGGGCGCTACGAGCACAACGAAGGCGATAGCACCACCTACACCGTCAACGCCGCCGGTGGCGTCACCGGCGTTGCCGCAGGTTTCCCGGCCGGCAACGAAGAAGACCTGTTCTCCTACCGCGCCGGCCTGGTGTTCAAGCCGGCCGATAACGCCAGCCTGTATCTGTCCTACGCCAACAGCAAGACGCCCTCCAAGGCGTCGGTCAACGGCTCGTGCACGCCGATCGCCAGCGCCACCGCCGGTGCCAACTGCAATGTCGCGCCGGAAACGGCCGTCAACATCGAACTCGGTGGCAAGTGGGACGTACTCGATGAGCGCCTGGCGCTGACCGCGGCGGTGTTCCGCAACGAACGTGAGAACTACAAGGTCAACAGCGGCGACCCGCTGATTCCCGAGCAGGTGCTGGACGGCAAGGCACGCGTGGACGGCATCGCGCTGGGTGCGGCCGGCTACCTGACCGACCGCTGGTCGATCTTTGCCAACTACACCTTCCTGGACAGCGAAGTGCTGCAGAGCGTGTCCAATCGCACCGCCAGCCTCACCGGCGATCCGGTCGCCGGACGCGAACTGGTGCAGACCCCGCGCAATGCCGGCAACATCTGGACCACCTATTCGCTCAACCAGTGGACCTTTGGTTATGGCGTCACCTATCAGGGCGGCTTCTATCCGAACAATGCGTCGGGCGCGGCCTACATCAAGACCGACGATTACTGGGTGCACCGGGCGATGGTCGGCCTGCGCGTCAACGACTGGCTCAGCCTGCAGTTGAACGTCAACAACCTGTTCGACAAGGAGTACTACACCAGCGTGCGCAACAACCTGACCGTCAATGCCGCAGGCACCGTCACCGCCGGAAACGGCTGGGCATTGCCGGGCGACGGCCGCTCGGCAGTATTGAACGCCACCTTTAGTTTCTGACCCCCGGCACGCCGCCCGGCTGGCACGGGCGGCGTGGAGAACACCGCATGTTGCTGCCCATTCCCGATGTGTTGACGCCCGCGCAGCTGCACACGTTGCGCGCGCGACTGGACGCGGCCGATTGGGCAGACGGCCGCATCACCGCCGGCCATCAATCGGCACAGGCCAAGGACAATGCGCAGCTGCCCGAAGACAGCGCGGTGGCGCGCGACGCCAGTGCGCTGGTGCTGGACGCACTGGCGCGCAGCAGCACGTTCTTTTCGGCGGCATTGCCACGCCGGATCTATCCGCCGTTGTTCAACCGCTACAGCGGCGGGCAGTCGTTCGGCTATCACGTCGACAATGCGGTGCGGTACGACCGCAGTCGCGGTGGCGCCGAACCGGTACGTACCGATGTGTCGGGCACGCTGTTTCTCAGCGACCCGGATAGTTACGACGGTGGCGAGCTGGTGATCGAAGACACCTACGGCACCCAGTCGGTCAAGTTGCCGGCCGGGCACCTGGTGATCTACCCCGGCACCAGCCTGCACAAGGTGATGCCCGTGACGCGTGGTACGCGGGTGGCGTCGTTCTTCTGGACCCAGAGCATGCTGCGCGACGATGCGCAGCGCCGCCTGTTGTTCGAACTGGATGTCTCGATCAGGCGCCTCACACAAGACACGCCCGGCCATCCGTCGCTGATCCAGCTCACCGGCGTCTATCACAACCTGCTGCGGCAATGGGCCGATGTCTGAGCCTGCACTGGACCCTGCGCAGTGGATCGGCCTGCTGCGCACGCAGCCGGACCAGGCCATTGCGTTGCTGCGCAGGGCCGCGGCCGGTCACGATCCGAACGCGCAACTGCTGCTCGCCCAGATCTATGCCGAAGGGCGCGGCATCGCCGCAGACCCGGCCCTGGCAATGCTGTGGTACGAAGTGGCCGCCAATGGCGGGCATCCGGAGGCGATGAATCAACTGGGCCGCTGCCATGAGCTGGGGTTTGGCACTGCCGCCAACGAGATGCTGGCGGCCTTGTGGTACCGCCGCGCCGCCGAGCACGACCTGGTGTGGGGCATGTACAACCTGGCGCATCTGTACGCCTCCGGTCGGGGTGTGGCGCAGGACCACGCGCAGGCCCTGGCGCTGTATCGCCGCGCGGCCGAGCGTGGCCACGCCAAGTCGATGAACTTTCTGGCGCGTTATCTCGACCAGGGCCTGGCCTGCAGCCCCGATCCGCTGGCCGCGCGCCACTGGTATCGCCGCTCCGCCGAAGCCGGCGATTTCCGAGGCCAGGCAAGCTATGCCACCTTGCTGGCAGACAGTGGCGAACTGGATCTGGCCGAACAGTGGATGCGTCGCGCCATCGCCGGGGGACACGCCGGCTTCCTGCGCCAGCTCACGCCGCTGCTGGCCAATGCACCGCAGCCGCGCCTGCGCGCACTGCTGGGCCAGGTGGCCCTGCGGCAGGCGCACCTGCAGCCGTCCGCTCCTGCGGACGTGGCATAGACCCGCATGTCCACTTCGAACGACGCCGTCGCCAACGCCCAGCAACGCCGCGGGTTCTGGCTGCGCATGCTGCATCAGTGGCACTGGATCAGTTCGGCGTTGTGTCTGATCGGCATGCTGCTGTTTACGCTCACCGGGCTGACCCTGAATCACGCTGCACGCATCGAAGCCAGCCCATCGACCGAGCAACGCGCACTGGCCCTGCCGCCTGCGCTGCTGACCACCCTGGGCGACAGGCAAGAGGGCGACGCACCACTGCCGCCACGCGTGGCGCATTGGCTGGAGCGCGAACTGGACATCGGCATCGGCGCGCGCAGCGGCGAGTGGTCCGCGGACGAGGTGTATGTGGCCCTGCCCCGCCCAGGCGGCGATGCCTGGTTGAGCCTGGACCGCCACACCGGCGCGATCGAATACGAATCCACCACGCGTGGCGCGATCGCCTACCTCAACGACCTGCACAAGGGCCGTAACGCGGGGCCGGCCTGGGGCTGGTTCATCGACGTGTTCGCCATCGCCTGCCTGGTGTTCTGCATCACCGGCCTGTTCCTGCTGCACCTGCATGCCCGTCAGCGCAGCATGACCTGGCCGCTGGTCGGCCTCGGTTTGCTGGTGCCGCTACTGCTTGCCTTGCTGTTGATCCACTGACCCTCGTTACCGGAGACGATCATGCGCGCCACCCTGACCATCGCCCTGAGCGGCCTGCTCGCCATGCCGGCGTATGCGGCCACGCTCGACATCAACGTCGAGATCCCCAAGCTCAATGTCGCCGAATATCACCGCCCTTATGTGGCGATCTGGCTGGAAGGCGCCGATCAGAAAGTCGCGGCCAACCTGGCGGTCTGGTACCAGTCCAAGGACACCGCCGAAGGCCACGGCACCAAGTGGCTGCCGGACCTGCGCCAGTGGTGGCGCAAGAGCGGCCGCACCCTGACCGTGCCGGTCGATGGCGTGACCGGCCCGACCCGCCCGGCCGGCGCGCACGCGCTGTCGTTCTCCGATACCAAAAGCGCGCTGAAGGCGCTGCCGGCCGGTCAATACACGCTGGTGGTGGAGGCCGCGCGCGAAGTGGGCGGGCGTGAGTTGGTCAAGGTGCCTTTCACCTGGCCGGCCACGTCTGCGCAATCCGCCAAGGCCAGCGGCAGCAGCGAGCTGGGCACGGTCAGCCTGACTGCCAAACCGTGATGCGCGAGCGCACCGCGGCCAGGCATGCAGCGGCGCGCAGGACGCACGCGGTTTCCTCGCAGCAAACACGCTCTACTTCGCCGGCCTATTGCCCCCGCAGCGCCGCAGCGTGCTGCTCAACCACGCGCCCCCTCGACCTTATCGTCTTCAAGGAGTTGTCATGACACGTTCGCTCGCCCTGATCGCCATGCTTGCCGCACTTCCTGTCAGCGCGCTGGCCCACAAGGCCTGGCTGCTGCCGTCGCAGACCGTGCTGGCCGGCGAAGCCCCGTGGATCACCGTCGATGCGGCGGTCTCCAACGACCTGTTCTACTTCAATCACGTGCCGCTGCGCCTGGACAACCTGAGCATCACTGCGCCGGACGGCAGCACGCTCAAGCCGGAAAATCCGGCAACCGGCAAATACCGCAGCGTGTTCGACCTGCAACTCACCCAGCCGGGCACCTACAAGCTCGGCATCGTCAACGCCGGCCTGTTCGCCAGCTGGAAGGAAGACGGCAAGCCCAAGCGCTGGCGTGGCAACGAAGCCAGCTTCGCCACCGAAGTGCCGAAAAATGCGCAGGAGCTGCAGGTCTCGCAATCGCTCAACCGCGTAGAGACCTTCGTCACCCGGGGCGCTCCCACCACCACCGTATTCAAGCCCACCGGCAAGGGCATCGAGTTGCTACCGGTCACCCACCCCAACGACCTGGTGGCCGGCGAAGCGGCGCAGTTCACCCTGCAGCTGGATGGCAAGCCGGCAGCCGGCCTCGAGATCGAAATCGTGCGTGGCGGCACCCGCTATCGCGATGCGCAACATGAAATCAAGCTCAAGACCGACGCCAAGGGCAACTTCAGCGTGACCTGGCCGGAAGCGGGCATGTACTGGCTGGAGACCACCAGCGAAGACACCAGGACCTCGCTGCCGCAGGCCAAGCAGCGTCGCCTGGGCTATGTGGCAACGCTGGAAGTGCTGCCGCAATAAGAGCGGCTGACGCCATTGCTGCGCGCCCATCCGGCAGACGCGGTCGGTGCTCGGCATCTGTCTGTCCTCGTGCACTTTCGGCTCCTGTGCAGCGTCGATGCCCAACTGGCCACTGCTTGCCATCTGTCTTGGCCGCAGTGACGGCAGCGCGCGCAACGGTTCTGGTGACATACCAGAACCGTGCACGAGGGAGCCGTCGCCCCGCGCTACCGTCCGCGTCGCAACGGTCCACGCGGAGATGCCGGGATGCTGGGATGCTGGGATGCTGGGATGCTGCGCACAGCAGAGGGCATTGATCGCCGAACCGCCAACATGCGGATGCAATCGGCTGCGCCGCACCTCACCATGACGTTCCTGCCGCAGCGCCCGCCCACCAATCCACGTATGAACTCACCGATTCCCGCAGACGCAACGCTTGCCACCCTGGGCGGCCGCAGCATGGGCACCACCTGGAGCGTGAAGCTGGTGGCGCCACGCACGCGCGACCTGCATCCCCTGCATGCAGGCATCCAGACTGCGCTCGACCGGGTGGTGGCGCAGATGAGCACCTGGGAAGCGGGCTCGAACATCAGCCGCTACAACCGCGCTTCTGCGGGAGGCTGGCATCCCTTGCCCGAGGATTTCCAGCGCGTGCTGCACGCCGCACTGCAGATCGCGCAGGCCAGCGGTGGCGCGTTTGACCCGACCATCGGGCCGCTGGTCGAGCTGTGGGGTTTTGGCCCTTCCGGCGGCCGGCGACGCGTGCCCTCCCCCGAGCAGATCGCATTGGCCAGCCTGCGTTGCGGGTGGCAGCGACTGGAGCTGGATGGCCAGCGGCTGCTACAGCCAGGTGCCGTGGCGCTGGACCTGTCCGGCATCGCAAAGGGATTCGGCGTGGACTGTGTGCACCACGCGCTGATCAAGGCCGATATCGCCAGCGCCCTGATCGAGGTCGGCGGCGAGTTGTTCGGCTATGGACGCAAGCCCGATGGCAGCGCCTGGCGCGTGCTGGTCGAATCCGCGCCCGATGAAGAGGCTGGCGCTGCACTGCCGCCCCGCGTAGTCGCCCTGGACGGACTGGCCGTGGCCACTTCCGGCGATCGCTGGCACCGTTTCGACGCCGAGGGAACGCGCTACACGCACACGCTGGACCCGCGCACGGGTTCCCCGATCGCGCATGCGCCCGCTGCCGTTACCGTGCTCGCGCGCGATGCGATGCATGCCGATGCCTGGGCCACTGCGATGACCGTCCTCGGCGCCGATGCCGGCCTGGCCTACGCACGCAACGCCAACCTGGCCGTGCGCTTTCTGACCCGACAAGACGGCGCCCTGAGCGAAGCGATGAGCCCCGCGTTCGAGCGGCACCTGGCGGCGTCATGAGCGGCGCACCTGCCCGCATCTGGTTTGGCAATGGCGCGCTGCTGCTCGCCCTGGCCGCGCTAGGCGCATGGTTTGCCAGCCTGCATGCTGGCACATGGTGGAGCGCGCCCACTCCGCATCGCTGGCAGTGGGCCGGCCTTTGCGTGGCGAGCTATGCAGGATTGTGCACCGCCATCTTCCTCCGCCGCCGCACGCGGACCGGTGCGCCGCACGGACGCGGCAGCAGCCTGCTGATCGCGTGGGCAAGCCAGACCGGGTTCGCACGCGAGCTTGCCGAACGCAGCGCAGCGGCATTCCAGTTTGCAGGCATTGGCGCCCACGCGTTGCCGCTGGAGGCGGTCAGTGCAGAGCAACTGGCGCGCGTACCGCGGTTGCTGTGCATCGTCAGCACCACCGGCGAGGGCGATGCGCCGGATCACGCACAGGTAGCGGAGCGCGACTGGCTCAGCGACGACGGGCAGGATCTGGCAGCCGTGCAGTACGCGGTGCTGGCGCTGGGCGATCGGCGATACGCGCAGTTCTGCGCGTTCGGTCGTCGCCTCGATCATCGCCTGCAGGCGCGTGGCGGCGTCCGTCTGTTCGAGCGCATCGAGGTCGACAATGCCGACCCGCATGCGCTGAAACGGTGGCAGCACCATCTGGCAGCCCTCACACCCGCGCTCGATGCGCAGCCGAACTGGAGCCTGCCGACCTATGCCGCCTGGCAGCTGCGCGACCGTTGCCACGTCAATCCCGGCAGTGCCGGCGCACCGGTCCATCGGCTTCGGCTCACGCCCTGCGAGGGACCGCTGCCGCATTGGCAGGCTGGCGACATCGCCGAGATCGCCCCGCAAAATCCGCCGGAGCAGGTGGAGGCCTGGTTGCAGCAGCACCGATGCGATGGCGCGCGGATGATCGACGGCCGCCCGCTGCGCGACTGGCTCAGCGGCGCGCGTTTGTCAGAAGATGCCAATGCCAATGCCGCGATATTCAATGCAGACCTCGACGTGTTGGTGCACAACCTGGTTGCGTTGCCGCATCGCGAGTATTCGCTGGCATCGATCCCCGAGGAAGAACACGCCGAACTGCTGATCCGCGAACACCGGCAGGCCGATGGACGCCCAGGCGTCGGCAGCGGCTGGCTTTGCCTGCATGCGCCGATCGGTGCGCACATCGCGTTGCGTGTGCGCAGCAATCCGGGCTTTCATCCACCGGCACCGGAGCACCCCATGCTGCTGATCGGCAATGGCACCGGCATCGCCGGGTTGCGCGCGCACCTGGTCGCACGCATTGCAGCGGGCGCGCGCGACAACTGGTTGATCTTTGGCGAACGCAATGCCGCATACGACGCGCTCTACGCCGAAGAATTGCAGCAGTGGCGCCGTGAGGGCTGGATCGCCCGTCTCGATCTGGTGTACTCGCGCGACCAGGACGCCGCGCTGCGCTACGTACAACACGTACTCACCGCCGCTGCCGATACCTTGCACCACTGGGTCGACCGCGGCGCCTGTCTCTATCTCTGCGGCAGCCTGCGCGGCATGGCACCCGAGGTCGATCGCGCACTCGACACCGTTTTAGGAGCCGAACTCAGACAGACGCTGCTGGACAGCGGCCGCTACCGTCGCGACGTGTACTGAGTCTGTGGCCTACTCGGCCGCTCCCGGATACGGGCTCACCCGAATCGCCAGCAACTCGCCACCGCCATCCAGAACGTAGCGACTGCGTGTCGCGGCACTCAGCCAGGCGGTATCGCCGGCCGCCAACGGCGGCAGCGCACTATCGCGGCCAAAACTGGCCTGACCGGTCAGCAAATGGATCGCCCAGGCGCTGGAAGGGTCGGCGAAAAACAGCATGGTGCCGACCAGGGGCCGATGCAGCAGCTCGGTCCGCAAAAGATCGCGCCGCCACATCAGGTTGAAGTCCTGCGTCGGCCCGTCGAGCAGTTCGGCACTCACCGTCTCTTCGCCCGCAAATCGGACGCGCTGGTAAGGCGGCAGCAACGCCACACGACGGGCCGCACGAGAGGAGGCCACGCCAGCAGCCACGTTGATCAGAAGGTCGCCGCTCTGACCTGTATCTCTACCTGCATCTGCATCTGCACCTGCAGCATCGCCAAGGCCGGCGTCACCATCGGCGGCCTGCTCGCAGTTGCCAAACTGCAGCCGCATGCCGTTACCGTGCAGCAGCACCAGTTCGCGGTCGACGCCCGGAAACGCAGAAAACGCAGCGTCCTGCTCGATCTCGGCGATCGACAGGCGTAGCGCCCAGTGCTCGGCGTTCCCAAGCCGCAGGATCTCGCGCGTCCACCCCAATTGATTGCGCCAGCGCTCGCGACGGTAGTCGGTGGCCGGAATCACCCGGCTGCTCAGGTCTGTCAGCTGCATCAGCGCATTGTGCCCGAAGCCCTGCCGTCACAGCGTCACCCGCCCTCGGCGGCCAGGCAAGCAGACATCGCAGCTGCAATGCCCTGCCTGCCCCGCCCTTCCCGGCACGGCACGGCCCTCGCTCATGGAGTGGACCAGTTTCCGCGGAGCCACCAGTTCAGCCTGCCCCAACGAAAAACGCCCGGCTGCACATCCAAGTGCAACACCGGGCGATTCCACGTCCTTGTCGGCTTCCAGCCATCCCCCAGACATCCTGTCCAGTTAGGTTGCGGCCACGCATCCTCGCGTCGAACCGTATCTCGGATCCCTTCCCCTTAACGCCGTCCCACCGGTTTCACCGCCGCCCCCTTGGCAGCCTTCTTGGCGGGAGCCATCGTGGCTCCTACTTCGATCAGGTCGCGATTCCGTTCGACCGTCTTGAGTCCGATGCCCTTGACCAGTGCCAGTTCCTCGGCACTTTTGAAGGGACCGTTTGCCTGACGGTGCTCGACGATTGCCTCGGCTTTTGATCGCCCGACGTTCGTCAGCACCTTGTCCAATTCCTCAGCAGACGCGGTGTTGATATCGACCTTCTCAAGCGCGTACGCATTCGAGGACAACAGCAACGCCAGTAGCAGGGACTTCAGGACTACGGTAAATGACTTCATTGCAACGCTCCTTGTGGCTTGGGTGATGGTCCTAGCCAGCATTCCTGCCGGCGGAGCCAGTGTCCCGCGCCACATGCAGCAATCCTATCGCCAACGAACTTTTCACACAGCCGGTGAACTGCGCGCCGCCTTGTAGGGAAATCCCTACCCCATGTCCCCGGCGTAGAATGTGCTGCTACGTCACGCATTCGGAGCCTCCATGGACAGCGCCAAGATCGACCAATTCATCAGCGACACCTGGGACCGCGAGATCGTCCCGCAGCTGGTCGATTACATCCGTATCCCCAACAAGTCGCCGATGTTCGACACCGATTGGGTGGCCAACGGATATATGGAGCAAGCCGTCACCCTGATGGAAAGCTGGGCGCGGGCGCAGGCGATCGACGGCATGCAGGTCGAGGTGGTGCGGCTGGAAGGCCGCACGCCGTTGATCTTCATCGAGATCCCGGCCACCGGCCCGGAATCGGGCGACGACACCGTGTTGCTGTACGGGCACCTGGACAAGCAGCCGGAAATGACCGGCTGGGATGCCGACCTTGGCCCCTGGGAGCCGGTGCTGCGCGACGACAAGTTGTACGGCCGCGGTGGCGCCGACGACGGCTACGCAATCTACGGCTCGCTGGCGGCCATCCTGGCACTGCGCACGCAGGGCCTGCCGCACGCGCGTTGCGTGGTGCTGATCGAGGCCTGCGAAGAGTCCGGCAGCTACGACCTGCCGGCCTACGTGGACCACCTGGCACAGCGCATCGGCAAGCCGTCGCTGGTGGTCTGCCTGGACTCGGGCTGCGGCAATTACGAGCAGCTGTGGTGCACCACCTCGTTGCGCGGCCTGACCGGCGGCAACCTCACAGTGAAGGTACTGGAAGAAGGCGTGCACTCCGGCGACGCGTCCGGCGTGGTGCCGTCCAGCTTCCGGCTGTTGCGTCAGCTGCTCTCGCGCATCGAAGACGAAACCAGCGGCCGCATCCTGCTGGACGGCCTGCATGTCGAGGTGCCGGCGGAACGGCTGACCCAGGCCAAGGCTGCAGCGGCAACGCTGGATACTGCCATTTTCGACAAGTTTCCGATGGTCGATGGCCTGGTGCCGATGCACGAAGACCTCACCGAATTGGTGTTGAACCGCACCTGGCGCCCGGCGTTGTCGATCACCGGTGCGGACGGTCTGCCGCCGCTGGCGTCGGCCGGCAACGTGCTGCGTCCGCAGACCGCGGTGAAACTGTCGCTGCGACTGCCGCCAACGGCCGATGGCAAGGCCTGCGGCGAGTTGCTCAAGGAAGCGCTGCTGCGCGATCCGCCCAACGGCGCTCAGGTCACACTGGAGCTGGAGAAGGCCTCGTCCGGCTGGAATGCACCGGCCATGGCGCCGTGGCTGGAAAAGGCCATCGACGACGCCAGCCAGGCGTTTTTCCACAAGCCGGCGATGTACATGGGCGAAGGCGGCTCTATTCCGTTCATGGGCATGCTGGGCGAGAAGTTCCCCGGTGCGCAGTTCATGATCACCGGCGTGCTGGGGCCCCACTCCAACGCACACGGTCCGAACGAGTTCCTGCACATCCCGATGGGCAAGCGCGTCACCGCCTGCGTATCGAAGGTGATCGCCGACCATCACGCGGCCTGTCTGCGCGGCGAAACCAGTGGCTCGCCGGTGGCGGCCGATAGCGGCACCCGGCATGGGGGTCATGGTTGCTGTTGAGTTAGCGGTTGAACCGATGCATGCGGCTGACTTGCATCGGTCGATGGGAAAGCTGAGTGGCGATTCGTGCGGGTGCTTGCCTGGTGGTGGTCTGGCTGGCTGGTTGGCGATCAGGCTCCTGGTGCGACTTGGCTGCCTGACGTCACGCGTCGCCTGGCTCCGTACCCTCACCCCACCTCCTTTCCCGATGGGAGAGGGGCTTAGGATCTGCTCGTCGGGGAGGATTTGGCAGTGGCTGGCCGATGCAGAGCCGTTGTTTTCCCCTGAAGCGTCGCCTGCGATGCCGTTAGGTTTGCAAACTTCATCCGCGACATTTTTCAGCGGACATATCTCCTAGGAAGCGGCTGGCCGGAGAGATGGCTTCGCACGAAATCAAAAGCGCACAGCGGCAAAAGCCGATCACTATGCTCTCTGAAGCCGTTGCATCGGCGCGGTCGCTCCTGCGCCCGCTGCGCCAGGTGGCGACATCCGAAATGCTAGGCTGCCAATCCCGTCCACTCGCGGTGCTGCGATGAACAATCTGTTTGGTAGCGATAGCTGGCTCTACATCCTGCTGGTCGGTTTTGTGGTCGGGCTGCTGGCGCGTTTCATCACGCCCGGTACCCAGCGCCTGGGCTGCCTGCTGACCATCGTGCTCGGGATCGCCGGTGCAGTGGTTGCCAGCTGGTTTGGGCGCTACATGGGGTGGTACCGCGCAGGCGAGCCGGCCGGTTTCCTTGGCGCATTGCTCGGTGCCATCGCCATCCTCGCGCTGCTGCGGTTATTCAGCGGCAGCAAACGCTAAGCGCTGCCCGCGCGCCTGACCCACCACGACACGACAGCTCAGAACACATGACGTCATCACCTTCGGACACTGCGCGCGACACGCTGCGCCTGCACTGGGCGCGCCAGGCCCTCAACGATTCACACGCCACGCTGCAGCGTGCGTCCACGGACGCCGGGTTTCGCAGCTACTGGCGCACGCAGGGCAGTGGCGTCGATCGCATCGTGATGGACGCGCCACCAGCGCTGGAGAATGTAGCGCCGTGGTTGCGCATGCACGGCGTGCTGCGTGAGCACGGCGTGCGCGTGCCGCAGGTGCTGGCGCAGGAGTTGGAGAGCGGATTCCTGCTGCTGGAGGATCTGGGCGTGCCGACGTTGGCGCAGGTGTTGACCGACACCAACGCCGATGACCTGATCGATGGTGCCATCGCGCAGTTGCTGTTGCTGCAGCAGATTCCGCCGCCTGCCGACAGCGGAGTGTTCGGCGAGGCGCTGCTGCAACGCGATGCGGGACTGTTCGAGGAATGGTTTGTGGGACGCTATCTCGGCGTGCAGCTGAACTGTGGCCATGCCGAGCAACTGCAGTTGGTGCAGCGCCGTTTGATGGACAACGCCCTGGCGCAGCCACGCGTGTTCACCCATCGCGATTTCATGCCGCGCAATCTGATGCCGGTGGCCGATGGCCCGGCAGTGCTGGACTTTCAGGATTGCGTGATCGGCCCGATCGGCTACGACCCGATCAGCCTGTTCAAGGACACCTCGGTGAGCTGGCCGATCGCCCGCGTGGACGGCTGGCTGCAGCGCTACCATGCGCGCGCAAGTGCGGCCGGATTGCCGGTACCGCCGCTGGCGCAATTTCTGCGCGATGCGGACTGGATGGGCGTGCAACGGCATCTGAAGAATCTGGGTATTTTTTCGCGCCTGAGCCATCGCGATGGCAAGCATTGGTATCTGGATAACGTGCCGCGTTTCATCACGTATCTGGACGAGGTACTGCCCCGCTACACCGAGCTTGCGCCGTTGCTTGGCCTGCTGGACGAGGTGATCAAGCCCGCACTGGCAGCACGCGTGCAGCAGGTCACGGCATGAAAGCGCTGATCTTTGCCGCCGGATTCGGCGAGCGCATGCGCCCGCTCACCGAGCGCACGCCCAAGCCGCTGCTTTCGGTCGGCGGCACGCCGTTGATCGTGTGGCATTTACGCAAATTGGCGGCACTGGGCGTGGACGAGGTGGTGATCAACACCTCGTGGCTGGCCGAGCAGTTTCCCCAGGTATTGGGCGACGGCAGCACGTTCGGTCTACGGCTGACCTATTCCTACGAAGGTGCGACGCCACTGGAAACCGGCGGCGGCATGCTGCATGCGCTGCCGCTGCTGGGCGATGCACCATTTCTGCTGGTCAATGGCGACATCTGGACCGATTTCGATTTTGCCCGCCTGTCGCGTGCGCCGGAGGGATTGGCGCAGCTGGTGCTGGTCGACCAACCTGCATATGCAGCGCGTGCGGATTTCGCGATGGACGCCGATGGCAAGGTACGCACCGATATCCCTGCTACGCATACCTACGCCGGCATCGGTGTCTATCGGCCGGCGTTGCTACGCGATTGGCCATCAGTGATTGGCCCGCTGCCAGCACAGGGCAGCACGGCGCCGCGGTTTGCGCTGGCGCCGATCCTGCGCGCGCAGATGGCAGCAGGCTTGGTCGATGGCATCCACCATGCCGGGCGCTGGACCGATGTCGGTACGCCGCAGCGGCTGGCGAACCTGGATGCGCAGTTATTGCGTGACCGCGGCTGATCGCAACCACACCGCTACAACGCCCGGCCGCGCACTGCGCATTGCGTGAATCACCCACATCGAGCATCTCGACGAGCCTTGCAGCCAGCCCGAGGGCCGTCGCACCTACTCTTATCCATGCGCACCGACCATCCCGACGGGTCCCAGCCCGCCCACCGTCGCGGGACCTTGAGCGGCATGGATGCCGCGCCAGAGCCTATGAGGACGTACTTGCGGCGTGTCCCGCGATGATGGGCGGGCAAGGGCCAAGCAGCAGCGCCACAGACCATTCGCTCTGTAAGCTCTAGGCGTTGTGCTCCGACAGCCTGAGCGTTGTAGATAGACGCGTAGCCGGGAAGAGCGAGGCACACCGCGCCTCCCGGACAACGAGCGCAGTCCTCCTGCCGACCGCTCTAAGCCCCACGATCCTCAAGCACCCGCCGCAGGAACGGCACCGTGATGCGGCGCTTGGCGGCCAGCGATTCGCGATCCAGCCGATCCAGCAAGGCCACCAGGCCGGCCAGTTCGCGCTCGCTATGGGTCAGTAGCCAATCGATCGCCGCCTCGTCCAGAGCCAGGCCGCGCCGCTGCGCGCGGTCGCGCAGCACCGCCGCGCGCGCGGCATCGTCGAGTACCGGCAAGCCGATGCGGATGCATTGCGACAGGCGCGAGCGCAGATCCGGCAGGACCAGGGCCAGGCCATCGGGCATCTGCCGGGCGGTGTAGAGCAGGCTGATGCCGGCCGCGCGCGCACGGTTGTGGAAATCGAATAGCGCCACTTCGTCGTCGCGCTGCCCGGCAATGCTGTCCACGCCATCCAGTGCGACCAGGCTGCGCCCTTCCAACGCTTCGAGCGCATCGCGCAGCCGTCCAGCGGCCGCGTGCAGGGGCAGATACGCCGTTGCGCGCCCGGCCTGCTCGGCCGCAGCGCACACCGCCAGTGCCAGATGCGTCTTGCCGGTACCGGCGGGACCGGCCAGGTACAGCCAGTCGCTCACCTGCCCGGCCGCCAGCGCCTGCAACTGCGCAAGCAGGCCGTCGGGCGCGGCGATGTAACTGTCGAAACGCTGGTCGGATGGCGCGCGCAACGCCAATGGCAACTGCGGCACGCTCACGACCGATCTGCGTCCTTGCTCGGGTCGATGATGATGCTGCGCTCGGGCGTGGACTGCAGCACGATGCCGGCCCGCTCGCCTGCATATAGGTCGCTGCGGGTGTACTGCTCATGCGCATAGCGCAGCAGCACATTGGCCACCGCCGCCACCGGCAATGCCAGCAACATGCCGAGGAAGCCGAACAACTGGCCGCCAGCCATCACCGCAAAGATCACTGCCACCGGATGCAGCCCGATCTTGTCGCCGACGATGCGCGGGGTGAGCACGTAGCTTTCCAGCAACTGGCCAACGGTGAACACCACGCCCACGCCGATCAGCAGCTTCAGGTCCAGGCCCTGCGCCTGCACGATGGCCGCCAGCAGCGCGAGCACGATGCCGGTGGTCGCGCCCAGGTACGGAATGAAACTGATGAAACCGGCGATGATGCCGATCAACAACCCCAGGTTGAGCCCGATGATGGACAGGCCGGTGGCATAGATCGCGCCCAACGCCAGCATCACCAGGAACTGGCCGCGAATGAAGCCGCCCAGTACGTCGTTGGATTCGAGCGCCAACCGGCTCACCGTGCCGATGTAGGCACGCGGTATCACCGCCGCCACGCGCTCGACCAGCCGGTCCCAGTCACGCAGGAAGTAGAACGCCAGAATCGGCAGCAATGCCAGGTTGATCACCCAGGTCACCATCGCAAAGCCCGAGCGCGACACGTAGCCGAAGAAGGTCTTGGCGGCACCGCCGGCCTGTTCCCAATGGCTGCGGATCCAGTCGATCAGCCGCTCCGGGTCCAGCCAGCCCATCAGCTCCACGCCGGTCTTGGCTTCCAGCCACGGGATGGCGGTACTGATCGCCCAGGCGCGCATCTGCGGCAGTGCATCGATCAGGGTCATGATCTGGCGTTCGATCATCGGTACCAGGATCATCAGCGCCAGCACGAACAACAGCGTGGCCAGCACGAACACCAGGGCCACCGCCACATTGCGCGAACGCCCGGCGCGCTCAATGCGGTCCACCAGCGGGTCGCCCAGCCACGCAAGCAGCAGGGCCAGCACGAAGGGCGTCAGGATCGGCGCCAGCAGCGAGATCACCCACAGCACACCGACGATCACCGCCGCCCATTTGAGGCGACGCAGGAATAAGGCGATCTCGGCTTCGGGAGTCAAAGTCATTTCAGGCGGTACTCGGCGTGCTCGTTTTCGAGAATGATCGGGCCCTCGGTCGGGACCGACACCGAGACCAGGGGACTAGTGTCGCCGAGCATACGGTTGAGCCCGGAAATGCCCGTGAGCAATTCCAGATCCACTTCCATGCGGTCGCCATTGGCGCTGACCGGGCGGATGCTGCGCACCACCGACACGCCCTGCAGCGCAGCGGCAACCCGCAGGTAGTCGTCGGCGCTATGGATGCCAGTGATCACCGCACGGTACACGCCCGGCACCCCCGAGTCCACGCGCTTGGCATAGCGCTTGACCAGTGCATCGGCCGCGCCATCGGCACCGGCCGCCATCGCACGCCGCGCATCGCCATCGCTGCTGGTCCAGCTGGACAACACATTGCCGTTGTCCACGAACACCCAGTCTGCGGTCCAGCCGGCGGCATTGCGGTAGAGCTTGCCGATCAGTTGCATCGGCGGGCTGTACCTGGCCGAGGCACGCGACACCGCGGCGGTGTCCTTGCGCCAGATCGCACCGGCCAGTACCTGCTCGGCAGCGGCGCCGCCCGGCAGGCCGAGCCGGTAGCCACGCTCGATGGCGCGGTCGAGCACGCTGCGGGCGGCGTTGGCCTGGGCAACCCCGACCAGGCGCGGACCGCTGCCGTCATCGATGGCCAGCCACAGCACCGGCTTGGGCCGCGGCAGCGGCCAGACCGGCAGGCCCAGCGCCGCGATCAGTCCATCGACATCGGACTGCCGAAACCGTGCCACCAGGGTAGTGCGGAAGGTCGGCGCACCGGAGCGCGAAGTGCCCTGATCCTGGCGGTAGTCGTAGTGCTCGACGTAATTGGGCGCATTGCGCAGCGCCTGCGGCACCCCCGGGCGGCTCATCACCGCGCGATCGCCGGAGACCTTGCCCAGCACCGCGCCCAGCGCGCGCGCCAGGGCACCGGGGCGATCGGATTCGCTCTGGCTGTTGACCGGCACTTCGGCATCGTAGGCGCTCTGCGCTTTGGCGACGTCGCCTTCGGTACGCAGATCGGCCTGCGCAAAGGCCGGAACGGCGGGCATGGCGACCACGAGGGCGAGAAAGAAAGCAAGACTGCGGCGCATCGACGGTTCCATGGCGTAGGCGTATCCGGGTGAATTGTTGCCCGAATGGGGCGCTAGCGCCAACGTGGCTGTTAAAATCGCCGCCTTTACTGCCGAGCCACCCACGCCCGTGACCAGCCCAACGCCTTCTACTCCCTCGCCCATGACCTACCGCGACGCAGGCGTCGACATCGATGCCGGCAACGCCCTGGTCGAACGCATCAAGCCGCTGGTCAAGCGCAGCTTCCGGCCGGAGGTGATGGGTGGCCTGGGCGGCTTTGGCGCGCTGTTCGACCTGTCCGGCAAGTACAAGGAGCCGGTGCTGGTCTCCGGCACCGACGGTGTGGGCACCAAGCTCAAGCTGGCACAGCAACTGGGCCGCCACGACACCATCGGCATCGACCTGGTCGGCATGTGCGTCAACGACGTGCTGGTGCAGGGCGCCGAACCGCTGTTCTTCCTGGACTACTTCGCCACCGGCAAGCTGGATGTGGACACTGCGGCTGCGGTGGTGGGCGGCATTGCACGCGGTTGCGAGCTGTCCGGTTGCGCCTTGATCGGCGGCGAAACCGCCGAAATGCCCGACATGTACCCGCCCGGCGAATACGACCTGGCCGGCTTCACCGTCGGTGCGGTGGAAAAGTCGCAGTTGCTGGACGGCGCACAGGTACGCGCCGGCGACGTGCTGATCGGCATCGCGTCTTCCGGCCCGCATTCCAACGGCTATTCGTTGATCCGCAAGATCTACGAGCGTGCAGGCTCGCCGGCCGAACACGTGCTGGACGATGGCACCAGGTTGATCGATGCGCTGATGGCGCCCACCGCGCTGTACGTCAAGCCGGTGCTGGCGCTGCTGAAATCGCATGGCGAATCGATCCACGCCATGGCGCACATCACCGGCGGCGGGCTGACCGAAAACATCATTCGCGTGATTCCGGATGGCCTGGGCCTGGAGATCGATGCCAAGGCGTGGACGCTGCCGCCGGTCTTCGCCTGGCTGCAGCGCGAAGGGGCGGTGGCCGATGCCGAAATGTGGCGCACCTTCAACTGCGGGATCGGGTTCGTGCTGGTCGCATCGCCCGATCAGGCGGCGGCGCTGGAACAGGCGCTGGATGGCCAGTCGCTCGCCCACTGGCGGATCGGCCAGGTGGTCGCCGCGCACGGCGACGAACGCGTGCAGATCGGCTGACCAGGAACCTCGCATGGACGCTTCCCCACCCCTGGCCGCTCCGTCGGCCAGCGCCGACGACCTGCAGCATCTCAAGCTGCTGTCGATCTTTCATTACGTGCTGGCCGGCATCACCGGGCTGTTTTCGTTGTTCCCGCTGATCCATCTGGTCATGGGGCTGGCCATTGTCACCGGGCAGTTGCCGATGCAGGGCAGCAATGGGGAACCCGCACCTGCCGAGATGCGCCTGTTCGGCTGGATTTTCGTGGTGTTCGCCGCCGCCCTGATCACCGGCGGCCTGACCCTGGCCGGGTTCATGGCCTATGCCGGGCGCTGCATCGCCCAGCGCCGGCGGCATCTGCTCTGTCTGATCGTGGCGGGCATCTCCTGCAGCTTCATGCCGTTCGGGACCGTGCTTGGAGTCTTCACGCTGGTCACCTTGCTGCGCCCCCAGGTCAAGGCACTGTTCGGCGCTGCGCCTGCCGCAGGTTGAAATGAAGGCGAGCCCACGCGCCATGCGCCGTCCGAAGCTGGCCGCGTTGGTCGCCACGCTGGCAGTGTTTGCAGCAAGCTGGATCGCCCCGTTGTGGCCGCTCGAGCAGGCGCTGCACAGCACGTTGACCGTGGCCGGGCTGATTGCGCTGGTGGGTGTCGACCGTCGCTGGCCGATGGACACCGGTGCCTTTACAGCGATCTGCGTGTTCATCTGCATGCACTGCATCGGCGCACGCTGGCTGTATTCCAACGTGCCCTACGAACACTGGAGCCGGCAGCTGCTGCACTGGTCGCCTGCTGCGACGTTCGGCTGGACGCGCAATCATTTCGACCGGCTGATCCATCTGCTGTTCGGGCTGTGCTTTACCCCGGCCGTGATGCAGCTGGCGATGCGGCGATGGCCGCGATTGACACGTCGGCAGGCATTCGCGCTGACGGTGATGAGCATCATGTGCGTCAGCCTGATTTACGAGTGGTTCGAATGGGGCATTGCGCTGCTGCTGTCGCCGCAGGCCGCCGAAGCCTACAACGGCCAGCAGGGCGATCCCTGGGACGCGCATACCGACATGCTGCTGGCCACCCTGGGCAGCCTGGCGGCCTACCCCGTGGTGAGGACATTGCTCAATGCACGCAACTGACGCCCCGCTCCGCCTGGCCGTACTGGCCTCCGGCCGCGGCAGCAACCTGCAGGCCATGCTCGATGCCATCGCCAGCGGGCGCCTGCGCGCAACCGTGGTCGGGGTGTTCTCCGATCGCCCGCAGGCGCCGGCCCTGCAGAAGGTGGACGCGGCACGGCGCTGGAGCGCCAGCCCGCGTGCGTTTGCCGACAGGGATGCGTTCGATGCTGCGCTGGGCGATGCGATCGCCGCCGTGCAGCCGGACTGGATCGTCTGCGCCGGCTACATGCGCATCCTCGGCGAGCCGCTGGTGCGCCGCTTTGCCGGCCGCATGCTCAATATCCACCCGTCGCTGCTGCCCAAGTATCGCGGCCTGCACACCCATGCGCGTGCGCTGGAAGCCGGCGATGCCGAACATGGCGCCAGCGTGCATCTGGTAGTGCCCGAGCTGGATGCCGGCAGCGTGATCGCACAGGCCCGCGTGCCGGTGCTGCCTGGCGACAGTGCCGACCAGCTGGCTGCGCGTGTACTGGCCCGCGAGCATCCGCTGCTGCTTGCCACCCTCAACCTGCTGGCCAGTGGGCGTCTGCAGATCCACGACGATGCGGTCCACCTCGACGGTCAGTGCCTGTTTACGCCACTACGACTAGAGTCCGCTGACACCGCATTCGCCTGAATGCGCAGACGCCCCCCTCATCCTGCCTCGGACATCCTTGTGGGCCCTGTGCCCCAATCAGCGCATGAACGTCCTTCCGATTGCCGCCGCGCTGTTGACCACCGCCCTGCTCACCCAGGCCGGCCCCGGCCGCGCGCAACAGGCCACCCAAGTCCCCGCGCCTGCCCAGCCAACGCCGGTAGCCCCTGCTGCGGCGGCACCGGCGTCTGCCGCCACTCTGCCCGCCAGCACCTGGACGCCGCCACCGCTGGAGCCGTTCGTGGCGACCTACCAGGCGTTCTATCGCGGCAAGGAGGCGGGCGACGCCACGATGCAGGTCAGCCACGGCGACGGCAGCCAGTGGCGCATCGACATGTCGGTACGCGGCCGTAAAGGCTTTGCCAGCATCCTGGGCCTGAACCTGGAGCAGAGCACGGTGTTCCGTGTCGACGGTGACACCTACGTGCCGCTGAGCCAGAGCACCGTGCGCAAGGCGGTGTTCTTCGGCAAGAAGGTCACCGGCGTCTACAACTGGCAGGCCGGCACCGCACAATGGGATGGCGATCTGAAGAAGGAACGCCAACAACCGATTCCGCTGCAGCACGGCGACCAGAGCGCGCTCTCCCTGAACCTGTCGCTGATGCGCGACGCGCAGCCCGGCCGCAGCCTGAGCTATCGCTATGTCGATGTGGGCAAGGTGCGCAAGTACGACTACCGCGCCGCCGACACCACCGAGGTGGTGCAGGTCGGCGACCTGAGCTACGACGCGTTGCGCGTGTATCGCGTCAACGGCGGCGACAACGAAACCATCCTCTGGATCGCCAACGGGGTTCCGACCCCGGTACGCATCCTGCAACGTGACAAAGGTGAGGATCAGGTCGATCTCCGCCTGGTCGAATACCAAGGAGCCTGACCATGACATTCTCTTTCCGCCCCAGCGCATTGATCGCCGCCGCTGCTCTGGCCGTGGCCAGCCTGCCGGCGTTTGCCGTGCAGCCCTTCCAGGCCGACTACTCGGCCAATTACATGGGTATGCAGGCCAACGGCACCATGACCCTGGCCGCGGCCGGCGCCAATCAGTGGCGCTACACGCTGACCATCCAGAACCAGCTGGCCAACCTGACCCAGAGCACGGTGTTCGAGGAAGCCAACGGCCAACTGCGCCCGGTGAGCAGCAACGACACCTCGTCGATGATGGTCAAGCGCCGCAACGTCACCGCCAATTACGACTGGAAAACCAGCCAGGCCACCTGGGGCGGCGACATCAAGCCGGACCGTTGCGGTCCGGTCAAGCTGCAGCCTGGCGATATGGACGCATTGCTGATCAACCTGGCAATCACCCGCGATCTGGCCGCCGGCAAGCCGCTCAACTACCGCATGGTGGACGAAGGCCGCATCAAGCCGATGAGCTACAAGGTGGTCGGCAAGGAAACCATCACCGTCAACGGCAAACAGGAACAGGCCACCAAGGTCTCGCGCGTGGACGGCGACAAGGAACTGATCGCCTGGGTGGTCAAGGACCTGCCGGTACCGGCGCGCCTGCTGCAGAAGGAAAAGGGCCAGGACGCGCTGGACCTGACCATCAAGTCGCTGCTGCGCTGAGCGCTCTGCGCTTATCCGACCATTTCGACTGGTCCTTGCCCGCCCACCGTCGCGGGACCTTGAGCGGCATGGATGCCGCGCCGGAGCCTCCAGGGACGGATTCACGGAGTGTCCTGCGATGGTGGGCGGGCAAGGGCCCTGCAGCACACGCAAGGACGTCGAGTGCGCGGTGCCCTCACCGCTCGCGGGACACGCCGTTAACCCATCCATGGGGGCTCGGTGGCGGCATCCATGCCGCCAACGGTCCCGCAATCGGTAAGGACACCGGAGCCGCAGATCAGCGGCTCCGCAATCACTCTTTCAACCAAGGCCGAGCGCTTCTCAAGGCTTGCCGGCAGCCTTGTCGTCGCCGGTCGTAAATACGGTGCGGCAGTCCACCCGGATCTGCTCATCAGTGCCACGCCAATAGAACAGGTCGCAATGGCGCTTGCCTTCGACGGTCTTTTTTACCGCCACTGCATAGAACGATTGCGCGATCTCGTTGCGGCTGGCGGTGCCGTCGCCGTTCCAGTCCATGTCCTTGAACTCGACGCCCTGGGTGATGGCCATGCCCACGCTCCATGCATAGGCCAGCCACGCCAGGATCAGCACGATCACGCCGAGCAGGATCTTGCGCCGGGTGGTGAAACGGCCGCGCAGGATCATGCGCTGCGCTGGATGGTCGCGCCCAGCGCCCCCAGCTTCTCCTCGATGTTTTCGTAGCCACGGTCCAGGTGGTAGATGCGATCGATGGTGGTGTCGCCGTCGGCCACCAGGCCGGCCAGGATCAACGACGCTGAGGCGCGCAGATCGGTCGCCATCACCGGCGCGCCGCTCAGGCGTTCGGCACCGCGCACGATGGCGGTATGGCCTTCGACCTGGATGTCCGCGCCCAGGCGCAGCAGCTCGTTGACGTGCATGAAGCGGTTTTCGAAGATGGTTTCGTTGATCACGCCTACGCCGTCTGCCACGCAGTTGAGCGCCATGAATTGCGCCTGCATGTCAGTGGGAAACGCCGGGTATGGCGCGGTGGTCAGGTTGACCGCACGCGGGCGCTTGCCGTGCATGTCCAGGGTGATGCTGTCGGCGGTGGTGGTGATGCTGGCGCCAGCTTCGGTGAGCTTGTCCAGCACCGCATCCAGGGTGTCCGGACGTGCGCGGCGCACGGTGACGCTGCCGCCGGTCATCGCCACGGCCACCAGGAAGGTGCCGGTTTCGATGCGATCCGGCAGCACCGCATGGTGCCCGCCGCCCAGCCGTTCCACGCCCTGCACCACGATGCGCGGGGTACCGGCGCCTTCGATCTGCGCACCGAGCGCGATCAGGCAATCGGCCAGGTCGGCCACCTCCGGCTCCATCGCCGCGTTTTCCAGCACCGTGGTGCCTTCGGCCAGCACGGCTGCCATCAGCACGTTCTCGGTGCCGGTGACGCTGACCATGTCGAAGACGTAACGGCCGCCTTTCAGACGCCCATTGCTGGTGGCCTTGATGTAGCCGTTCTCCACGCTGATCTCCGCACCCAGCGCCTGCAGGCCCTTGATGTGCTGATCCACCGGGCGCGAGCCGATCGCGCAGCCGCCGGGCAGCGAGACTTCGGCGGTGCCGTAGCGCGCCAGCAGCGGGCCCAGCACCAGGATCGATGCGCGCATGGTCTTGACCAGCTCGTACGGGGCGACCTGATGGGTGACCGAACGCGGGTCGACCAGGATCGAGCGGCCCTTGGCCAGCGTGCCTTCGTCGATGGTGACCTCGGCGCCCAGCTCACCGAGCAGCTTCACCGTGGTGATCACGTCATGCAGGTGCGGCACGTTGCTGATTTCCACCGGCGCGTCGGCCAGCAGGGTGGCGCACAGGATCGGCAGCACGGCGTTCTTGGCGCCGGAAATATTGACTTCGCCGTGCAGCGCTTGGCCGCCGGTCACTACGATTTTTGCCATGGGAATCTGAGAAGTCCGAAGTAAGGGTATGTCGGGGGAAGGAGGTGCGGCCGGACGGTTTTTAGGCGAACGGCGCTGAGACCGGGAGACCGAGCGCCACGCCGGGCATTGCCCGGGACGCGCTGGACACCGACGCGAGGTGACCGTGGACCCAAGCCAGGGAGCCGAGGATGCAGCTGCATGCCGACTCCCGGCCCGGCCCGGGCCGCCTGGCGGCGAGCGCGGTTGCCGGGCTCAGCCTTCCTCGGGGGTCAGCGTCTTGAGCTGCAGCGCGTGGATCGCCCCGCCCATCAGCTCGCCCAGGGTCGCGTAGACCATGCGGTGGCGCGCCAGCGGGGCCTTGCCCGCAAATGCGGGGCTGACCACGGTGGCCTCGAAGTGCACGCCATCGTCGCCGTGCACGTCGACGCGGGCTTCAGGCAAGCCGGTTTCGATGAGTTTACGGATGGTTTCGGCGTCCAAAGGGCGTTTCCTCATAAAATGAGCGCACATTCTACTCTTCACCCGAGTCCTGCATGGCTGTCTCGCCCCTGCTCATCGCCACCGTCAGCGACGCCAGCCTGGTCGCCAGCGGCCAGCGCGTGCTCCAGATCGAGCAGGACGCACTGGCCAGCGTGGGCGAGCGGATCGGCAGCGACTTTGCTGCCGCCTGCCGGCTGGTGCTGGCCTCGCGCGGGCGCGTGGTGGCTACCGGCATGGGCAAGTCCGGGCATATCGCACGCAAGATCGCCGCCACCCTGGCATCGACCGGCACCCCGGCGTTCTTCGTACATCCTGGCGAGGCCGGCCACGGCGACCTGGGCATGATCACCGAGGCCGACATCGTGCTGGCGCTGTCGTATTCAGGCGAATCGGACGAAGTGCGCATGCTGCTGCCGGTGCTCAAGCGCCAGGGCAACCCGATCATCGCCATGACCGGACGCGCAGGTTCCACCCTGGCCCAGGCCGCCGACGTGCACCTGGATGTCAGCGTCTCCGCCGAAGCCTGCCCGCTGCACCTGGCCCCAACCTCCAGCACCACCGCCTCGCTCGCCATGGGCGATGCGCTGGCCGTGGCGCTGCTCGACGCCCGCGGCTTCACCGCCGACGACTTTGCGCGCTCGCACCCGGCCGGCAGCCTGGGCCGGCGGCTGCTGCTGCACATCACCGATGTGATGCACGCCGGCGACGACCTGCCGCGCGTGCGCGAGGATGCCAGCCTGAGCGAGGCGTTGATGGAAATGAGCCGCAAGCGCCTCGGCATGACCGCCGTGGTCGATGGCAAGGACCGCCTGATCGGCCTGTTCACCGACGGCGACCTGCGCCGCGCCCTGGACAGCGATATCGACGTGCGCAGTGCCGGCATCGCCGAGGTGATGACGCGCAACCCGCGCACCATCGGCGCCGACCAGCTCGCCGCCGAGGCCGCGCGGCTGATGGAGGACTACAAGATCAACGGCCTGATCGTGGTGGACGCACAACAGCGCGCGGTCGGCGCATTGAACATTCACGACCTGTTGCGCGCCAAGGTGGTTTAACAGGTTCAGTTTTCAACCGCCGGACCCCGTTCTTACCGATTCGTGCCGATGCCCTACTCTCCCTTGCAGCACCTTCCCGCCGACCTGATCGACCGCGCCGCGCGGATCCGCCTGGCCTGTTTCGACGTCGACGGCACCCTGACCGACGGGCGCCTGTACTACGACCACGCCGGCAACGAGAGCAAGGCGTTCAACGTGCTGGACGGCCAGGGCCTCAAGCAACTCGAGCATGCCGGCATCCATGTGGCGCTGATCACTGCGCGTGCCAGCCTGTCGGCGGAAAAACGTGGCCAGGACCTGGGCCTGCATGTGCAGATCGGGGTCAGGAACAAGCGCCTGGCGGTTCTGGCGCTGTGCCAGGAACATGGCCTGTCGCTGGACCAGGTGCTGTTCATGGGCGATGACCTGCCCGATCTGCCCGCCCTGCTGGCGGTCGGCCTGCCGGTGGCCCCGGCCAACGCACACCCCTGGATTGCCGAGCGCGTGCAGTGGCACACCCGCGCCCGTGGCGGCGAAGGCGCGGCCCGCGAGGTCTGCGACGTGGTGCTGGCCGCGCAGGGCCAGGTCGAGGACATCATCGAAAGGTTTTCCGCATGAACTGGAACTGGAGAACCACCCTGGGCGTGGTGCTGTTCGCCGCCGCCGTGATCTCCGGCTGGTCGGCATGGCAGCAGCGCGCGCGCCCGGTCGCGGCGGCAGTGGACGAGTCGAAGGCGGACTACGTGCTGCGCGATTTCGAGCTGATCGCGCTGGACAAGCAGACCGGCAAGGAATCGATGACGCTGCGCGCGCCGGAAATGCACCGCAACCGCGCCGACCAGACCTCGGACATCACCACACCGGTGTTCCTGCTGCCCGACAACGCCAACCAGCCGTGGACGCTGCGCGCCAAGACCGGCTGGGTCAGCCCCAAGGGCGACGAACTGCGCCTGCGCGGCAGTGTCGAAGGCGACAGCCCCACCACCGGCAACACCCCGCCGACCACCTTCCGCACCGAAAGCCTGGACGTGTTCCCGCAGCAGAATCTCGCCAAGACCGCCGCGCCGGTGAGCATGAGCCGGCCGGGTATCATGCAGAGCGGGGTCGGCTTCGAGGCCGATCTCAAATCACGCCAGTACAAGCTCCTTTCTCAGGTCAAGACCCGCTATGAACCGAATGCTGCCCGCTAAACTGGCGTTTGCCGCGCTGCTGTTGCCCGCGATGGCCATGGCCAAGACCAGCGATCGCAATCAGCCGATGGCGATCGACTCCAATGCCAACGATTGCAACATGCTCGACGACAGCGGCAAGTGCCGTTTCAGCGGCAATGTGGTGATCACCCAGGGCACGCTGGAAATCCATGCCGACACCGCCGATATCTTCCAGAAGAACGGGCAGACCGACCGCGTGGTGCTCACCGGCAAGCAGGCCACGCTCAAGCAGCAGATGGACGACGGCGCGATGATGAACGGCCAGGCCGACAACATCGAATACCAGGTCGCCAACGAAGTCATCGTCCTGACCGGCAACTACAAGGTCGACTCGCCCAAGGGCACCAACGCCGGCCAGCGCATGGTCTACAACACCAAGACCGGCAACATGCAGAGCGGTGGCGATGGCAGCCGCGTGCGCACCATCATCCAGCCGAAGACCGCTGCGCCTGCCGCAGCCACGCCGGCGCCGGCCGCCAAGCCCGCGGCCAAGCCGCAGGGGAAGAAGTAATGCTGGTCGCCACCGGTCTGCGCAAGAAGTACAAGCAGCGCGAAGTGGTCAAGGAGTTCGGCCTGACGCTGGAAGCCGGCGAAGTGGTCGGCCTGCTCGGCCCCAATGGCGCGGGCAAGACCACCTGCTTCTACATGATCGTGGGTCTGGTCGAGGCCGATGCCGGGCGCATCGAGCTGGACGGCCGCGACCTCACTGCCGAGCCGATGTACGCACGCGCCAAACTCGGCGTGGGCTACCTGCCGCAGGAGCCGTCGATCTTCCGCAAGCTCACCGTGGCCGACAATATCCGCCTGGTGCTGGAACTGCGCGAGGAGCTGGACAACGCCGGCCGTGAGAAGGAGCTGGTTTCGCTGCTGGACGAATTGCAGATCACCCACGTCGCCGATCAGCTCGGTGCCAGCCTGTCCGGCGGCGAGCGTCGTCGGTGCGAGATCGCGCGTGCGCTGGCGGCCAAGCCGCGCATGATGCTGCTGGACGAACCGTTCGCCGGCGTCGATCCGATTTCGGTCGGCGAGATCCAGCGCATCATCATCCACCTCAAGGAACGCGGCATCGGCGTGCTGATCACCGATCACAACGTGCGCGAGACCTTGGGAATCTGTGACCGCGCGTATATCCTCGCCGAGGGGGGCGTGCTGGCGCAGGGGGCACCGGACGCGCTGCTAGCCAATCCCGACGTCCGTCGCGTGTATCTGGGGGAAACCTTCCGCCTTTGAGCGCGTCGCCGCGCCAACGCTTTTTTCAGTCAGTGCCCGCATGAAAGCCCGGCTCCAGACATCGCTAGGACAACAGTTGGTCATGACGCCGCAGTTGCGTCAGGCGATCAAGCTATTGCAGATGTCCACCACGGAGCTGGAAGTGGAAATCGCCGAAGCAGTGGAAACCAATCCATTGCTGGAATGGGCCGATGAAGCGGCGCATGCGGCCAACGAGCCGGCGCCCGAGGCGAGCGCATCGTCGTCCAGCGAAGAACCGCAGCGCGAAGATCCGGCCCCTGCCGAACGCGACGACGACTGGTCGCAGGACGAACTGCAGTGGAGCGGCTCGGGCAGCGGCGGCAGTTTCGACGACGACGAGTCCGGCGACGCCGCCGAACGTGTGGCCGAGTCCGAGACGCTGGCCGATCATCTTTTATGGCAGCTGCACCTGTCGCCGCTGTCGCCGCGCGACCGCCAGATCGGCGCGATGCTGATCGACGCGCTGGACGAGGACGGCTATCTGCGCGAGCCGCTGTCGGCCATTCTGGAGACGCTGGCGCTGGGCGCGGCGGTGGACGAGGCCGAAGTGCTCACCGTGCTGCACCAGATCCAGCGCTTCGATCCGGTCGGCGTGGGTGCACGTACCCTGGGCGAATGCCTGGCGTTGCAGTTGGCCGTGCTCGACCCCGCCACCCCCGGGCGCGAGCTGGCCCAGCAGATCGTCGCCGGCCCGCTGGAACGGCTGCCGCGCAGCGGGGTGGCCGGGCTGGCACACGAACTCAAACGCTCCACCGCCGATGTCGAGCAGGCGGTGCAGCTGGTGCGTTCGCTGGACCCGCGCCCGGGCAAGCAGATCGGCGAACTGGCGCAGGACACCTATGTGGTGCCCGACTGCGTGATCTGGCGCCAGCGCGGGGTCTGGCGCGCCTCCTTGGCCGGCCGCGCGCAGCCCAAGGTCACCATCCACCGCGGCTACGAGAACCTGATCCGCAGCTGCGGCGAGTCCGACGCCGGCTACCTGCGCGGGCAGCTGCAGGAAGCGCGCTGGCTGCTCAAGAGCCTGGAAGCACGCGGCGAGACCTTGCTGCGGGTGGTGCGCTGCCTGCTGCACCACCAGGCCGGGTTCCTGGAATTCGGTGCGCAGGCGCTGCGCCCGTTGACCCTGCGCGAGATCGCCGGCGAGCTCGGCCTGCACGAGTCGACCATTTCCCGCGCCATTGCGCGCAAGTACGTGCGCACCCCGCGCGGCACCATCCCGTTGCGCTCGTTCTTTGCCTCCGGCATCGACACCGACAGCGGCGGCGAGGCCTCCAGCACCGCCATCCAGGCCATGATCCGGCGCCTGATCGAGGCGGAAAACCCGCGCAAGCCGCTCTCCGACGCCAAGTTGGCCGATCTGCTGAAAACCTCCGGCGTACCAGTGGCGCGGCGCACCGTTGCGAAGTATCGTGAGGCCATGAACATTTCCGCCTCCCACGAACGCGTCCGCATCGCCTGACGTTGCAACCACCGCAACGCCGGCCTGCGCCGGGTTTGTCGGATCACCGGAACGGTTCATTGGCCCACCGACCAATGGAGGTATCCGATGCGCATCGAGACGTATGGCCACCAGCTTGAAGTGACCCCCGCCCTGCGGGAGTACGTGGCAAGCAAGCTGCAGCGACTGCAGCGCCATTTCGACCAGCACTGTGAAGTCCGAACGCAGCTGGCCGTTCGCAAGCCGGACCACCACGTGGTCGCCACCGTCAACCTTCCCGGTCGCACGCTGCACGCAGATGCCAGCGGCTCCACCATGTACGCCGCCATCGACCTGCTGGTCGACAAGCTCGACCGCCTGGTGCTCAAGCACAAAGAAAAGAAATGTAACCACCATGCACGCGAGGTGCGCGACAATCCCGCATGACGCTTCCCGCTTGATGCCCTCATGCCTTTAACCGATCTGATGGCGGCCGTGCGCACCGTGGTGTCGCCGGCCGCCGATCGCGACACCGTCCTGCACACCGCCGCCGATCTGCTGTCCTGCCGCCAGGCCGGCGCCGACGAGCTCTACGCCAACCTGTGCGAGCGCGAGGCCCTGGGCAGTACCGCCATCGGCCATGGCATCGCCATTCCGCATGGGCGCTGCCCCAATCTGACCGAACCCCGCGGCGCCCTGCTGCGGCTGGACACGCCGGTGGCCTTTGGCGGCGACGAGCCGGTGGATTTGATCTTTGCGATGGCCGTGCCTGCGCACTACACCCACCAGCATCTGATGCTGTTGTCGGAACTGGCCGAGCGTTTTTCCGATGCCGAGTTCCGCCAGCAATTGCGCGCAGCGCCCAATGCCGATGCCCTGCTCGCGTTGCTGACCGACGTCCCGCCACCACAGGCCAGCGCGGCATGAATACCAGCATCACCGCACGCGAGTTGTTCGACCAGCAGCGCGACAAGCTGGCGCTGCGCTGGGTCGCCGGCCAGAAGGGCGAGCACCGCGAGATCCAGGCCGGCAGCAACAATGCGCGGCGCCCGTCGCTGGCCGGCTATCTCAATGTGATCTACCCCAACAAGGTGCAGATCCTGGGCACCGAGGAACTGGCCTGGCTGGATTCGCTGGATGCGCGGCAGCGCTGGGAAACCATCGAAAAGATCATCCAGGTACAGCCGCTGGCGCTGGCGATCAGCAAGAACCAGTCCTGCCCGGAAGACCTGCGCGCGGCGGCCGACGAATCCAATACGCCGCTGTGGATCTCGCCCAAGCGCGGCCACGAACTGCTCAACCACCTGTCCTACCACCTGGCGCGCACGCTGGCGCCGCGGGTCACGTTGCATGGCGTGTTCATGGAGATCTATTCGATCGGCGTGCTGATCACCGGTGAAGCCGGCTCGGGCAAGAGCGAGCTGGCGCTGGAGCTGCTCAGCCGTGGTCACCGGCTGGTGGCCGACGATGCGCCCGAATTCACCCAGATAGCCCCCGACGTGCTCGACGGCACCTGCCCGGAACTGCTGCAGGACCTGCTGGAAGTGCGCGGCCTGGGCGTGTTGAACGTGCGCGACATGTTCGGCGACACCGCGGTGAAGAAGAACAAGTACCTGCGCTTGATCGTGCACCTGACCCGGCCGATGACCGAGCCCACGCCGTCCGGCTACGAGCGCCTGACCGGCGATTCCGGCAGCCGCCACGTGCTGGACCTGGACGTGCCGCTGATCACCCTGCCGGTGATGCCCGGCCGCAACCTGGCCGTGCTTACCGAGGCGGCCACCCGGCTGCATATCCTGCGCACCAAGGGCATCGACCCGGCGGCGATGTTCATCGCCCGCCACAGCAACCTGCTGGAGCGACGCACGCCATGAGTATCGCGCCCTCCACGCTGATGATCGTGAGCGGGCTGTCCGGCTCGGGCAAATCGGTCGCGCTGAAGACCTTCGAGGATCTGGACTATTACTGCTCGGACAACCTGCCGGTGGAGTTGCTGCCGGACTTCGTCAAGAGCCGCCTGCGTGGCAACCCGCTCGGCGACCAGCGGCTGGCGGTGGGTATCGACGTACGCAGCCGCAGCGACCTGACCCAGCTGGCGCAATGGCGCCAGGCCGCGCAGGAATACGGCATCGAAGCGCGGCTGCTGTTTTTCGAGGCCAGCGACGAGGCGTTGATCAAGCGCTACGCCGACACGCGGCGCCGCCATCCCTTGAGCCATCTTGGCCTGGCCTTGCCGGAAGCGATCACCCGCGAGCGCCAGTTGACCGAACCGCTGCGACTGCAGGCCGATGCCATCATCGACACCAGTACGCTCAACGTGCATCAGCTGCGTCGCCGCGTGGTGACCGAATTTGCGCTCGGCTCCAACGATCGCCTGTCGCTGTTGTTCGAATCGTTCGCCTACAAGCGCGGCGTGCCCGCCGAAGCCGACTTCGTGTTCGATGCGCGCGTGCTGCCCAATCCGCACTGGGACCCTGAACTGCGCCCGCTCACCGGCCGCGATGCCGCGGTGCGCGAGTATCTGGACAAGGAAGCCGATGTGCAGCGTTACAGCGCGCAGATCGTGGACCTGCTCGACACCTGGCTGCCGCGCCTGCGCAACGACACCCGCAGCTACGTGACCATCGCCTTCGGCTGCACCGGTGGCAAGCACCGCTCGGTCTACATGGCCGAACGCATGGCCCGGCATGCGCGCGAGCAGGGTTGGCCGGAAGTAGCGACGTTTCATCGCGAGCAGGACTGAAATTCCGGGATTCGGGATTCGGGATTCGGGAATCGGGAATCGGGAATCGGGAATCGGGAATCGTTATAGCGGCATTCTGCGAACTGTGTGTGCTGCAGCCACGTTGAGAGGGTGCTTTTTGCAGTGCCTTAGTGTGGAGTGCGGATGGCTTGCGGCTGATGGGCGCTATGCCGGGCGACAACGTTGCACCCGACGCGACTGACTCAGCGACGTCCCAACGCCGCGTGCCGTGTCTGTTCAAGCCCACGCAACACGGCACGACGAACGCGGCGGCGGCGTGTCGGACTGCATGACCACACCGCTGCCGGTCGCCGCGGCAACAGCAGCGTTCGCTTGTGCAGTTGGCCACATTGCTGACGCTGCGCAGGTCACCGAGCAGTGCTGAACGTCGCGACGCGCTCACGGTATCGGTGCAGCGGAGTCGCTGCAGCGGTCCTAAACGGCTATTCAGTTCGCAACACATCGGTGCGGGCAAACGCTATCGCGCGGTCATGCTGACCTGTTAACGTTTCGGCATGGCCTGTGGCATTCTCCTCATTACCCATCCCGGCATCGGCGCGGCGTTGTTGAACGTGGCGACGGGGCTGTTGCGGCATTTGCCGCTGAAGACCGAAGCGTTTGATGTGCCGTTCGATGCAGACCTGGACGCATTGTTGCCCCAGGCCTCGGCGGCGATGCGCCGGGTCGACGGCGGCGACGGCGTGCTGGTCATGACCGACCTGTATGGCGCCAGCCCCAGCAATCTCGCCAGCCGGTTGGCCAAGCTGGGCACGCCGGTTCGCCGCGTGTCCGCGTTGAGCCTGCCGATGCTGCTGCGGGTGATGAATTACCCCGAACAAGGTTTGCAGGAGCTGCCCGCCACTGCGGCGGCCGGTACCCGCAACGGAGCGATCATCGACGATGCTTGAACGCGAACTCATTGTGTCCAACCGACTCGGACTGCATGCGCGGGCAACCGCCAAGCTGGTGCAGACGCTGTCGTCCTATCGCAGCAACGCCACGCTGGCGGCCAAGGGCCGCGAAGTGAATGCCAAGAGCATCATGGGCGTGATGCTGCTCGCCGCCGGGCAAGGCACCAGCGTGGTGGTGCGGCTGGATGGCGAAGACGAAGCGCAGGCCTTGCAGGCGCTGGTGGAGTTGTTCGAGCGTCGTTTCGACGAGGACAGCTGAGCATGCGCGGCGTCGGTGCGGTTGCAGCCGACACGGCGCCAGCGCGCCAGGCACGCGCATGAGCCTGCGTTTGCGTGGACACGGCGCCTCGCGCGGCAATGCACTCGGGCGTGCGCGCGTGCGCCAGAGCCACACCCTGGAAGTAGCCGAACAACGCGTGCCTGCCAACCAGGTGGAAACGCAGTTGCAGCGCCTGCACACGGCCATCGAATCCGCACGGGTGGAAATGCAGCAACTGCGCGACCGCCTGCATGGCGCGCTGGCGCGCGAGGTGGGCGAATTTCTCGAGCTGCATGCCTTGCTGCTGGACGACCCGGAGCTGCTGCAGGGGCTGGACGAGCTGATCCGCACGCACCGCTATAGCGCCGACTATGCCTTGCGCGTGCAACGCGACCGCCTGGCGGCGGTGTTCGACGGCATGGAGGATGCCTACCTCAAGAGCCGCATGGACGACCTGGATCACGTCATCGGCCGCATCCATGCATTCCTGCACAAGCGTGCCCCCGACCTCAAAGGCGTGGCCGGCGAGATCCTGGTCTGCGACAACGTGGCGCCGTCCGAACTGGCACAGCTGCAGGCCCAGGGCGTGGTTGGCATCGTCACCACTGCCGGTAGCGCGCTGTCGCATAGCGCGATCCTGGCGCGCAGCCTGCACCTGCCGCTGGTGGTGGGCGTCAGCGACGCCGTCCAGCGCATCGACGATGGCGATGTGTTGATCGTCGATGCCGGCTCCGGCCAGGTGATCGTCGACCCCACCCCCGAGCATCTGCGCGATTACCGCGAGCGGCTGCGCGCGCTGGCCAAGGAGCAACGCGAACTCGGGCGGCTGCGCTCCAAGCCCACGCGCACCCGCGACAACGTCGATATCACCCTGCTGGCCAATGCAGAATCGCTGGAAGACGTCGCGCGTGCGCATGCGCTGGGCGCCAGCGGGCTGGGGCTGTATCGCACCGAATTCCTGTTCCTGCAGCGCAACGAGCTGCCGGACGAAGACGAACAGTTCCAGACCTATCGCGACACGGTACTGGGCATGAGCGGCCGCCCGGTCACCATCCGCACGCTGGACCTGGGCGCCGACAAGGCCGACCGCACCGGGCTGACCCTGAGCGACGAGGACAACCCGGCGCTGGGCCTGCGCGGCGTGCGGCTGTCGCTGGCCCGCCCTGCGGTGGCGCAGGCGCAGCTGCGCGCGATCCTGCGTGCGTCCGGCTACGGGCAGGTGCGCATCCTGGTGCCGATGGTCAGCGGCCGCGAAGAAATCCAGTTGCTGCGCAAGCAACTGAAAAAACTCGCCGCGCAGCTGCGCGATGAGGGCCACGAGATTGCCGAGCACATTCCGCTGGGCGCGATGATCGAAGTACCGGCAGCGGCGTTGGCGCTGGACTGCTTCATCGACGACATCGATTTCCTGTCGATCGGCACCAACGATCTGGTGCAGTACCTGCTGGCGGTGGATCGCAACAACGAAGCCCTGGGCGAGCTGTATTCGCCGCTGCACCCGGCGGTGCTGCGGCTGATTGCGCAGGTCATCGCCACCGGGCGCGCCTACGGCAAGCCGGTGGCGGTGTGCGGTGAAATCGCCGGCGACCCGCGTTTCGTGCCGATGTTGCTGGCGTTGGGACTGACCGAGTTCAGCCTGCATCCGGCCACCTTGCTGGAAGTGCGCCGCGCGGTACGCGACATCCATCTGGGCGAGCTGCGCGTGCATGGCGAGAAATTGCTGCGCGCGCGCGACCGCAAGAGCATCGAGAAGTGGCTGGCCGTCATCGCACAGGGCGGCAGCTGCAAGAGCAGCTAGACCAGCGCTGCTGCACGTCCTTCTCCCGCGTGCGGGGGAAGGTGTCCGCAGGGCGGATGTGGGCGCTTCGTCGATCATCGACCTGGCAATCAATCACCGGTCAATGCTGACAGCCAACTCGGGTTCGTCGTGGCTGCACGCAGCGTTTGCCAAGCGCACCAGCAAGCCGGCCGCGCCCGATCGACCGTCCGCAAACGCGCCGGCACTGTATGTTTCGTCACCATGCGCAAGCGATAATGCCGTGCTGACCCAGCACCGCGTCTTCCACTGACGGCGCGTCCACTCTTCCGGGGAGCCGCGCATGGCCGAAGCCGTCCGCCACGACAAGACTGCGCGCCAGCTGCGATTGCTGTCCGACGCGCTGGACAGCGGGCGCCTGGGACCAGTGCGCCGGCTGGTCAATACGCTGGCGCCGGCGGAGATCGGCAATTTGCTCGAATCGCTGCCGCCCGGCAAGCGTGAAGTGGTATGGGGGCTGGTCGACCCGGAGGACGATGGCGAGGTGCTGCTGCACGTCGGCGACGAAGTCCGCGAGAGCCTGCTGGCCGACATGGACCCGGACGAGATCGTGGCCGCGGTCGAAGACCTGGACATCGACGATCTGGCCAACCTGGTCGAGGATCTCCCCGACACCGTCATCGACGAAGTGCTCAAGTCGATGGACCGCGAGAACCGCGAACGGCTGGAGCAGGTGCTGTCGTATCCGGAAGACACCGCCGGCCGCCTGATGAACCCGGACGTGGTCACGGTGCGCGCCGACGTCAATGTCGATGTGGTGCTGCGCTACCTGCGCCTGCGCGGCGAGCTGCCCGACCACACCGACCACCTGTATGTGGTGAGCCGGCGCCACCAGTACCTGGGCCGCGTACCGCTGGCCGCGCTGGTGACCCACGAAGACAGCACGCCGGTCAACCGGCTGATCGACGACGAGCAGCCGGCCATCGATGTGGGCGATGGCGCCGAAGAAGTCGCGCGGCGCTTCTCCGACCACGACTGGATCTCTGCGCCGGTGGTGGACGACAACAACATCCTGCTTGGCCGCATCACCATCGATGACGTGGTCGACATCATCCGCGAGCAGGCCGAACACCAGGCCATGAGCGCTGCCGGTCTGGACGAAGACGAGGACATGTTCAGCCCGGCGCGGCGTGCGTTCCGCCGCCGCCTGATCTGGCTGGGCATCAATCTGTGCACCGCGTTCCTGGCCTCAAGCGTGGTCAGCCGCTTCGAGGGCACCATCGAAAAACTGGTGGCGCTGGCGGCGCTGATGCCGATCGTGGCCGGCATGGGCGGCAACGCCGGCACCCAGGTCCTGGCACTGATGGTGCGCGGCCTGGCGCTGGGCCAGATCGGCTCGTCCAACGTGATGACCCTGCTCAAGAAGGAGCTCACCGTCGCATTGATCAACGGTCTGTGCCTGGGCGTGGGGCTTGGATTGATCGTGCTGGCCTGGTTCCGGCAACCGATGCTGTCGCTGGTGATCGGCACTGCGCTGACGGCGAACATGCTCACCGCTGCGTTCGGCGGCGTGCTGGTGCCGGTGACGCTCAAACGCCTGGGCTTCGATCCGGCATTGGCCGGTGGCGTGATCCTGACCACCCTGACCGATGTGATGGGCTTCCTGAGCTTTCTCGGCCTGGCCACCTTGGTGCTGCTGCCGTGAGCGCAGGCACGTGAGCCCATGCGCGTGACGCCTGGACGCCGGTCGCCGGTCGCCGCAGCGCGACGTGCCAGTGCGGGTGCATGCGGTGATACTGCAGCACTGTGATCGACGGGGAGTAGTGCGTGATCGTTCGTTGCCTGGTGGTGGGAATCCTGGCGCTGGTGCTTGCCGGCTGCTCCAGCATGGCTGAGCGCCGGCATGACGGCCGGCACGGCCACTTCGTCACCCGCACCTTGCAGCTGGAGGGCCGGCTGTATCGCTACCAGGTGTTCGTGCCGGCGGCCAGGGCGCCGCAGCCGCGGCCGATCGTGTTGTTCCTGCACGGCTCGGGCGAACGCGGCGACAACGGCCGCGACCAGGCCGAGGTGGGCCTGGGCCCGTACCTGAGCGAACACGGCGCCGACTTCCCTGCGCTGGTGGTACTGCCGCAGGTGCCCGAAAACGAAGAATGGCTGGGCATCAACGCGCGCATGGCGATCGCTGCACTGGATGCCGCCAGCACCGAGTTCGCTGCCGACCCGCAACGCACCTACCTCACCGGCATTTCGATGGGCGGCTATGGCGCCTGGGAAATCGGGCTGATGCAGCCGCAGCGGTTTGCCGCAATCGTGCCGATCTGCGGCGCGCTCAAGGCGCCGCGCGATGAGCGCCGCACGCTCTACGTTAGCCTGGTGCTTAAGGAAGCCGACCCGTACACGGCGGCAGTCAGCCAGCTCAGGCACGTGCCGATCTGGACCTTCCATGGCGCCAAGGACACCGCCGTGCCGCCGCACGACGACCGCGCCCTGTATCGCGCGGCCAAGGGCATCGGCGCCAACCTGCGCTACAGCGAATATCCCGAAGGCAGCCACAACGTGTGGGACACGACCTACGCCGCCCCGGCCATGTGGACGTGGATGTTCGCGCAGCGGCTGCGCTGAACACCGCTGCATGTGAGCCTGGCGCAGGCCGGCGCTG
This sequence comes from Xanthomonas sp. CFBP 7698, assembly GCF_003600855.1. NCBI lineage: Bacteria > Pseudomonadati > Pseudomonadota > Gammaproteobacteria > Lysobacterales > Lysobacteraceae > Xanthomonas > Xanthomonas sp. CFBP 7698. The sequence goes on from NZ_PRDN01000001.1 coordinate 1,246,981, forward strand.
GCCGATCACCCTGCGCCGCCGCGCATGCAAACCGCTCCGCCCCGTGTGTGCGCGGCGCCTGTGACCAGGGATGCGCACGGCGTCGAGCGCAGGCAATCAATGGTGGTAGCCGGTGTCGGCGGTGATCTTGCCGCGGAACACGCGATACGACCACACCGTGTAGCCCAGCACCAGCGGCAGCAGCATGACCAGCCCTACCATGGCGAACAGCTGCGATGACGGCGGCGCGGCGGCTTGCCAGAGGGTGTAGACCGGCGGCACCAGGTACGGCCACATGCCCAGCACCAGGCCCAGGAAGCCGAGCACGAACAGGCCCATGGCCAGCAGGAACGGCGGCGTGTCCGCACGGCCGGCATCGCATGAGCGCCACAGCGCATACCCCACCACGGCCACCAGCACCGGCACCGGCAGCAACCACAGGTAATGCGCGCCGGCGAACCAGCGCTCCATCACATGCGACTGCAACGACGGCAGCCAGGCGCTGACCAGGCCGATGAAGACCAGCACGCTGATGGTCAACGGCCGGGTGAGCTGACGCGCGAGCTGCTGCACGTGGCCTTCGGTCTTGAGGATCAGCCAGGTGCTGCCGAGCAAGGCATAGCCGAACACCAGTGCCGCGCCGGTCAGCATCGCGAACGGGCTGAACCAGCCCCAGATGCCGCCGACATAGCGGTCGTTCTCGATCGGCAAGCCCTGCACCAACGCACCGAGGATCACACCCTGGGCGAAGGCGGCCAGGATCGAGCCACCCGCAAAGGCATTGCTCCACAACCGCCGCGACCGCTGCGCCTTGAAGCGGAACTCGAACGCCACGCCGCGGAATACCAGTGCCATCACCATCAGCAACACCGGCAGGTACAGCGCCGACAGGATCACCGCGTACGCCTTCGGAAACGCCGCCAGCAGCCCTGCCCCGCCCAGCACCAGCCAGGTTTCGTTGCCGTCCCAGATCGGCGCGGCAGTGTTCATCATCAGGTCCAGCTGCTGCTCGTCGCGGCGAAACGGCGCCAGGATGCCGATGCCGAGCACGAAGCCGTCCAGCACCACGTACATCAGCACGCCGAAGCCGATCACCGCAAACCAGGCCACCGGCAACACGGTCGTCATGTCCATCATGCAGCTCCGTCGATTGGTGCATCGGCCGCCGACAGCGGGCGCGCCGGCGTGTGCTCGCCATGGTCCAGATGCGGTGCGTCGGCGTGCGGCGTAGGGCCCTGCTTGCCGATCTTGACCAGGTACCAGATGCCCCAGCCGAACACGAACACGTACCCGGCCACATACACCGCCAACGAGATCGCGGTCATCCAGGCGGACTGCGGGCCGACCGCATCGGCGGTGCGCAGCAGCCCGTAGACCACATACGGCTGCCGCCCGATCTCGGTGACGAACCAGCCCGAGATCAGCGCGATGAAGCCGCTTGGCAACATCCAGCGCCAGGTCGCCAGCAACCAGCGCCACTGCACCAGCTTGCCGCGCCACCAGGCGAAGGCCGACACCCAGGCCACCAGCAGCATCAACGAGCCGATCCCGACCATGATGCGGAAGGCGAAGAACACCGGCGTCACCGGCGGGCGCTCGCTCGCCGGTACCGACGTCAGCGGTGCGATGCTACCGTCCAGGCTATGGGTGAGAATCACGCTGCCCAGGCGCGGAATCGCCAGCTCGTAGTCGTTGCGCTCGGCCTGCGCATTGGGCAGCGCAAACACCACCAGCGGGACGCCCTCGCCCGCTTCTTCGGCGTGCCAGTGCGCTTCCATTGCCGCAATTTTCATGGGCTGGTGCTTGAGCGTGTTCAAGCCGTGCATGTCGCCGACGAAGATCTGCAGCGGCACGGTGATGGCGGCAAACGCCACCGCCAGCTTGAGCATGCGCAGCCCGGCGTCGCGATGCACGCCGCGATGCAGGTACCACGCCCCCACCGCGCCCACCACGAAGCAGGTGGTGATGAACGAGCCCAGCGCCATATGCGCCAAGCGGTACGGAAACGACGGATTGAAGATGATCTTCACCCAGTCCGCCGGATGCACGATGCCGTTGATCACCTCGTAGCCGGCCGGCGTCTGCAACCAGCTGTTGGAGGAAAGAATCCAGAACGTGGAGATCAAGGTGCCCAGCGCCACCATGCAGGTGGCGAAGAAATGCAGGCGCTCGGACACGCGCCCCCACCCGAACATCATCACGCCCAGGAAGCTGGCTTCGAGAAAGAACGCGGTGAGCACTTCGTAGCTCAACAGCGGGCCGATCACCCCGCCGGCAATGCGGCTCAGCTCCGGCCAGTTGGCGCCGAACTGGAACGCCATCACGATGCCGCTGACCACGCCCATGCCGAACGACACGGCGAAGATCTTCTGCCAGAAAAAATACAGCTCGCGCCACACCGGCCGGCGGGTACGCAGCCAGCGCCATTCCAGAAATGCCAGCAGGCTGGAGAGCCCGATGGTGAATGCCGGAAACAGCACGTGGAACGCGATGACGAACCCGAACTGGATCCGCGACAACAGCAGAGCGTCCATGGAGAGCCCTCCAGGAAAAGTGGGGTTAACCGTCAGCGTGCAGGTCGCACATCGATCGCCGGTAGACGCTGCGGTGGTCGACGTGGCGCTGCTGCGCTACGTGATAATGATAGGGACGGTCGGGCCCGTTCCCGATGCGACACGGCGTCGCATCTGCGGCAAAACGTCGCTTGTGCGCTTTGGAGCGTCTGACAAATTACGTTATGCCGGTCTGCTGTGGGCCGGCTGATCTGCGGCCTGGCTGAGGGACGCTGATCCGCGGCTTGGCTGCAGGGCCCTTGCCCGCCCACCATCGCAGGACACGCCGTGAATCCGTCCCTGGAGGCTCTGGCGCGGCATCCATGCCGCTCAAGGTCCTGCGACGGTGGGCGGGCAAGGACCAGTGGAGATGGTCGGCGTGCATGGTTTTCAACGAGTAACCGGCAAGCTGCGACGCACGCCTCGCTCTTCAACAAAACCGCCAGCCAACTATCTGGTGCGGTGTCCTTACCGATTGCGGGACCGTTGGCGGCATGGATGCCGCCACCGAGCCCCCATGGATGGGTTAACGGCGTGTCCCGCGAGCGGTGAGGGCACCGCGCCCTCGACCGACGCTGCACGTTTGCTGCAGGGCCCTTGCCCGCCTACCATCGCAGGACACGCCGTGAATCCGTCCCTGGAGGCTCTGGCGCGGCATCCATGCCGCTCAAGGTCCCGCGACGGTGGGCGGGCAAGGACCAGTCGAAATGGTCGGTGTGCATGGTTTTCAACGAGCAACCGGCAAGCCACGACGCGCTCTTCGTTCTTCAATAGACCACCAGCAAGCTGTCTGATGCGGCCTCCTTGCCGATTGCGGGGTGGGCTTACGGCCTGTTCCGCAAGCGGTGAGAGCACTGCGCGCTCATTCACTCAGCGTTTGACGCTGGACCTACCCGCGCCGCGCCATCGCGCGCCAGCGCGCTGCAACTAAACGGTATGGCTGTCTAGTGCTGGCGACGGATCCGCCGTGCGAGCTCGCTGACCAACGCAATCGCTACGGTCAAACCGACCATCGACAGGAACTGCGCGCGGGTGTCGGGCGAGCTGGCCAGCAGCACGAAGAGCACGGCCAGAATCACCAGGGCCAGCACCGTCAGAGCCGGATAGCCGCGCATGCGGAACGGCAGCGCGATGCCGTCGCGATCGGCGCGCGCGCGCAGGATCAGTTGCGACACCAGCGAAATCGTCCACACCAGCAGGCAGGTGGCGCCGACGATGTTGAGCAGCATCGGCAGCACCTTGTTCGGATACAGCATTTCCAGCGCGGCTGCGGCAAAGCCGAACAGCACACTGGCGATCACCGCCACCAGCGGCACCTGCTCGCCACTGGTCCTGGCGAGCAGGCGCGGCGCTTCGCCGCGCTGCGCCAGCGAGAAGATCATGCGCGAGGCGCCGTACAGGTTGGCATTGAGCGCCGACAGCAGCGCCACCACGGCCACCAGGGTGATGGCGGTGGCCGCACCGGGGATGCGCGCCACTTCCAGCACCGCCGCAAACGGCGAGCTCAGCGCCGTGCTGGTCCACGGCACCACCGCCACGATCACGCTGATCGAGCCGATGTAGAACACCAGGATGCGCCAGGCCACGGTGCGAATCGTGCGTGCCAGGCTGAGCCCCGGGTCGGCCGTCTCCGCCGCCGCCACGGCCACGATCTCGGTGCCGCCGAACGCGAACACCACCACCAGCAAGGCCGCACCCACACCCGCCAGGCCCTTGGGCGCAAATCCACCGTTCTGGGTGAAATTGGACAGCCCCGGCGAGGTCACACCGGGCAACCAGCCCGCCAGCAAGGCCATGCCGATCAGCAGGAACACCACGATCGCCACGACCTTGAGGATGGCGAACCAGAATTCGAACTCACCAAAATTGCGCACGCCCAACAGATTGATCGCGGTGAACGTGGCCATGAACAGCGAGGCCAGCAGTGGCACCGGCAGGGACGGCCAGACCGTCGCCAGCAAGCCCGCTGCGCCAACCGCTTCTGCCGCGATCACCACCACGATCTGCAACCACCACAGCCAGCCCACCGTGGCGCCGGCGGTCGGGCCCATCGCATCGGCCGCATAGACCGAAAAAGCGCCGCTGGCCGGCTTGGCGGCCGCCATCTCGCCCAGCGCATTCATCACGATGATCACCAGCGCCCCGGCAATCAGGTAGGACACCAGTACCGCCGGCCCCGCCGCATGGATGCCGACCCCCGAACCCAGAAACAGCCCGGCGCCGATCGCCGTGCCCAGGCCCATCATCATCAATTGCCGGGGTTTGAGCGCATGGCGCAGGGCAGGCGCGGCGGTCGAAGCGTTCTGGGCAACAGGATCGTTCGGAAGCGACATGGACGGGATTTGAGAAGTGGCAGCGCGACACGATACCGCGTCGCGGCGCCTGCCGCGCCTCTTGACGGCATGCCAGCGACCGGGGTGCGGGGCGCTGCTGCACTGCAGCTTGCATCGAGGCCCCGACCGGATCCACGCGGGATCGGGAACCGGCGCCTCACCGGCACGCGCTACGCGCCCATGACCTGTACCCGGTCATGGCATGGCGGACGGCGGCGTTGCACAGACAAATCCCCGGGCAGGCCGGGGATCTGTCACTGCAGTACCGCGCGAACGTTACTCCGCCAGATTCTTGCCTGCGCCGGCGGTGGCAATCACCTTGGCCTTGACCTGTGCGGCCGGGGTGACGGTGTAGATGTAGCCCAGCGATTCCGGGAACACCTTGGAGCTGACCCAGTTGGTGGCATTGGCGTACGGCTTGCTGCCGTCCGGGGTGCCCCAGGTGATGCCGCTGCCGACGTAGTTGTTGATCAGGTCCCAATAGCCGATCTCGCTGCTGTCGCGCGAGGTGACCGGGTTCTTGATGTTCTCGAAGTAGTTCGACTCGATCTTGGCCACGCCGCCCATGCGCACGTTGATGCCGGAGGTGAACACATTGTTGAAGTAGTTGTTGTAGATGTGGCTCAAGCCGCGGCGCTGCAGCGGCACGCGCGACTCGACGTTTTCGAAGCGGTTGTGGTGGTAGGTGGTACGTGCGGCCGAGTTCTTGGTGTCGCTGTCGCTGTAGCCGTTGAGCGCGACCTTTTGATAGTTGTAGACGTAGTTGTAGGACACGGTGACGTGGTGCACGCCCTTCTTCATGTCGATGCCGCCATCGAAGGAGGCATCGCCAGCGCCCGAGCACTTGGTCAACGAGGCGAACACGGTGTTGTGGTCGACCCAGATCCTGGACGGCTCGCCGCTGGAGTTGCCTTCCAGCGAAATCGAATCGGCATCCTCGCCCCCTTGCAGCAGGCCAATGGTCATGTTCTGGATGATCACGTTGTGCGCGTTGCCCACCACGCGCAAGCCGAAGTTCGCTGCCGAGCCGTTCGCACCCTTGATGGTGACATCGCTCTTGTTCTTGATCTGCACGGTCTTGGCTGGCAGCTTCCACTGCGCACAGACGTCCTTGATGGTGCCGAAGTCGAACTTGCCGGTGTAGTTGAGTACCAGCCCGCCGCTGCCGGAGTAACTGTCGATGGCCGCCTGCATCGCCTCGAAGGTAGCGACATTGACCGGTGTCTTGTTGCCGCCGCCGGTGGTGGCGGCACCGTACCCGACCGGGCCGGCGATGGCGCCTGCTGCGCACGTGGACAGCGCAAGCGCGAGTGCGCCCTGGAGCATCTTGCTAATCATGCAGCCTCTCCCAAAGAAGTCGATAAGCGATGCGTGCCGTCTGCGCAGTGGCGACGACAACGACAAAGCGGGCGTGGGGGCCGCATTCTTCGCGCGATTTAAAACATAAAACAATTATCCATCTTTGAAAGTTTGACGCACCACGGTGTTCTCTTTGCAGGACATGCAAAAGAGACAGCAGGGGACAGGCAGGACAGGACACCGCTGCAGCAACGGCTGCGGTAACGCGAGCGATTGACTGCAGCGCCTATCGGCGGTGCAGATGCGACTGCAGCATCATCAGCTGCTGAAGCTGGCGCAGCTGGCAACACGGCCGGAGCACACCGCGTTGCTGCACTGCCGCGCAACCTTCACCAGCACGCACATCGATGGATGTGCCATGCAGCCGGCGTGGATGCGTTCGACATCACCAGATCCAGTGGGTGACGATGCAGAAGGACCGCTTTTTTGCGACAGGCGTGCGGGACAGCGTATGTTCGGCACCGCTGCGGAGCTATCGGCGTGAGGCTGCACCGGACGATGGACGCGGACGGCCGGCGCTCGATCCGAACCACCGTTCAATCATGCACACAGCCGCTGGGGCGCAGGCCACAGCACCAGGCAGCCTGGATACGGCCCGGCCGCCAGAGGCCGGGTGGTACCCGGACTGGAATCTTGATCGGTAAACGTGCGCGCGTTGCAGGTGGCGTGATCACTGCAGCGTCAAGCGCTGCGCAACCAGCGGGCGCCCAAGGCCGCCGGTCCGCCGCTGACTGATGCACTTGTGCCAGGCGCACCACGCGATTGACACCAGCTGCCAGCGACACAGGTTGGATGCCAACGCCATGTTTGCGGCCGCGCACCGACGCCGACGGCGCCGTTTACCGTGCAGCCCACCAACAGGCACGCCAATGGTTGGCGCAGCCACTCACACCGCGCGACTGGCCAGTGCCGGCACGCGGGCAAGTTCGCCACCCGGCCAGGGCGTATGGTCCTCCAGGAAATCGCCCACCAGGCGCATGCAGGCGATGCGTTCTTCCACATGCGGCATGTGGCTGGAGTTGGCGAATACATGCCAGCGCGCATCGGGAATCAGGCGCGCATACGGTTCGACGGTTTCCGGCGTGGCCTCGTCATACCTGCCCGACAACACCAGCGTCGGCACCGTGATGCGATGCAGGCGCTCGATGATGCTCCAGTTGCGCAGGCTACCCACCACGTGGAATTCGGTCGGGCCGTTCATGGCGTGGTACACCGTCGGGTCGGCATCGATGGCGGCAAAGGTGCGCGCCACCTCGTCGGGCCACGGGACGATGCGGCACACATGCTGCGCGTAGAACACTTGGCTGGCCGCGCGGTAGGCCGGGTGATCCAGCGTGCCGGCCGCTTCATGTTCGTCCAGCGCGGCCTGGACCTGCTCAGGCAAGCCGGCGCGCAGGCGCAGGGCCGCCGCACGCCACAGGCCCATCGATGCCGGCGAATTGGCGATCACCAATGCACGCAGCCCACGGGGACGACGCACCGCATGCTCGGCGGCCAGCATGCCGCCCCACGATTGGCCCAGCAAGGCGTATTGCGACAGCCCCAGGTGGTCGATCAGCGTTTGCAATTCATCCAGAAACAGCCCCACGCTCCAGAATCCCGGGGCGGCATTGGGCAGGTGCGTCGAACGGCCGTTGCCGAGCTGGTCGTAATGAATCACCGCGCGGCCGCCGGCGGCCAGGTCCTTGAAGCTGTCGACGTAGTCGTGCGTGCAGCCGGGCCCACCGTGAGCGATCACCAATGGGCAGGCATCGCTGCGTAGGTCACCGGTGATGCGGTACCAGGTGCGATAGCCGCGAAATTCGACATAACCTTCGGTGGACTGCATGACCTGCGCCTGCTTGCGGCAATGATGAGCGCCGAGCCTAGCGAGCGGCACGGCCCGCGTTAACTGGCAAATCTCACAGGTTTGTGCGGTCGTGCCACCCTCGCAGCCAGGCGGGCACGCGCCAGGTGGGCAGGTGGGCAGGCTACAGAGACCGGAGCCGGCAGCGGCGATGCAGACTGGCGATTGCGCGCGTCGATCGGCCAGCGTGCGTTCTGCATAAACAGCAATCGCCGCGTGGTGCTCACAAGTGCGGATATGCGCCTCGCGCCAGCTGCCTGGGGACCACCGCTCGGCACGCGGCAGCTGAGCCTGGCGCTGCGCGCGTGGGCCTACGCAGGCCAGCTGCGCTGCGCACGCCCGCGTGCATCGATCAGGGGGCTTTGCGCTGCCGCGTTCAGCCGGCACGCCGTACGCATCCGCTCATCCGCTCAGGGCTCCAGCAACCGATAGTGCATGCCGCGTACCACCGCCTCGACGCGGTTGCGCGCGCCCAGTTTGCGCGCGGCCGAGTTCAGATGCAGGTTCACCGTCGCCGTGGAGCGATTGAGCGCGGCCGCGATGCTCTTGGCGGTCAGCCCCCTGGCCGAATACTGCAGGCACTCGCGCTCGCGCCGGGTCAGTGCGATGTGGTGGCAGCGGCGCTCCTGCGGGTCCAGCAACTCCTGCGCGCGCGCCTGGAAGGCATGGGCCAGCAACAGGAAGGGCGACAGCTGCGCCTCTGCCAGGCGTGGCGCTTCGGCGGCCACCGCATCCACCGCACCACTGAAGGTCGCAAATGCGCCACCAGGCAGGTGCAGTGGCACGGTGACACCGGTTGCCATGCCGCTATCGCACAGGTAACGCGTGACCTGACGGTGCTGCGCGCCAACGTATTCAACCCCGTCCCTGTCGCCATCGGTGCGATACGACCACACGAACGGCGTGGTACGTCGCGTGGCACGCTGCTGGACCGGGTCATGCTGGTAGTAGCCGTGTTCGCACCACACGTGCTGCATGTCGCCCGGCGCATTGCGCTGCATGAACACCGTCGGGGTGATCAGCGCGCCTTCCATGCTGAGCGGCACTGGCGCGTAGTCGTACACCAGCGACTGGAATCCCAGCGCGCAGACGTCGCTGAACACGCGGTCCAGACAGGCGTTGAGCGTGTGCAGTGCCTGCAGGTCACGGCCCAGGCTGGCCAGAGTGTCGAACATGGGGGTCCTTCGAAGCGAGTGACGCCACTGGATGACATCCAGCACGGAAAACCTAGCACTTTTACCAATGGATGGGCTTGCCGGCCACATTATCGTCACAATGCCGGTCACACGGCTGCAGTGCCGCAGCGACATTGCCGTGCCCTCGCCTGCACCCAACGGCCCTCTCCTAGCGGACATCTGCATGACCGACTCACCCCGCCGCGACGATGCGGCCACGCTGGAACGCTTCGGCTACGCCCAGGAGCTCAAACGCCAGCTCACGCTGAAGGATCTGCTGATCTACGGCCTGGTGTTCATGGTGCCGACGGCGCCGTTCTCGATCTTCGGCGGGGTGTTCGACATCAGCGCGGGCATGGTGCCGCTGACGTACCTGGTCGGCTTCGTGGCGATGCTGTTCACCGCGTTGAGTTATCAGCAGATGTCGCAGGCGTTTCCGGTGGCCGGCTCGGTGTACGCCTATGTCGGCCGAGGCTTGCACAGCGGCATGGGCTTTCTGGCCGGCTGGGCGATCCTGCTGGATTACCTGCTGGTGCCGACGCTGCTCTACGTGGTCGGTGCCAATGCGATGCACACTGTGCTGCCGGCGGTGCCGCAGCCGGCCTGGATCGCGTTCTTTGTCGTGCTCAATACCGTGGTCAACCTGCGCGGGATCGAAACCACCGCGCGCGCCAACCGGTTTTTCCTGTTGGCGCAGCTGGTGGTGCTGGCGATTTTCGTGGTGCTGGCCACGCTGGCCATCCAGCGTGGTGTCAACGGCGCGCACTGGAATCTGCGCCCGTTCTACAACCCGCAGGCCTTTTCGCCGCAATTGATCTTCAGCGCGTTATCGGTGGCGGTGGTGTCGTTTCTCGGCTTCGATGCGATCTCCACCTTGTCGGAAGAAGCCCGCGGCGGCCATCGCGTGGTCGGCCGTGCCACGCTGCTGGCGCTTGTGTTGGTCGCGGGCCTGTTCGTGCTGCAGACCTGGCTGGCCGCGCTGCTGCAGCCCCACCTGCAGCGCTATCCCAGCGTACAGGCGTCCAACGATGCGTTCTTCGAGATCGGACGGCTGGTTGCCGGGCCATGGCTGCAGATCGTCATCGCGCTGACAGTGGCCATCAGTGCCGCGATCGCCAACTCACTGGTGGCGCAGGCGGCAACCTCGCGGCTGTTGTTTGCAATGGCGCGCGACCGCCAGTTGCCGGCGTTCCTGCGCTATATCCACCCACGCACCGGCGTACCGCAGCGCGCCATCATGTTGGTGGCGGCACTGAGCATGGTCTTGGGCGAAGTGTTCGTCGGCCAGATCGCGTTGCTGTCGTCGTTGTGCAATGTCGGCGCGTTGACCGCATTCGTGCTGCTGCACGTCGCGGTGCTCTGGCACTTTCGTCGGCAAGGCAGGCGTGCGCTGCACGGAGCGGTGCCGTTGATCGGTATCGTGATCCTGGCGTATGTACTGATCAACGCCGACACTCACGCGCAACTTGGCGGCACCGCGTGGATGGTGGTGGGGCTGACGGTTCTGGCCTTTCTGAAAATCAGCGGTCGCTCGACCGAATTCCGCGCCAGCGACGCGCTGGAATAACGGCCGCTGCGCTGCGGCGCCAATGCACCGGCTCGCTGACGTGGTGCCGTGCGTTGCGCACGCCCGATGCGCAGGAGCGCCGGCCAAACCATCGTGGCGTTGCCTGCGCTCAGCCTGCGTTTGCTGCTGCGGGCGCGCTGCTGCATGAGACGACACGACACGACGCCATGCGTGTGCAAGTGCAGGCGCACTGCCTCGCCTTGCAAGCATGACGATCCACTTCGCTGGAGCAGCCACTCGCGAAGCCGATGCGCGTGCGCCCACTCGCTTGAATGCCACGCGCACAACGTGAGCGCTGCGCCCGTTCGCTGCATGCAAACGCGATGCTATCTTTATTGACTGTCGATCTCCGAACGAGATTTTCAGCACATATTCAGTTTTAAACATTCGCTAGTCTCGTTCCGCGCCACCGATGGCGCCGCAGCTGCCGGCCCCCGCCGCCGCCTGCCGTTCCCTGACGAGAAGGACTACCCATGATTCGCAAGAATGCGTTGTATCTCGCGCTGCTCTCTGCCGTTTCCGGCGCCGCGCTGGCCGCGCCGCCTACCGAGATGGATGCCGCACCGGTCAGCACTGCGCCGCAGGCCGCCAAGCTCGGCGCAGCCACGCTGCAGTCGGCAAGCCTGCGCGGCGGCATCCTGCCTACACAGGTGGCGCAGCTGGCCGCACCCAGCAGCAAGGAACTCGGCAGCGTGCGTGAACGACGCATTGCGCAGGTCAAACACGGCCAACCGCTGCAGATCGGCTTTTCGCGCGCGGTTGCACAGCCGCTGGTAAACCTGGCCAAGCTCGATTGGCAGATGGCCGGCGACGGCTCACGCGTGGCAACCCTGAAGCTCGGCTCTGCACAGGCCGCCTCGCTGCGCGCGGCACTGGTCTTGCGTGGTGCCGGTGCAACGCCGGGAGATCCGTCCCGGGTGACGCTGCGCTTTGCCGGCGACGATGGCCGCGTATTCGAGCAATCCGGCGCCAGCTTCACCGGCACCGGCGATGCCATCGGCTGGTCGCCGACCGTGAGCGGCGAAGACCTGCTGGTGGAGCTGTCATTGCCGGCCGGGCTGTATCCGGAAAACTTCAGCCTGAGCATTCCGCAGCTGTCGCATCTGGACATCAGCCCCACCGCCAGCCCGCGCGACATGATGACCATTGCCATTGGCGAGAGCGACTCCTGCCAGAACGACATCGTGTGCCGCGCCAACCCTACCACGGGCTTCACCAGCGCCGCCAAAGCGGTGGCGCGCATGGTGTTCACCACCAGCCAGGGTTCGTTCCTGTGCACCGGCACCCTGCTCAACAACACCAATACGCCCAAGCGCAACCTGTTCTGGACCGCCGCGCATTGCATCAGCACCCAGACCGTGGCCAACACGCTGCAGACCTACTGGTTCTACGACGCGGCCAGCTGCAACGGCAACACCGCCAGTTCGCAGGCCACCACGCTGACCGGCGGCGCGTTCCTGCGCCATGCCAACACCACGCGCGATACCGCGCTGCTGGAGCTGAAGACCGCACCGCCCAGCGGCGCGTTCTACGCAGCCTGGAACAGCGCGGCGATCGGCGCGACCGGGACCTCGATCGTGGGCATCCACCACCCTTCCGGCGACGTCAAGAAGTATTCACTGGGCACGGTCACCGGGTTGAACACGTCCATCGACGGCCAGAGCCCGTTCTATCGCGTTGCCTGGAACGATGGTGTCACCGAAGGCGGCTCGTCCGGCTCGGGTCTGTTCACCATCGCCAGCGGCGGTGCGTATCAGCTGCGCGGCGGCCTGTATGGCGGCTATTCGTACTGCACCGCGCAGACCGATCCTGATTACTACTCGCGCTTCTCGGACGTGTACTCGTCGATCTCCACCTTCTTCGGGCAGTAAGCACGCGCGATGCGTGGCAGGCGCCCTGTCGCCTGCCACGTTGGTCCACATGCACCCTGGCTGGCGCATGTCAGCACGCGAGCACGATGCATCCTGCGGCCCAGTGCCATCAGAGCACGCGAGTGCGGGCAGATCGCGACCCGCAGGGTCGTCACTGCGCGACGGTGATCCATCGCGCCTGCGGTGCGGCGTCTCGAAAAACGGCGGCACTCCCTACAACGCACGCGGCCCTCTTCCCGGCCGTTCGGTCACCGGGCACTGCGATCCAGCAGGAAAGCGCGCTCACCGGGATGGTGCACAGACCAGACCTGCCCCCGACAACGCCGTCAGCATCGCGATCAATGGGCAGCACGGCGGCTGCGCTGCGGTTTGCCGAGCGTGCGGCTGTACGTGCGTCGTGGCGCCTCCGGAGGCATTGGTGGTGCTGCTCGATGCGCAGCGCGATCACTTGCGGCACGCGGCCTCAGCGCGATGCACCGCTGCAACAGGCCATCAGGTTCGGGCAGACTTGGGGTTTGTTCGCGGAGAGATGCCCCATGCCGTTTCATCGTCATCGCCACGTGGTGTGGATCGCTGCACTGGCAGCACTGACATTGCAGGGCAACGCACTGGCCGCAGGCAAACCGGCCAACCCGGACGAGGTCAAGGCCTATGCATTGCAGCGCTGCCTGGACACCAACTACGTGCGCAGCGGCAAGTATGCGCAGGACCAGTTGCGCGACCGCTCGTACCTGCTGACCACCTACGCAATGGACAACGCCAAGGCCGGGGCGACCGATCGCCTGCAGCGATTCGTGGATGCCAGCACCGCAGAGTTCGATCGCAGCGAAGTACCGATGAAGGACGAAGCACGCCGCGGCCCGTTCAACGCCATCTTTGCGCGTTGCATGGGCTTTTACCGCTCACCCGCACTGGCCGACTTCATCGCTCGCCAGCTGTGAAGCGAGTCGCCGTGGTGCATCGCACAGCGTCAGGCCCCGCTGGCCCGCGTTGCTGCAGCCAGACCGCCCGCCGGCCCGCATCACCCAGGGCCGCCCACTTGCGCCCACGGCGTGTTGCATCTGCTGTAGTGGCACAGCCACTCTGCTGTCCAGGTGGGCGCACCGCGATGGCGGCGCGGCACCACTCCCGGCACACTCACCACCTCCGGCGCCCAAGGAATTGTCATGTCCGAGCCTCTTCCGCATTGCTCCCGTCGCACGGTGCTGCAGCTGACACTGTCCGCAGGGCTGTTGACCGCCGTCGGCCCGCTCGCGGCAGCCTCCACATCCGGCGCCAGCCACGCGCCCGCCAGCGGCAGTGCAGCAGGCCCCGCACCGGTTCCGGCCAAGGGCAGCGTGCTGGTGTTGTTGGGCACCAAGGGCGGGCCAACACCATCGCCACTGCGCGCAGCGGCGGCCAATGCGCTGGTGATCGACGGGCAGCCCTACCTCATCGATTGCGGCAATGGCGTGGCGCAGCAATTGGCCAAGGCCGGCATCCGGCTGCCGGCATTGCGCGATGTCTTTCTCACCCACCATCATTCCGACCACAACGCCGATCTGCTCAACGTGGTGTGGCTGGCCTGGGCCAGCGGCCTGCAGACACCGGTGCATCTCTACGGGCCGCCGGGAATCGCCAGGATGGTGGATGCGTTTGTCGAGATGAACGCCATCGACATCGACGCGCGCATCCGCGAGGAAGGCCGCCCACCGTTCAAGCAGCTCATCCATGTGCACGAGTTCGATCAGCCCGGCACGGTGTTGCACAACGACCAGGTCACCGTGACCGCGACCCTGGTGGACCATTACACGCTCAAGCCGGCCTTTGCCTACCGCTTCGCCGCGCGCGACCGCACGGTGGTGTTCTCCGGCGACACGCGTTACCTGCCTGCGCTGGCGGCGTTTGCCGAGGACACCGACATCCTGGTGCACGAGGTGATGTACCTGCCCGCACTGGAAAGGATGCTCAAGACCAACGACAACGCGCCCAGCTTGCTCGACCATCTGCTCAAGAGCCATTCCACCAGCGAAGAGGTCGGAAAGATCGCCGCGGCTGCCCGTGCACGGCAGTTGGTGCTCACGCACTTCGTGCCCGGCGGCGACCCGACCATCACCGATGCGATGTGGAGCGAGGGCGCACGCAAGCACTACAGCGGGCCGATCGTGGTGGGCACCGACCTGATGCGGCTGTAGCGCAACGGTGGCCTGGCAATCGGCAGGCCACGCGCTGCACGACGCTGGCTAGGCGATGGCCGGCTTGCGCGCTCCCCAGACCTCCGGCCTGGCCTGGCAATAGCGTTCAATGAAGGCCTGCTGCGAAGGGAACTGATCCACCGCATGCCGGATCGGCTGCGCGATGCCGTTGAGCAGGCCTTGCAGATCCCGGTCGGAAAACGCGCGCGTCAGCGGGTGGTGCTGCTCCGGCATCAGGCCCTGACCCATCAGCACATGCGTCCAGGAATCGACGCGGAACAGTTCATCTGCGGCCTGCCAGGCATGCGCCCGTTCGCGCCACGCGCGCAGGCGCAGTGCCAGCGACTCGGGCAGTTCCATCTCCCGGCATTGCTGCCATAGCGGCTCGTCGCGCCGGGTGGCGTGGTAGTGCAAGGTGACGAAGTCGCGCACGTGCTCCATCTCGGCGCGGCTGACGTCGTTGAACAACTGCACCTGCGATGGCGCGATGCCCTCTGCCGGAAACAGCGTCAGCAGCCGCACCACCGCAGAGATGGTGAGGTGGATGCTGGTCGACTCCAGCGGCTCGATGAAGCCGCTGGCCAGGCCCAGCGACACCACGTTCTTGTTCCATGCCTTGAGCCGGCGGCCGGTGCGGAACGGCACCATCCAGGGGTCTTTCACCGCCGGGGCGGCAACATCGCGCAGCAACTTGGCGTGGGCCTCGTCGTCGGACAGATGGCGGCTGGAGAACACCAGGCCGTTGCCGACCCGGTGCTGCAACGGGATATGCCAGCGCCAGCCGGCTTCGTGCGCAATGGCGCGGGTGTACGGCACCGGCGGGCCGAGCGCTTCGGTCTGCACCGCCACGGCGCGGTCGCACGGCAGCCAATGGCTCCAGTCTTCGTAGCCGGTATGCAGCGTCTGCTCGATCAACAGCCCCCGGAATCCGCTGCAGTCGATGAATAAATCGCCAGCAATGGCCTGGCCGTCTTCCAGCACCAGGCTGGCGACATCGCCACTGTCCGGATGTTGCGTCACCTGCTGGATCCTGCCTTCGATCCGCTGCACGCCGCAGGCCTCGCTGCGGGTGCGCAGGAAGCGCGCGTACAGCGCCGCATCCAGGTGATAGGCGTAATTGACCGCCGGCTCGCGCGGCAACGCAAACCGGTCCTCGCGCGAGGCCACGGTCTCCAGGCAGTAGTCGCCAAAGCTGCCGCGCATGCCGCGGCGCTGGCTTTCCAGCCACAGATGATGGAAGGCGCACACCAGGGTGCTCTGCCCGGTGATACCGAACGGGTGGATGTACCGCTCGCCCTGGCGCAGCCAATGTTCGAAAGAGATCGACAACTTGAAGGTGCCGGCCACCTCGCGCAGAAATTCCTGTTCGTCGATCTGCAGGAAGCGATGGAAGGTGCGGATCGGCGGCACCGTCGATTCGCCCACGCCCACGGTGCCGATCTGCTCGGACTCGATCAGGGTGATGTCGAGCAGGTTGCGGAACTGATGCGACAGCGCACATGCAGCGATCCAGCCGGCGGTACCGCCGCCGGCGATGACGACCTTGCGAATTTGAGCCTGGGTCACTGCGAACTCCCGTGGATGGATAAGAGGTGGCTGAAGCGATGCAGGGCGTCAAGGCGGCTGCTGCACCCGGTGCGCAGGTCGCTGACGCCGGGTCCAGCACGCGCTTGCGCTGCTGCCTGCTCTCCCGGCAGGACGACCGATTGCCTGACCGCCTGCATGCAGGACCACGCCACCCGTCAGCGGTTGAGCCTGCCGATCAGCATGACGCGCAATTGGCGCGCCAGGATCGGATCGATGGGCCCCAGCGCCTGCCGCGCCTGCTCGGGCAGATGCGCACCGGCACGTTCCGCAGGCCCGAACACGTAGTAATCGAACAGCGCGCGCCATGCGTCCTTTTCCGCGGCCGGCCGGTCGCGGATGGCCCACAGGGCGTGGTACAGCGCCGGCATCGCGGCGGGCAGCTGCGCGGGCGCGCTGCTCCACCAGTAATTGACCAGCACATTGAATGGCTGCAGCGATTGCACGTGATGCCACCACATGCCGGGAATGAACAGGGCATCGCCCGGTTCCAGCACCGCGGTGCGCGCATGCGCCAGCGCCTGCGCGAAGCGTGGGTAGCGCTGCAGATCCGGGTTGGCGACATCCACCATGCTCACCACCTGGCCGCCGGGCGTGGGCTCGAGCGGCCCCGGGTACAGGTTGGCGACCTGCTCTGGCGGAAACAGGGTGAAGCGGCGCTGCCCCACCGCGCAGCAGGCCAGATTGTCGGGCGCGTCGTAATGGCAGGAGGCAATGACGCGATTGCCGATCCAGATGCTCGGCTGCACGGCGATGCCGCCGGCGGCAACCGCCAGGTCGTTGTGCGCGCGCAGGCCGGGCAGGTGAGCGTCGATGGGCAGCGAGGCCAGGTAGTACGTAGGCGGCTGCGGGTCATCGCGATGCGCGGCAATGGCATCCAGCAAGGCGCTGATGCTGCCGCGCCTTACCTCGAAGTTCAGTGCGCTGCAGTCGTCGGTGTAGAACGGCCGGCCGGCAATCTCCGGTTCGCCGTAGGAGTACTGCAAGGTGCGTCCGTCATCGTGCGCGCGCAGCTGCGCCATGGCCTGCTCCGGGCTGCGCAGGCCGGCCTGCACCAGCGACCAGTCGCGTGCGAGGCCACGCAATACCACCGGCTCGGCTGCTGCGCAGAGCGCGGCCAGCGGCAAGGCGTCGGGCCTGCAGTCGTTGCGCTCGGCAATGCAGGCGATCGCTGCAGCGGGCGGATGCAAGACAGCGGCGGCCATGCGATCAGGCGTATGCAGCTGCAGGCGCGGCGTGCGCGTGCTGCAGACGGCGCTGCTTCTCGGCCATCAGCCGGCGCAGGTTGTACTGCGATGCCAGCATCAGGAACGCACCCTCCAGATAGCCGGCCTGGTGCAGCTGTTGCAGCGCCTGCGCATCGAGCGCGGCAAGCCGCTCGCGGTCGATGGCAAACAGGCCTTCCAGCTGTGCGGCGTGGGTTGCGTCCAGCGCCACGTCCAGGCGCACCGGCTGGATCAGACCGAGCGCGTCGAACGCGGCGGCCATGGCCTGCCCGGCGTCCACGCCCTCGCGGATGCCGCGCAGCACGCCGATGATGTGGTCCAGGTAGGGGCTGTGGCCGCCCTGTGGCAGGAACACCGCCTCGCCTTCGCTGCGGCTGACGCGTGGATGTTCCAGGTCGACGTGGATCACCGGCTCCTGCACCAGCGCACCGTCGATGCGCTGCTCCTGGAAGCCGATCAGAAACGGGCCCTTGGCCACGATGCCGGGTAGATAGCTGGCGTTCCAGCGCCCTTCCTGCAGGAACAGGTTTTCGTCCTGGGTGAAGCCCAGCAAGGCCACGGACTGATAGCCGCTACCGGCGGGGTCCTTGCGGAAAAACAGCGGGTACTCGCGCTGCAGGTCGGCGTATTCGGTCACGAACGCGGGGACCAGGCCAATGGCATCACCGAACTCGGGGCCGAAGCGCAGGATGACGCGCAGGTCGTGATGCGTCACGTTGTTGAGTACGGCGTATCGCGTCATCTGGTACTCCGGCAGGCATCCATCGGCGCACTGCAGTGGGAAAGGGATCGATCGCACGCCCGGCGCGCCTGCGAACGCCGAGCATTGCCAAAAACCGGGAGGCCGGCAAGCCGCAGGGCAGCATGCGCGATGCGCGAGCGAATGCCCGCGCATCGCGTTGGGGCTGCGTGCATCCGCCGTGCAGCCACACGACTGCGGCTGCACGACGAAGGCGGGCGGGCGAACCCCCGCCGCAGTCGCCCGGTTGCGGCCGCCATCCGAACAGGACGGCCGCCCCGAGCTGCCGGTGCGCGCCTGCGACGCGGTGTCAGAACGCGTAACGCACACCCAGGGTGTAGCGCGGCTGCTGATCGATCAGACGCACGATCTGCTTCTCCGACCGACCATGCCAACGTACGTCTTCGCCGGTGAGGTTGATCGCCTCAAAGCCCACCGACAGCTGCTTGTTGAGCGCATAGCTGACGCTCAGATCGAACTGCTGGTACGCCTCGACGTAGTACGGGTTGCGGTTGGAGGCATCCTGGTTGGCCGCGATCAGGTACTCGTCGCGCCAGTTCCAGGCCAGGCGTGCGCTCCAGCCGTACTTCTCGAACATCAGCATCACGTTGGCGGTATCGCTCAGGCCCAGCAACGCGAACTGGTCGCGGTCGATGACGTTGTTGTCGAAGGCCACATCGCCTTCGACGATGGTGTAGTTGGCATAGATACCGAAGCCGGTGCTGCCGAAGAAGTACTGCCCGCCCAGTTCCCAGCCGTGGATGTTGGCCTTGTTCTGGTTGATCGGCCGCGACACGTCGAACTGATACAGCGGGTCGGCCGCAGTGCCGACCAGGTCGTAGGCGTTTTCCAGGGCGAGGCTCTGCGCAGAGCTGCCGTTGTAGGCGCCCAGGCCACCGGTGGCCGCGGCGTTGCGCAGCAGGGCGGTGGCGGCGAACAGGGAGGTGTCGTTGGCCGAGCAGGCCGCCGCCACGTCGTTGCCGGCTGCGCCGACCTGCGCGGCGCAGGCCCCGCTTTGCAGGAAGGCCAGTGCCGCCTGCGCATCCGGGCCCGAGGTGGGGTCGGTCAGCCCGTACAGGGTCTCGCGCGAGACGGTGGTGCCGATGAAGTTGCTGACGCGCTTGTTCCAGAAGGTCGCCGACACGTAACTGGCATCGGCGAAATACCATTCCAGCGCCAGGTCGAGGTTGTCCGATTCCAGCGGGTCCAGCGTCGGCGTCTGCGAATCGCCGCTGGCGCGGTTGGACGGGTTGATCAGGATCGAGCCGGCCGGCGTATTGGGCGTCGGCCCGGCGAGCAGGTTGTTGTACGGTGCGCGCGCAATGGTCTGGCCAAACGACGCACGGCCCTTCAGCTGGTCGGTGATGTCCAGGCTGAAATCCAGATTCGGCAGGATGTAGTTGTAGCTGGTCTTCTCGCTGAAGGGCTGCTGCTCGGTGGAGCGCAGCAGCTGGAAGTCGTTGTTGGCCTGCCATTGCAGCGCCGTGGGCGTGGCAACCTGCGAGGTGGATTCCACATCGGTGCGCTCGTAACGCAGGCCCAGGCGGGTGTTGGCGGTCATGCCGGCGATATCGCCGGTCAACTCCAGTTGCACGTAGGCGGCACGGGTCTTTTCTTCGACCTGGTTGTTGGCGCTGTACAGCGGGTTGTAGCGCGTCTGCGCGCCGTACTGGCTGCCACCCCACAACGCCAGCTGGCTGGCATCGCCGCGCCAGGCATTGCGCGCGGCGCCGTTGGCGTTGAAATCGTCGAACATGCCCACGATGCTCACCGGCTGCAGCAACGCGACCATGCCCGGCTCGTTGCCGGCATTGGCCACGCCCCAGTCGCCCAGCGTGGAGTAGTTGTCGCTGGTCAGGCGGTGCATGGTGGTGTTGGACGAGCTCACGCCGAACTGGAAGCGCCCGTCGTCGAAATCGAACTTGCCGTCCAGGCGGCCTTCCTTGGTTTCGGTGACCTGCTTTTGATAATAGATGCGTTGCACCTGCGAGCCGAGATTGTTGGGCGTGAAATCCGGATTGACCACGCCGTTGGTGCCGGCCAGCGAATCGGCGACGGTGGGATACCACGTGCGCGCGCCGATCGGCAGCGAATTGTTGAACCACAGCTCCTGCCCCCACTGGCCGCCGCACGAAGGACCGTTGACGCAGTTGTTGGTGCCGGCAAAGCTGAAATAGGTCGCGCTGCCTCCGGTGACCGGATCGTTGGGCAGGCTCTGGGTCTTGGAGTTGTGCGCATCGAAGGTCAGCTGGAAGCGGTCGCTCACCTGCCAGTCCGCATTGAAGCCGAGCGAGCCGAGCGTGTACTTCTGCTCGTTGCGCTGCTGCTCCATGCCGAAGTCCTTGGCACCGTTGGGCACATCGCGCAGGTACACCGGCGTGGCCACGGTCTGGCCGGTATCGAAGGTGAGGTTGGTGAAGCTGTTGGCGCGTTGCAGCCAGATGCCCTGCTCGCCGCGTTCCTCGCGGATTTCGTTGGCCGAATAGGTGTAGTCCAGGGTCAGCGTCAGGCTGTCGGTCGGTGCGAACTGCATCACCGCCTGGCCGTTCATGCGCTCGCGCTGGAAATCGGCAAACGCGTAACGGATGTCGTTGGGCATGCCGTAGAGCTGGCCGATCGCCGGCGCGTTGGTCACCACGGTGTCCGGACGCAAGGCCGGGTCGGTGCCGGTCCAACGCTGGATGTTCCAGCGGTTTTCGGTGGCCTGCACCGAACCGCCGTGACGCTTCTGGTAACTGGCGCTCAAGCCGATGCCGAAGGTCTTGTCCGGGTTGGTGTAGCTGAAGATGCCCGACACTTCCGGGGTGAGCGAGTCGCCGAACGGCTGCGAGCGGTCGGACACCATCTTGGCGCCTGCATTGGCCACCACGCCTTCGTGATTGAACGGCTTGTCGGTCTGGATGTTGATCGTCGCGCCGATACCGCCGCTGGGCGCGGTGGCGCGGCTGGTCTTGAACACCTCGATGCCGGTGATGGCTTCGGAGGCGAGCTGGGCGAAGTTGAACGCACGCGTGCCCACGTCCACGCCGCCGATCGGGGTCTGCCCGGGCGCGCCGAATGCGTCGGCGCCGGGGATCAGGCGGCCGTTGAGGGTGACGGTATTGAACTGCGGCCCAAAGCCGCGCGCGGTGACCTGCGCGCCTTCGCCATCGCGGCGCTCGATCGAGATACCGGTGATGCGTTGCAACGACTCGGCCAGGTTGGTGTCCGGAAACTTGCCGATGTCTTCGGCGCTGATCGCATCCACCACACCGGCGGCATCGCGCTTGATGCCCATCGACTGATCCAGGCTGCTGCGGATGCCGGTGACGTTGACGGTGTCGAGCGTGGTGGCGGCATCGCTGCTGGACTGCGGCGCGGGCGTCGGCGGAGCGACATCCTGCGCAAACGCGGGATTGATGACCAACAGGCCACCAACGAAGGTGAACATGGCCTTCGACTTGAAGCTGTTCAACGTACGACGCATCGATGTGTCCTCGGGAGTGGAGTCCAACCGCCTACGGCCGATGTCGCGGCATGCGACACGGCAGTGTCATGACCACTGCCCGACGGGGCAGTGGCGAACAGTACTGCTTTGAATAAGGTCCCCTGACGCGCATGCCGGCGATCGCCCCTTCGATCGTCGCCCTGCGTTGTGCGGTGCATGCTGCGGGCGTCACCCACCCCATGGTGTCGGCGGCGCATCCGCGATGCATGCCCTGCACTGCATGCCAGCCAGTGATAGCGCTAACACGCCGCGCAGCCTAGTCAGGCGATAAAGGCCTTGTCACCGTGCGTTGCAGCATAGTGATTGGCCTGCACGGTTACAGCCGATACGGCAGCCGCTTGAGTCCGCAAGCCGCTTTCAATGGCGGCGCGGCTGTAAGCGTTATCAACGGATTGCGCAAAAACCGGCGACGGACACGGTGAACTTTGCACAATGCAACGGCCTTGGCGCACCGCGACGCGGCGACTGCGCAAATGTCGAAAAGGCCTGCGGCAGCGACGCCCGCGTTCCGCATGGCGGCGGTGGCGCGCACGCGATGGACGCGATGCCGTCGCCAGCGACAGGCGCAGGCGTGCAACGGCGCAGGGCGGTCCATCGCGTTGGTAAGAACGGCAGCCACGTCGCAATCGATTGCGGGCCACGGGGTGCGTGCAGCGCCTGTCCCTGCCGGCAACGCACGCTGGCGACGATCAGCCGATCACATCCACGCGATCGTCGCTGCGATCGGCATCGGGCACTGCGTGATCCGGATCCAGGGTGACGTGCAGGACCTTCTGGGTGGTGGGCAGCGTCAGCGTCGGTGTGGTGGTCTGCAGCCAGCTCTCCACCGGCACGCGACGGTCCAGATGGCTGCCATCGGCCAGATCCACGCGCACGGTGACCGGCATCACCAGTGGCTGCCGGCTGCGCAGGGTGAGTTGCAATCCCTTGGCCGGGTCGTGATCGATGTACTGTGCCCTGGCGATGCCCATGTCCAGCTGCCAGTTGTTGAAATACCAGCCGCGCCACCACCAGCTCAGGTCTTCGCCGCTTTCGCTTTCCATCAGCCGGAAGAAGTCCGACGGGGTCGGATGCTTGTAGGCCCAGGTGGCGATGTATTTGCGAAACGCCGGGTCGAACCGTTCCGGGCCCAGGATCTGCTCGCGCAACAACACCAGGCCCAGCGCGCCCTTGAAGTAGGTCAGCGGGTGGCGGTAGGTTTCGCTGGTGGCATCGGCGATATCCATCAAGGTCGGTGCCCTGCGGTCGGCCAGCAACGGCAGGATCTCCTCCACCGGGTTACCGCCCTTGGGCGCATATTCCGAATCGCGTTTGGGCGCGTACTCGCCCTTGTTGAAGGCGTCCGATGCATACACGTCGATGAAGGTATTGAAGCCTTCGTCCATGAACGCATGCCGGCGTTCGTTGGAGCCGACGATCATCGGGAACCAGGTGTGGCCGATCTCGTGCGCGGTAATCCAGAACAGGTCCTTGCCGCCATCTTCGAAGCCATCGAAGACGATGCCCGGATATTCCATGCCCGCACCGTAACCGCCCAGGTTGATCGCCGCCGGCCACGGGTAGGGATACCACTGCGAGAAGTGTTCGATCGCGCCCTTGACGTACTCGGTGGAGCGGTTCCACTTGTCCGCGCCCACGCCCTCCACCGGATACACCGACATCGCCAGCGATTGCGTGCCGTCCGGCAGGTTGATGCGCGCCGCATCCCAGACGAACGCGGGCGATGCGGCAAACGCCACGTCGCGGGTGTGCTCCATATGGAAGCGCCAGGTGCGCGTGCCCTTGCCCGCCGGTGGAGCGGCCTGCGCGGCCACCTCCGATGGCGTGCGGATCAGCACCGTGCGGTCGCTGTTGCGGGCCTGCTGCAGGCGCTGTTGCTGGGCGCGGCTGAGCACCTGTTCCGGATTGGTCAACGCACCGGAGCCGGCCACCACAAACCCGTCCGGCACGGTCACCGCATAATCGAAGTTGCCGTATTCCAGATAAAACTCCGAGCCCAGGTACGGTTGCGTATCCCAGCCGCGCAGGTCGTCGTAGACCGCCATGCGCGGGTACCACTGCGCTATCTCGTAGATCTCGCCGTGCTTGCTGGCACTGTAGGCAGTGCGCCCGCCCCAGGTGCCGGGAATGCGGTAGCGGTAGCGGATATGCAGGGTCAGTGCCTTGCCCTGCCCGGCCAGCGGTTGCGGCAGATCCACCCGCATGCGGGTGTCGTCGACGATGAAGTGCGCGGCCGTGCGACGGCCGCCGGTGTCGATCTCCACACCGGCGATCTGCATGCCATCGCTGAACTCGGTGCGCCGCGAAGGACGGCTGGCGGCCGCGCGCGCGTCGGCGCGATACAGGTTCTGGTCCAGCTGCAGCCACAGCACGTCCAGCGCGTCCGGGCTGTGGTTGGTGTAGTGGATGGCTGCCTCGCCAGTGAGCGTGTGGCTGGCCGGGTCGATGGTGGCCTCCAGCTGGTAATCGGCGCGGTTCTGCCAGAACAGCGGCCCCGGCACGCCACTGCCGCTGCGGTAGGCGGTGGGCGCATCCGGCAATTGCAGCGGTGCGAACAACGCCAGCGGGTCGAACGTGCCCGACGGCGCGGCGGCATCTGGCGCGGCAACCGCAAGCGGGGGTGCGCTGGCACACGCCAGCGATACGGCAACGGTGAGCAAACGGCGCATGGTGGGGAACATGCTCGGGTCCTGCGACGGGGGGACACCCATCCTACGGTGCCGCTCGCCGGGCACGGCACTGCCATTGGTCCCGGTTGGTGGCATGCGAGGTGGCGACCCGGCCATGACGCGAGGAACCCGCGCGCGACGGGGCGCCGAGGCGCGTTGATGACGGCGCCAGCGCCCTTCAGGCGCTTGATGCAGGCGGCCATCGCCTGGCATCGCTGCGATCGACGGCAGTGGTCGACACGCGACCGACCGATCGTCGGCTCATCACCACACCGATGCGGACGAGGTGCGCGCAGTGCTGAGGTCGATGGAAGACATGCGCAGCGCGGGCAGACATAGAAGGCAGGCGTGCCGATTGCGCCCATCGCGCCCTGCCGCACGGCAGCACCACGCTGCCGCGCGCCCGGCTAGCCCGGCGTCAGGCTGCCCAGTCGTAACGCGCCATCGCCATCGTCGCCCAGTGCATCGTCGGGATTGCTCAAGCGACAGCGGCGCAGCGACAGGCAGCCACAGCCGATGCAATCGGTGAGCTGGTCGCGCAAGGCCTGCAGCTCGCTGATGCGCGCATCCAGCTGGCCGCGCCAGCGCGCGGACATGCGCGCCCATTCCGCCCGCGTGGGCGTGCGCTGATCGGGCAGCACCGAAAACGCGTCCAGCACCTGCTGCAGCGGCACGCCCAGCCGTTGCGCGACCCGGATCACCGCAATCCGCCGCAGCACATCGCGCGCATAACGGCGCTGATTGCCCGCGGTCCGCAGGCTGCGGATCAGCCCCTTGCGCTCATAGAAATGCAGCGCCGACACCGCCACGCCGCTGCGCCTGGCCACTTCGCCCACGGACAACTCACGCTGCATTGCCTTGACCTCAACCTTGGTTGAGGCAGGATGCTGCGCGGCCGTGACCGACGCAAGCGCTTCGGGTCACGCCCATGCTCACTCGCTCTGGATGTTCGATGCCCACCGATACCGCCTTGCCCGCCGCCCCCCGAGACGACGCGCCGCCCACCTCGATCCTGGCAGCCCCTTATCGCGCTGCCACGCTGGGCATGGTTGCGCTGGTCTCGCTCAACGCTTTCGAATCGTTGGCCGTCGCCGCCGCCATGCCGACCGTGGCGCGCGAGTTGAACGGCTTGCCGCTCTACGCCCTGGCCTTCGGCGGGACGCTGGCCACCAGCGTGGTGGGCATGACCGCGGCCGGCCGCTGGAGCGACCGCCACGGCCCCGCCGCTGCCCTGGGCAGCGGCCTGCTGTGCTTTGTGATCGGCCTGTTGATCGCCGGCCTGGCGCCGGACATGCACTGGCTGATCGCCGGGCGCCTGCTGCAGGGGCTGGGCGCCGGTGCGTATTCGGTGGCCCTGTACGTGATTGTCGGGCGGCTGTATCCGGAAGCGTTGCGGCCACGCGTGTTTGCCGCGTTCTCTGCCGGCTGGGTGGTGCCGTCGTTGATCGGCCCGGGCATCAGCGGGCTGATCGTGCAACACATCGGCTGGCGCTGGGTGTTCCTCTCGGTGCCGCTGCTGGCGATTCCGGCCGGGTTGATGCTATGGCCGGCGCTGCGTGGGCGGCGCTGGTCCGGCGCGCGGTCCAGCCAGTCCGGCGCACTGCTGGGCTGGGCCATCGGCGCGGCACTGGGCGTGCTGGGCGTGTACCTGGGCGGCCAGCTGCATGGCCTGCCGGCGCTGATGGCGATGGTGCCGGCGCTGATGCTCACCGTGGCATGTGCCTGGCGCCTGCTGCCCGCCGGCACGCTGACGCTGGCACGCGGGCTGCCCAGCGTGATCGCACTGCGCGGCATCGCGGCGGCGGCGTTCTTCGGTTTCGAGGCGTTCCTGCCGCTGCTGCTGTCGCGCGAGCGCGGGCTGTCGCCGCTGCTGGCCGGGATCGCGTTGAGCGTGGGCGCGTTGGGGTGGTTCAGCGGCTCGTGGTACCAGGGCCATAGCCGCGCCGGCTGGTCGCGCCCGCGCCTGCTCAAGACCGGCGCCTTGCTGATGATGCTCGGCATCGCGATCAGCGCGGGCGCGGTCTGGCCGGTGATTCCGGTGCCGGTGGCCGTGGCCGGCTGGGCGTTGACCGGCCTGGGCATGGGGCTGCTGTATCCCAGCCTGTCGGTGCTGACGCTGTCGTTGTCGCCGCCTGCGCAGCAAGGCGCCAACAGCTCGGCACTGCAGTTGAGCGAGGCGATCGCGGTGGCCGGCATGCTGGCCCTGGCCGGCGCGCTGTTTGCCGCGTTGCTGGCATCGGCAACGCCGGCTGCTTATCTCAGCGTCTTCGCACTGGCCTGGCTACTGGCGGTGGCGAGCTTCGTGGTGGCGCGGCGGGTGTGATCACCACAGCGCTGCTGCAGGTGGTGTGTGGCCCTGCCCACGCGTGTGGAGATGGTGGCAGTGTGCGGCAGGGCCGGAGGTAAAACACCGCGTCCGGCTTGCAGAGCCGCCATGCCTGGCTGGCGCAGCGCACCGCTGCGATCCCGGGTGCGCGCCTCGCAGGACTTTGCCGATTCTGCCGGGATCGCTGCGAAAACCACGGCCGATCGTTTCCTGCGAGCGACTGGTCATTTTTTCGCCACCCATCTTGACAGCGTTGCAGGCCGGGGCCTGCACGCAGTTGTCCACAGCCTTGTGCAAGTTCCATCCACAGGGGGTGTGGAAAAGATGCAGCGCCGTGCAGCCACCGAGGCCTTGCGCAACGCCGGCGCCTGTGTCACGCGCGATCAGCACGGCCTGCGCCGCTGGGTGACATGCACTGGCAGCAGGCTCGCCAACCTCCGGCACACCGGGGTCCGGTGCACCACACAAGACGGTGGATCACGCACGTCACACCGCCACCTGGCAGTGGCGATGCCCGCGCAGCTGCCGGTCAATCGACGATGACGTGCGGCACGAAGCGGGAGGTGTCGCGGGTGATGGGGCCATCGTCGTCGCGCATGCCCAGCCCGGCCGGGCGATCGGCCACCACCCAACTGCCCACCAGTGCATGGCGGCCATCGAACACCGGCAACGGATGGTGCGCCTGCAGGATCGCCGGGCCATCCACATACGGGCCGTCGGTCTGCGCGGCGTCGCCCTGTGCCGTGACCAGCGCGATGTTGGCGCCCTCGCGCGACAGCAGCGGCTTGCGCACCCACCCCGCAGCCGGCGCTTCGCCGGCCTGCGCAAAACGCGCCGCCAGCAGGTTCGGGTGCCCTTGGTGGCGCTCCCACAGCAGCGGCAGGATGCCCTTGTTGCTCAGCACCGATTTCCATGCCGGTTCGATCAGCCGCACGCGGTTGGCGATCAACGCCGGGCCGAAGCGTTCTTCCATCATGAATTCCAGCGGATACAGCTTGAACAAGGTCTGGATCACCCGGTCCTGCTCATCGGTGAACCAGCCCTCGGCACTCAGGCCGATGTCCTCGATGGCCACTTCTTCCGTCGCGATGCCGACCTGATGCGCGCAATCGCGCAGGTAACGCACGGTGGCGCGATCTTCCAGCGAATCGCGGACCGCGGCGAAATGCATCTGCGCCCCGATGGCGCCATCCACCGCCAGCGCGCCCAGCGTCTCGCATAGTAGGTCCTGGATCAGGTTGTACTGATCGGTACCCTTGGGCAGCACACCGTTGGCGATCTGCTGCTCCAGCCACAGCCACTGGAAATACGCGGCCTCATACAGCGAGGTCGGCGTGTCGTAATTGAGCTCGTACAACTTGGCCGGGCCATTGCCCGAATAGGCCAGATCCATGCGCCCGTACAGGTGCGGGTCGCGGTTCTTCCACGAGGTGGCGATCCAGTCCCAGTAAAACGGCGGAATGGCCAGCTGGGTCAGCAGCTGCTCGGAGCCCACCACCTCGTCCACCAGCTGCATTGCCATGTCGTGCAGGTCCTGGGTGGGCGCTTCGATGTCCTCTTCGATCTGCTGCAATGAAAACGCGTAGTAGGCGCTTTCATCCCAATACGGCGCGCCGTCGATGGTGTGGAAGTGGAAGCCCAGCGATTCGGCTTGCGTGCGCCAGTCCGCGCGTTCGGGGATCAGGATGCGTTGCATGTCAGCCGCCGAACCCGGAGCTGCGCCCGCCGCTGCCGAACGAACTGCGCGCTGCCGCGCTGGAGCCGAAGCCCGAGCGCGACACGGTGATGGCGCGCGTCGGCATGTCGATCGCACCGCTGCGCCCACGCACGGTGCCGATGCGGTTGCTGGCCAGATCGCCGTTGGGCTTGTAGAAACCGCCGCTGCGGTAATCGCGATACAGCGGAATCGCACCGCCATAGCGATAGCCGCCACCGCCGGTCATGTTGCCCAGCGCATAGCCCAACAAGAACCCGCCCATCGGCGGAATCCAGCTCTGCTGACCCTGCGGGTTCTGGACGGCCGTGCAACTGCCGAACTGCTCATCGCACTCGTAGCGCGTGTTGAAGCGCGGCGCGGCCTGCTGATGCTTGGTCACCGCCTCGTCATACGCCTTGAGGCATTGCTGGATGTCGCTCTGTTCCTGCTTGACCTGGTAGCAGTCGGACGCCGACTGCAACACCACGCCGGTTTCCGGCTCCGAGCCGCAGCCGGTGACCAGGGCCGCCGGCAAGGCGGCCATCAGGGTCAATTTGAGATTGCGTGATCGCTTCATGGCGCAGGCTCCGTTACGGCGTGATCGCCGCGGCGTTGATCAGGCCCACGGCGATCGACACGCCCGCAGAAAAGATGCCCGCAGCGGTGACGTTGTCGGTGATCTGGCGCGAGATGCGCCCGGCGACCAGGTTGGCCAGCAGATACGCCACCACCTGGATGCCGCAGGCCACCAGGCCCCAGATCAAGGCATCGACCAGGCTCACCGAGTGGGTGATGGCCGAATGCAGCGGCAGTGCCACGCCGATCAGGTTGCCGGCCAGCGACGTGGCGGCGGCCACATTGCCCTGCCGCAGCAGGGTGAAGTCCTTGTGCGGCGTCACCAGGGTCACCAGTACCACCGAGACGATCAACACGCCCAGGCCGGTGCCGAAATACGAAAGAAACGCGAGAAAACTCTGCAGGTTGATCGGGTTCATGACAGGACCGGTTGAGTGAAGGGCGAGCGCACGCTCAGGTGATATCCAGATCGGCGACGGTGACATCGATGCCGACTGCGTAGGTCACGCAGAATTCGTTGGGGCCGGAATCTTCGCCGGTGACCAGCAGAAACTCCTCGCGCTGCAGCTCGGGCACCTCGCGGCTATAGAGCATGGCGTAGTGGGTCAGGTCGCCATCGCGACGTGGCGGCTGGTAGCGGTACAGCACTTCGTCGTAGGCGATGGGCGGGATGCGCGCGGTGTCGTCGGTGGATTGCGTGGCGCGTTGCCAGCGCTTGCCGGCGTAGTCGATCTGCGCCGCGCCCAGGTGGGGGTGCTGCATCACGAACTCCTGAAACGCCTGCTTGCTGGGCGGGTTCACCGTCTCGCAATACACGAATGCCTTCATCGCTTCCAGATCGCCGCCCACGGTGGTGACCTGCAGGAACGCATCGTCATCCAGATAGAAGCGGTGCAGCGAATACCCATCGCCCAGATTGACGTGGCCGTAGCATGGAATGCCCTGGTGACCGCCCGGCAGCTCGGCGGTCATGGCGTCCGGCGCCATGCGGTACAGCGTGGTGTCGATCTCGACCTGCCCGCCCACGCGCAGGCCCAACGGCAGCGCATGCCCGATCGCACCGGTGCCGGAGGTCGGCAGCGGCGGCGGTTGCGGTTGGCCAAACAACTTGCTGAAAAAACTCATCGTCAGACACCTCGTGGCGATGCGGAAATGGGGGATTCGGCGCGCAGCGCGGCCCACGCGATGACCTGTGCAGGCACACGCTGCTCGGCCAGGTAGTACAGCATGGCACCGGCGGCGACAGCGGTGCGTGCTGGCGGGTTCAAGCGCAGCGCGCCGTCGGGCGCGCGCAGGCCCAGCAGCAGGGCGCCGCGCTGGCTGAAGTCGGCCGCGAGCCGGCTGTAGTCCAGCGTCTCGACAGTGGCGGGCACGGCAAGACTGAACTGGGTCGGGCCATCGTCCACCGACAGCAGCTCGGCGGTGATTGCGGCGCTGCCCGGGTCCTGCGCGGCGCGGGCCAGGATCTCGGCGGTCATCGGGCGCGTGCACTCGATGGCCGGGTAATGGCAGTTGACCAGGCGTGCGGCGCTGGCCGAATCGAAATGCGCCACCACATGCGCAGCCGGCGCATGCGCCATCAACGCAAAGACCGCGGCCAGGGTCTGGTCGTCGGACGGCGGGTTGACGATCACCCGCGCGGCACCCGCGATGCCGGCTCGCAGATAGACCTCGGTGTGGGTGTACGACTCGGCCGCCACGAAGCGCATGTGGTCGGGCATCGGGTTTTCGCTGATGCCTTCGGCGATCAGCACCACGCCTTCATCGTCGGTGGCGGTATCGGACAGCAGCAGGTCCAGCAGGCGGCTGGACGCGGCGCCCTGCCAGCCGATCAGGATGGTGTGCCCGCGCAACGCGTCGTAGGCCATCTTGCCCATGTAGTGACGCCTCCAGAAGGTGATGAGCACCGCACTGGTCTTGGCCAGCACCGTGGCAAACAACGCCACCGCGCCCGGCATCAACACGAACGCGGCGATATAGCGCCCGGCCACCGAGCCCGGCGACAGGTCGCCGTAGCCGATCGTGGTGGCGGTGGTCATGTAGTAATACGGAAACGCGTCCAGGCCGACGAGCTTGTGCTCGCCGGCCAACCGCAACAGTGCCCAGCTCAGGCCCATGTGGGCCAGCAGCGCGAGCGCCACCATGCCCCAGCTGACGCGGCGCACATGCCGCCGCAAGACCCGGTACAACCGGCCGACAATGATCATGGCGCGTCCTGTGCCGTGGCGCTGCGGTCAGCTGTCGCTACGCGGAACCTGCTGCACGTCGCGCACCTGGCCGATCAATGGGGCCGTGCCGCTGGTGGTGTCGTGGCCCAGCTGCGCGGCGGGCTTCTTGAAGCGCGCCAGCACGGCGGCCGCGTTGGACTCGCCTTCCATCAGCCCGGCCGCGGCCAGACGCCGATTCAGATCGCCATCGCCGCTGGACGCTTCGAGTTCTTCGGCCGATTCGATGCGCGCCGAGGTTTCGGCCTGACGCGCCTTGATGCGCTCCAGCGATTCCAGTGCCGAGCCCATCTTGCTGCTGGCGCCGGAATGCCGCGCGGCGATCGCCGCCTGTGCCTTCTGCACCGCGTCGGTGGCCTTGACCGTATCGATCTGCTGGCGCATGCCGCGCAGCTGGTTTTCGGTCTTCTGGATGGTGGCCTTGAGCGTCACCACCGACTGGTCCAGCGATGTCTTGGACGCCTTGTCGCCGGCGTCTTCGCTTTCCAGCGCGGCCAGCTTGACCGCCACGTCGTGCGCCAGCGCTTCATCGTTCTTGGCCAGCGCACCTTCGATGTAGCGCGTGTACTCGGCCATCTTGCCGGCGCGCGCGTCGATCTTCTGCTGGGCCAGCTTGCTTTGCGCCATCAGCTTGGTCAGTTCTTCGCGCGAGCGCGTGAGCTGGGCGCCGGCATCGCGCATTTCCTGGTCCAGGATGCGCAATGCATTGGCATCGACCGCCTTCTGGCCGGTCTCGTGTGCGGTGCCACGCAGCAGCGTGATCAGTTTGGAAAAAATACTCATGACAACACGCCTTTAGGAAAAGAACGGCTTGAGAGATTCGGCGGCATCCAGCGTATTGGCCGCCAGGGTCTGGATTTCCTCGTCGATCTGGTCGAGCGTGGACGACGCCGACAGCTCACCGAAGACCACGTAGCTGTCCTTGCCGTCGACCTGCACCAGGCCCAGGTTGGACAGGGGATTGAGCGGATTGAGCCGCAGGCAGGCGTCGTTGAACGCGGCGCGGTCGTTGACCTGATCGGCATTGGCCAGCAGCGTGGACACGAATACCTGCGAGCCCGAGGCGGCCACCTGGATCTGCATGTCGCCGTGGTCGGCCAGGGTGAGGTTGATCGCCGGCTCCAGCCCGTCGATGAGTTCGACCTCGATCGGCTGGCCGCGGTAGCGCTCGGCCAACAGGCCGTGCAATTC
Organism: Xanthomonas sp. CFBP 7698; assembly: GCF_003600855.1. Taxonomy (NCBI): domain Bacteria; kingdom Pseudomonadati; phylum Pseudomonadota; class Gammaproteobacteria; order Lysobacterales; family Lysobacteraceae; genus Xanthomonas; species Xanthomonas sp. CFBP 7698. The sequence continues at coordinate 1,279,556 of NZ_PRDN01000001.1, forward strand.
GACAGTGGTGTACTGCGTCATACGATGTCCTGTCCTTTGGAAACGGTGGTCAAGCAATGGGCGGACATACTACAGACTGTTCGCGACCGGCAGAACGTGCCGTTCGGCACCGGTCAGGCGGCATCAAGTGCCGGCGTTCGACCGCTGGCACCGCCCGGGTGCGCCCCTTCCGGCGCATGCCGTACAGCGCTGCGCCGCGTGGCCGCTGCACACGCCGCCGCGCGTGCCGGCCCTGCCAGGCGGACGCGTTGGGCGCGGCAGCGGACCCCCGGCACCGCCGCGCCGACGATGCGGCCGCCAGCGTGCGCGCCGCCGCGTCGGGCGGGCGTTACGGGTAGAGCATCCGCTTGGTCCAGTGGCTGGCCGCATCGGCCTCGTACCGCCAACGCTCGTGCAGGCGGAACTTGGCGCCATACCAGAACTCGAACGCCTGCGGCACCACCCGGAAACCGCCCCAGCCATCCGGCCGTGGCACCTGCCGGCCGTCGAAGGTGGCCTCGACCTTGGCGATCGCCGCGTCGAACTCGGCGCGCGAGCCGAGCGTCTGCGATTGCAGCGAAGCCCAGGCGCCGATCTGGCTCATGCGCGGGCGTGACGCGAAGTAGGCATCGGCTTCGTCTGCGCTGACCAGCTGCACGCCGCCCTCGATGCGCACCTGGATGCCGGCCTCGCGCAGGCTGCGCCACAGGAACAGCAGTGCCGCCTGCGGATGGGTCTGCAGGTCCCGCCCCTTGGCGCTGTCCAGATGCGTGTAGAACACGAAGCCGCGCGCATCGAAGGCCTTGAGCAGTACGGTGCGCGCGCTCGGCCGCCCATCCACGGTGGCGGTGGCCACGGTCATGGCGCTGGCTTCCAGCTCGGCGCTGTCCTGCGCCTCGGCATACAGCGCGGTAAAGGTGGCAAGGGCTTCTGCGTACAGATCGGGCATGGCGGTGCGTGGCGGCAGGAGGGGCGTCCATTGTGGGCGCATCGCCGGCACTTGTCCTACGCCCGGCTGTCGCAGCCGGCATGGCTGGCCATGGGCACGGGCGCGCGACATGCGGCGTTGCAGGGCCACCGCACCGCGCGGCGTGCTGGCGGCCGCGATGGATTCGGCGCGCGTCAACCGGCCCGGTGCGCAAGCGTGAATGCTAGGATCCCTGCGCATGAACCCCGCTCCCAATCTCGTGATGGTCGGCCCGATGGGCGCCGGAAAAAGCTGTATCGGCCGACGCCTGGCCGAGCGCTTCGGGCTGGATTTCGTCGATGTGGATCAGGCCATCGTCGACCACGTGGGCAGCAGCATCGCGGCCATCTTCGAGCAACACGGCGAAGCACGCTTTCGCGAGCATGAGGCGCAGACCCTGCAGGCACTGCTGCAGCAGGACAACAAGCTCATTTCCACCGGTGGCGGCGCGGTGCTGGATCCGCTCAACCGCGAGCGTATTCGCGCGCGCGGATTCGTGGTGTATCTGCACGTGAGCGTGCCGGCGCAACTGACCCGCCTGGCGCGCGACCGCAACCGCCCGCTGCTGCAGCGCGCCGACCGCGAGCAGGTGCTGCACACGATGGCCGCGCATCGCACCCCGCTGTACCAGGAAGTGGCCGACCTCACCCTGGAAACCGATCACTTTTCTCCCGCCGAAGCCACCGCGCAGCTGGTGCTGCGCCTGGCCGCGCAATGGCGCATGTCGAGTACCCCTGCATGACACTCCCCCGCTCCAGCCGCAGCGTCGATGTCGACGGTGCACAGCCTTACACCATCACCATCGCGCCCGGCCTGCTCGCCGACGGTGCGCGCCTGGCCAGCCATGTGCGCGGTCGCCACGTGCTGGTGCTCAGCGACACCCAGGTGGCACCGCACTACGCCGCCGGCGTGCGCAGCGCGCTGCTGCAGGCGCGCCCGGACCTGCAGCTGGGCGAGCTGGTGATCGCCGCCGGCGAAGCCTCCAAGACGCTGGACAACTTTGGCGCTGCGATTGCCGCACTGGCCGAGCTCGGCGCCACCCGCGACGCCTGTGTGTTCGCTCTCGGTGGCGGCGTGGTCGGCGACCTGGCCGGCTTCGCCGCGGCCTGCTGGATGCGCGGGGTGGACTGCGTGCAGCTGCCCACCAGCCTGCTGGCGATGGTGGATTCGTCGGTCGGCGGCAAGACCGCGGTGGATATCCCGCAGGGCAAGAACCTGGTCGGCGCCTTCCACCCGCCACGCGCGGTGATTGCCGATACCGACACCCTGCACACCCTGCCCGCGCGCGAGCTGCGCGCCGGCCTGGCCGAGGTGATCAAGTACGGCGCCATCCGCGACCCGCTGTTCTTCCAATGGCTGCATGCCGAACGCCGGGCGTTGCTGGAAGGCGATGCCGACGCCCTCGCACAGGCGATCGCACGCAGTTGCGAGCACAAGGCCGACATCGTGGCGCGCGACCCGCTGGAAAAGGGCGAGCGCGCCCTGCTCAACCTGGGCCACACCTTCGGCCATGCGATCGAGACCGAACAAGGCTACGGGGCGCCCGGCAACGACAACCTCAACCATGGCGAAGCAGTCGCGGTGGGCATGGTGCTGGCCGCGCGACTGTCGGCCGCGCTGGGCATGAGCGATGTGCAGGACACCGAGGCGCTGCGCGCCCTGCTGCAGGAGTTCGAGCTACCGACCGAGATCCCGCCCGGCCTGGCGCCGCACGCCCTGTTGGGCCGCATGCGCCTGGACAAGAAGAACGTCGCCGGCCGCCTGCGGCTGGTGCTCTGGCGCGGCATCGGCAAGGCCGAAGTGGTGCCGGACGTGGACGAGGCTGCGGTGCTGGAGATCCTGGCCGGCTGAGGCCCGCCGGCCAGGCAGGCACGCAACGCTGCATGGCCGCACGCAACTGCCGTCGACCGCCCCGACGCCCACTCCTTGTAGGAGCGCACCTGGGCGCGATGGGTCTTGCCAGTAAATCCCCATCGCGCCCAGGTGCGCTCCTACGCAATCCCTGCTTGCCAGCGCTCCCGGCGCAACCCGGCGTGCCCACTGCCTCCCAGCCTTCAGCAGCGCCCGGCTACAATCGGTGACATGCGCATCCTCCTGCAACACGACTCCGGCGGCAACGAGCCGCTCCGCTATGTCCAGCTGACCCTGCAACCGGATCTGTTCGGGGGCTGGGAACTGCTGCGCGAGAGCGGCCAGATCGGTGGACGCACGCAACTCCGGCGCGACCAGTACCTGCTGCAGGACGAGGCAGACCGGGCCTTCGAAAAGGCCCGCGACACCCAGCTCAAGCGCGGCTTCCAACTCATCACCGGCGGCGCCGACGCGCCGCGCTGAGGACACACCTTCCCATGCTCAAGAACGATCGTCTGCTGCGCGCCCTCAACCGCCAGCCCGTGGACCGCACCCCCGTATGGTTGATGCGCCAGGCCGGCCGCTACTTGCCGGAGTACCGCGCCACCCGCGCGCGCGCCGGCAGCTTCCTGGGCATGGCCAAGAACCCGGACATCGCCTGCGAAGTGACCCTACAGCCGCTGCAGCGCTTCCCGCTGGATGCGGCAATCCTGTTCTCCGACATCCTGACCATCCCCGATGCGATGGGCCTGGAGCTGTACTTCGTCGAAGGCGAAGGCCCCAAGTTTCGTCACCCGGTGCGCGATGCCGCCGCGATCCATCGCCTGGGCGTGCCGGACATGGAAACCGAACTGCGCTACGTCATGGACGCGGTGCGCGTGATCCGCCGCGAGCTGGACGGGTCCGTGCCGCTGATCGGCTTCTCCGGCAGCCCGTGGACGCTGGCCTGCTACATGATCGAAGGTGGCGGCAGCAAGGAGTACGCGCGCATCAAGGCCATGGCCTTCAACGCGCCGGAACTGCTGCATCACCTGCTCGGCACCGTCACCGATGCGGTCATCGCCTACCTGGCCGCGCAGCGGGCGGCCGGTGCGCAGGCATTGCAGGTGTTCGACACCTGGGGCGGCGTGCTGTCGCCGGCGATGTACCGTGAATTCTCGCTGCCCTACCTCACCCGCATCGCGCGTGAGCTGGAACGCGGTAATGGCGCAGAACGCACCCCGCTGGTGCTGTTCGGCAAGGGCAACGGTGCCTATGTGGCCGACCTGGCCGCCAGCGGCGCCGAAGCGGTGGGCGTGGACTGGACCATCTCGCTGGCCGATGCCGCGCAGCGCGCCGGTGGCCGCGTCGCCGTGCAGGGCAACCTGGACCCGGCCACCCTGTACGGCTCGCCCGACGCGATCCGCGCCGAGGTCGGCAAGACCCTGGACAGCTACGCCCAGGGCAACGGCGGCTCGCGCGAAGGCCACGTCTTCAACCTTGGCCACGGCATGTCGCCAGACATGAATCCGGAGCACGTAGGCGTGCTGGTGGAAGCGGTGCAGAGCTTGAGCAAGCGCTGACGGGCCCTGCAACCGACGGCACCGCGCGTGCTGTCGGTTGCCGCAGAATCAGGCCGGAACACGTTCGTGTGCTGGCCGAGCAGTGCAGCGCCTAAGCACGCGCTGACGGGCCAACGCCGCCCGCGTCGGAACGCTGTCTTCATCACCAGCATCGGGTCGTCGTAACACCGCGCATCGACGCCGATGCGTCAGCCTTCTGGACTCGCTCCCGGCGACGCCGCGGCGTCGGTCGTGGCATCCCACCCATGCCAAGCGCTGCCCACACGCGCATGCCCGGCGATACCGCAGACCAGAGCAGGCAGCCCGCAGCCGGCCTCTGCGCACGCGTACCGATTTGTGACGGCACTCATGCTGTGAGTCGAGGCGCTGCGGCTGCAGCGTCACAGCCGATTCGTCTGATCTCTCACCAGCGGCACGTAGTGCGGCTGGCGCAGGACAGCGCAACGCGGAACCCGCTGGCAGCCGGCCCAGACGATGCACGTCCTCGCGCATTTCGCTGGGTGTTTTTGCAAACCCGGTTGCGATTTGCCGATGAATTCACCGCACCGCGTTCCAGATCGCATCGCCCCCTTGCATGCCGCTCTCAAGCCGGTTCGGCTTCACGTCGATAAACCCGGCATTGCCGTCGTTTGCGCCAATTCTTCGAAAGCACAGCGATCTACTGTTGCTCCACGGTGATGCGGTGCCACTGCAACACATCTCCAGCCAGGCAGGCCGCCTGCACAACCTCGACACCGTCACGTTTGTTCCAGCGCTTCAATCATCCGTACATCAGGGAGAAAAGCATGGCCTTTCCAACTGCCGTCAACGACCAGATCACCGACTCCGTCACACAAGCCAATACCAAGGTGCTGGGCGATGCCCCTGCCATCGCCATGGGCAATCTTTACCAGGCCACTGCACAAGCGCTGGCCAATGCCGCCCATAACGCGACCAATGCGCAGCAGCAGAGCTATGTCACCGCGCAATCGGCCACCACCATGGGCGTGGCCACGCTCTACTCCATCGATACCGCCACCACCGGTGTTGCGACCAAACAGATTTTGAGTACCGGCGTGCCTGGTCTGGTCTCGCGTTAACTCAAACAATTAGGAGAAGAAAATGGCATTTCCGACCGCAGTCAATAACCAGATCACCGACTCCGTTACCCAGGTCAATACCAAGGTACTAGGCGACGCACCGGCGATTGCAATGGGCAATCTGTATCAGGCAACTGCGCAAGCGTTGGCCAACGCTGCCCACAACGCAACCAACGCGCAGCAGCAGAGCTATGTCACTGCGCAGTCGGCCACCACCATGGGCGTGGCCACCCTGTACTCCATCGATACCGCTTCCACCGGCGTCGTCACCAAGCAGATCCTGAGCGTTTAACGGCCAGGCTAACGCCAAGGACATCCACCAATGGCATTTCCCACCGCCGTCAACGACCAGATCACCGACTCGGTTACCCAGGCCAACCTGCAGGTACTGGGAAGCTCGCCCGCCGCAGCCATGGGCAATCTGTACCAGGCCACCGCGCAGGCGCTGGCAAACGCGGCCCACAACGCCACGCTCGCGCAACAGCAGATGTATGTCACCGCACAGGCAGCGACCACCATGGGCGTTTCGCTGCTGTATTCGCTCGATACCGGCACCACCGGTGCCGCCACCAAGAAGATTCTCGGCTAACCGCTAACGCCGCAGCGTCTTCGTTCTTTCACTACCTCAAGGAGCTATCACCATGGCCTTTCCGACCGCCGTCAACAGCCAGATCACCGATTCCGTTTCCCAGGTCAACACCAAGGTCCTCGGCGATGCGCCGGCGATTGCAATGGGCAACCTGTTCGTCGCCACCAGCCAGGCGCTGTCCAACGCCGCGCACAACGCCACCAACAACCAGCAGCAGTCCTACGTGACGATGCAGGCATCGACCACCCAGGGCGTGTCCACCCTGTACTCGATCGATACCGCGTCCGATGGCGTCGCCACCCGGGAAATCCTGAGCGCCGGGCTGACCTGATCGGCAACCGGGCGCCGCTGCTGCCGCACCAGCGGCGCCCGGTTGACTAAGCGACGCGATGCCAACCCCATGCGGTTTCGTTGATCGAATCGAGAAAGGACGCCCCATGCTGCAACTACGTCATATCCCCACGTCCAACACCCTGGACGTCTTCGTCAGACTGATCAGGGGCCGCACCATCGTGGCGACCTTCGCGCCGCACCAGAAGGCAGTGATGAACGTCGAGTTCGACGGAATTCTTCCGCTGATTCCCGGTGTGCAGCCGCTGGTGTATCGCCAGAAGCTGGACGGCGTGATCGATGTGCCGCACGGCAATTTTGCCTTCCTGGAATCCGTGCGCAATGGCGTTGCCTTGCAATACGCAGGCAAGCACGAGCCACAAAACACCGTGCTGTTCTCGGCGTCGGCTGGCATTGAACAGCGCAGGCCGTCGTTGGCCTAGAACGCAGGGCTAGTGCCCCGTCATGCAGCCAAGCGCGCGTGCCGCAAGCGTCGCCAGCCTGGTCGGCCCTGCCGTCGGCAAAGCTCCAAGCGTGCATTCGGCTCTTGATCGAACGCTCCCCTCGCCCGCACTCGGTCGTTCCCCCTCATGTGAGACGACGCTCGCTTGCGGTGACCGGTCCGGCGACAGGCGCAAGAAGATTTCGCCAGCAACGCAACCGCTTGGTGCAAGCCAGATCTGGCATTAGCACGCGCCCGCCGTCCGTTCCCGACGATTCGTGGCATCCGGCTTGCCCGCAATTGGATTGAGTGAGGCGCGTCTCACTCGCCGCCAATGCGGCCGCGCGCACTGCGGCGGACTCAAGCAGCGCGGCAGTACAGCGTGTTGCAACGCTCTGCACGCGCGCGCGGAGATAATGCGCTGCCCTCCCGATAGCGATGCCCATGCCCTCTTCCGCCCCTGCCGTGCGTGCCTACGCCGAGGTCAAGCCGTTGCTGTGGCTGGTGTCGCTGGCGATCTTCATGCAGATGCTGGATGCGACCATCGTCAACACGGCGTTGCCGTCGATGGCGCGCAGCCTGCATGAAAGCCCGCTGCAGATGCAGTCGGTGGTGTTCAGCTATGCGCTGGCGGTAGCGATGTTCATCCCGGCCTCGGGCTGGATTGCCGACCGCTTCGGCACGCGGCGTACCTTTCTTGCCGCGATCATCGTGTTCACCTTGGGCTCGCTGCTATGCGCCGCTGCGCAACAGCTGCCGCAGTTGGTGGCCGCGCGCGTGGTGCAAGGCATCGGCGGGGCGATGTTGCTGCCGGTCGGGCGGTTGGCGGTACTCAAGACGGTGGCGCGCGAAGACTTCCTGCGTGCAATGAGCTTTATCGCGATCCCCGCGCTGATCGGCCCGCTGATCGGCCCGACCTTGGGCGGCTGGCTGGTCGAAGTCGCCTCGTGGCATTGGGTGTTTCTGATCAACCTGCCGATCGGCATCATCGGTTTTATCGCTGCATTGAAGATCATGCCGGACCATTACGGCGATGCACGCCGGCGCTTCGATCTGGTCGGCTATCTGATGCTGGCGTTTGGCATGGTGGCGTTGTCGCTGGCGCTGGATGGCATCGCCGAACCGGGCATGCGCCATGCCTTCGTGATGTTGCTGGCGATCGGCGGGCTGGCCGCGCTTGCCGGTTACTGGTTGCATGCCGGCACGGCCGCCAATGCCTTGTTTCCCTTGGCGCTGTTCAAGGTGGCAAGCTACCGCATCGGCATCCTCGGCAACCTGTTCGCACGCATCGGCAGTGGCTCGATGCCGTTTCTGATCCCGTTGCTGCTGCAGGTCGGCATGGGGATGAGCCCGATGCGCGCCGGGCTGATGATGGTGCCGGTAGCGCTGGCCGGCATGGCCGCCAAACGCGCCGCGGTGAAACTGGTGGGGCGCTTTGGCTACCGCAACACGCTGATGGTCAACACCGTGCTGGTAGGCCTGGCGATGGCCAGCTTTGCACTGATCGAGGCCGGCCAGCCGCTGTGGCTGCGCCTGCTGCAACTGGCCTGCTTTGGCGGGGTCAATTCGTTGCAGTTTACCGTCATGAATACCGTGACCCTGCGCGACCTGGACCGCGAGCAAGCCAGCCCCGGCAACAGCTTGTTGTCGATGGTGATGATGCTGGCGACCGGATTCGGCGCCGCAGCAGCCGGCAGCCTGCTGGCCGCGTTCAACACGCATCTGGGCGATACGCACGGCGCCACCGCCGCGCTGCATGCCACCTTCCTGTGCGTGGGCGGCATCACCCTGACCTCCACGCTGATCTTCTGGCAGCTGGCCGAGACCCGGCCGCATCCCAAGGACGTGGAGGCAGTGGCGGAGTAGACACCGCCGCCTTGGCTGGTGCAGGCAGCGGGACGCGGTGTGTTCTCAAGTCATTGCCCGACTGGCGCAAGGGTCACGGCCTTGCGCGAGGATGGCCGACGGCTTGTTCAAGACCCGTCGCAATCAACGCCGGCCTGCACCGATGCCGGCTCGCCCATCGCTCGCCACCCATGGCCCATCACCCATCAACAGGACGCTGCAGCGCTGCATCACCGCCGTTGTCAACGGTTGAGCGGCCAACTAGATCTCGTCGCGCGTACGCACCCGCCGCAGCGCCTCGGCAATGGTATCGGCGAGCAAGTCGCCAGTCAGCGGCTTGCGCAGGAAACTGTCGAAGCCGGCCTCCCTGGCCGCGGGTTCGGCCGCCTCGTCCGAGCGCGCGGTCACCGCAATCAACGGCATCTCGTAACCGAACACGCGCAGTTGCTGCGCCAGGGCGAAGCCGTCCAATCCGGGCAGATCCAGATCCAGCAGCGCCAGGTCGAAGGCGTTGTCGGCGGCCTCGGTGAGCGCGGCCAGGCCATGCGGCGCGTGCACCACCGAATGCCCCTGCGAGCGCAGCAAGCCGAGGATGACCTCGGCGATGGTCAGGTCGTCCTCCACCAGCAGGATGCGTTGTGGCGGGACCAGTGCGCTGGCACGCGTCACCTCGCCGCTCAGGGTGGCATTGGAGGCCACCCAGCGCAGCGGCAGGTCGACCACGAAGCGGGTGCCCAGCCCAAGACGGCTGATTACCTCGATATGCCCGCCCATCGCCAGCGCCAGTTCCTGGCAGATCGCCAGGCCCAGGCCACTGCCGCCATAGCGCGAGGTGGTCTTGGCACCATCGCCCTGTTCGAAGCGCTGGAACAGACGCGCCTTCTGGTCGGCATTGATGCCGGGGCCGGTGTCGGCCACTTCGAAGCGCAAGCCCTGGTACGAGCCCAACGTGGTCAGCTTGAGCCCTACCACGCCGCGCTCGGTGAACTTGATCGCGTTGTTGAGCAGGTTGAGCAATATCTGACGGATGCGGGTGGGGTCGCCGCTGGCGGTGATGTCGCCCAGCAAGCCCACTTCCAGGCTGAAACGCAGCCCGCGCTCCTGCGCCAGCGGTGCCATCAGGCCTTCGACCTCGGCAACCAGCTGGCGCACCGAGAACGGCTGCAGGTCCAGCTCCAGCCGCCCGGATTCGATGCGTGCCAGATCCAGCGCGTCGTTGACCAGCCGCAGCAGGTGCGCGCCGGCACGGCGGATGGATTCGGTGTAGCTGCGTTGCTTGGTATCCAGCGTGGTCTTGAGCAGCAATTCGCTCATGCCCAGCACGCCGGTCATCGGCGTGCGCACTTCGTGGCCCAGTGTCGCCAGGAAGCGCGTCTTGGCCAACGATGCCTGCTCGGCCAGTTCCTGCTTGTGCACCGCCAATTGCCACGCGTTCAAGCGGCGCAGGCGACGGCGATAAAGCAGCACCGATGCGATCACAATGCTGAGCGCAAGCAGGCCAAACAGGGTCATGCCCCAGGGCGACCACCACCACGCCGGCAACACCTGAAACCGCAGCTGCTGGCTTTCCGACCAGATGCCGTCGGCGGTACGCCCCTGCACTTCCAGCGTGTAGTGTCCGGCGGGCAGGCGCGAGAACAGCCGCTCGCCGCTGGAGCCGACATCGATCCAGTCCGGGTCGTAGCCGCTCAAGCGAAAGCGGTAGCTGGTGGACTCGGGATTGGTGAAGGTGGGCATGCGCGCGACGATGTGCAGGTCGCGGTCGCCGTCCTGCATCTGCAGCGGCGTGGTGCCGGTGACATCCAGGCTGCGTTCGCCACGCCGCAGGCCCACACGTTCGATCAGCAGCTGCGGCCGGCGTACGTTCGGCCGCATCGTGGACGGATCGAACACCACGACCCCATCGGAGGTGCCACCCAATATCTGCCCGGTGCGGGCCTGCACCAGCGTGGCGATCTGCATGGGCGAGCTGGGCAGGCCGTCGTGCACGTCGTACACGCGTACCAGCCTGCTGGCAGGGTCGACGCGAATCAGCCCACGGTGACTGGACACCCAGGCCACCCCACCGGCGTCGATCACCATGCCGGTCGGTGCCACCTTCGGGAACTCCTGCTCCCTTCCTGCGGTATCCAGGTGCTGGAGCTGGGCGCCATCCCATAGATACCGCCGCAATTCGCCGGCCAGCCCCACCCAGACGATGCCGCCATCTCCCAGGCGGAACACATACGTGGGCAGGGCAGCCGCGCCGGGCACCGCAACGAAGCGGTCCGCTTTGGGGTCCCAGCGCCACAGGCCGGCCTTGTTGCTCAGCCAGACCTGTCCATCGGGCCCGATCCGCATGTCCAGCACGGTCAGCGCCTTCAGCCCATGGGTTCCGTAGTCGATCGTCCTGAGCAGTTGCCCCGCGTCGCTCCACAGCTGGATGCCCTGCGTCATCAGCGCCACCCAGATGCGTCCCTGTGCATCTTCGGCCATCTTGCCCGGCCTGCCCGCATTGTCGGGGTCGACCGTGAGATCGATATCCTGCAGCAGCGGCCAACGCTTGACCTGCCGCGTGCGCGGGTCGTAGCGCACCAGGCTTTCCTGTACGCCGATCCAGACCATCCCCTGCCTGCTTTCGAAGACGGTATCGGGGACGCGCGTTGGATCGATCTTGGCCAGATGCCGCGTCACCTTTCCGCTCAGCGGATCGAAGTACTCCAGCACGCCTCGCGTCCCCGCCATCCAGACACCGCCCAACGCCGAAGGCGCCATCGCAGCGATCGACGGATTGGAGAGCGACTGCGGATCATCCTCATGATGCGAGAACACCGCGAAGGTGTCCCACCGCGGCGGCAGATGCCACAGCCCGCCCTCGAGGCTGGCAAACCACAGCCCCCCTTCCCGGTCCTGATAGGAAGCGATCCAGTTCCGATTGACCAGCCCATGCGCCGAGGCACTGTAGATCGGCACTTTTTTGATAGGCGCGTCGCCACTGCTGATGCTCAGACCAGCATCGGTGTCCAACCAGTAACGCCCGCGCGTGTCGCGTAGCAAGACACCTCTTACCTGCGGCCCGGTGGCAGCGATCTGCCACGGACGCGATGTGGCATGCGTGGCGGTGTCCAGCCGAAACGTGTTGCCCAGCAGATCGGCGACCCATAGCACCCTTCCGCCCGATTCCAGGTAGATCCTGTTGACGGACTGGTCCGCGACCGGGAGCGGCACGCGCTGCATGCGTTCGCCGTCCCACCGCACAAGTCCGCCCCAGGTGCCGATCCATAGCGTGTCGGACGCAACCTCGAAATTGACGATGCTGTCGGACGGCAAGCTGTTGGGATCGGCACCGGTGGCGGCAAAATGCTGCATGCGCCCGTCCGCCCGATAGCGGTACACCCCCTGCTTGCCGGTCCCGATCCAGAGGTCGCCGTTCGGTGTCTGCGCCAATGCCCACACCATGGCATCGCGCAGTTCCGGAAACTGCGGATCTTCCAGTCGCTTGAAGGTGCGTGTGGTTGCTTCCAGGAAGCCGACGCCGCCATCCTCGAAGCCCATCCACACCCGGTCCCTGGCATCCACATGGACGGCCCAGACCACGTTGCTGGGCAGGCCATCTTCCATTCGCCAGATGCGGTAATTGCGGCCATCGAATCTGGCCAACCCGTCATCGCTGGCTAGCCACAGATAGCCCTGCTTGTCCTCGGCGAAGTCATTGACCGTGTCGGACGGCAGCCCGTCGGCAACCGTCAACTGCACGGGCGCCGGTGTGGCCGGCGTGCGCGCCTGTGCCGGAAGCACAATCAGCCACAGGCACAAGCAAAGCGCAGCATGCAGCCGATAGGCGAAGCGGGATGAGAGGCGCACCGGAAGAGTTTCACGACAAGTCGGCGCATAGTGCGGGCCACGCGCGGTACGGGCAAGCCCGCGCATGCGCGTGTGCGACTCATCCCTCTGTTTCGCCGCGGCGTGCACAGGGCTGACCGCCGCACTTGGTCAGTGCCGCAACGCTCCGCCGCCAGGCGTGCAAGGCGACTGCTGCCTGAACAAGGCCGATGCCTGGCGAAATAATCGCCACCTCGCGTCGATGCTAAACCGTCGTGTCACTCACTCACCCCGCCGCAGGCTTCCCGCAGCGCTGTCGTGCGGGTGGACTAGCGGGCGCCATCGTAAGGCCGCGCCTTTCGCAACGCGTCTGCAATGGTGTCGGCCAGCATGTCACCGGTCAGCGGCTTGCGCAGGAAACTCTCGAACCCTGCCTCCCTGGCCGCAGGTTCGGCCGCCTCGTCCGAGCGTGCGGTCACCGCGATCAACGGCATCTGGTAACCGAACACGCGCAGTTGCCGCGCCAGTGCAAACCCGTCCAATCCGGGCAGATCCAGATCCAGCAGCGCCAGGTCGAAGGTGTTGTCCGCGGCCTCGGTGAGCGCGGCCAGGCTATGCGGTGCATGCACCACCGAATGCCCCTGCGAGCGCAGCAAACCAACGATGACCTCGGCAATCGTGGGGTCGTCTTCCACCAGCAGGATGCGCTGCGGGGCGACCGCAGCGCTGGCGCGCGGCACTTCGCCGCCCAGCGGTGCATTGGAGGCTACCCAGCGCAGTGGAAGGTCCACGACGAATCGCGTGCCAGACCCGAGCCGGCTGATCACTTCGATATGCCCGCCCATCGCCAGCGCCAGTTCCTGGCAGATCGCCAGGCCCAGGCCACTGCCGCCATAGCGCGAGGTGGTCTTGGCACCATCGCCCTGTTCGAAGCGCTGGAACAGACGCGCCTTCTGGTCGGCATTGATGCCGGGGCCGGTGTCGGCCACTTCGAAGCGCAAGCCCTGGTACGAGCCCAATGTGGTCAGCTTGAGCCCTACCACGCCGCGCTCGGTGAACTTGATCGCGTTGTTGAGCAGGTTGAGCAGGATCTGCCGGATGCGGGTCGGGTCGCCGCTGGCAGTGATGTCGCCCAGCAAGCCCACTTCCAGACTGAAACGCAGCCCGCGCTCCTGCGCCAGCGGTGCCATCAGGCCTTCGACCTCGGCAACCAGCTGGCGTACCGAGAACGGCTGCAAATCCAGCTCCAGCCGCCCCGATTCGATGCGTGCCAGATCCAGCGCGTCGTTGACCAACCGCAGCAGGTGCGCGCCGGCACGGCGGATGGATTCGGTGTAGCTGCGTTGCTTGGTATCCAGCGTGGTCTTGAGCAGCAATTCGCTCATGCCCAGCACGCCGGTCATCGGCGTGCGCACTTCGTGGCCCAGTGTGGCCAGAAAACGCGTCTTGGCCAGCGATGCCTGCTCGGCCAGTTCCTGCTTGTGCACTGCCAATTGCCACGCGTTCAAGCGGCGCAGGCGACGGCGGTAGAGCAACACCGCGGCAGCGATGATGCAGAGCAGCAGCAACCCCAGCGCTGTCAGACCCCAGGGCGACAGCCACCACGGCGGCATGACGCGGAAGCGCAGCGTCTGACTTTCCGACCAGATGCCATCGGCGGTGCGTCCCTGCACTTCCAGCGTGTAGTCCCCGGCGGGCAGGCGTGAGAACAGGCGCTCACCGCTGGGACCGACGTCGATCCAGTCCGGGTCGTAGCCGCTGAGGCGGAAGCGGTAGCTATTGGATTCTGAATCGGCAAAGCTCAGCAGGCGCGCCACGATATGCAGGTCGCGATCGCCGTCCTGCACCAGCAACGGCTGGACATGACTGACATCCAGCCCGCTCTCGCCGCGTCGCAGCCCTACCCGCTCAATCACCAGCGGAACGCGGTGCTCGTTGGGCTTGAGCTCGCGGGGATCGAAGATCACCAACCCGTCGGGGGTGGCACCGACAATCATGCCCTTGGAAGATTGCACCAGCGAGCGCGCCACGAACTGCGGGTTGGGCAACCCGTCATGCACGCCGAAGACGCGCACGCCACGTGTGGCCGGATCGACGCGGATCAGGCCACGCATGCTCGACAACCAGGCCACTCCGTCGGCATCGATCACCAGACCTTGCGGCGCCAGCGCCGGAAACTGCTGCTCGGCACCGACCGTATCCAGGTGCTGCAGGCGGCCGTCCTTCCACAGGTAACGCTGCAGCTTGCCCAGGCCGGCCAGCCAGGCGACCCCACTGTCGCTGAAGCGAAAGGTAAAGATTTGCTCTTCAGGCGCACCGACGATCGCCTCGAAGCGGTCGCTGGCCGCATTCCAGCGCTGCAGGCCCCGGCTTCCGGCCAGCCACAGCACGCCGTCGGGGCCGTTCTGCAGATCGTGCACCACCACGTCGTAGTCCAGGCCATGGCTGCCGCGCCGCAATTGACGCAGCACGCGTCCGTCCTCGTCGCGTTCCTGCAGCCCGGTCGTGGTGCGCACCCAGATGTGTCCATCGGCGGTCTGCTGCAGCGCTTCCATCGCTGCATCCGGTGTTTCATCCTGGTCGTCGCCCTGCGATTGCTCGTCGGCCATCTTCCAGCGCCGCAGCGCGCCGCTGGACGGGTCGTACCGGACCAGTTCTCCAAAATGGCCAACCCAGACCCGGCCCTTGCGATCTTCGAGCACGCTGTAGGACCAGCTGCTCACTCCCAAGGTTGGCAACACGCGCTCCATCTTGCCCACCGCAGGATCGACCCGCTCGAGCACGCCGGAGGTTCCTACCAGCCAGAACCGCCCATCGCTGGATTTGGCTGCGGCCTGGATAGCCAGGTTGCCGCCGTGGTTGCCGTCTTCCTTGGAATTGAACACCACCGCGAATCGGCGCCAGTTCGAGGGTAAATGCCAGAGCCCGCCGTTGGGACTGGCGAACCACACGCCGCCTTCGCGATCCTGATAGGCCGACTCCCAGTTGGGGCGGATGCGACCATGCGCCGCCAGGCTGTACAACGGCACGTTGCTCACCTCCTCGCCGATGGCGTGGCCAAGTCCATCCATGGTGTCGAGCCAGTAACTGCCGTCGTGGTCACGCAGCAGCAGGCCGAGCACCGGAAATTTGGCGGTCACCTTCCACTGATGCGGATGCAGGGAGCCCTCGGCGTCGCGTCGAAACAGCTGGTCGTCACCGGTTCCTATCCACACGCTGCCGTCGGTGTCGGCAGTGAGCCGGGTGATGATCTGCGACGTGCCGCGCGGAACCGCCTGCCGCTCGAAATCCGTGCCGGTCCAGTGCGCAGCGCCGTCAGCGGTTCCCACCCACAGCACGCCGCGGCTGTCGACCTCGAGCCGGTAGATGGCGTTGTCGGGCAAGCTGCGTGGATCGTCGGCGCGATGCACGAAGTGGTCCAGCGCCCCGTCCGGTCGCAGCCGATACAACCCGTTGCTTTCGGTTCCGAACCAGATGCTGCCGTCGTCGGTGGACTTGATGTTCCAGATCGCTGCGCCGCGCAGTGCGGGGTAGCGCGTGCCGTCGTAGAAGGTGAACCGGTGCCGCGACGGGTCCAGCATGGCCAGGCCCGCCATCCCGGTGCCGACCCAGACGCGGTTGTGCCTGTCGACGTGCACCGCCCACACCTGGTTGTCGCGCAGCCCATCTTCGATTCGCCAGATGCGGAAGTTGCGGCCGTCATAGCGTGCCAATCCATCGCTGCTGGCCAGCCACAAATAGCCGTTGGCATCCTCGTCGAAGCCATACACCACGTTGGACGGCAGACCGTCGGCCACCGTCAATTGACGCGGCTGCGGCAATACCGGGACACCGCCCAATGCATGTACCGGCCATGCGCACACCGCCACCAGGCACAACAGCAGCATGCATCGCGTCATCAGCGAGGCCGGCAGCACGCGACAGGGAAGGCAGTTGGGGGGCGACATGCGGTTGTTGTTTCCTTTGGGCCCATAGTGCGGACAGCGCACCATGCTGGCAACACGCGACCGGCTAGATGTACGGTCGCGATGCAGGGCCCCGCATGGCCCGCGTTGGGGCCCCTTGCCGGTCCTGCGTCAGCGCCAGCACCATGCGCGACGGCAGCCCCTCGGCCGGACCGAACCGGCGCATGCGTGGCGTCTCGATCTGGGTCACCGCCGCCGCGTCCATGCCGATCAACAGCACCATCGCAGCAAGCACGAACAGCACTCCCTTCTTCATCGTCATCCCTGTCCCGGCCATTCGCACGGTTGCGCGCACTCCCGCGCCGGACTGCACTGTACCTGCTCTGCCGCCTCTGGCGGTCTAACCGCGAGTGTCGCCGCCCTGCGCATCCTCGGCGTCGGCGAGCGCGCGCGCCAATGCAGTGGCCAGCAACTCGCCGGTCACCGGCTTGCGCAGGAAGCCATTGCACCCGGCCGCCATCGCCTGCGGCTCCGCATCGGCATCGGCGCGCGCGGTGACGGCCACGATCGGAAAGCGCACTCCGCGCGCGCGCAACTGCGCCACCAGCGCCGCGCCATCGATGCCGGGCAGGTCCAGGTCGCACAGGCCGGCGTCGAAGCTGCGCGTGCTCACCTCGGCCAACGCGGCCAGACCGTGCAGCACATGGGTCACCTGGTGCCCGCGCGTCTGCAGCAGGCCGATCATCACCTGCGCCACGGTCGGGTCGTCTTCGACCAGCAGCAGGTGCAACGGTGCCTGCTCGCTGGCCGGCACCGCACGTGCCGACGCCGCTGCCGCTGCCGCCACCGGCAATGCGGCCACCCAACGCAGCGGCAGCTCCACCACGAAACACGCGCCCTGCCCCAGTTCGCTGCTGACGCTCACCGCACCGCCCATGGCCGCCGCCAACTCACGGCAGATCGCCAAGCCCAACCCGCTGCCGCCATGCCGGGCCAGGGTCAATGCGCCTTCGGCCTGCTCGAATCGCTGAAACAGCCGCCCGCGCTGCTCGGCGCTCATGCCGGGACCGGTGTCGCGCACCTCGACCCGAATCCCCTGGCCAGGACTGTGCGGCACCGCCAGCACGCGCAGGCGCACGCTGCCACGCTCGGTGAATTTGACCGCGTTGAACAACAGGTTGAGCAGGATCTGCTGCACCCGGCTGGCATCGCCGTGCAGGGCCGGCGGCAGCGCGTCGTCCAGGTCGCACTCGAACGCCAGCTGCTTCTGCTCGGCACTGGGGCGCACCAGCTCCACCACCTGCCGGATCAACTGCCGCAGATCGAAATCGCGGTAATCCAGCGGCAGCTTGCCGGCCTCGATGCGGGCCAGGTCCAGGGCATCGTTGACCAATCGCAGCAAATGCTTGCCAGCGGACTGGATCGCCCCGGCATAGCCCTGCTGGCGCGCGTCCAGCGGCGTCTGCAAGAGCAGCTCGCTCATCCCCAGCACCCCGGTCATCGGGGTGCGGACCTCATGGCCCAAGGTAGCCAGGAACCGCGTTTTGGCCAGCGAGGCCTGCTCGGCCAGCTCGCGCTTGTGCTGCGCCAGCTGCCATTGCGCGCGCATGCGCACGCGATGCCGATAGGCCGCGGCCAGCAGCGCACCGAGCAACAAACCCAGCATGCAGATCAACGCAATGCCCACCTCGCTGCGCCACCAGGGCGGCAACACCGTAAACCGCAGCGATTGCACCTGCGAAGCATTGCCGAGCGGATCGATTCCCTGCATCTCCAGATCGTAGTTGCCCGGCGGCAATGATGAGAACTCGCGCATGCCCGCAGCGCCGAGCTCAACCCACTCGGTGTCGAAGCCCTGCAGCCGGGTGCGGTAGTGATTTGCCATCGGATCGACGAACGACAACAGCCTTAGGTTAATGCGCAACTGACGATCGTCTGGCGCCAGCGAGAAGCCACCACCGATCGGCAACGCACGACGTCTGTCGGCCTGCAAGACGCTTACTGCCTCCAGACGCATCTGCGGCGTGAACGAGGGAATGTCAGGCGCCTTGGTATCGATCAACAAGGTAAACCCGTCCGCGGTCCCACCGACCAGGACACCGTCATTGGACATCAACAAACAGCGACGACTGAACTCCTGGCTCGTCAGTCCATCGCGCGCACCGAAACTGCGAATCTTGGCGCGTGCCGTTCGCGGATCGATACGCCACAGGCCACGCGCGCCGGCCAGCCACACGCGACCGTACATATCCAGTTCAAGACCATACGCGTCCATGGCCGGAAAGCCTTCGGCAGCAGGTATGCGACGGACCCGTGTCCAGCTTCCGCCACGAAGCTCCCAGTGCTCGATGCTTCCCGGGATGTAAAGCCAGACGTGATTCTGATCCTGGACGACAAAGCGCTGAATGAAATCGCTATCCAGTCCTGGCAGCCGCGTAAATCGATGGGTTCTCGTGTCCCAGGCACGGAGTCCGCCACTTCCGCTGATCCAGACGCGTCCATCGGGCCCGGTGCCGATCTGGTAATGAACCGCCTCCTGCAGACCATGCAGATCCGTTTGAGAAATGGTCTCCAGAACACGCCCTGTTGCCAGGTCACGCCGCTGTATCACCTGCTCGAAAGCGGCCCAGATAGAGCCGTCACCAGGCTCTCCAAGCCAGAGCACAGCCTCGCCTGGCCCATCGCTGCTGAAATGGGTCAGCTCGCCGCTGGTCAGGTCCAGTCGCGACAACGCATGGCGCCCGTTACCGAGCCACAGCTGTCCGCGGCTGTCTTCCAGCGCTGATGAAACCTCCATATCGCCCAGGTCATCATGCTGGATACCGGTCTGTATCAGTGCACCGGACGAGGTGTCGTAACGCAGCAGCCGCCCGTTTTTATCGAACTGCCACAGCCCGCCAGAACGATTGGCTGGCGCAAGACTGCAACTGATCCCCTTGCCTTGATCGTTCACCTGCTTGAAGACTGCCGTACGACGCCAATCTTCACGCAGGTAGGCAAGGCCGCGACCATGCAACGGCACCCAGATGCCACCATGCGGACTGCGCCAGATGGTGGCGACATGTCGATTGGATACCAACGGGTCGTCGCCGTTGTTCACCGGCATCGGTGGATGACCGGGTCGGGTATGCCAAAGCCCCTGCTCGGTGCCCAGCCAGAATTCGCCATCCCCTGCATCGGCCACGGTCCAGACACGGTTGCCCGTCGCAAACATCGATGCCCAGCTCGGCGTATGCCAAGCGCCGGAGGCATCCATATAGCGCAATCCCGAATCCATGGAGGCCCACAGTCGTTGCCCGACCCACTGCAGTGCATTGATACCGCTGGCATCCCCATCTGGCCAAACGCGGTGCACCGCCTGCCCGTCGTGATACGCCAGACCGGCGAGCGTGCCGATCCACATGCGTTCACGTTCGTCCAGCGTCAGGGCATAGACCGGACTGGGCTCCAGCGGATGGTCCATCTTCGACAGATCGAGCGAGCTGAAATTTCCCTTGGCATCCAGCCGCAAGACGTTGCCGGTCGACATGCCGAGCCAGATCTCATCCCCCCGCCCGGCGATGGCGTAGATGTCCCCCTGCGACAGTGCAGGGACGTCGTCAGGCAGATAGGCGGTCAGCTTGCTGCGGTCGGCGCTCAACATCGCCAGCCCGGCGCCGGCCAGCGCCAGCCAGATACGGTCCTGATCGTCGATATACATCGCTTGCAGAACATTGCTCCGCAGCGAATAACGGTCGGTCGGATTGTTGCGCCATACCTTGAAGTCGGCGCCGTCATAGCGCACCAGCCCATCGGAGGTCGTCATCCACAGATAGCCGGCACGGTCTTGTGCAATTGCGGTAATCATGGTCGAGGGCAGGCCCTCGGCGGCACCCACGATCCGGAAACGCGGGATAGCCGGAACTCCCGCAAGCACCGGGAACGCCGTCAGCAGCAAGACCAGCACCAGCAACACACCACGCATGCAGGAATCCCTTCCTCGTCCAGCCGGCATGCTCGCAATGGATCGTTGCAAGCGCAAGCCGCGCGCGTGCCGCCGGGATGTGTCTAGAATCCGCCCATGACGCCTCTTGCCCGCCTGCTGCTCCTTCCCGCCCTGGCATTGACCAGCCTGGCCGCTACCGCCGCGCCGGTGCGTTATGCACTGGACCCGGTGCACACCCGGGTGCTGTTCGCGGTCGAACATGCCGGGTTTTCCAAGGCGTTGGGCACCGTGTCCGGTAGCAGCGGCACGCTGGTGTTCGACCCCGAAGACTGGGCGTCGGCGCGGCTGGACGTCACTGTGCCGCTGCAGCGCGCCGACCTGGGCGATGCCAAATGGAACCAGGCCACCCTGGCACGCAACCTACTCGATGCCGAGCGGTTCCCCGACGCGCATTTCGTCTCCACGCACGTGGAAACCAGCGGTGAGAACCGTGCCAGGGTCACCGGCAACCTGACCTTGCGCGGCGTCACCCGCCCCGTGACCCTGGACGTCACCCTCAATGCGCTCAAACGCCACCCGCTGCCACCGTTCCGCCGCACCGCCGGGTTCTCGGCCACGGCCACGCTGAGCCGTGCGGCGTTCGGCGTGGATGCGTGGAAATCGATGATCGGCGACACGGTCGAACTGCGCATCGAAGCCGAAGCCGTCCGCGAAGGACGCGCCGACGATGACGCGGCCCCACCGCCCGCCACCTCCCCAGCACCGCCCGCCAGCCAGGAATCCGGCACATGAGCCTGAAGAACATCGAACGCTGGGGCGGCATCAGCCAGACCCTGCACTGGTTGATCGCAGGTCTGATTCTGGTCCTGGGCATCGTTGGCCTGAGCATGGGCGAGCTGCCAAAGACACCGAAATATTTCTGGGTCTACACCGCGCACAAGTCGCTCGGACTGACCGTGCTGGCACTGGTGATCGTACGGCTGGGCTGGCGGCTCCATGCGGGGGCGCCGCCACCGGTGGCAGGCACGCCGCGCTGGCAGGAGCGCATCGCCGGGCTGACCCACTGGCTGCTGTACGCCATGATCTTCGCCCTGCCGCTGTCCGGCTGGCTATACGACTCCAGCAGCGGCCTGCGTCCGTTCCGGTGGTTCGGCCTGTTCCCGGTGCCCAAGCTCAGCGCGCCGGACGAGCAACTACGCGCCACCTCCCACGCCATCCACGAGTGGGGCTTCTGGCTGCTGATTGCCGTGGTGATGGCGCACGCCGGCGCTGCGCTGTACCACCATCTGTTCCAGCGTGATGCCACCCTGTCGCGGATGCTGCCGCGCGGTTGGCTCTCCCCCAAATCCTGAGGAATTCCCATGACGTCCAAGTTGTTTGCCTCTCCGTTGCTGGTCGCCGCCTCGCTGGTTGCCACCTTCGCCGCTGCGCCGGTATCCGCCGCCGAGTACGTGCAGGCCCCTGGCTCGACCCTGGTATTCGCCAGCAAGTACGACGGGGAAGTGTTCACCGGCAAATTTCCCGGCTTCGACACCACGCTGAGTTTCGATCCGGCCAATCTCGCCGGTGCCAAGCTCGATGTGCGCATTCCGCTGGCCGGCGCGATCAGCGGCAACAACGACCGCGACTCGACCCTGCAGGGGCCGGATTTCTTCAATGTCGCCAAGTTCGCCACCGCACGCTATCGCGCCGACAAGTTCCGCGCCCTGGGCGGCAACCAGTACGCCGCCGACGGCACCCTGGAACTGCGCGGCGTCAGCAAGCCGGTCACGCTCACCTTCACCTGGACCCCCGGCGCGCAGCCGGTGCTGGCCGGCAAGGCGATGGTCAAGCGGCTGGACTTCGGCGTGGGCGGCGGCGACTGGGCCGACACCAAGACCATCCCCAACGAGACCGCGATCAGCACCAAGGTCGTGTTGAAGGCGAAGTAACGCCGCAGGCCGCAACCGGACGCGGCCACTGAGCGGCGGGCCACTCGTCGGGTCCGCCGCTTTTTTTTGCCCATACGTTGGATGACACCGTAAGACAGCTAGACTCGGCCACCACTTCAGGACGCCGACGATGCGCACCCACGGAACCTTGACCCGCTGGAATACCGACCGTGGGTTCGGCTTCATCACGCCCGCCCACGCCGGGGATGACGTGTTCGTGCATGTCTCCGCATTCCCACGCAGCCCGGAGCCGCCGCGCGTGGGCGAGTTGATCTCCTTCGAAACGGAACCGGGTCCCGACGGCCGCCGCCGCGCAGTGCGCATCATGCGCGCCGCTGGGCATGGCGCCGGACCCGTCCGCTCCGCGCCACGCGCGGCCTCGCCCGCCAATCCCGCACAAGGGCTGAGCCTGGGCAAGGTGCTGCTGCTCATGCTGCTGGTCGGTGGCGGCGCAGTGGCCTATCAGCAGCGC
This sequence comes from Xanthomonas sp. CFBP 7698, assembly GCF_003600855.1. Taxonomy (NCBI): domain Bacteria; kingdom Pseudomonadati; phylum Pseudomonadota; class Gammaproteobacteria; order Lysobacterales; family Lysobacteraceae; genus Xanthomonas; species Xanthomonas sp. CFBP 7698. The sequence continues at coordinate 1,302,234 of NZ_PRDN01000001.1, forward strand.
GATCGGCTGGCCGACCTGGTTGCACCAACAGCGGTCCCCGACCAGACACCCGCACCGTCACGCGTACCAGCGACCGCCGCTGCGGCATCGCCGCAGTTCAGCTGCGCAGGACGCACGCATTGCTCGCAGATGACCTCCTGCGCCGATGCCAGGTACGTACTGCAGCATTGCCCCGACACCCGGATGGATGGCGACGGCGACGGCGTGCCTTGCGAAGACCAGTGGTGCCGCTGACGCGAGCAGACTGGCCGGCCTCGCCGTCAACCAGCTTCGCCGTCGCCCCTTGCGCTGCCACCTGCAGATCGTTGAGGCGCCGGATCGGCTGGCTCAGCTGCCGGCGCCCTGCAGCCACGCCCGTAGCGTGGGTACATCGAACGGCCACGCCAGCTCGCGTCCGCGGGCATCGCGCAGCACCGGCACCCGCGCACCGTAAGCGGACTCCAGCGCCACATCGTCGTCGATGAACACGCTGCCGAACTCGCCCGCGCGCGCCTGCGCCAGCACTTCCACCGCCTGGTCGCATAGATGGCAATCGTCGCGCTGGTACAGGGTCAGAGCCACCGGACAGGTCTCATGTTGCGCTGCAGCCGTGCCGCAATCGTCGAGCGACTAGAATAGCCGGCTTTACGCTCACCTCTCCGGCACGCATGGCTGTCAGCACGTTCGACCTGTTCAAGATCGGTATCGGTCCGAGTTCCTCTCACACCGTGGGGCCGATGCGTGCCGCCGAGCGCTTCGTGCACCGGTGGCTGCTCGATGCCGGGCGCCTGCAGGACGTGGTGCGCATCCGTGCCGAAGTGTTTGGCTCGCTGGCCCTGACCGGCCGCGGCCATGGCACCGACAAGGCGGTGCTGCTCGGGCTGGAAGGCCATCGCCCGAACCTGATCGATCCGGACATCATCCCCGCCACGCTGGAGCGCATCCGCACCAGCAAGCGCATCACCCTGATGGGCCAGCACGCGATTGGCTTCGACGAAAAGCGCGACCTGCCGATGAACAAGCGGCAGAAGCTGCCGTACCACACCAACGGCATGCGCTTTACCGCCTACGACGCCAATGAGGCGGTGATCGCCACGCGCGATTACTACTCGGTGGGTGGCGGTTTTGTGGTCAATCAGGACGACGCTGCCGACGACCGCATCGTGGCCGACGAGACGCCGCTGCCCTACCCATTCCTCAGTGGCGACGAATTGCTCGCGCAATGCGCACGCAGCGGCCTGAGCATCGCCGCGCTGATGTTCGAGAACGAAAAAAGCTGGCGCAGCGAGGACGAGATTCGTGCAGGCCTGCGCGAGCTATGGAGTGCAATGCAGTCCTGCGTGGCGCGCGGCATCCGCGAGGAAGGCACGCTACCGGGCGGCCTGAACGTCTCGCGCCGCGCACCAGCGCTATACCGCGAACTCTCGTCCAAACCCGAAGCGGCCATGCGCGATCCGTTGACCACGCTGGACTGGGTCAACCTGTATGCGCTCGCGGTCAACGAAGAAAACGCGGCCGGCGGGCGCGTGGTCACCGCGCCCACCAACGGCGCGGCCGGCATCATTCCATCCGTACTGCATTACTTCGACCGGTTCTGCGCCGGCGCCTCCGAGCAACGCATTTTCGATTTCCTGCTCACCGCCGCGGCCATCGGCATCCTCTACAAGGAAAACGCCTCGATTTCCGGCGCCGAAGTCGGCTGCCAGGGCGAAGTGGGCGTAGCCTGCTCGATGGCCGCCGGTGGCCTGGTTGCCGCACTCGGCGGCAACCCAGGGCAGATCGAAAATGCCGCCGAAATCGGCATGGAGCACAATCTCGGCCTGACCTGCGACCCGATCGGCGGGCTGGTGCAGATCCCGTGCATCGAGCGCAACGCAATGGGCGCGGTGAAGGCCATCAACGCCAGCCGCATGGCCATGCGCGGCGACGGCAAGCACAAGGTATCGCTGGACAAGGTCATCAAGACCATGCGCGACACCGGCCGCGACATGCAGGACAAGTACAAGGAAACCAGCCGCGGCGGCCTGGCGGTAAACGTCATCGAATGTTGAGTCAGTCGTGAGCGAGAGTGGCACCGAGTGAGCGCTTGGAGTGTCGAAACAATCCGCCACACAGATGCGCGCCGATCTCCAGGCAAAAGGTTTGCCAGGCGCGCGTTGATGTAAGGCCCCTGTCTCGCAAGCAGGAGAGGGGCGCACAGCTCGAATCACGAAAACACCTCGCGCGAACCGATCCACTCCCCTTCTCCCGCACGCGGGAGAAGGTGCGCGAAGCGCGGATGAGGGCAACAGGCATCGGCGCCCGCACTGGTCACCCGCGCCATCGCCAGCAACGCGCCGGCAGCGCCCGCCAAACGTTACCCGGCTGTACGTCCCCACCACATCTCCGGCTGTACCGTCACAGGCTGGATTCGGATGGAGATCACGATGCAAAAGCGCGCTTGCACCCTCACGCTCGCCCTGGCCTGCAGTCCGCTGATGGCGCAGGAAGCCAGTTATGGCCCGCGCCTGGAAGGCTTCGACTACCCGCACCCGGTCAAGACCTACGCGTTCACCTCGCAACAGCAGTCGCTTGAAATGGCCTACCTGGATGTTGCGCCAACCGGCACACCCAATGGCCGCACCGCGGTGCTGCTGCATGGCAAGAATTTCTGCGCCGCCACCTGGGAAACCACCATCGCGGCCCTGAGCAAGGCCGGCTACCGCGTGATCGCACCGGACCAGATCGGTTTCTGCAAATCCAGCAAACCGGCGGCCTACCAGTTCTCGTTTGCGCAACTGGCCGACAACACGCATGCGCTGTTGACCAAGCTCGGCATCGAACGTGCGGTGGTGGTCGGCCATTCGATGGGCGGCATGCTGGCGATTCGCTATGCGCTGATGTACCCGCAAGCCACCGAACATCTGGCGCTGGTCGACCCCATCGGCCTGGAAGACTGGAAAGTCGAAGGCATCCCCTGGCGCAGCGTCGACGCCTGGTACGACAACGAACTGAAAACCAGCTTCGAGCGGATCAAGAAGTACCAGATGGACGTGTACTACGCCGGCCAATGGAAGCCGGAATTTGAGCGCTGGGCGCGCATGCAGGCCGGCATGTCGCTGGGCAGCGGCAAGCAGGCGGTCGCCTGGAATCAGGCACTGACCTACGACATGGTGTTCAACCAACCGGTGGTCTACGAACTGCCAAAACTGGCGGTGCCGACCACGCTGTTCATCGGCCTCAAGGACCGTACCGCCATCGGCAAGAACACCGCACCGCCGCAGGTCAAGGCGCGCGTCGGCGATTACACCACGCTGGGCAAGCGCGCGGCGGCCGCAATTCCGAATGCGACACTGGTCGAATTCGCCGACCTGGGACATTCGCCGCAGGTGCAGGACCCAACACGCTTCAATGCCGCGTTACTCAAGGCGGTGACGCGGTAAGCAGCACCGGCGGCAACACCACTTGCATGACCAACGCGTCCTTGAAAGCAACAGCTCGCGTACCGGCGAGCGGCTGCTGGAGACGCTTGCAATCGCGGCGTGCAACCAGGTCATCCGCGCAGTAAAGGCGGCGACGCGGTAAGAAGCACCGGCGGCAAGACCACTGGCATGACCAACGCGTCCTTGAAAGCAAGAGCTCGCGTACCGGCGAGCTGCTGCTGGAGACGCTTGCAATCGCGGCGTGCAATCAGGTCATCCGCGCAGTAAATGACGCCATCAACCGCATGCGCACCGACGAAGAACCACAAGGAGAGCCGGCGCCGCCCCGCTTTCTCAACCAGCTACCCGGCCACGATCCGCAACACGTCATCCAGCAACGCGGCCGCCGTTACCTCGGCACCCGCGCCCGGTCCCTGGATCAGCAACGGCTGCGCGCGATAGCGATCGCTGCTGATGGCGACACGATTGTCGGTGCCGGCACCACCTGCCAGCGGGTGATCCAGCGCCAGCTCCCGCAGGCCTACGCTTGCGCCATGCGCGTCCACCCGGCCGACAAAGCGCAGGCAGCGCCCTGCGGCGCGCGCCTGCTGCCAGCGCGCACCAAGCCCGGCATCCAGCGCCTCCAGGTGCGCATGCAGTTCGCCCAACGGCACGTTGGCGAGGCCGGCAGGCACCAGCGATTCCACATGCACCTGCTCGGCCTCCAGCTGCCAACCGGCCGCGCGTGCCAGGATCAACAGCTTGCGTCGCACGTCTTCGCCAGACAGGTCGATGCGCGGATCCGGCTCGGTATAGCCGGCTGCCACCGCTTCACGCACGCAGCCGGAAAACCCACCACTGCCGTCGTACCGGTGAAACAGCCATGCCAACGATCCCGACAACACACCTTCGATCGAATGGATATGGTCGCCGCCCGCCACCAGCGCACGCACGCTGCTCAACACCGGCAGGCCGGCGCCCACGGTGGCGCTGTCGCCGTAATGCGCGCCGGTGGCATGGCGCGCGGCCTGCAGCGCCTGCGCACGCGCCAATGCCGTGCCCTGGCCCAACTTGTTGGCGGTGACCACGTGGACGCCGCGGCCCAGCCATTCCACATGCCAGTCGGCCACCACGTCGCTGGCGGTCGCGTCCACCAGCACATCGCCGGCGCGCAGCGCCACCGTTTCTGCCCAGGGCTGCAACACCGCCTGCCCGCGCGGGGCGGCATTGGCCTGCTGCAGCGCCTGTTCCGCACTTACGCCACAGTCGTGGGCAATGCGCGAATTGGCCAGCCAGTCGAAGCGCGGCAGCCGGAGCTGCCGCTGCTGCAACGCGGTGTAGCGCGTCACGAAGGCACGGCCCACGGTGCCGGTACCCAGCAGGGCCAGGCGTGGGGTCGGGGTCACCGATGCAGCCGATGCACGACGCGACTCGGGCAGCACGCTGCTCACGCGTCGACCTGTTTGCGGGTGTCGGTGGTCAGGGTGGCCTCGGCGCGCGCCAGACCGGCGCGTAGATCGATCAGCAGGTCTTCGGCCGATTCGATGCCGATCGACAACCGCAGCAACCCATCGGAAATTCCGGCCGCAGCGCGCGCTTCGGCGGTCATCGCCGCGTGCGTCATCGAGGCCGGATGCGCGATCAGGCTTTCCACCCCGCCCAGCGACTCGGCCAGGGTGAAATAGCGCAATCCATCGACAAACGCGCGCACCGCCGCTTCGCCGCCGTTCAATTCGAAACTCATCATCGCGCCAAAGCCCTTCTGCTGGCGCGCGGCCAGCGCATGGCCCGGATGCGCCGCCAGTCCCGGGAAATACACCTGGTTGACCACCGCGTGCCCATCCAGCAATGCAGCGATCGCATCGGCGTTTTCCTGGTGCACGCGCAGTCGCGCGTCCAGTGTGCGCAGGCCGCGCAAGGTGAGAAAGGCATCGAACGGCGAGCCGGTCAGGCCCAGCGCGTTGGCCCACCACACCAGCTGCTGATGCAGCTCGGCATCGCGTGCCACCACCGCGCCACCCACCACGTCGCTATGGCCATTGATGTACTTGGTGGTGGAATGCAGCACCAGGTCGGCACCGAATTCCAGCGGCTTCTGCAGCGCCGGCGACAGGAAGGTGTTGTCCACAACGGTCAACGCACCGACCTTCTTCGCCGCTTCGATGACAAAGCGCAGATCGGTGATGCGTAGCAGCGGATTGGACGGGGTTTCGATCAGCACCAGCTTGGGCGATTGCGCCAACGCATCGGCCAGCGAACGCGGATCGGTGAGGTCGGCGGTGATCAGCGCGAAGTGGCCTTTCTTGGCCAGCGCATTGAACAGGCGCCAGCTGCCGCCGTAGGCATCGTGCGGCACCACCAGTGTGTCGCCGGGCTGCAGCACCGCGTTGAGCACCAGGTTGATCGCGCCCATGCCGGTGGAGGTGATCACCCCGCCCGCGCCGCCTTCCAGTTCGGCCAGCGCTTCGCCAAGCAGGTCGCGGGTGGGATTGCCGCTGCGGGTGTAGTCGTACTGGCGCTTGTTGCCGAACCCGTCGAAGGAAAAGTTCGACGACAGCACGATCGGTGGGGTCACCGCACCGTAGGCGGTATCGCGGTCGATGCCTGCGCGCACGGCGGCGGTAGCGGCGGTACAAGGGGCGTCGGCAGGGTCACGAAAGCTCATGCGGTTTCTCCGGTGCTGCGAAGGGCAGTAGTGAGGATCGCGTCGATGCGATCGATTTCTTTCAGGAAGGCGTCATGCCCATACGGCGAACGCAACACGCGCAGGCTGCCGCGCGGGCCCAGGCCTTCGACCAGGCTGACCAGGTCGGCCAGCGGCACCAGACGGTCGCCTTCCACCGCCACCACGACGGTGGGCACTCGCACCTGCGCCGGCTCGATGCGGTGCAGGTCGATCGATTCGGACAGGCGCAGGTAAGCGGTGACAGGCGTGCGCGCCACGTACTGTGCGCCGGCGGCATCCAGATAATCTTCGGCCGCCACACGCACACGGCCATTGATCACTTCCGGCGGCGCGTCGAAGCGTTCGCTGAATTCTTCCGGCGTGCGGTAGCTGAGCATGGCGAACTGCCGTGCCAGCGCCAGCCCGTGATGCTCCGCGCATTGCAACTGGCCGAGCGCCACCGCGCGACGCTGCAATGCGCGCCAGGCGGCCGCATACGGATGCGCACGATGCGCCCCGCTCACTGCAATCAAGGTGCCCACGCGGCCGGAATGACGGGTGGCAAACTGCAGGCCGACCAGCGCACCGTACGAATAACCGACAAAGCCGTGCAGACGCGCGATACCCAGCGCATCCAGCAACGCGGCAATCGCGTCGGCCTGGTCGGCGGTATCGATCGGCGCATCCAGCGTGCCATCGGCGCCAAGAAAATCGAATGCCAGCAACCGGCGCCGCGCCGGGTCCAGTGCACGGCCCGCGCCCACCAGACCCTCAACCCAGCCCTTCTCCGCAAAGACCTCGCTGGCGGCCAGATGCCGGTGCGCCGAGATGCCGCCGGCCACGAACACCACCGGCGCAGTGGCGGCACCGATCAACTCGTAGCGCAGGCGCACCTCGCGCATGCCGGCATGGCGCATCGGCAAGGACACGGCGATGTCGCCGCGCACAGCGAGCGGGCCGTCGATCTCGGCGGCGTGGGTATCTGGATAATCAGTGGTAGTTGGCGATGCTGTGGTCACGAGGCTCATGGCGATATCCGGGGTGGATCGGCCATCGAGCTTCGCGGGAGCTCGCGTTCGACGTGCGGAAGGCACGAGTCGAACCATCTTTCGGCGGACGCGAAGGTCCCCGCAGGATTTGGCACCAAACGCGGGCGCTTGCGCGCTCCGCTGGCTGCCCCGGCATCAAAGGGCCTGTCCCTCCGCCGGTCTCGATGGTGAGGCAAAGATGCCACCGGCCTTGTGCGATGTCAATCTCTTCATGCGGATGGAAAGATATATTTTCATCCGATACCACCCGGCACTGTGATGGGCGGCATACTTGCGCCCCCACTCGTCCAAGCCAATCGCGTGCCTCACCGCGTTTCTTACCCGTGTTCGCCCGTGCGTATGGCGGTGTGGCTGGCCGCCTTGCTGAGCGCTGCACTGCCTGTCCAAGCGCAGCAGCGCTGGCATTGGGGCAGCGATGCGACCATGAAGCCGGCGGCGGCCATCCCGGCGCCGACTGGCGCTGCCCCGACCGGCGCCGGTCCTGCCCTGCAGCTGGAATGGCAGGCGCCGGTCTATCTGGCGTGGGTGACCAATCCGCTGGACGGGCCGGCGCAAGTGCGCCTGAGTGCGCCACCCACCGACGACTATCGCGCCGTGCCGCAGCTGCCGCAGACCCTGTCGCTGGCCGCACGCGAGCGTCGCCTGCTCACGCGGCTGTATCCGGCCAGCAACCAACGCACGCTGGACGGGCTGGGCCTCAAGCTGGACCTCGTCCCCGGCGATCCGCGCGCCCAGCCCCAACCGGTGCACTACCAACTGCCGTTCCGCGACGTGCCGATCCTGGTGGATCAGGGGTTTGGCGGCCAGTTCAGCCACGCGGATCTGCCCAACTGGTACGCCGTGGACTTCGCCCTGCCGCAGGGCACGCCGGTACTGGCGGCGCGCGAGGGCGTGATCATGGAGGTGCGCCAGGACGTGAGCGAGGGCCGTGCGCACGACCCGCGTGCCGGCGGCGGCAACCTGGTGCGGGTGCTGCACGCCGACGGCAGCATGGCGCTGTACGCCCATCTGGCTCCGAACGGGGTGGAAATGGGCGCCGGCCAGCGCGTCGGCAGCGGCCAGCGGCTGGGTACCTCCGGCAATACCGGCTACAGCACCGGTGCGCACCTGCACTTTTCGGTGCAACGCAACGCAGGCCTGCAGCTGGTGTCGGTGCCGTTCCGCATGCTGGGCCCGCAAGGCGAACTGCAGTTTCCCTCCCCCGCCCCCTGAGCGGCCTTGCACCTGGCGGCGACTCACCCGGCTTCGGCAGATCACCCGGCAGGGCCTGCCCGCCGAAGCCGCTATAATCATCGGCTTCCTCAGTTTCCGCAGGCGTCCGACCGGGCGCGCCCAGCCCATGTCCGAAGTCTCCAACGAAGCCGCGCGCCGCCGCACCTTCGCCATCATTTCCCATCCCGATGCCGGCAAGACCACGCTGACCGAAAAGCTGCTGCTGTTCGGCGGCGCGATCCAGATGGCCGGCTCGGTGAAGGGCCGCAAGGCCGCACGCCACGCCACCTCGGACTGGATGGCGCTGGAAAAGGAGCGCGGCATCTCGGTGACCTCCTCGGTGATGCAGTTCCCGTACGAGGGCAAGATCGTCAACCTGCTCGACACCCCCGGCCATGCCGACTTCGGCGAGGACACCTACCGCGTGCTCACCGCGGTGGACTCGGCGCTGATGGTGATCGACGTGGCCAAGGGCGTTGAAGAACGCACCATCAAGCTGATGGAAGTCTGCCGCCTGCGCGACACCCCCATCATGACCTTCATCAACAAGCTCGATCGCGAGGGCAAGAACCCGATCGAGCTGCTGGATGAAGTGGAAACCGTGCTCGGCATCCAGTGCGCGCCGGTCACCTGGCCGATCGGCATGGGCCAGCGCCTCAAGGGCGTGGTGCACCTGATCACCGGAGAGGTGCATCTGTACGAACAGGGGCGCAACTTCACCCGTCAGGACTCGACCATCTTTCCGTCGCTGGATGCACCCGGCCTGGCCGAAAAGATCGGCGAGCAGATGCTGGCCGAGCTGCGCGATGAGCTGGAGCTGGTGCAGGGCGCAAGCAATCCGTTCGACCTGGAGGCCTATCGCGCCGGTCAGCAGACGCCGGTGTTCTTCGGCTCGGGCGTCAACAACTTCGGTGTGCAGCCGCTGCTGGACTTCTTCGTCGAACACGCGCCGCCGCCGCAGGCACGCGACACCACCGGCCGCCGCGTCGAAGCGACCGAGGCCAGGCTCAGCGGCTTCGTGTTCAAGATCCAGGCCAACATGGACCCGCAGCATCGCGACCGCGTGGCGTTCATGCGCGTGTGCTCGGGCAAGTTCACCGCCGGCATGAAAGCCCTGCACGTGCGTAGCGGCAAGGACCTCAAACTCGCCAACGCGCTGACCTTCATGGCCTCCGACCGCGAGATTGCTGCCGAAGCCTGGCCGGGCGATGTCATCGGCATCCACAACCACGGCACCATTTCCATCGGCGACACATTCACCGAAGGCGAATCGCTGTCGTTCACCGGCATCCCGAACTTCGCGCCGGAACTGTTCCGCCGCGCGCGCCTGCGTGATCCACTCAAGCTCAAGCAATTGCAGAAGGGCCTGGCGCAGCTGTCCGAAGAAGGCGCCACCCAGTTCTTCCGCCCATTGATGAGCAACGACCTGATTCTCGGCGCCGTGGGCGTGCTGCAGTTCGACGTGGTGGCCTACCGCCTCAAGGACGAATACGGCGTGGATGCGATCTTCGAGCCGGTGAGCATCACCACCGCACGCTGGGTGCATTGCGCCAATGCCAAGAAGCTGGAGGAATTCCGCGAAAAGAATGCCGGCAACCTGGCCATCGATGCGGCCGGCGAGCTGGTCTACCTGGCACCGACCCGCGTCAACCTGCAGCTCGCGCAGGAACGCGCACCGGACGTGCGCTTCTCGGCCACCCGCGAACATGCGCATGCCAAGGCAGTCGATTGACCCGCGCTTGAACTTTCGCAAGCGTACGCTACTGCCTGCAATGCGAATTGCGCGCAGTTGCGGTACCTTTTTGGCATGAATGCAGACGCTTCCCCCTCGACCGACCTGCGCGACGAAATTGCCAGTGCCGTGACCCACGGCCTGGGTGCCATCGCCGCCCTGGCGGGCGGCTCGGTGCTGATCACCCTGGCCGCCATCTATGGCGATGGCTGGCAATTGGCCACCTCCATCGTGTTCAGTGCCACGCTGGTGCTGCTCTACGTCGCCTCCACACTGTTCCATGCCATTCCGCATCCAGGCGCCAAGGCGCGCCTGCAGGTGCTCGATCACTGCGCGATCTATCTGTTGATCGCCGGCACCTACACCCCGTTTACGCTGATCAATCTGCGCGGCCCCTGGGGCTGGGGCCTGTTCGCCGCGATCTGGACGATTGCCGCGGCAGGCGTGATCTTCAAGCTGTTTTTTACCGGGCGCTTCCGGTTGCTGTCGACCATCCTGTATCTGGCGATGGGCTGGCTGATCATCGTGGCGATCCAGCCCCTGCTTGCCTCGGTCGACACCTGGTCGCTGTGCTGGCTGCTGGCCGGCGGGCTCTTCTACACCCTTGGAACGTACTTCTATCAACGCGATACGCAGCGCTACTTCCATGCCATCTGGCACCTGTTCGTGCTTGCCGGTAGCGCTTGCCACTTCGTTGCGGTGATCGAACAGGTGGTGTGATGGCGGCGTGGCGCGTTCGCGCCCCGTGCACGAGGCATCGCCAACCATGCGCACGTGAACAACGTGACCCCTGCCGCTCCTACCCACACCTCCCGCTCACCGCGTCGCCGCCGCTGGCTGATCGGGTCCGGCATCGTTGCCGCCATCATCGTGATCTTCGTGCTGGTGTTCGACTGGAACTGGCTCCGCGGCCCGGTCGAACGCGTGGTCAGCGCCAAGACCGGACGCGAGTTTCGGCTGGGGCACCTGGATGTGGACCTGGGCCGCACCACCACCGTTCGCGGCGAGCGCATGCGGCTGGGCAATGCATCCTGGTCCAAGCGTGGCGCAATGGCCGAAGTGAATGCTGTCGAGATCGATGTCGAGCTATGGCCGCTGCTACGCGGCAAGGTGCGCCTGCCAGAGATTCGCCTCGAGCAACCGTCCGTTCTACTGGAAGCCGGCAACGACGCGCATCCGGGCAATTGGGTGTTCGACCAGAACGATGGCGACGGCAGCATGCCGCGCCTGGGCCGTCTGTTGGTCAACAACGGGTGGCTGCAATACGTTGACGATGCCAACCGCTCGGACATCGACGTGGCAATCAACAGCCTTGCACCGCCTAGCAGCGACCAGCGCGCCGCACCGATCGGCATCGATGGCAAGGGCCGCTGGAAGGGCTACCCCTTTACGTTGAAGGGCGATACCGCCTCGCCGCTGGAGCTGAGCCAGAGCGAACACCCCTTCCGCATCGATCTACGCGGCAGCGCTGGCGCCACCCGTACGCATGTGCGCGGCACCTTGACCAATCCATTCCAGTTCCGGGTGTTCGACCTGCAGATGGCGCTCAGCGGCCAGGACATGGAAGACCTGTATCCCCTGACCGGCGTCGCCATGCCGTCCACACCGCCCTACACCCTCGACGGCCGCCTGCGCCGCGACGGCGACGTGTGGCGCTACGAAAAGTTCACCGGCACCGCTGGCGACAGCGACCTGTCCGGCACTGCCGAAGTGGACCTGCGCAACAAGCGTCCACTGTTGCGCGCCGACCTGGCATCCAAGCGACTGGATTTCGACGATCTGGCCGGTTTCGTCGGTGCACCGCCCAAGACCGGTGCCAACGAGTCGGCCAACGCCGAGCAAAAGAAGCAGGCCGCGCAACTGGCCGCCAGCGCGCGCGTCCTGCCCACCACGCCCTATGACCTGTCCAAGCTGCGCGCCATGGATGCGCAGGTGCGTTGGCGCGCGCAGCGCATCAATGCGCCCTCCTGGCCACTGGACGACATGGATGCGACGCTGAAGCTGAAGGACGGTTTGTTGCAGCTGGACCCGCTCAACTTCGGCGTTGCCGGTGGTGACATCCGCTCCACCATCCGCATGGATGCGCGCAACGAGGTCATTACGACCCAGCTGAAAGCCGGCATTCGTGGCATCCGCCTGGACCAGTTGTTCCCCGATGCCACGCTCGCCAAGCAGGCCTCCGGTGCGATCGGCGGCGAGCTGGACCTGCGCGGTCGCGGCAACTCGATCGCTGCAATGCTCGGTACTGCCGACGGCTCGATCGGCGTTGGCATGGGACGCGGCCATGTGGGCAACCTGATCATGGAACTGGCGGGTCTGGACATTGCCGAATCGCTGAAATACCTGGTCACCAAGGACCGCCAGATTCCGGTGCGCTGCATCTTCGGCGACTTCGGCGTGCAGGACGGCCTGATGCAATCGCGCGCATTGGCCTTCGACAGCACCGACACCATCATCGTCGGCGAGGGCACCATCAGCCTCAAGAACGAGACGCTCGACCTGCTGCTGCGCCCGCGCCCCAAGGACCGCAGCATCCTGAGCCTGCGCTCGCCGCTGCGCATTGCCGGCACCTTCAAAGACCCCAGCTTCCGCCCGGATTTCAAGGCACTTGGTGTCCGCGGCGCCATTGCCGTGGCGCTGGGCAGCATTGCGCCGCCGGCGGCGCTGCTGGCGACCTTCGAGCCCGGCCCGGGGCAGGACAGCGATTGCGGCGGCAAGTACGCGCAGTAACAGCGAGCAAACGGACGGCGGCACAGTCGTCGTCACGACATCTGCCTGCAACCGGGCGATGCAAGCCACGCCCGGTGCCACGCTGCCATCGTCAGATACGCCGCCAATCAGCAGCACGCCTCAGGCGTTCAAGCTGCTTCGACCGCGACAACGCAGCGGGATCAGCTGGCGATATAACGCTGCAATTGATCGATATCGCGCTGCTGGGTCTCGATCACCGCCTTGACCAGATCGCCGATCGAGACAACGCCCTGCACGCGGCCGTTTTCGACCACCGGCAGATGCCGAAAGCGCCCGTCGGTCATCAGCTGCATGCAACGCTCCACCGAGTCCGATGGCGAAACCGTCACCACTTCAGTGCTCATGATTTCGGCAACGCTGGTGGTCGATGACGACCGATCGCGTAGCACCACCTTGCGCGCGTAATCGCGCTCGGACACGATGCCGACGAGGCGCTGCCCGTCCATCACCAGCACCGCACCGATGCCTTTCTCGGCCATCAGCCGGATCGCATCGATCACCGCGGCATCGGCCGCGACGGCGAATACCTCAACCTGCTTGGTCCCCAACAGCTGTCGTACGGTCTGCATGGCCCGCTCCGCGCTTGGTCTGGTCGTCGCAGCCTACTCCCACCGCGCCGTGGTGGGTATCGACCAGGTACAGCGGGCGCTGCTTGGCTTCGTCATACAAGCGCCCCAGGTATTCGCCGATCAATCCCAACGCAATCAGCTGGATCCCGCCCAGGAACAGGATCACCGACATCATGGTCGGCCAGCCGGCCACCGGGTCGCCCATCAGCGCCGCCTTGACCACCACCCACGCCCCGAACACAAAGGCCGCCAGCGCTGTCAGCAGCCCGAGATAGGTGGCGGCGCGAAGCGGCACGGTGGAAAAACTGGTGATGCCGTCGAGCGCGAAATTCCACAACCGCCACACGGTGAATTTGCTGCGCCCCGACAGCCGCGGCGCGCGCCGGTACGGTAATGCCACCTGACGGAATCCCACCCAGCCGAACAATCCCTTCATGAACCGGTGGCGTTCGCGGAGCTGCTGCAAGGCCTGCACCACACGCGGCGACAGCAAGCGGAAATCGCCGGTATCGGCTGGAATGGGCGTGCGCGACAGGCGCCGGATCACCCGGTAAAACGCGTGCGCTGCGCTGCGCTTGAGCCAGCTCTCGCCTTCGCGGAACACCCGCGTCCCGAAGATGTTGTCGTATCCAGCACGCCATAGCGCGACGAATTCGGGGATCAACTCCGGCGGGTCCTGGCCATCGGCATCGAGCAGCACCACCGCGCCCGGCAACACATGGTCCAGACCGGCAGAGACCGCCACTTCCTTGCCGAAATTACGCGACAGCCGCACCACGCTCACCTGCGTATCGGCCTGAGCAAGCGCCTGCACGACGTCCCAGGTGCCATCGGTACTGCCGTCATCGACATACAGCACACGGGTCTGCAGGTCCTGCAGGCCCGCCAGCACGGCGCACAGCCGCGGATGCAGCAACGGAATACTGGCCTCTTCGTTATAGGCCGCGATCACCACCGTCAGGCGCGCGGCGGCATCCAGTGGCTGGGCTGCGTCGAGGCTGCGCATGCTCACGGCGCCTGCAGATACGCAGCGCCGCCAAGCTGGCGCGCCTGACGCTGGATCCAGGCCGTGCGCCGCTGCACATAGGCACCGGGGCGGCGTGCGTCATAGCGACGGGGCGAAGGCAACACCGCTGCCAGACGCGCCGACTCGGCGGCCGACAGGCCGGCGGCATCCTTGCCCCAGAACTGCCGCGCAGCTGCCTGTGCGCCGTAGACCCCGTCGCCAAACTCGGCCACGTTGAGGTACATCTCCAGAATGCGTTGCTTGGGCCAGAGCAGTTCGATCAGCACCGTGTACCAGGCCTCCAGCCCCTTTCTCACCCAGCTGCGGCCTTGCCACAGAAACACGTTCTTGGCGACCTGCTGGCTGATCGTGCTGGCGCCACGCACCCGCCCGCCGCGCGCGTTGTGATCGCGCGCCTTCTCGATGGCCTGCAGATCGAAACCGTGGTGGATCGGAAACTGCTGGTCTTCTGCAGCCACCACCGAAATCGGCAGGCTGGCGGCAATCTTCTCGTAGTCGCGCCATTGCTGGTGCAGCGAAAAACTCCAGTCGCCGTCCCCCCACGCCTCCAGATAGCGAGCCACCATCATGCTGCTGACCGGTGGATCCACCACTCGGAGCACCAGCACCTGCAGCACGCTGGCCGCCGCAAACAGCAGCGGTGCCGCCAGTAGCCAGCGCAGCCAGCGCCTGCGCCGCCCGGGCGCACCCTGCTTGCCATCCAATGCATCCGTCCCCATTAGTGTGCTTCGACCTTCAATCCCGATGCCTGCCGCATTATCCGGCAACCGGCGTCCCTTACGTCCGATGTCTCCATGACCGATCACGATCAGCTTTCCCGCTTCCTGCTGCCCGCCGCCGGCGTGCGCGGTGTCCATGTGCGTCTGACCCAGGCCTGGCACGACATCCAGGGCGCCGCCGAGTACCCCCCGGCGGCACGCCAGCTGCTGGGCGAAGCGGCGGTGGCGTCGGCGCTGTTTACCGGCCATACCAAGGTCGACGGGCGGCTGTCGGTGCAATTGCGCGGCAACGACACCCTGCGCACCCTGTTTGCCGAATGCACCGCTGCCGGCACCTTGCGCGGCATCGTGCAGTTGGCCGATGGCGCGGATGCTCCCACCGACCTGCGCGAGCTGGGCGAGAGCGCACTATTGGCCATCACCATCGAGAACCCCGGCCTGGACCCGCGCGAGCCGCAGCGCTACCAGAGTCTGGTCGGCCTGCAGGCCCCCGATCTGGCCGAAGCCTTCGAAACCTACTTCCAGCAGTCCGAGCAGCTGCCAACACGCCTGCTGCTGGCGGCCGGCCCGGATCAGGCTGCCGGCCTGCTGCTGCAGAAACTGCCCGGCGACGAAGGCGACAACGATGGCTGGACCCGCATCGGCGCCCTGTTCGACACCCTCGGCGCGCCGGAATTGCTGTCGGTAGCCGGTGAGGACCTGCTGCATCGCCTGTTCCACGAAGAGGATGTCCAGCTGCTGGGCAACAGGCCGCTCAGCTTTGGCTGTTCCTGCTCACGCGAACGGGTGGCTTCGATGCTGCAATCGCTGGGCGAGGCCGAAGCGCGCGCCGCCGCTGAAGACACCGGCGAGGTAGAGGTGCGCTGCGAATTCTGCGGCCGTGAGTATCACTTTCCGTTGACCGAGCTGGACGTACTTTTCAGCGCAGCGCAGCCCTCCCAGCAGGCGCCGGAACGGTTGCAGTAGAGAGCATCGCGGGCGCGTTCTGGGGAGCGTGACTACTTGTTAAATAATCATAAACACCCTAGCATCTTCCCTGCCCGCTCTCGGGAACTTAACAACTGCCCCTGGGTCTGATCTCTGGTATGCGACACCTTCTGCGCCTTCCGCTCGCTCTGCTGGTTGCCCTTGCGGCAGCCACGGGTGTGCATGCGCAGTCGACGTCCCAGCAGCTCCGCGAAAGTACGATCCTGCCGGTGTGGAACAAGGGCAGCGGCAAGGTGGAAGCCTTCCTTTACCTGGAGCCCACAGGCGAGCAAAAAGCCGGCGCGCGCTGGCATTTCGGCCGTAACTCGCTGGACGCTGCGTTCGGCCTGACCTCGGGCGATTCGCTCGGCCTGCTGTGCAATAGCAGCCGTGGCACCAACATCAGCGGGCTGGCCAGCCACTGCCTGCTCGCCGGGATCGGCGACGAAGAAGAAGACAGCGCCGCTGCCGCGCGTCGCGTCTCCGGGACGTTGGGCTTCAACCGTGCCGGTGGCCGCGCTGGGGTCACTGCAGGCACCGGTCGCGACACCCTGCCCGCCTGGCTGGTCGGCGCAGGCAAGGCTCCGTTGACCCGGGTCGAACAGAACGACCTGACTGTCTTCGGCCAGAAGAACATCGGCCGCGAAGGCTTCGTCTCGATCGGCGGCACCTATGCACGCGCCCGTCTGGTTCCGCTGGCCGACGTCTCCCCGGCGATTGCCGACCAGTGGGACAGCAAGACCCTCAGCGTAGGCGGTGGCTATGGTGCTTTCAGCGCGAACGTGATCGGCCGCGTGGTCGACGTCCCCGGCCAACCGGAAAAATGGGAAGGCCTTGGCCTGGGCCTGACCTGGCGTACCCCCTGGAGCGGCCAGCTGACCGTCGGCGCAGAGAACGTGATCTCCCGCGGCAAGAACCCCTTTGCCCCGAACAACGACAGCAACAGCGACGGCACCATCCCGTACGTCAGGTACGAGCAGGACCTCTAATCTGCTGATTTAAAAGGATTTTTGAGTGCGCCACCGAGCTTCCGTCGGTGGCGTTTTGCGTTGTGGTCACCCTCCACCGCACGCGCTTTCACAGCTTTCTTCTTTTTCGTTAACGGGACTTTAATTTCCCGCACAACGCATATACCATCGGTTCACCCTGACGTTTTGGATCCGCTTCTTCGGAACCCCCGACAGGCAAACAACCCTTGGCAGTACCCAAGATCACTTGGAGAGAGAGCTAATGAATTGCAAGTCCAACAAGCTGCGCGATGCAGTTGTCCTCGCGCTTGTCGTGGGCGTGGGCGGTACCGGTACCGCCATCGCTCAAGACGCCGGCACCACCAACCTCGACAAGATCGAAGTGACTGGTTCGCGTATCAAGCGCGCAGACGTCGAAACGTCGCAGCCGGTCTTCAGCATGAGCCGTCAGCAGATCGAGTCGCAGGGCCTGACCTCGATCGGCGACGTGATCCAGAACATCAGCTCGGGCGGTTCGGCGCTCAACAGCAACGTCAACAATGGCGGCAACGGCGAAACCCGTGTCAACCTCCGCAACCTCGGCTCCAACCGTACCCTGGTGCTGGTCAACGGTCGTCGCTGGGTCGGCGGCACGGGCCTGGGCGGTGCGGTCGACCTCAACACGATTCCGACTGCTGCCGTTGAGCGCATCGAAGTCCTGAAGGACGGCGCTTCCACGATTTACGGTTCCGACGCCATCTCCGGCGTGATCAACATCATCCTGCGCCAGAACTTCGATGGCGCCGAAGCAAATGCTTATTACGGCCAGTACGACAAGGGCGACGGCAGCCGTGAGTCCTACGACTTCACGATCGGCTCCACTGGCGATCGCTGGCACGCCACGTTGGGCGTTGGCTACGTCAAGGAAGAGCCGGTGTGGGCGGGCGATCGCGAAATCTCGTCGGTCCCCGTGTTCGGCGCCGTTGCCGGAACCGGCAACAGCACCACGATTCCTGGTGGTCGCTTCGGCATTTTCGGGCCGACCGGCACCAGCGCCACCGGCACACCAACCTTCGGCGCAACGCGCTTCAACGGCACGCCCGGCTTCTCGATCACCAACGATGGTGGCACCACGCAGCGCAACTACACGGCTGCCGACAGCTACAACTTTGCACCGGCCAATTATTTGGTGACCCCGCAGGAACGCAAGTCGGTGTTTGCCGACGCCGGCCTGTCGATCACCGACAACGTGCGCTTCAAGACCACCGTGACCTACAACGAGCGTGAGTCGAGCCAGATCCTCGCGCCGATGCCGGTCGTGCTGGGCCGTTCCGCGCCGGGCACCAATGGTGCCGACATCGTCATTTCGGCGGCTAACATCTACAACAACACCGGCCGCGATATCGATTACATCCAGTACCGCGCAGAAGAAACGGGTGGTCGTATCTTCACCCAGAACGTCAAGACGTTCGGTTTCAGTGGCGCCTTTGAAGGCGACTTCGAAGTTGGCCAGCGCTTCTTCAGCTGGGAAGCCGGTATGTTCTACGGCAAGAACGACCAGACCGATCGCACTACCGGCCTGTTCAATATCTCTGCGCTGCGCAACGCACTTGGCCCGTCGTTCGTCGATGCAGGTGGTGTCGCACGCTGCGGCACCGCCGCCAGCACCATTGATGGCTGCGTCCCGATGGACATGCTGAGCGGCCCCGGCTCGTTGACCCCTGAAATGTTGAGCTATGCCGGATTCAATGCGCATGACCTGTACGGCTATGAGCAGAAGACCTACTTCGGAAACATCGGCGGCGAACTGTTCGATCTGCAGGGAGGCGCGTTTGCATTCTCCTTGGGCGCTGAACACCGCGAAGAGTCGGGCTTTGATGATCCGGACGCGCTGATCAACTCCGGCGACACCACCGGCAATGCGCGTACCGCCACCAACGGCGGCTACAAGCTGGACGAAGCCTACCTCGAACTCGCCGTGCCGCTGCTGGCCGACCTGCCGGGCGCACAGTTGCTCGATTTCAGCCTGGCAACGCGCTATTCGGATTACAGCAACTTCGGTGACACCACCAACAGCAAGTTTGGTTTCCGCTGGAAGCCGATCACCGACTTGATGATTCGTGGTAACTGGTCGCAAGGCTTCCGCGCCCCGTCGATCAACGAGCTGTTCCAAGGCGTGAGCGATACCTTCGAAGACGTACGCGATCCTTGCGCGGGCTCCTTCAGCGATGGCTCCGTCAATGGCACCCGTCCGGGCTCGTGCGGCGCAGTGCCGGCTTACGCTCAGGCCAACCCGCAGGTACGTACTGCAACCGGCGGCAACCCGAACCTGCAGCCGGAAACGTCCACATCCAAGACCTTGGGCTTCGTCTATAGCCCGGGTTGGGTGACCGGCCTGGATATCTCGCTCGACTGGTGGAACATCGAGATCGAAGATGCCATCGACACGCAGACCGTGCAGGAGACCCTGGACAGCTGCTACCTGGCCGGCATCGCCAACGCCTGCTCGCTGATCCAGCGCGAGCCGACTGGCGAAGTCTCCAACCTGCTTGCAGTGCCCAACAATATCGCCAGGATCGAAGCGGAAGGTTACGACCTGACCGTGGGCTATCGCCTGCCTGATACCGCATGGGGCAGCTTCAGCGTGGTGTGGGACTCGACCTACATGAGCAAGTTCGTGGTTGAGAAGCCGCTGCAGGATCCGGAAACCCGCGTTGGTCTGTACCGTGGCGGTTCGGCACGTGACAACAATTGGCGCATCCGCTCCAACCTGATGCTGAACTGGGAATTGGGTGATGTCGGCGGCTCGGCATCCATGCGCTATTACAGCTCGCAGGTTGAAAACTGCACCGGCGCCAATGTCGCTACTCCGGCCAACGTTGCACTGCTGTGCTCGGATCCGAATCGTAGGACTGATGCTGGCGCTGCTCCGCGTAACCACGTCCCGAGCGTCACTTACACCGACCTGGCCGCTTACTGGAAGGCTCCGTGGAATGCCCGCGTTACCGTCGGCGTGAACAACGCTTTCGACCGCGATCCGCCGCAGGCCGCAACAGCGTTTGCAAATAGCTTCGACTCGCAGTACGAAATCCCGGGTCGTTTCTATTACATGCGCTACACCCAGAAGTTCTGATAAGCAGCTTGCGTAATCTGTAATCAAAAAGCCGCGACTCGGAAGAGTCGCGGCTTTTTTGTGAGTGTCGGCTTGCGTTGCCTGGGCGCGTTCTGCGATATGCCAGCCGAAATCCTCTAGCCCGGAATCAACGTCTGAATCACATGCTCGACGTAGGATTCGAATTCTTCGCGTGCCTGTTTGGGTTGTTGCAGCTGCAGCGATAGTTGCAGGAAGCCGACGTAGGCGGCGTAGGCAAGGCGGGCGCGGTGTTGGGCGTCGGTGCGGGACAGGCCGGCCTGGCGGAACGAGGCGATCAGATAATCGAGGCGGCGTTGCGAGACGCGGTCGATGACCGGGCGCACGGCCGGGTGATCGAGCGCCTTGAGCAGTTCGCTATAGATGACATGCGGTTTAACTTCGTGCGCGACCAATTGAAACAGCGCGCGCAAGCGGGCGCTGGGGTCGGGTACGTCTTCCAGGCTGCCGAACACTTCCTTTTGTTCGAAGATCTCCCAGCGCTCCAGGGCGGCCTGCAGCAGGGCGTCACGCGAGGGGAAATGCCAATAGAAGCTGCCTTTGGTGACGCCGAGACGGCGTGCCAACGGCTCCACCGCAACTGCGCCCACGCCTTGTTCGGCGATCAGGTCCAGCGCGGCCTGCGCCCAATCGTCCGCGCTGAGGCGATTGCCGCGACCGGAACTGGCGCGGGGCGTGGTGGGGCTGGCGTCGGTAATGTCGTTCATGGCGCGATTTAACCATACGCCTGGGTCAGTTGCAGTATGCATCACAAAAACGCCACACAATCGCCACGATTCAACGGCTTAACCGTCCATACCAAGGAGTATTGACAGGGAACAGGCAGCATCCATACCATTAGGTATGGTCACCGTCCCCTCTACGCTTGCACACCCTGCGCCCGTGTCGCCTGTCAGCGTTGGCGACGCAGCGCTGGCGGTGTCGGTGCAAGGCGCCGAATACCGGCAGACGGTATTGCTCGCGCATGGGTTCGGACAGACCCGGCATGCCTGGGAGGCGACCGCAGCAGCGCTGGCGCACGCCGGCTACCGTGCGCTGTCGTATGACGCACGCGGGCATGGCGATTCGAGCTTCAATGATGCTGCCCTGCCCTACTCCGCCACCCAGTTCACCGACGACCTGATCGTGTTGGCGGGTGAGCAACCCGAACCGCCGGTATTGGTAGCTGCCTCCATGGGTGGCCTGTTCGGCCTGCTTGCGGAGGCACGCTGGCCGGGCCTGTTCCGGGCGATCGTGTTGGTGGATATCACCCCGCGCTGGGACACCACCGGCGTGGAGCGCATTCTGCGCTTCATGACCGCGCATCCGGATGGGTTTGCCTCGCTCGATTCCGCTGCCGATGCCATCGCCACGTACCTGCCGCATCGCCCGCGCAAGACGGCACGCCAGCTGCAGGGCCTGCTGCGTCAACGCGACGATGGCCGTTGGCAGTGGCACTGGGACCCGCGCCTGGTCGACGAACTGGCGGGGCAGGATCCACAGCTGCAGCAACAGGCCTTGCTGGAAGCCGCCGCGCAGGTGCGGTGCCCGATGCTGCTCATCAGCGGCGGGCGCAGCGATCTGGTAACGCCGGCCAACATCACCGAATTCTTGTCGATTGCGCCGCACGCGCAGCATGTGCAGGTGGCCGATGCCACGCACATGCTGGCCGGCGACGACAACACCACGTTTACCGCCACCGTGTTGCATTATCTGGACGCACTGCCCTCGGTTGGCACCATTGCAGCGTCCAACATCACCGAGCATGTCACTGGAGCAAGACCATGAGCATCGTTGCACCGTTCCTCCTCGTCATCCTGGCGGCGGGTATCGCTGCCTATCACCGCATGCGCCTTGCCACCTGGGTTGCGATCAGCGCCTGCGTGCTGGTGGGGTGCTGGTTGCTGGGTGCCAATCTCACCGCGACCATCGTCGCCGCCGCGCTGGTGGTGCTGGTGGCCGCTCCGGTGCTGTTGCCCTTCCTGCGCAAGCCGCTGCTGACCACGCCATTGATGGCGTTCTTCCGCAAGGTGCTGCCGCCGCTGTCGCAGACCGAGCGCATCGCGCTGGAAACCGGCTCGGTGGGTTTCGAAGGCGAGCTGTTCACCGGTGATCCGGATTGGCAGAAGCTGCTCAACTATCCCAAGCCGCAGCTCACCGCCGAAGAGCAGGCCTTCCTGGATGGCCCGGTGGAAGAGCTGTGCAAGATGGTCAACGACTGGGAGATCACCCACGTCCATGCCGACCTGCCGCCGGAGCTGTGGGACTTCATCAAGAAGAACAAGTTCTTCGGCATGATCATCCCCAAGCAATACGGTGGCCTGGGCTTCAGTGCGCTGGCGCACCACAAGGTGATCCAGAAGCTGTCCTCGATCTCCAGCGTGGTGAGTTCCACCGTTGGCGTGCCCAACTCGCTCGGGCCGGGCGAGCTGCTGCTGCATTACGGCACGCCGGAGCAGAAGGACTATTACCTTCCGCGCCTTGCGGTCGGTGCGGAAGTGCCCTGCTTCGGCCTGACCGGCCCGTTCGCCGGTTCCGATGCCACCTCGATTCCGGACTACGGCATCGTGTGCAAGGGCGAGTGGAATGGCGCCAACGTGCTCGGCGTCAAGCTCACCTTCGACAAGCGCTACATCACCCTGGCGCCGGTCGCCTCGCTGATCGGTCTGGCGTTCCGTGCCTATGATCCGGAAGGCCTGATCGGCGACAAGAAGGACATCGGCATCACGCTGGCATTGCTGCCGCGCGAAACGCCCGGGGTGGAAATCGGCCGTCGCCACTTCCCGCTCAACTCGCCGTTCCAGAACGGCCCGATCCACGGCGAAGAAGTGTTCATTCCGCTCAGCCAGTTGATTGGCGGCGTGGAGATGGTCGGCAAGGGCTGGAACATGCTCAACGAGTGCCTGGCGGTGGGCCGTTCGATCACCCTGCCCTCTACCGCCAGCGGCGGCAGCAAGGCGGCGGCCGTGGTCACCGGTGCGTATGCGCGCATCCGCAAGCAGTTCGGCCTGTCGGTCGGTCGTTTCGAAGGCGTGGAGGAGGCGCTGGCGCGTATCGGCGGCAAGGCGTACGCGATCAGTGCGTTGTCGCAGGCGACCGCCGCGGCGGTGGATCGCGGCGATGTGCCGTCGGTGCCGTCGGCGATCGCCAAGTATCACTGCACCACCATGGGCCGCGAAGTGGTCAGCGACATGATGGACGTGATCGGCGGCAAGGGCATCATCCTGGGGCCGCGCAACTTCGCTGGCCGTGCCTGGCAGGCTGCGCCGATCGGCGTGACCGTGGAAGGCGCCAACATCATGACCCGCAGCCTGCTGATCTTCGGCCAGGGTGCGATCCTGTGCCATCCGTGGGTGATGAAGGAAATGCAGGCGGCGCAGGATCCGGACACGCGTCGTGGCCTGGAAGCCTTCGACCAGAGCCTGTTTGGCCACATCCGCTTCGGTATTTCCAATGCGGTGCGTTCGTTCTGGTTTGGCATTACCGGTGCGCGCATCGGCGCGGCGCCGGGCGATGCCTACACCCGCCGCTTCTTCCGCAAGCTGGACCGTTACTCGGCCAATCTGGCATTGATGGCCGACGTGTCGATGCTGATGCTGGGCGGCAAGTTGAAGTTCAAGGAGTCCTTGTCCGGCCGTCTGGGCGATGTGTTGAGCCACATCTACCTGACCAGTGCGATGCTCAAGCGCTATCACGACGAGGGCGCGCCGGCCACCGACCAGCCGCTGCTGGCCTGGGCCTTCCACGACAGCGTGCACAAGATCGAAACCGCCTTGTCTGCGGCGCTGCGTAACTTCCCGATCCGCCCGGTGGGCTGGTTGATGTGGGTGTTGATCTTCCCGCTGGGCCGTCGTGCCGAAGCGCCGGGTGACCGTCTGGGCCACCGCGTCGCCTCGATCCTGATGGCGCCGAACGAGGCGCGCGACCGTCTGGCGCAGGGCGTGTTCCTGACCCCGTGCGCCAACAACCCGGGCGGCCGCATCGCCAGCTACCTGACCAAGGCAGTGATGGCCGAGCCGGTGGAGCGCAAGTTCCTCAAGGCGCTCAAGACCAAGGGTATCGAGGCGCTGGACTTCACCGCGCAGCTTGACGAAGCGGTGGCCGAAGGGGTGATCACCCTGGAAGAGCGCAAGTTGCTGGAAGAATTGCGCGAGATCATGATGGACACGATCACCGTCGACGACTTTGATCCACACGAGTTGCGTGCGGCCAGCTTCTACGACAAGCCACAGATGCAGCAGCCGCGCGAAGCGGCATAACAGCACTGCCAGGTGATGCGGACAACGGCGGGCTTCTGGCCCGCCGTTGTCGTTTGTAGGGCGGCGCGCTACGCGCGGGCTGCAGCCGTGAGCCGCAAGTGGCCAGGTCTCTTGCCGCTCGACACACGGAGGCGGGCTTGCCCCACGAGGAAGCATTGTTGCTACACGCCTAAGCGAGGCCGCTGGTAACACGCTGTCGCGGTCAGGCCCGCTCCTACGGGAGACGACCCGCTACCGAAGACGCCAGTGTGGGAGATCGCTGGTCATGCCTGATCGCGGTCAGGCTCGCGCCTGCACGAGGCGACTCGCGGCCGAACATGCCTCAGTGCGGCAGCCACACCAGGCACAGTGCGATCAACGCAGGCAGGGCCTGCACGAAAAAAATGCGGCGATTGACGCTGTAGGCACCATAGCAACCCGCCACGATCACGCAGCCCAGGAAGAAGCTCAGCACATCGGCGCGTGCCGCCAGTGCCCCCCAGAGCAGACCGGCCGCCAGAAAGCCGTTGTAGAGCCCCTGGTTGGCCGCCAGTACGCGTGTGGCCCGGGCATTCTCCAGCGTGTTGCGGAAGGTCTTCAGGCCCAGTGGGTGCGTCCACAGCGCCATCTCCAGCACCAGGATGTAGACATGCAGCAGGCCGACAAGGACACCGGCAACGATCGCGAACAGGGACATGGCGAAAAGATCTGATGGACGTGCGGCAAGCATAGCCGCGATGGCGCTGCGGCTGTCTGGCAAGACGCCCCCCCCCGGCCGATGTCTGGTGACCGGATGGCGTCACCAGCTCGGCAACCCGCGCGTAATGACGGGGTGCCTGGGCCATCGAATCAATCGCCGTGGGCGCAGGCCTGCAGCCGCTAAGAAGCGGCGCGGGCGGCACTCCGAGCTAGCCTCCCGAAGCATGATCGGCGCCCGCGCGTTGTCAGTCGTTTGCCCTTGGCAGCACAGCCTGGGTCGAGGCATGGAGACGGCAGGGGGCACGTCGATTGCCCCATCAACCGCACAGCCTCAGCACCCTGTCGATGGCACCCTGGCCGGAGCCGACAGACGCAACGACACGCACCTGCACGACCCGATACTGGTCAGCCCTGCGATTCCGCCACGCGCTCACCTGCCCCGCCATCGCGCTCTGCCGGCAGCTTGCGTGCCTCACGCAGCAGCCCGAACGCACCCAGCGTCATGCCGGCGGCGGCCAGCAGGCCGACGACGAAGACAGCGCTCGGGCCCAGGGCCGACACCAGCTTGTGGATCCAGACAAAGCTCAGGTCGCCGCCGCGATAGACCACAGTGTCGATTGCCGCGCCGGCCTTGTAGCGCCATTCGCGATTCACGCGTGTGTAGAGCGTTTCACGCGCAGGCTTGGCCAACGCAAACTCGCTGGAGCGGGTGATCACCTGCACGATCGCGATCATCATCGGCAGCGGCGACGCGGCAAGCACCGCATAGCCCAGGGTGATGGCGACTCCGGGAATCAGCAGCGCCGGCGCAATGCCGAAGCGCGACAGCAGCGCGCGGGTTACCAGTAATTGCAGCACCAGCGTAAGTGCATTGACGGCCAGGTCGATGCCGGCGTAATACGCGGTGCTCGCTGCCGCATCCGTGTACAGGCGCCGCACCAGCGCAGCCTGCTCGTTGTACAGCAGGGTACCGACGCCCACGCCGAACAAGGTCATCAGCGCCAGCCAGCGCAGCAGCGGCTCGCGTACGATCAACTTGAGCCCGCCAAACACATCGCCGCCCATCGGCACTTCGCCGGAATCGAGCCGAAGCTCCTGTTCGCGCGCCACCGCCCACAGCCGCAGGCGCAGCACGCAGACCACGCACACCGACAGGAAGCCGGCCGACACCAGCATCAGATGCGCGATGCCGATGCGCTCGACCAGGGTGCGGGTCAGGATCGGCCCGAGAAACGCACCCAGCGTGCCGGCCGCGCCGATGTAACCGTAGTAGCTGCGCGCCTCGGCATTGCTGAAGACATCGGCCATGAAGCTCCAGAACACCGCCACCGCAAACAGGTTGAACACGGTCACCCAGAGGAAAAACGCCATGCCGCGCCCGGGTACGTCACTGTTGAACAGCGCGTAGAACAGCAACAGGGTGGCGATGAAGAAGCCGTACACCGTCGGCAGGAACACCCGACGCGGGAACCGGCTGACCAACGCGCCGTAGATTGGCTGCAGCAACAACATGATCAGGAAGGTGCAGGTGAACAACACCTGCAGGGCCAGATCCTTGAGCGGCATGCCGTGCGCGGCGAAGAAAGCGATCATGCCGGCGGGGAAGATGGCCTGCAGGTCCGCCGAGGCGCCCATCGCCTCGCGCACCGGGCGCAGCACGTAATACCCGCTGAGCAGGCAGAAGAAATACAGGAACGACCACGCCAGCGGCGGCGAGTTGCGCAGCGCTGCGCCCAGACGGCCAACCGCAGAGCGCGGCGCAGACGGAGCGGTCATGGTGTCAGCGCCTGCGCGAACGAACCCGACAGCAAGACCATGGCGGTGGTGGTACCCGACTAGAAGTAGCGCGCACGTTAGCCGATGCCGCGCTGCACCACCAGCAGCGCTGGCCCGCTGCGGCCATGCCCGCGGACGGCGCCTGCGGCACGTGGCTTGCAACCTTCAACTCAGCGGCCACTGCCGATCGCCAACGCTCTGCGATCGGCTCGCTTTCTGAACCCAAATCGTCAATAGGATCAATATGATGCCCATTCATCTTCCGGCAGTTTGTGCTATTGCGAAGCGCGGCGCTAGAATCGCCGGAGGCAGTGGATCAGGCGGGAAAACCATGACAGTAATGCGCAGGCACCGACGGTTCCGTCCGTTGGCCATCGGGCTGCTCGGGGCGTTATTGCCTCTGGCCCTTTCTTCCACGGCACAGACGCCTGCGCCCACCGCTTCGACCCTGCAGCCGGCAACCGTGGTGCAGTCGCCCACTGCCCCGCTCCCGTATCGCGCTTCGCTGCCCGCCAGCAAGGTGTTGGCGCCTGCAGCCGGCTTCGATGTGGCGGCCTTCGAATCGATGGCCGACCAGCTGACCTACGGCAATCGCTTGCCGGGCATGGCAATGGCCATCGTGCAAGGCGGCAAGGTGCTCAGCGCGCGCGGTTATGGCGTCACCGACGTCAATCATCCGCAGCCGGTCGATGCCCACACGGTGTTCCGTCTTGCCTCCCTGTCCAAGGCCTTTGCCGGCACCATGGCCGGCCTGCTGGTCAACGACGGCGTGTTGCGCTGGGACAGCAAGGTGGTCGACTACGTGCCCGGCTTCCAGCTCAGCGACAACCTCGCGACCCGTCAGCTGACGGTGGCCGAAGTGCTCAGCCATCGCGTCGGCCTGACCCGCAATGCCTACGACCGCGATATCGAATCCAACGTCGATTACTACTCGCTCAGCCACAAGCTGGCGACCGCACCGCTGCGCTGCGCGCCGGGCGATTGCTACGCCTATCAGAACGTGGCCTTCAGCCTGGTCGGCGATGTGGTGTTCGCCGCCTCGGGCAGCTTCTACGAGCAATCGGTGGAGCGGCGCATCTTCAAGCCGCTGGGCATGAACGATGCCAGCATGGGCCTGGCCGGCATCCAGGCCAGCCCGCGCTGGGCGCGGCCGCACGTGCGCAGCCGCAACGGCTGGGTGTCACTGACGCCCAAGCCCACCTACTACCGGCTGGCGCCTGCCGCCGGCGTCAACGCCAGCGCCAGCGACATGGCGCAATGGCTGCTCGCGCACACCGGCCATCGCACCGACGTGCTGCCGGCGCCCCTGCTGGCCACCTTGCACGCACCGCTGATCTCCACGCCGGGCGAAATGCGCTCGGGCTGGCGTCACGAGCGCGTGGATGCAGCCAGCTATGCGCTGGGCTGGCGTGTGTTCGACTACGCGGGCCATCAGGTGGTGTTCCATGCCGGTGCGGTGCAGGGCTACCGTGGACTGGTGGCGCTGTTGCCCGAGCGCGACCTCGGCATCGCCATCATGTGGAACGGCGAAAGCGGCCTGCCCTCCGGCATGCTGCCCACCATCCTCGATCGCGCACTTGGCCTACCGGCCAAGCGTTGGCTGGATATCGATGTGGACGGTGACTTCGGCAGCGAGAACATGCTGGCCGAA
Source organism: Xanthomonas sp. CFBP 7698 (assembly GCF_003600855.1). Classification (NCBI taxonomy): domain Bacteria; kingdom Pseudomonadati; phylum Pseudomonadota; class Gammaproteobacteria; order Lysobacterales; family Lysobacteraceae; genus Xanthomonas; species Xanthomonas sp. CFBP 7698. Next base: position 1,330,745 of record NZ_PRDN01000001.1, read on the forward strand.
AAGCCCGACCCGGCCGGCAAGGGCACCTCGTCCGGCAAGTCGGTGGCATCGCCGCGCTGAGCCGCCTGCCGCGCCGGCACTGCGTTCCTGCAGCGGTAGCGCGCTGCATGCTCAGACACAGGCGGCTTCGGACGCCTGCGTTGTTTCTGGCTGTCGCCGCGCTACGCCTGGTTGCACGCTGAGCCCGAGGGGCGCCTTGAGAAGGCTGGCCGATGTCGATCTGCATGGTCGGGATCGCGGGCGTGGACTGCCCTTCGAACGTTGACCGCAGCGCCGTCGCTCTGAGCCAGGCAGTCCATGCACGCACAAGCGTTCCGCGCGATGGATGTTCCGGGACCGCTGTGCTGCCATCGAGAACGATGCGCTGGGTCCGTCCACGTACCGGATCGGACGTGCGTGCGTGCGTGCTCAATTGAATCCAAGAATCCTCGACGCTGGCCACGCTGGGCCTTTGCTCGCTGCTTCGCGCGCACCGGCCGTCTTGCGCAGCGAATATCGTGAGAGAGCACTTGGCCGCCGCAAACGACGAACCCTGCCCGCCTGCCGCTCCGGCTTGCATGCCGGCTACAACCGAGGGACTCACGCTGGCAGATGTCGTGACTGCTGGAAGAGCCATGGCTGCACGGCGCTGCAAAGCCACCCTGGCGGCGCAAACCAACGCAAAGCTCGCCCGCACCACGCCTGCCCTGCCCTGCCCTGCACCATTGCATGATCGACCGTCGTGCCGACGACGGTCACTGCGCGATCACTGCCTCGCGCCTGGCCCGGACGGCCGTGCAATAAAAAAGCTCCCTCCCCGCTGGGCGTCGGGGAGAGAGCTCGATGTTTACGGCGATCGGGTGTTGCAGATCAGATCAGCGGTGCCGGGGTAGCGGGCAGCGCGACCGGAGCGGCCTTCTTCTTGCGAGCGGCCGGCTTCTTCTTGGCGACCTTCTTCACTGCAGGCTTCTTGGTAGCGGACTTCTTGGTGGCGGACTTCTTGGTCGCCTTCTTCGCTACGGCCTTTTTCGCAGTCTTCTTGGCGGTCTTTTTGACGGCCTTCTTGGCGGCAGTCTTCTTGGTCGCCTTCTTTGCGGTCTTCTTCACTGCCTTCTTGGCGGCAGTCTTCTTGGTTGCCTTCTTGGCAGTCTTCTTCACTGCCTTCTTGGCGGTTGCCTTCTTCGCAGTCTTCTTGACGGCCTTCTTGGCGGCGGTCTTCTTCACTGCCTTCTTGGCGGTTGCCTTCTTCGCGACCTTCTTGGTCGCCTTCTTGACGGCGGTCTTCTTCACTGCCTTCTTGGCGGTGGGTTTCTTTTTCGCAGCTTTTTTAATGGCCATGTAATTGGCTCCTCGTCAGTGAACTATGGAGATGAAACGCCCAGTTGAACCAAACCCCGCGCCGGCATGCCGTCGTCGGGAACCGTCCGCAGATGATGCGCGACGGGACGGATACAGAAACACCCGCATCGAACGGCGACACGGGTGCGTGATCGAAACGACAACTGCTTTTCTGGAGAGAAGCGGACCCGACTCCACCAGTGATCGTGCTTCGGTGGACGTCTTGAACAAGCGTGTCGGCTTGATGTCGATTCTACTCACTCTCTTTCGCAGCAATGTCTGCTGGGCGAAACCTAATCACGCTTTTTTTTACTGTCAACACTCTTTTGCATTTTTTTTTCAGTTCGCCATCACCATGCCTGGCATCGACGTCCGGCAAGCGCACCACGCGCGCGGCGCGGCGCACCGCCAACGCGCGCACCGCCGCGCCATTGACATCAAAAAAGCACTTCTTTTCTGCTGTTTTTCTAAATCGCTGCAACGACGCGTGTCGTGCGCCGCCACGACGCCACGGCAGTGCACTGCACCTGGCGGCATTGTTCGCCGCCTGTCCGCCAGCTGAAAATTTTTTGTCTGGCGACTCCACTTCCGGTGTCGCACATGCCCAAATGCGCAAACTTATTGCGTCGTTTGATCGCCGCATGCGTGTCGTTACGCGCTGGTCGCCACATGCAGCGCGCGCTGGTTCGCTTGGTCGACGCGCGTTGCCACGGGCAACTTTTTCACCAGGCGCACGCCAGATCCTCACGGGTGACTCACGTCAGAAATCCGACGCGCGTGTTCGCTGGTGTTGGCATCGGATCACCGCGCCATGGATGCCGCCATCCGACGTGGTCGCGTTGCCGTCGGCGCTTGATGCCCATGGCCGATCGAGCGCGCGCACAGGCGACTATCCAAGCGCCCACCCGGTCATGCTCGCGCAACGGCATCTCCCGCATCGCGCAAAAAAATGGCCGCTCCAGGAGCGGCCATTGGAGTGCAACAGGCGAGATCGCCTCAGTGATCGTCGTCTTCGAGCAGCTCGGCATAGTCGTCCGGCGACAACAGTTCGTTGAGCTGGTCCTTGTCGTCGAGTTCGACGACGAAGATCCAGCCTTCGCCGTAGGCGTCTTCGTTGATGGTTTCCGGCTTGTCGCCCAGCGCGCTGTTGACCTCGACCACGGTCCCGCTGACCGGGCTGTAGACATCGGACGCCGCCTTGACCGACTCGACTACCGCGGCGCCGTTGCCGGCCTGCACGGTGTCGCCGACGCCCGGCAGTTCGACGTAGACCAGATCGCCCAGCAAGCCCTGTGCGTGATCGGAGATACCGACGGTCACGCGGCCGTTGCTCTCGACGCGGGCCCACTCGTGGGATTTGAGGAACTTGAGGTCGCCAGGAATCTCGCTCATGGGTGTGCTCCGGGAAAGTTGGGTCAGGGAATGGGGTCGGGACAGGTGGTTAGTTTAGACCGCGCGACAAGACAGGTGCACGCGCGGCGGTATGGCTGGCTTGCATGCGATTGCATGATGCCGGCCAGCGACGGCCGACATCGTCGGGCTCACTCGCCCAGGACGCCGGGCTGCGCCTGGCCGTCGCGCACGAACGGGAACTTCACTGCGCGCAACGGCACCTGCTTGCCACGGATGTCCACGCGCAGCTGGTCGATGCTGCCGGCCGGCACGCGTGCAAAGGCAATCGCCTTGCCAAGCGTCGGCGAGAACGTGCCCGACAGGATTTCGCCCTGACCGGCAGCGGTGAGCACGGTCTGGCCGTGCCGCAGCACGCCTTTCTCATCCATCACCACGCCGATCATCTGGCGCGGCGCACCTTGCGCCTTCTGCGCTTCGAGCACGGCACGGCCGATGAAGTCGCGCCCTTCGTCGAGCGTGATCGTCCAGGCCAGTGCGGCCTCATACGGAGTGACCGCGTCGTCCATGTCCTGGCCATACAGATTCATGCCAGCCTCCAGCCGCAGGGTGTCACGTGCTCCCAGGCCGGCCGGCTTGACGCCCTGCGCGAGCAGCGCATTCCAGAACGTCACTGCAGCATCCTGCGGCAGCACGATCTCGAAACCGTCTTCGCCGGTGTATCCGGTGCGTGCCAGGAACAGTTCGATGCCATCGCGCGATCGGGTCTGCAATGCGGCAAAACGGCTGAGCTTGCTCGCCGCGGCGGTGTCGGCAGGATCGAGCAGGTCGATGACCTTGGCGCGGGCGTTGGGGCCTTGCACCGCGATCATCGCGAAGTCGCCGCGCTCTTCCACGCGCACCTCGAAGCGGGCCGCCTGCTCGCCGATCCACTGCAGGTCCTTCTCGCGGGTGGCGGCGTTGACCACCAGGCGGAAGAAATCTTCGCGCATGTAATAGACGATGAGGTCGTCGATCACTCCGCCCTGCGGGTTGAGCATGCAGGTGTACAGCGCCTTGCCGGCGACCTTGAGCTTGTCCACCGAGTTGGCCAGCAGGTAGCGCAGGAACTCACGCACGCGCGCACCGTGCAGGTCGACCACGGTCATGTGGCTGACATCGAACATGCCGGCGTCGCGACGCACCTGATGGTGCTCGTCCAGCTGCGAGCCGTAATGGATCGGCATGTCCCAACCGCCGAAATCGACCATCTTGGCGCCGAGCGCACGATGGGTGTCGTTGAGGATGGTCTTCTGGGTCATGAGCGCCGGTCCAAGGGAAAGACGCCCATTATCGCCGCCCAGCCGCACTTGCGGGGAAGCCGTGCATCCGCACAGCCGGAATCCAGGGCGCGCGTGCCTGACACTGCCACCCCGCACTGCAGCATCCGGAGCAGCACGCTATCTGCACACGCATCAGCCGGCCGCTTCCACCAGCAGGGTCATGCCATCCACACCGACGATACGCACCGGTGCGCCGGCCGGCAGCTCCGGACCGCTGACCACCCAGAACGCGTCGTCGACCTTGGCGCGACCGCGGCCATCGTGGATGGGCTGATCGAGCAGCACGCGACGGCCGATCAATTGCTCGGCGCGCCGGTTGAGCAACGGCCGATCGCTCTGCCGGCCCTTGCCGCGAAACCAGCTGCGATAGACCTGCACCGACACGAAGCTGAGCAGCACGAACGCCACGATCTGCACCAACAGCGACATGCCCGGCATTGCGAGCACCAGCAGGCACACCGCCGCCGCGGCGATGCCCATCCACAACAGGAATGCACCCGGCACCAAGGTCTCGGCGGCGATCAACAGCAACGCAAGCACCGCCCATACCACCACATCCCAACGCATGGCTCAGACTCCCGCGCGCGGCGGCATCGGCGGCACGCGTACGCCGGCGGTATCGGGTTTGCCCAGCGCTTCCTTCGCCAGGTCGGCGATGCCGGCAATCGAGCCGATGATGCCGCTGGATTCCATCGGCATCAGCACGAACTTCTGGTTGGGTGCGGTGGCCAGCGCCTTGAACGCCTCCACATATTTTTGTGCAACAAAGTAATTGATCGCCTGCACGCTACCGTTGGCGATCGCATCGGACACCACCTGGGTGGCGCGGGCTTCTGCCTCGGCCAGCCGCTCGCGTGCTTCGGCATCGCGGAAGGCGGCTTCCTTGCGGCCTTCGGCTTCAAGCACGGCGGCCTGCTTCTCGCCGTCGGCGCGCAGGATTTCCGATTGCCGCGAGCCTTCGGCTTCGAGAATCTGTGCGCGCTTTTCGCGCTCGGCCTTCATCTGCCGCGCCATCGAATCGATCAGGTCGCGCGGCGGCTGGATATCGCGGATCTCGATACGAGTGACCTTGATGCCCCAAGGATTGGTGGCCTGGTCAACGACGCTCAACAGCTGGGCATTGATGGTTTCGCGCTGGCTCAGCGATTCGTCCAGGTCCATCGAACCGATGACGGTACGGATATTGGTCTGCACCAGCGCGATCGAGGCGATTTCCAGGTTGGAGACTTCATAGGCGGCCTTGGCCGCATCCAGCACCTGGAAGAACACCACCCCGTCCACGCGCACCACGGCGTTGTCCTTGGTGATGACGTCCTGGCTGGGCACATCCAGCACCTGTTCCATCATGTTGATCTTGCGGCCCACGCCGTAGACCACCGGCACCAGGAAGTGCAGCCCGGGACTCATGGTGTGGGTGTAGCGGCCGAAGCGCTCCACCGTCCACTGGAATCCCTGCGGCACCATGCGCACGGTCTTGAACAACACGATGACGCCGGCAACCAGAACGGCGATGGCCAGAAACGAAGTTGGAAACATGTGCAGCCCCTTTGCAGTGACGAGTCGGTCCTGCGCGAAGTATGCACCCGCTGCACACACCACACTGGCGGCAACGGACAAGGATGCGCGGCGCCACGTCGGCCGGCGTGCGCGACCAGCGCCTACCCGGCTCAGGCGTTGCGTGGCGCGAACATGATGACCGCCATGCCCAGCAGGCAGCAGCCGGCACCGAGCAGGTCCCAGCGCGTGGGCGTGATGCGGTCCACCCACCACAACCACAGCAGCGCACTGGCGATGTAGACCCCGCCATAGGCTGCGTAGGTACGCCCGCTGGCAGTGGGATGCAGGCTCAACAGCCACACGAACAGCGCAAGGCTCAGTGCGGTGGGCAGCAGCAACCACGCACTGCCGCTCTTGCGCAGCCATAGATAAGGAAGGTAGCAGCCCACCAGCTCGGCCACGGCGGTGGCGACGAACAGCAGCAGCGTGCCCAGCGCGGAGTTCATCGGCGTGCCACAGGATCGGAATTGGGCATCGGGGCTGCAGCCGCTTCGTCCCGCTTGACCTGTTGCCACAATGCTTCCTGCGCGCCCAGCGGCAGCGCGTCCAGTCCGGTGCCCTGCGCATGCGCCAGCGCTTCCATTGCGCGGAAGCGACGTTCGAACTTCAGGTTGGCGTGCCGAAGTGCCGCGCCCACGTCCACCTTGGCATGCCGCGCAAGATTGGCGCAGACGAACAGCACGTCGCCGAGTTCGTCTTCCAGACGCGCCTGATTGTCGGCCACCGGGCCACGCGCGAATTCTACGCGCAACTCGTCGAGTTCTTCCTGCAACTTATCCAGCACCGGCGCCGGGCCCGGCCAGTCGAAGCCGACCCGCGCCGCACGCGACTGCAGCTTGGTGGAGCGCTGCCACTCCGGCAGACCGCGCGCGATGCCGGCCAGCGCCGACTCGTCCTGATGCCCGGCGACGCGGCGCTCCTGGCGCTTGATCTGTTCCCAGTTGGCGCTCACCGCCTGGGCGTCGTCGGCCGCCTGCGCTGCGAAGACGTGCGGGTGGCGACGCACCAGCTTGTCGCTGAGCGTGGCGACCACCTCGGCAAACCCGAACGCGCCCTGTTCGGACGCCATCTGCGCATGGAACACCACCTGCAGCAGCAGGTCGCCCAGCTCGTCGCGCAACCCCGGCAGGTCGTTGCGATCGATCGCGTCAGCCACTTCGTAGGCTTCTTCGATGGTGTACGGGGCGATGCTGGCAAAGGTCTGCTCCACATCCCAGGGACAGCCGTGCTCGCGATCGCGCAGGCGTGCCATCAGCTGCAGCAGGCGTTGGATGTCGCCGGTGGGCGGAGTCTGGGACATGGTGTCTTCCTGAAAACAGTGGGCAGGCGCACAGCGCCGCTACGATGCTCCATGCGCAATGCGGCGGCAGCGTGGCGATCGCGCATGCGTGCAGCGGATGAACCTCAGGCGCGCAAGGCTGCCGCAGTGTACCTGCCGGCCGATACGGGGCTGACGTATCCGTCGGTGCGCGGGCAGCATCGCAGGCACGCAGCACAAACGCGATACGGGCCGCACCCGAGCGCTCGGCGTGCGTGTGGGGCGTGCCACAACCGGCGCGCATGCGTTAACAGACCGGCACACCGACGCTGCCGGCCATCGCCGGGCACGCTTACGTCAGCCAATCGCGCCAGGGCAGATTGGGATCGCCCATCGCGATGAAGTCGCCATTGAGCAGCGTGTCGCGACGGTTGTAGCGGAACGGTTTGCCGGAGCCGCCCGCCAGCAGCACGCCACCGGCGGCGTGCAGCACGCACTGGCCGGCCGCCGTGTCCCACTCGGAGGTGGGGCCGAAGCGCGGATAGACATCCAGGTCGCCTTCGGCGATGCGGCAGAACTTCAACGACGACCCTTGCGCGACCACGTCGATCTCGCCCATGCGCTCCAGCGCGGCGGCGGTGCGCGCATCGCGATGCGAACGGCTGGCCGCCACCCGCAATGGCGTGGCGGCCGGGGTGCGGGTCTGCAGCATCTCGTCGCGATCGCCATCGCGGCGGTAGGCATTCTCGCCGCGCGCGGCGTACCAGACCCGGCCATCGACCGGCGCCTGGACCACGCCGAGCACCGGCGCGCCCATGTGGATGAGTGCGATGTTGACGCTGAACTCGCCGTTGCGTTTGACGAACTCACGCGTGCCGTCGAGCGGATCGACCAACCAATAGCTGGTCCAGTACTGCCGTGTTTCCCAGGCGACATGCGCGGACTCTTCCGAGAGCACCGGCACGTCGGGTGTGACCCGGCGCAGGCCGTCGACGATGACGCGGTTGGCAGCCAGGTCGGCCTGGGTCAGCGGGCTGGCATCGTCCTTGATCTCGACTGCGAAGTCCTGCGCGTACACCTGCATGATGGCCTCGCCGGCCTCACGGGCGATGGCGATCACGGTTTCGCGCAATTCCATCGGGATGCGGATCACCGGTTGCGCTCCAGCCACTCGCGCGCGATGAACAATGCCGCCAGCGAGCGCCCCTCCGAGAAGTCCTCGCGCAGCATCAACTCGTCCAGACGCGCCAGTGGCCAGGGCACGACTTCCATCTCTTCCGGTTCGTCGCCCACCAGGCGCTCCGGGTAGAGATCGCGCGCGAGCACCAGCCAGGATTGGTGACTCATATAAGTAGGAGCAAGCGTCATCGCGCGCAGCACCTGGACCTGGCGCGCGCCATAGCCGGCTTCTTCCTTGAGCTCGCGGTCGGCGGCCTGCTCCGGGGTCTCGCCGGCATCGATGCGCCCCTTGACCAGGCCCAGCTCGTAGCGATGCACACCGGCCGCGTATTCGCGCACCAGCAGCACCGTCGTCTCGTCGAGCATCGGCACCACCACGACCGCGCCATGACCCTGGCTGAGTTGGCGCTCGTACAGGCGGCGTTGCCCGTTGGAAAACTCCAGATCCAGCTGCTGGCGACGGAACGGCCCGTCCCCCAGATCGGTGATCTTGTGGATGGTCGGCAGACGCGGGCTCATGCGTGGCACGCAGCCGCCGAGCGGACCGATAGAATAGGCAGATGCATCGACATGTTCATGAGCCCGAAATCCTAGCAGACCCTGCAGCCTCCGAAGCTGCCCAACAGTGGCGGCAACGCGATCTTGCGGTGGTGTGGCACCCGTGCACGCAGATGCGCGAGCATCCGCACACGCTTCCCCTGGTGCCGATCGCAAGCGGCAGCGGCGCGTGGCTGGTCGGCCACGATGGCCGCCGCTATCTGGACGCGGTCAGCAGTTGGTGGACCAACCTGTTCGGCCACGCCGAGCCGCGCATCGGTGCGGCCATTGCGCAACAGGCCGGCACGCTGGAGCAGGTGATGCTGGCCGGCTTCACGCACGCACCGGCGGTGCAGCTGGCCGAGCGCCTGCTGGCCATTGCGCCACGCCAGCCCGACCGCGCGCCGTTGTCCAAGGTGTTCTACGCCGACAATGGCTCGGCCGGCGTGGAAGTGGCCTTGAAGATGGCCTTCCATTACTTCCACAACCGTGGCGAGCATCGCCGCACGCGGTTCATCGCGCTGGAAAACGGCTACCACGGCGAGACCATCGGCGCGTTGTCGGTGGGCGACATTCCGCTCTACCGGCGCGTGTATGCGCCGCTGTTGCTGGAAGCGACCTTCGCCCCCTCGCCCGATGCCTACCTGGCCGAGCCCGGGCAAAGCGCGGAAGCGTACGCGCTGCAGGCCGCCGATGCGCTGCAGGCACTGTTCGAGCAAGCGCCCGGCGAGATCTGCGCGCTGATCCTGGAACCGCGCGTGCAATGTGCCGGCGGCATGCGCATGTATCACCCGGCGTATCTGCGCCGCGCACGCGCCTTGTGCGATGCGCACGGCGCATTCCTGATTGCCGACGAGATTGCGACCGGCTTCGGCCGTACCGGCACCTTGTTCGCGTGCGAGCAGGCCGGCGTGATGCCCGACCTGCTGTGCCTGTCCAAAGGCCTGACCGGCGGCTTCCTGCCGTTGGCGGCGGTGCTGGCCACCCAGCAGTTGTACGACGCGTTCCTGGACGATTCGCGCGAACGCGCCTTCCTGCACTCACACAGCTACACGGGAAATCCGCTGGCCTGCGCGGCCGCGTTGGCGACCTTGCAGATCTTCGCAGACGACGACGTGATTGCGCGTAACCAGCACACCGCCGCGCACATGAGCACCCTGGCCGCGCAGATCGGCGAACACCACGCGGTGGCCGACGTGCGCCAGGCTGGCATGATCGTCGCCTTCGAACTCACCCGTGGCGGCGACAAGCGCACGCCTTTCCCCGCGGCCGCGCGCGTCGGCCTGAAGGCGTATCGCGCCGCGCTGGAACGCGGGGTGGTGCTGCGGCCCCTGGGCGACGTGCTGTACTGGATGCCGCCGTACTGCGTGGACGAGGCGCAACTTGCCTTGCTGGCGGCAACCACGCGCCAGGCCATCGAGGAGGCCGTCGCATGCGCGTGACCCGCTCCCATGTTGCGCTGCCGCTGCAGTGCGACCAGGAAGTGACTTTGCCCGAGGAATCGGCCAACCACCTGCTGCGCGTGCTGAGGCTGCGCGAGGGCGATGCCTGCATCCTGTTCAATGGCGATGGCAGCGACTACCACGCACGCATCACCGTGGCCGGCAAGCGCGAGGCACGCGCGATGGTGGAACGTGCCGAGCCGCTGGCGAACGAATCGCCGCTGCGCATCACCCTGATCCAGGGTATCGCCCGCGGCGAAAAGATGGATCTGATCCTGCAGAAAGCCACCGAGCTGGGCGTTGCAGCCATCGTGCCGGTAAACGCCGAACGCACCGAAGTGAAGCTGGATGCGGCGCGCCTGGAAAAACGCGTGGCGCACTGGCGCAGTGTGGTGGTGTCTGCCTGTGAGCAATCCGGCCGGGCGCGCGTCCCGGCGCTGGCAGCACCGACCGGCCTGCAGGAGGCGGCAGTGGCCAGCGACCCGCAGGCGCTGCGGCTGACCCTGGACCCGCAGGGCGAGCATCGCCTGGGCAGCTTGAGCGCGGGCACGCAGCGGGACGTCATCGTGGCGATCGGGCCGGAAGGCGGTTGGTCACCGCGCGATCGGGCGACGCTGGCCGACGCCGGGTTCACCGGCCTGCGCCTGGGGCCGCGCATCCTGCGCACCGAAACCGCCGGGCTGGCCGCCATTGCCGCATTGCAGTCGCGGTTCGGGGATCTGTAGGCCGCCGACGTGGCGGGGGATCGTTTGTCGGGCGTGGGACAGCCCGACGCAGGCAGCGCTCCGGTAAGGCGTAGGAGCGCACCCGGGCGCGACGGGGCCTTCCCGCGGAGCGACGTTTCCGATCGTCTTGGTGTTTGTCGGCAAGGCCTCTCGCGCCCAAGGGCGCTCCTACGAAGCTTTTGCGGTCGCGAGATGGCGGGTGGATCGTTTGTAGGTCCGTGGGACAGCCCGACGCAGGCAGCGCTCCGGTAAGGCGTAGGAGCGCACCCGGGCGCGATGGGCCTTCCCGCGGAGCGATGTTTCCGATCGTCCTGGCGTTTGTCGGTAAGGCCTCTCGCGCCCGAGGGCGCTCCTATGAAGCTTTTGCGGTCGCGAGATGGCGGGGGGATCGTTTGTAGGTCCGTGGGACAGCCCGACGCAGGCAGCGCCCCGGTAAGGCGTAGGAGCGCACCCGGGCGCGATGGGCCTTCCCGCGGAGCGACGTTTCCGATAGTCCCGGTGTTTGTCGGTAAGGCCCCTGCGGCCGCAAGCGCCCCTGCGGCGTGGATGCGATCCGGGGTTCTGGCCTAGCGAGCGTGCTGGAGAAGCCAGCTGGCCGCGCCGATGACGCCGAGCTGGCCGTGTTCGACGATGCGCACCGGCACCTGCTCCAGCGCCGGGCGCAACGTGCCCTTGTCGAGCAGGCGGGTGACGAAGTCGCTGGCGGCGATGAAGTCGGCGATCTGCGGCAAGAATCCGCCAGCCAGATACACGCCGCTGCGAATGCCATACAGCAGCATCATGTCGCCGACCACGCTGCCCATGAAGCCGCAGAATGCCTGCAGCGCGTCGCGCGCGAGCACGTCGTTGCCGGCCAGCGCAGCGGCGGTGACATCGGCCGGGCCGGCATGGGTGGCCCGCTCGCCGCGCAACACGGCCAGTGCGTGATAGAGATTCAACAGCCCCGGGCCGGACAACAACGTCTCGGTGCCGACATGCGTGCGGGTGCGCCGCAGTTCCTGCAGCAAGGCCACTTCCAGATCGCTGGCGGCGGCGAGCGCCGCGTGGCCGGCCTCGGTCGGCAATACCACCGGATGGGCGCCATTGGGGATCCACACCGCCGCGCCCAGGCCGGTGCCCGGGCCCAGCACCAGCGCCGGACCGGGCGCACCCTGCGCCGGGCCCGAAAGCTGCATCACCTGACTGCCGGTCATGTAGTTGGCCGCGTAGGCGACCGCCTCGAAATCGTTGACCAGATGAAGCACCTGCATGCCGAGCTGGCGACGGATCTGTTCCGGTGCCAGCACCCACGGCAGGTTGGCCGTGATCACGCTGCCGTCCTCGAGCGCGTATCCGGCACTGGCGATCACGCCGCGCTGCACCGGCGCACATCCCAGTTCGGCGAAGAACGTAGACATGATGTCGGCCAGGCCCGGGTAATCGGCGCAGCGGTACTTGCGGTAGTCCAGCACCGTGACCGGCTTGCCTGCATCGGCGCTTCCGCAGACCAGCGCCAGGCGCACATGCGTCCCTCCCACGTCTGCGGCAACGAAGGTGTCGGGGCGCGGAAAGACCACCGCTTCCATTGGGCTGCTTGCGCTCACGCATTCTCCTGTTAAGTGGCAGCGGGCTGGCGTCAGGTCCCGTTGTCCGACGAACGGCAGCGGGTAGACAACGTTGTCAGTAATTGCCGTGTAACGCAACCGTGGGGAGCACAATCAAGGCGATCCAGGGCCGCCCCCATCATCCGCGAAAAATCCGCACGCATAGCAAGGATTCCGGCACAAATTTCGCCAGACGTTGCGGCACGAAACGTTTCCAGCATTGAAAGCACCAATCGACCCGGCACGGCAGACGCACGGGCACACCTACCTGGTCGACTACGTCGACGATCGCGCCGTAAAAATGCTGCATTGCAGCGCAATCGCAGCTGCATCAGAGATCTGTGACGACGTGTTGACAACGCTGTCAGCGCTACGCGAGACTCGGTCCAAATCGGGGTTCTGGCAGGAGGGGCCATGGACTGTTCGGTACTGAAGAACGGCTCTTCCCTTCCCTGCTGATTCCAGGTTCGCGGGTTCTGCGTCATCAGACGCTGGGCTCGCCGAGATCGCGTTCGCTCCACCGCTTCACCACACGGGGGACACCTCCTCTACCACGCGAATCGACACCGCCCGCTGCCGTTGCCGAGCACGGAGTTGCGATCACCGCGATCGGTCAGGGCGTGTTGTTTTGCCGGCCACGCCGAGCGCGATGCCTTTCCACGGCGCGCGCTCACAGCACTAACCAACGAGGTTTAGCCATGCACAGCCGCACCACGACGTTAGCACTCTGTATCACCGCCGCTCTGTACTGCTCCGGCTCTGCAATGGCTGCCGGACAAGAACAACAGGCGCCTGCGGGCGCATCCTCGGCCACCACCGAGTTGGACACCATCACCGTCACCGGCTATCGCGCATCGCTGGAAAAGAGCCAGGCGGTCAAGCGCTCGGCCAACTCCATCGTCGATGCGATCAGCGCCGAAGACATTGGCAAGTTCCCGGACATCAATGCGGCCGAATCGCTGTCCCACCTGCCGGGCATCAGCGTCGACCGCCAGTTCGGCGAAGGCGAAAAGGTCAGCATCAACGGCACCGACCCGGCGTTGAACCGCGTGCTGCTCAACGGCCAGACCATCGCGTCCGGTGACTGGGGCGGCAATCCGACCGACACCAGCGGCCGTACCTTCAACTACACCCTGCTGTCGCCGGAAATCATCGGCCTGATGGAGGTCTACAAGACCCCCGAGGCGCGCATCGACGAAGGCTCGATCGGCGGTACTGTGATCGTGCACACCCGCAAGCCGCTGGAGCTGCCCAAGAACACCATCCGCGGCTCGATCGGCTACAACTACAACGATCGCTCGGAAGAAGGCAATCCGCGCGGTTCGGCGCTGTGGAGCTGGAAGAACGACGACGAAACCTTCGGCGCGTTGATCTCCGCCACGCACGACAAGCAGGACCTGGCACGCGCCGGTATCGAATACTTCGGCTACACCACCGGTGCCAACATTCCCGCTAGCGCCACCATCACCGGCGACGGCAGCGATGTGGCCACCGCCCGCGTGCCGGCCGGTATCAACAGCGCATTCTTCCAGCAGACCCGCGAGCGCAGCGGCCTGCAGGGTGCGTTGCAGTGGAAGCCGAACGACCAGAACGAATTCAACCTGACCGGCCTGTACATCAAGGGCAAGTACAACAATTTCAGTCAGTCGCGTTATATGTGCCCTGCATGTGGCTCGCCGGCCTCCGACGGTTCTGGAGAAAGCATCAATAACCTGAGGCTGGTTACTGAGGCGAATGTCCAGAATGGCGTGGTGACCTCTGCAACAGTTTCTGACGGCGGACTGGCACAGCCGTATGCACAGTTAGACGCAAACTACCGCGAGAGCACTGTCACTACCAAGAGCCTGAACCTGCGCCATGACTGGTCTGGTGAAAAGTGGGTGTTCACCACCCAGGGCGGCTACACCGAGGCGACTGGTGGCAAAAATCCAGAGTATCTGATGAAGTTCCTGATGCAGGACGGTGGCTACAACTACGCGTTCAATGGTCAGAACACAGCAGTCAACTATGACAACGGTGGTGCGGCCAACTGGACGCTGCCGGGCAACCCCGCAGGCTTAGCCCCGGGACAGCAAGGCAATCTTCCTGGCACGAGCACCGGCATCGTGCAGGCTGGCGGCATCGCCTACCAAAAGAGCAAGGACGACGAGAAGTATTTCCAGTGGGATGCGGCACGTGACCTGGAATGGGGTCCGTTCACCAAATTGCAGTTTGGCTACAAGTACATCAACCACAACAATGGCGTAGACGCGCGCGGCAACCGCATCAACACCACCGACCCGGTGTCGCTGACGCAGTTCAATCCTGGCACCACGCCGAGCAGTCTGTATGACGGTCTGGGCGCGAGCGGCGACCTGACCACGTGGCCAACCGCAAACCTCGAGACGGTTCGCCGTTACTTGCTCTCACAGCCGCAGGGCCCATACACGACCGATTTCGGCGCCTCGTTCCAGGTCAAGGAAATCACCCAGAACTTCTACACGCAGTTGAACTACGAGACCGGCAAGTGGCGCGGTAACGTCGGTGTACGCTTGGTGGATACCAGCGACAAGTCGGAGTACTGGCAAAGCAATAATGCCGGTAGTAGCTTCGATCGGGTTGCCGAGACAAATAGCTACCGAAAGGCACTGCCAAGCTTCAACATCGCCTACGACGTCACTGACGATGCAGTGCTGCGTTTCTCGGCAGCCAAAGTGATTGCACGGCCGCGGTATTCCGATTTGGCCGGCACTTTCACAATCAATAACGGCAATGGCGGCTCCGGCAACCTCACCGCTGGCGGCGGCAACCCGGACCTCAAGCCTTATGAATCCACCAACTACGACATTGCTGCGGAATGGTACTTTGCGCCTTCCAGCATGCTGTCTGGTGAAGTGTTTTACCGTGACATTAGCTCCTACATCGTCAACGTCACCACGACTCAGCAGTTGAACCCGGGTCCGCCGGCGCAGCCTGGCTTGTATGAGGTCAACTCGCCGGTCAATGTGTCAGACGCCAAAGTCAAAGGCGTGGCAGTCAATTACCAGCAATCTTTCGGCCTTGGTTTTGGTTTGCAGGCCAATTACACGTTCGCTGAATCTGAATCAAGTTCCGATTTAAACCTGCCCTACCTGTCGCGCGACACATATAACGTGATTCCGTACTGGGAACATGGTGACTGGACGGTACGTGTGAACTACAGCTACCGCTCGAAATACTTCACCCAGATCGGTCGCCTGTCATCGCGTGACTTTGCCGATGCCTACAAGCAGCTGGATCTGAACGCCTCGTACCAGATCACCGATTACATGGGCATCACCTTCGGCGCCACCAACCTGCTGGATTCCACCTACCGGGTCTTCAGCAACACGCGTGATACCCCCACGGCGTTCTACAAGAACGGCCGCGGCTATCAAGCCCAGCTCAACTTCAAGTTCTGATGTAGCACCGGCGCGCCACCGACCCTCCACGGTGGCGCGCTTTTTTTTGTTGTACCAAGGAGTGGTACTGGCCACGCCCCTTCGCGATCGAGGGAGCATGGCCAGGCCCGCTTTTGCCATCCACGCACGGTTGCAGCATCGCCGGCGCGTCTTGCTCAACAGGAGTGCAGTTCCCATGACGACCGATAGCCGCGCGTTTGCGGCTCCATCCCGCCGCCACGCCGGAGCTGCACCCAGGAGTCGAACGCTAGCGCTCGGTCTGCTGCTCGCGTTGCCCGCCGTGCATGCGAGTGCCGCGCAATCACCCACCGCACCGACCGCCACCACGCTCAGTCCCGAGGTGATCGACCAGCAGTGGCTCGATGCCACCGCCAAGTACGCGCCCGAACGCGAGCGTCTGGTGCGCGAAGCCGAGGCCGGCGCACGCAAGGGACCGTTCCGCCCAGACTGGGCCGCGCTGAAGGCGTATCAATCGCCGGCGTGGTACGACAATGCCAAGTTCGGCATCTTCATCCATTGGGGTGTGTTCTCGGTGCCGGCGTTCGGCAGCGAGTGGTATTCACGCAACATGTATCTGCAAGGCTCCAAGGAATTCGACCATCACGTCGCCACTTACGGCCCGCAGGCCAGCAGCGGCTACAAGGATCTGATTCCCAAGTTCACCGCGCCCAAGTTCGACCCCAATGGCTGGGCCAAGCTGTTCCGCGAATCGGGCGCACGCTACGTGGTGCCGGTGGCCGAGCACCACGACGGCTTTGCGTTGTACGACTCCAAGCTGTCCGACTGGACCGCGATGAAAATGGGGCCAAAGCGCGACCTGTTGGGCGAGCTGTCCAAGGCGATCCGCGCGCAGGGGCTGCACTTCGGCTTGTCGTCGCATCGCGCCGAACACAACTGGTTCTTCGATGGCGGGCGCACCTTCGACTCAGACGTCAACGACCCACGTTATGCCGCGCTGTACGGCCCGGCGCAGGTGCGGCTGCCGGGCAAGGACGATGCCGATGTGGCCAACGACTGGACGCCGGTCTCGCAGGCCTGGCTGGACGACTGGCTGGCGCGTACCGCCGAGTTGATCGACACCTATCAACCGGACCTGATCTATTTCGATTGGTGGATTGCCCACCCCACCTTCCGCCGCAGCCTGCCGACCATGCTGGCGTATTACTACAACCAGGGCGCAGCGCGCACCGAGGCCGACCGCGGCGTGGTGGTGAACTACAAGCTCGGCGCCTTTCCGGAAGGCGCCGGCACGCTGGATATCGAGCGTGGCCAGCTCACCGGCATCCATCCCACGCACTGGCAGACCGACACATCGGTGAGTAACGCCTCGTGGGGCTATATCGAAAACGACACCTACAAGTCGCCCACCTTCATCATCCACATGCTTGCCGATGTGGTGGCCAAGAACGGCAACCTGATGCTCAACATCGGCCCGCGTGCCGATGGCTCGATCCCGGACACCGAGCGCGGCATCCTGCTGGCGATCGGTCGTTGGCTCAAGACCAACGGCGGCGCGATCTACGACAGCACGCCGTGGCGCGTGTATGGCGAAGGCCCCACCGAAGTGGTGGGCGGCACCTTCCAGGACGTCAAGACCAAGCCGTACACGGCGGAAGATTTCCGCTTCACCACCCGCGATGGCGCGTTGTATGCGATCGAGCTGGGCTGGCCGAGCAATGGTGAAGCAGTGATCCGCTCGCTCAACGCCGCCGATGGCGTGCGCGCAGTGACCTTGCTGGCCAACGGCAAGAAGATTCCGTTCGAACAACGCACCGATGGCCTGCATCTGCGGCTTCCGGTCAAGCCGGTTGGCGAGAGCGCGTACGTGTTCCGCATCGACCTTTCTTCCCCCACTCCCTGACGGATGTTGTCTTTCATGAGTAAGCGATTGACCTGGATGTTGCTTGCGCTGGCGTTTGCCTGCGCCCCGGCCCTGGCCAAGAATCCCACGGCGTTGTTCTATCTGATGAACACGCAGAAATCGACCAACTCGTTCATTGCCAATGTCGACAAGATCGACGTGGTGGTGCCCACCTGGTACGGCGTTGACCAGAACGGCCTGGTCAACGGCACGCCCAACATGTACCTGTACGACATCGCCAAGAAGCACAAGCTGCGGGTGATGCCGATCCTGTCGATGACCACCGGCCGCGACGGCTTTCACAAGCTGATGCACGACGAAGCCGCCAAGAAGCGCATGATCGAATCGCTGCTGATCCACGGCAAGCAGCACAAGTACTACGGCTTCCAGTTCGATTTCGAAAACATCGCCTGGACCGATCGCGATGCCTACACCCTGATGGTCAAGCAGACCGCAGACGCGCTGCACAAGGCCGGTTTCAAGATGTCGGTGGCGGTGGTGCCCAATGCACCGGGCCATGCCGAAGGTGGCCAGTTCTCCAAGTGGATGTGGGAATACTGGCGCGGTGCCTACGACCTCAAGGCGCTGGGCCAGGCTGCTGATCTGGTCAGCATCATGACCTACGACCAGCACACCCGCTGGACCACGCCCGGCCCGGTCGATGGCATGGTGTGGATGAAGAAGCACCTGGATTACGCCATTACCCAGGTGCCGAAGGAAAAGCTGTCGCTGGGCATCGCCACCTACGGCTACCGCTGGTACACCGGCAACCCGGTGAAGGAAGACGGCACCGAAGCGTCGAATATCGCAGCCGCGTATATCGATGCCGACGAATCCTTCCCGCTGGCGATCGAACAGAACGCCACCGTGCAGTGGGATCCGGTCGAACAGGAGTCGTGGTTCTATTTCTATCGCGACGACATGCGCGAGTGGGTGTTCCGCCCGGACGCACGCAGCTTCAAGGCGCGTTACGAGCTGACCAAGCAGTACGGCCTGGAAGGTTTCAGCTGCTGGGTGCTGGGCGCCGAAGACCCCAAGGTGTGGGACGAGCTGCCGACTGCGCAGCGTTGATCATCGACTGCAGGCGGGTGCGCGGCGATGAAGCGTGCGCCAGTCCCTGCGTGATCCGCGGCGGCTTTGCTACTGTGCAGGGCTGCCGCGCTTCGATGTCTTCGGCAGGATCGAGCAAGGCTGTCGATGCGATATGGTGTCGTTCCACTTGGCTGCGCGCATGCAACAGTGCAGCCACACGCTCTCCGTCATCCCGGGATGTGATTGCATGATGTCCAACCTCAGCCGTACGCCGCGCATGCTGTTGTCGAAGGCGCTGTTGATGGACAGGCGAGCAGCGTACCTGCCGTCACTCACGACATTACCGTTGCGGTTGCTTGCGTTGTCGCTGGCCGTACTGGCGCTGGCCGGATGCGGCAAGCGCGAGGCAGGCACGGCGCCGGCAGTGGCAAGCGCGGGCGCTGCGGTGGCACCGGCGTCCGCCACGGCACCGTTGCCGCTGATTCCCGCACCGGTGGAGGCCAAACGCAGTGCCGGCAGTTTTACCGTCGGCACCGGCACGGTGATTTCGATCCCCGCTGGCGATGCCGACACGCGGCGCAGTGCCGAGCATCTTGCCGGCCTGCTCAAGCGTACGCGTGGGCTCGCACTGGAAGTGCGTGCAGAAGCAACGCCCTCGCCCGCCAGCATCCGTCTGCAACGCAACGCGCAGGCCGCGGTGACACAACCGGAAGGCTATCGCCTGGACGTGGATGCCAACGGCATCCGTATCGACGCGCGCGACGGTGCCGGCCTGTTCCACGGCGCCATCAGCGCCTGGCAGTTGATGACGCCGGATGCGCGCAAGGGCGCGGTGACCGTGCCCGCGGTCGCCATCCGCGACTGGCCACGTTTCGGTTGGCGTGGCCAGCATCTGGACGTGGCCCGTCACTTCCACGATGTGGACACGGTCAAGCATGTGCTCGATGCGATGGCCGTGCACAAGCTCAACGTCCTGCACTGGCATCTGACCGACGACCAGGGTTGGCGCATCGAGATCAAGCGGTACCCCAAGCTCACCGAGGTCGGTGCCTGGCGCACGCCGCCGGGCGCCGGCCGGCACGGCACGCCGGAGCGCTCCGGTGGCTTCTACACGCAGGAACAGATCAGCGAAATCGTCGCGTATGCCGCACGCCTGCACATCACCGTGCTGCCCGAGCTGGACATGCCCGGCCATGCGCAGGCAGCCGTTGCCGCCTATCCGGAAGAAGTGGGCGTGCCCGGTGTGCGCACCCAGGTGGGCGTGGACTGGGGCGTCAACCCGTATCTGTTCAACACCAGCGAACGCAGCCTGACCTTCATCACCAATGTGCTGGATGAAGTGTTGACGTTGTTCCCCTCGACCTACATCCATATCGGCGGCGATGAGGCGGTGAAGGATCAGTGGGAAGCCTCGCCTGCGGTGCGCGCGCAGATGCGCAAGCTCGGGGTCAAGGACGCCCACGCAATGCAAGGCTGGTTCAACGAACAGCTGGCCGCCTACCTCACCCGGCACGGCCGGCGCATGATCGGCTGGGATGAAATTCTGGAAGGCGGCGTGCCGGCGAGTGCGTCGGTGATGTCGTGGCGCGGCGTCGAAGGTGCGGTGACCGCGGCCAAGCAAGGCCACGATGTGGTGCTGGCACCGGGCGACTGGCTGTATCTGGACAATTTGCAGACCACGCGCAGCGACGAACCGAACGGTCGCCTGACGGTGCTGCCGTTGTCCAAGGTCTACACGTTCGACCCGGTGCCGGCCGATCTCACCGCCGACCAGGCCAGGCACGTGCTGGGCGCGCAGAGCGCGTTGTGGTCCGAATACATCCCCTCGCGCTGGCATGTGGATCACGCGTTGTTTCCGCGTCTGTCCGCGGTAGCAGAGATGACCTGGTCGCCGGTGGCAGCGCGCGATTGGAACAACTTTCTGGCGCGCCTGCCGGCACAGCTGCAGCGCTACAAGGCACTGGGCATCGACTACAGCGACGGTGCCTTCGCCGCAGAGATCGCCCTGGAAAACGGCCCCAACCCGGTGCTGGCCGGCGGCCCGGCCAAGGTGGCGCTGAGCACGCAGACCGGCGCCGGCGTGCTCCACTACACCGTCGACGGCAGCGACCCGACGCCTGCATCGCCGCGCTACCAGGCACCCTTTGCGATTCAATTGCCCACCACGGTCAAGGCCACTGCGTTCACCGCCGATGGCATGCCGCTGGCGGCGACGCGCAGCCGCAGCTTCGATCGCACCTCACTGTTGCGTGTGGACACGCAGGGACTGCGCCATTGCGTCGCACAGGGCGCACTCGGCCTGCGCCTGCCGCTGCTGCCGGAAATGACCGGCGCCGACACGCCGGTCTACAACGTCGACCTGTTCCATGCCTGCCGCATGTATCCGCAGGCACGCCTGGATGGCGTCGGCGCCATCCGCATCGACGCCGCACGCCTGCCCAACAACTTCGGTCTGGCGCACGAGCAATCCAAGGTGGTGCAGTACCCGGCCAACACCCGCGGCGGCGAACTGGAAGTACGCCAGGGCTGCGAGGGCGAGCTGATCGCCAGCGTGCAACTGCCGCGCAGCGACACCCTGGGCGAGCAATTCACCCTGGAAGCGCCACTGCCTGCACGCACCGGCGTCCACGATCTCTGCCTGCGCTTCACCGCGCCCATTCGCGGCCCGTTGTATGCCATCGGCGCCGTTCAATTGATTGAAACCACCGCGCAGGCGCCCCCCGCCGCCACGCGCTGATCCATCCAAGGAGATCCACCCATGCCCCTGTCGCACCGCACTGCCCCCGCCTCGTCCATGCTGACGCCCGCCCGGCTCGGGCTTGCCCTGGCCTTCGCGATCTCACAGGCCTGGGCGGCACCGCCCACGGCCGTGACCCTGGACAGCGGCTGGCAGGTGCGCCTGGTGCCGGGGCAGGAACAGGCCAAGACTTACCCCAAGGCCGCCAGCTGGATGCCGGCGCAGGTACCGGGCGTGGTGCAGACCGATCTGATCACCGCCAAGGTGGTGCCCGACCCGTTCCTGCGCGACAACGAAGGCAAGATCCAGTGGGCGGGCTTAAGCGATTGGCAGTACCAGACCCACTTCAATGTGGATGCGGCGATGCTCAAGCGCGAGCATGTGGAACTGGTGTTCGATGGACTGGACACGCTGGCCGAGGTCACCCTCAATGGCAAGAAGTTGCTCAGTGCCGACAACATGTTCCGGCAGTGGCGCGTGGATGCCAAACCGCTGCTCAAGCGCGGCGACAACGTGCTGGAAATCAAGTTCCTTTCGCCGATCAAGAAGATCCAGCCGTGGTTGGCCAAGCAGCCGTATGCACTGCCGGGCGCCTACGATTCGGCGTTCGGCGATGAGCCTGATGGCCGCCATAGTTCGACCTATGTGCGCAAGGCGCCGTATAGCTACGGCTGGGACTGGGGCCCGCGCATGGTCAATGCCGGCATCTGGAAGGACGTGCGCGTGGAAGCGTGGGATGCAGTGCGCGTGGACGGGCTGCATATCGCCCAGCAACGCGTGGACGCCGACGCTGCGCAACTGCAGGCGCAACTGGAACTGCAGGCCGGCCGCAGCGGCCCGGTGCAGGTGACGCTGGATGTGCTGGGCCCGGATGGGCAAAAAGTCGGCCAGTTCACCCAGGACGCGGTGGTCGACCCGGGCCAGAACCGCATCGATCTGTCGGTGCGCATCGCCAAGCCCAAGCGCTGGTTCCCGGCCGGCTACGGCGCGCAGGACCGCTACACCTTTGTCGCCAACGTGCGCGACGCCGATGGCGACAGCCAGCAGATCAAACGCGTGACCGGCCTGCGCTCGGTGGAGCTGCGCCGCGAGAAGGACCAGTGGGGCAAGAGCATGGAGATCGTGATCAACGGCATCCCGATCTTCGCCAAGGGCGCCAACCTGATTCCGCTGGACGCCTTCCCCTCGCGCGTCACCGCCGAGCGCATGCGCAGCACCCTGCAGGATGCGCGCGATGCCAACATGAACATGCTGCGCATGTGGGGCGGCGGGCATTACCAGGACGATCACTTCTACGAGGTGGCCGACGAGCTGGGCATCATGATCTGGCAGGACTTCATGTTCGGTGGCGCGGTGCCGCCGTACGACGTGGAGTTCCGCGAGAACACCCGGCAGGAAGCGATCGAACAGGTCAAGCGCCTGCGCGACCACCCCAGCGTGGTGCTCTGGTGCGGCAACAACGAAGTACAGACCGGTTGGGAAAACTGGGGCGACCGGGTCAAGTTCAAGCAATCGCTGGACCCGGAAGAACGCGCCCGGGTGGAACGCGGCATGACGACCTTGTTCGGCACCGTGTTCCGCGAAGTGGTGGCCACCTACGACAGCGATGTGCCGTACTGGGCCACCTCGCCGGGCACCAACTTCGATGGCGCTGCCGACCAGACCAATGATGGCGACATGCATTACTGGAAGGTGTGGGGCGGCCCTGCCCTGCCGGTCACCGAATACCTCAACGTCACCCCGCGTTTCATGTCCGAATACGGACTGCAGTCGTTCCCGGACATGCGTACCGTGCGCGTGTTCGCCGATGCGGCCGACATGGACCCGGAATCGCCGGTGATGCGCGCGCACCAGAAGTTCGACAAGGGCAATGGCAACAAGCGGCTGATGCTGTACATCCGCCGCGAGTTTGGCGAGCCCAAGGATTTTGAAAGCTTCGTCTACCTGAGCCAGTTGATGCAGGCCGAAGGCATCAACCTGGCCGCCTCGCATCTGCGCGCCTCGCGCCCGCAGTCGATGGGCTCGCTGTACTGGCAGCTCAACGACGTGTGGCCGGGTGCGTCGTGGTCCAGCGTGGATTACTACGGCCGCTGGAAGGCGCTGCAGTACCACGCGCGCCGTTTCTACGCGCCGGAAATGATCGCTGCGCTGCGCAACGACAAGGGCCAGACCGAGATCTCGCTGGTGTCCGACCGCACCACGGCCTTGGATGCGCGCTGGCGCATGCGGGTGATGGGCATGGACGGCAAGGTGCTGAGCAAGCGCGAGCAAAAGGCCACCATCAAGCCGCTTAGCAGCCTGCAGGTAGGCGACTTCAGCGATGCACAACTGCTGGGCAAGGCCGACCCCAAACGCAGTTATGCGGTGTTCGAGCTGCTGGAAGGCGACACGCTGCTCTCGCGCGAAGTGGTGTTTTTCGCGCCAGCCAAGCAGCTGGCCTTGCCGACTGCGAAGATCGACAGCCAATGGCGCGCCGATGGCGATGGCTACGCGCTGACCCTGACCAGCGACACGCTGGCGCGCGAGGTGTGGCTGTCGTTCGGCGATCTGGACGTGACCGTGGCCGACAACGCGTTCGACCTGCTGCCGGGCGAGCCGCTGACGCTGCACGTGGCCAGCAAGCTGCCGATGGCGCAGCTGCAGGCTGCGTTGCAGGTACGCGACCTGGCATCGACGCTGGCCGGTGCGCCGCCGGAGCCACCGGAGGCAGCGGCGGCGAAATGAGGGACGGGATGGCTCTCAATCATGAGGGACGGAATGGCCCTCATCCGCCCTTCGGGCACCTTCTCCCGCCAGGCGGGAGAAGGAGGCGATGACCTGCCATGTGTGCCATCGGATGCCTGCCTTCCTCCCCGCTCGCGTGCCCTCGTCTCGCGCTGGATGTGCTTCTCCCGCTGGCGGGAGAAGGTGCCCCGCAGGGGCGGATGAGGGCGCACCGCGCCACCAGCAACAGCCCCCCACCCAACGGCGTGCATGACACCGCCGCGCTGCATCCCCACCCTGCCGCAGCCCCTTGCGGCACTCACAGAACAACGCCCGGCGGATCTCACCGCTGCGCAGGAGTAGATCGATGTCATCCGTGTTTGTCTCGCGTCTTGCCATGGCACTGAGCCTGAGCCTTGGCCTGCCCTGTCTCGCACTTGCCGCGCCCGCCGACCGCAGCAGCACTCCCGAACAGCGCGCCGCCGCGCTGGTGGCGCAGATGAGCCGCGACGAAAAGGTCGCCCAGGCCATGAACGATGCACCGGCGATTCCACGCCTGGGCATCCCCGCCTACGAGTGGTGGAGCGAAGGCCTGCACGGCATCGCCCGCAATGGCTATGCCACGGTGTTTCCGCAGGCCATTGGCCTGGCGGCGAGCTGGAACACCACACTGATGCAGCAGGTGGGCACCGTGGTCTCCACCGAAGCGCGCGCCAAGTTCAACCAGGCCGGCGGCCCCGGCAAGGACCACCCGCGCTACGCCGGGCTGACCATCTGGTCGCCCAACATCAACATCTTCCGTGACCCGCGTTGGGGCCGTGGCATGGAAACCTACGGCGAGGATCCTTTCCTCACCGGGCAACTGGCGGTCGGTTTCATCCGCGGTTTGCAGGGCGATGATCTCGACCACCCGCGCACGATCGCCACGCCCAAGCACATCGCCGTGCACAGCGGCCCGGAGCCGGGGCGGCATGGGTTCGATGTGGATGTCTCGCCGCGCGATGTGGAGGCGACCTACACGCCGGCCTTCCGCGCGGCGCTGGTCGAGGGCCAGGCCGGCTCGGTGATGTGTGCGTACAACTCGCTGCACGGCACCCCGGCGTGCGCGGCCGACTGGCTGCTCAACGGCCGCGTGCGTGGGGATTGGGGCTTCAAGGGCTTTGTGGTGTCCGACTGCGATGCGGTGGACGACATGACCCAGTTCCATTACTTCCGCCCCGACAATGCCGGCTCGTCCGCCGCAGCGCTCAAGGCCGGGCACGATCTCAACTGCGGGCATGCCTATCGCGACCTCGGGACCGCCATCGAACGCGGCGAAGTGGACGAAGCGCTGCTCGATCAATCGCTGGTGCGCCTGTTTTCCGCACGCTATCGGCTGGGCGAACTGGAAGCCCCGCGCAAGGATCCGTATGCGCGGCTGGGTGCCAAGGACATCGACAGCCGCGCCAACCGTGCGTTGGCCTTGCAGGCGGCTGCCGAATCGATCGTGCTGCTCAAAAACGCCAATGCCACGCTGCCGCTGAAAGCCGGCACGCGGCTGGCGGTAGTCGGACCCAATGCAGACGCGCTGGCCGCGCTGGAGGCCAACTACCAGGGCACCTCCGCTGCGCCGGTGACGCCACTGCTCGGCCTGCGCGAGCGCTTCGGCACCCAGCAGGTGCGCTACGCGCAAGGCGCGCCGTTGGCCGCCGGCGTGCCGGGCATGATTCCGGAGACCGCACTGCGCAGCGACGGCAAGCCGGGGCTGCGTGGCGAATATTTCGACAACGTGGACATGAGCGGCGCGGCACGCGTGGTGCGGCAGGACCGCGTGGTGAGCTTCAACTGGGACCAGGTCGCCCCGGCCAAGGGCGTACCGGCGGATCGTTACGCCGTGCGCTGGAGCGGCGAACTGCTGCCGCCCGGTGCCGGCGATTACACCCTGGCGGTGCGCGTGGCGCGCTGCTTCGATTGCAGCGGCCACGACCCGGTGCGGCTGTACATCGACGACAAACTGGTGGTTGCCGGCAATGCGGAAGACAAGCACGTGCCGGCCGGCATGCATAACGCCGACGGCCGCAGCGTGGAAACCGTGCTGCATTTCGACGATACCCGGCCGCGCAAGATCCGCCTGGAAATGGAGCACCGCGGCCAGGACCAGGGCGTGCGCCTGGAATGGCTGGCTCCTGCCGCGGCGCAACTGGCCGAAGCGGAGCAGGCCGTGGCACAGGCCGACGCGGTGGTGGCCTTCGTCGGCCTGTCGCCGGATGTGGAAGGCGAAGAGTTGCGCATTGATGTACCCGGCTTCGACGGTGGCGACCGCAACGACATCGCCCTGCCCGCCCCGCAGCAAGCCCTGCTGGAACGCGCAAAGGCCTCCGGCAAGCCGCTGGTGGTGGTGTTGATGAGCGGCAGCGCAGTGGCGGTGAACTGGGCCAAGACCCACGCCGATGCGATCGTGGCCGCGTGGTACCCGGGCCAGTCCGGCGGCACCGCGATTGCCCGTGCGCTGGCTGGTGACGACAACCCCGGCGGGCGCCTGCCGGTGACGTTCTACCGCTCCACCAAGGACCTGCCGGCGTACGTCAGCTACGATATGAAGGGCCGCACCTACCGCTACTTCAAGGGCGAGCCGCTGTTTCCGTTCGGCTACGGGCTGAGCTATACCAGCTTTGCGTATGCGCCGCCGCGCCTGTCCACCACCACGCTGCAGGCCGGCAGCACGCTGCAGGTGACCACCACCGTGCGCAATACCGGCACGCGCGCTGGCGATGAAGTGGCGCAGGTGTATCTGCAATACCCGGACCGCCCACAGTCGCCGCTGCGCAGCCTGGTCGGCTTCCAACGCGTGCACCTCAAACCGGGCGAACAGCGCGAACTCACCTTCACGCTGGATGCGCGTGCGCTGAGCGACGTGGACCGCACCGGACAACGCGCGGTGGAAGCCGGCGATTACCGGGTGTTTGTCGGCGGTGGGCAGCCGGGCACCGGCGTAGCCGGCGATGCGGCGGCGTTCTCGATCTCGGGGCGTTCGCCGTTGCCGAAGTAGGCGCCGCATCGAGCGGACGCACGCAGTCGCCGGCCATTCCGGCGCAGGTGGACAACAGGTGCGCGGACGTCGGTGAAGTGTCGGCGACGCACCACGTCGGCTAGAGGCAGCGACGTGTATGCCTACGCCCCCTGTCGGCGCGTTGATCGGCACTGACGATGCCCGCTGCAAGGCAGCCGGAGCGAGTGCCGACGTGCGGGCTGCAGGGCGGAGGCCGTGGCGCCCGGCGGGCGTTCTCGAAGACGGGTCGCGGCCTGCGTGCAGATGGGAAGGCCGCGGACCAGCCCGCCACTCCGCCATCGAAACGGCCCGCATACGGCAACGAATTGTGCGGGCGCACTATGCACATTCGGCGCACACGTTGTATGGTCATCGGGAATTGGTCATGCATAGGTCTCATCGCTCCAGTTGCCGTGTGGCGGCCGCCAGCGCAGGGATGAGGGTCGTGCGGATCGCCGGTCGAACCATGGAGTCTTGAGGTCATGCATACCCGCCGCGACATCCTTCAGCTGCTCGGCGCCGGCGCCGGCCTGCTGGCCAGCGCCCTGCCCGCGTTCGCGGCCGCGCCTGCCGCAGGTGCGTCCACTGCCGGCGGCGCCTTCGTCAGCAAGCGTCCGCCCAAGGCGCAGCGCCGCTTCGTCAGCAAGGCGGTCGAGCAGCAGATCGTGCAGATCAAGGCGCAGATCGCCGACCCGGAACTGGCCTGGCTGTTCGAGAACTGCTACCCCAACACGCTCGACACCACCGTGGAAACCGGCACCCGCAACGGCAAGCCAGACACCTTCGTCATCACCGGCGACATCCATGCGATGTGGCTGCGCGATTCGTCTGCGCAGGTGCACCCGTATGTGCCGCTGGCCAGGCGCGACCCTGCGTTGCGGCGCATGTTTCATGGCCTGATCCAGCGCCAGGCCGCGTGCATCAAGCTCGACCCCTACGCCAACGCCTTCCTGCCCGATGGCCAGACCCAGCGCCTGAAGTGGTCGCTCAACGACATCACCGAGATGAAGCCCGGCGTGGGCGAGCGCAAGTGGGAAGTGGATTCGCTGTGCTACCCGATCCGCATCGCGCACGAATACTGGCGCGCCACCGGCGATGCCGCACCGTTCGACGACGACTGGCGCGAAGCGATGCACGTGGTGGTGCGCACCTTCCGCGAGCAGCAGCGCAAGGACAACCGCGGCCCGTACGTATTCCAGCGCCCCTCCCCGCTGGCTACCGAAACGCTGGTACTGGAAGGCTACGGCCAGCCGACCAAACCCAACGGCATGATCCACTCGATGTTCCGTCCCTCCGACGATGCCTGTGTGTTTCCGTTGTTCGTGCCGGCCAATCTGTTTGCGGTGACCTCGCTGCGGCAATTGGCCGCGATGAGCACGGCATTGCATCGCGACACGGCTTTCGCCGCCGACTGCACCGCACTGGCCGATGAAGTGGAAACCGCCACCCGCCAGTTCGGGCAGCTGCGCGACAGCGATGGGCAGGCGTACTGGGCATTCGAAGTGGACGGCTTCGGCAACCAGCTCTTCATCGACGACGCCAACGCCCCCGGTCTGCTCAGCCTGGCCTACCTGGGCTGTTGCGATCGCGCCGACCCGGTGTTCCTGCGCACCCGCCAGCTGGCCTGGAGCGAGCGCAACCCGTATTTCTCGCGCGGCACCGCCGCCGAGGGCGTGGGCAGCCCGCACAGCGGCATGGGCACCATCTGGCCGATGTCCATCGTGCAGTACGCGCTGGTCAGCGACGACGACGCACAGCTGCGCCAATGCCTGCAGTGGCTGAAAACCACCCACGCCGGCACCGGCTTCATGCACGAGGCGTTCGACAAGGACACCCCGAGCACCTTCACCCGCGACTGGTTCGCCTGGGCCAACACCTTGTTCGGCGAACTGATCATCGACCTGCATCAACGCAAACCCCAGCTGCTGCGTAGCGCCTGATGTTGCAAAGGGCCTGACCGCCCTTCGCATGCGTCACCGCGCAGCGCTTGATCTTCCCTTCTCCCCTCGGGACCTCGGTCCCCTTCATGGGGAGAAGGTGCCCGAAGGGCGGATGAGGGTACGGCGCACCCACTTCGCGACATCAGAGACCACACACATGGCAACACGACGCGGTTTTCTCCAAGGCGCCATCGCCGCAGCACTGTTCGGTAGCGTCGGCCTGCCTGGCATGGCCCGCGCGCGCGCCGGCAACTACGCGCTGCCGGCCGACGCGCGCACCCGCGCCGATCTCACCCGCCATGTCGATGTCTTCATCGGTACCGGTGGCCACGGCCACACCTTCCCCGGCGCCACGCTGCCGTTCGGCATGGTGCAGCTGAGCCCGGACACCTACAACGCGGTGTGGGATTCGTGTTCGGGCTATCACGAGTCCGACGGCTCGATCATGGGCTTCTCGCACACGCATCTGTCCGGCACCGGCATCGGCGACATGCTGGACTTCCTGCTGGTGCCCGCCACCGGCGAAGTCAGGCTGGTGCCCGGCCCGCTCGACAATCCGGACGCCGGCTACCGCTCGCGCTACGACCATGCCGATGAAGCCGCATCGCCCGGTTACTACCGCGTACGCCTCAAGGACAGCGGCGTGCATGCCGAGCTCACCGCCACCGCGCGCGCAGGCCTGCACCGTTACCACTTCCCCAAGGGCAAGCCGGCGCACGTGCTGCTGGACCTGTGCCACGGCATGCAGGACAAACCGGGCATCCCCACCCGCGTCAGCGATGCGCAGCTGCGCGTGGTCGATGCGCAGACCCTCACCGGCGGGCGTCGCGTCTATCAATGGGCCAAGGGGCGTTACATCTACTTCGCGCTGCGCGTCTCACGCCCATTCGCGCGCGTGCAGCTGTACAACGAAGACCAACCGCTGGCTGCCGATGCGCGCAGCAGCGACGGCACGCATCTCAAGGCCGCACTGCACTTCCCCGATGCATCCGACGCACCGCTGCTGATCAAGGTCGGCATTTCCGCGGTCAGTGCCGACAACGCATTGGCCAACCTCGACGCCGAATTGCCCGACTTCGACTTCGCCCGCGTGCACGCACAAGCCGTGGCCGCCTGGGAAAAAGAGCTGGCCCGCGTGCGCATCGACAGCGACGACGACGCACAACGGCGCATCTTCTACACCGGCCTGTATCACAGCCTGCTGGCGCCCACGCTGTTCTCCGACGTGGACAACCGCTACCGCGGCATGGACCTGCAGATCCACACCGCGCCTGCCGGCTACCACAACTACAGCACCTACTCGTTGTGGGACACCTACCGCGCCGCGCATCCGCTGCTCACGCTGGTGCAGCCCGAGCGCGTGCCCGACCTGGTGCAATGCCTGGTGCGCGGCGCCAACGAATGCCCGGACGGCGTGGGCATCTGGCCGCTGCAAGGCGTGGAAACCGGCTGCATGATCGGCTACCACTCGGCCGTGGTCCTGGCCGAAGCGCACGCCAAGGGCTTCACCGGCATCGACTACAAGGCCGCGTGGCCGGCGTACCGCAAACGGGCGATGGACGACACCACGCATGGCTTGGGCGAATATCGAAAACTCGGTTATATCCCGGCCGACAAGGTGGACGAAGCGGTCAGCCGCACGCTCGAATATGCCTACGACGACTGGGCCTGCGCACATCTGGCGCAAGCCGCAGGTGCCAGCGACGATGCACGCGCATTGCGCGAACGCTCGCGCAATTACCGCAACGTCTTCAATCGCGACAGCGGCTTCGTGCAGGCGCGGCTTGCCGACGGCAGCTGGGCCACACCGTTCGACCCGCGTGGCATGGGGCATATCGCCAAGTGGCGCGATTTCACCGAGTCCAATGCCTGGCAGGCCACCTTCCTCAATCAGCACGACCTGTACGGCTACATGGACTTGTACGGCGGCCGCGACGGCTTCGTCGCCAAGCTGGACGAGCTGTTTTCCACCAGTTCCGACCTGCCCGCCGACGCACCGCCGGACATCGACGGCCTAGTCGGCCAGTACGCGCACGGCAACGAGCCCAGTCACCACGTGGCGTACCTGTTTGCCTACGCCGGGCAACCGTACAAGACCCAGGCGATGGTGCGCCGCTTGCTGCGCGAGCAGTACCACGACGCGCGCAACGGCCTGTCTGGCAATGAAGATTGCGGGCAGATGAGTGCGTGGTTCGTGCTCAGCGCGCTCGGCCTGTATGCGGTGGATCCGGTCAGCGGCAACTACATCGTGGGCAGCCCGCTGTTCAAGCGTGCCACGCTGGATGTGGGCAACGGCCGCACCCTGCGCATCGTGGCCAACAACAACAGCGCGCAGAACGTGTACGTGCAATCGCTGACCTGGAACGGCAAGCCGCTCACCCGCGCCTGGCTGCGCCACACCGAGCTGGCCGCCGGTGGCACGCTGGAATTTGCGATGGGACCCAAACCGAACCCGGCCTTCGGCGCTGACAAGAAGGATCTGCCACCGTCGTTTGCGTAACGTGATTGCACAACTGCCGCGTGCTCCCGCAAGCAGGCATTGCGCGTCCTTCTCCCGCAAGCGGGCATTGCTCTCCCTTCTCCCGCAAGCGGGAGAAGGTGCCCGCAGGGCGGATGAGGGCAGAACGCAAACACCAGCGCCTCCATCCACCCGCACCACCGGCCCCACCTACATCGAGACCTCCATGCTGCGTACCACTCTTGCTCCCCTGGTCCTGGCCCTGGCGCTCGCGCTGCCCGCCGCTGCTGCAACGCCCCAATCCTGGCCGGCCTTCGGCACGCAGGGCACGCAGTTCGTGCGCGACGGCAAGCCTTACCAGATCCTCTCCGGCGCCATCCACTTCCAGCGCATCCCGCGTGCCTACTGGAAAGACCGCCTGCAGAAGGCGCGCGCCCTGGGCCTGAACACCGTCGAGACCTACGTGTTCTGGAACCTGGTGGAGCCGCAACAAGGCCAGTTCGATTTCGACGCCAACAACGATGTCGCCGCGTTCGTGCGCGAGGCTGCCGCGCAAGGCCTCAACGTCATCCTGCGCCCGGGCCCCTACGCCTGCGCCGAGTGGGAAGCCGGTGGCTACCCGGCCTGGTTGTTCGGCAAGGACAACATCCGCGTGCGCAGCCGCGACCCGCGCTTCCTCGCCGCCAGCCAGGCCTATCTGGACGCAGTAGCCAAGCAGGTGCAGCCGCTGCTCAACCACAACGGCGGCCCGATCATCGCCGTGCAGGTGGAGAACGAATACGGCTCCTACGCCGACGACCACGCATACATGGCCGACAACCGCGCCATGTACGTCAAGGCCGGCTTCGACAAGGCATTGCTGTTCACCTCCGATGGCGCCGACATGCTCGCCAACGGCACCTTGCCCGACACCCTGGCCGTGGTGAATTTTGCGCCAGGCGAAGCCAAGAGCGCGTTCGACAAGCTGATCAAGTTCCGCCCCGAGCAACCGCGCATGGTGGGCGAATACTGGGCCGGCTGGTTCGACCATTGGGGCAAGCCGCATGCCGCAACCGATGCCAGGCAACAGACCGAAGAACTGGAATGGATCCTGCGCCAGGGCCACTCGGCCAACCTCTACATGTTCATCGGCGGCACCAGTTTCGGCTTCATGAATGGCGCCAATTTCCAGGGCAATCCCAGCGACCACTACGCGCCGCAGACCACCAGCTACGACTACGACGCCATCCTCGACGAGGCCGGTCACCCCACGCCCAAGTTCGCGCTGATGCGCGACGCCATCACCCGCGTCACCGGCGTACAACCGCCCGCATTGCCCGCGCCGATTGCCATGGCCGCCCTGCCGGAAACCCCGCTGCGCGAATCCGCCTCGCTGTGGGACAACCTGCCCGCCCCGATCGCCATCGACACCCCGCAGCCGATGGAGCACTTCGGCCAGGATTACGGCTACATCCTCTACCGCACCACCATCGCCGGCCCGCGCAAGGGTCCGCTGTATCTGGGCGACGTGCGCGACGTGGCGCGTGTGTATGTGGATCAACAACCGGTCGGTAGCGTCGAACGGCGTCTGCAACAGGTGTCCATCGACGTGGATATTCCGGCCGGCCAACACACCCTCGATGTCCTGGTCGAAAACAGCGGCCGCATCAATTACGGCCCGCGCATGGCCGACGGCCGCGCCGGACTGGTCGACCCGGTGCTGTTAAACAACCAGCCCCTCACCGGCTGGCAGGCCTTCCCGCTGCCGATGCGCGCCCCCGACAGCATCCGCGGCTGGACCCGCAAGCCGGTGCAAGGCCCGGCCTTCCATCGCGGCACGCTGCGCATCGGCACGCCCACCGACACCTACCTGGACATGCGCGCCTTCGGCAAGGGTTTTGCCTGGGCCAACGGCGTCAACCTCGGCCGCCACTGGGCCATCGGCCCGCAGGCCGCGCTGTATTTCCCTGCCCCGTTCCAGCGCAAGGGCGACAACACCGTGGTGGTGTTCGACCTGGACAGTACGCCCAGGCCCAGCGTGCGCGGCTTGAAGCAGCAGGTGTGGATCAAACCGAAGGACTAAAGCCCGGCGAAATCGCGCGCTAAAGGTCTGCGGCTATCGGTGGTTGGCTAGTGGTGAACCCGGCGCACGCGCAGCAGCCGGCGTACCCAGGCACCACGCCACCCCCAACGCCAGGCAACTGCCGCAACAGCAGCGCCCGACGCGGCCTTCAGACCGCGCCGCACCCGCCGTTATCAGAACGTCCGGTGCCGCTGCGCCGCCCGTACCACCAGGTATCGGACGGCGCAGATTCCAGGCAAGATCACCGGCTGACACCGTTACGGGGGCGCTCTGGTTGCTACGTGGACGGCTTGATTGCAGGTTCCAGGAGCGTTGCATGTCCTCGTCCACCGTTACGCAAGAATCCGTTCCCGCAGGTCCGGAGCACACCCAGCACGCGTTCGCAGAACAGGTCCACAGCAAGCCGATGGGCAGCACCGAAGCGGCGCACATGATGACCTTCCTGTGCCAGACCCAGTCGGCCAAGAAGCCGCAGACACTGTTGCCGCCGCAAGTGCGCGACGACAGCAACGCCTGAGCAGTCGTCTCGATCATTGACGCCGCAGGCCAGGCCTGTGGCGGGCTGTGCGTGGGCGGCACACTCACACGTACGAACGCCGTGCTTGAACACGGCGCGTGCAGACAGGCGTTGGCGACGGCCCAGCGTGCTGACGGCCAGCACGTCCAGCCACGGTGACGGCCGCGCGAGTCACCTCACCGCAATCGAGAGCGACCGGCGACGACTGCCCGGCGCTTCGTCCTGCCTGCACGCTTCATGCAATGGAGTTTTCATTCCGACGCTGACGGCGACGCACCGCCATTGCCGCGTGCCACCAGCCAGCGCAGCGGAATGAGCGGGTGTCATGCGATCGTGACGTGCGCCGTGGTCAGCGACCGCCTGCTCCGGGGATACTCACTACACGCGGTCTTTGGTGGATGATAAGAGGCTTCACATCCGCACGGGACTCGACCACGATGCGTCTGCCATGCCTGCTGATCAGCGCTGTTGCCAGCCTTGCCGCATGCACTGCGCAGGCACAGGCGCCGCTGTCGCCAATCGTGCTCAGCGAGTTCATCGCCGACCCCGCACCCACACCGCAGGCGCATGCCTCCACGTTGTTGGAAACCCGCGACGGCCACCTGTTGGCCGCCTGGTTCGGCGGCGCGCATGAAGGCGCAGCGGACGTCGGCATCTGGCTCAGCCAGCGCGACGCGCAGCACTGGCAGTTACCCCGCCGCATCGCCGACGGCGCGCGTGCCGGCACCGGTGGCGTGACTGTGCCGGCCTGGAACCCGGTGCTGTTCCAGTCGGCCAGCGGGCCGGTGCAGCTGTATTACAAACTCGGCCCCAACCCGCGGCAGTGGTGGGGCCTGCGCATGACCTCCAGCGACGACGGTGCGCACTGGTCGTCTCCGCAACGCCTGCCCGACGGCATCCTCGGGCCGATCAAGAACAAGCCGGTGCAACTGCCCGGCGGGCGCATCCTGGCACCCAGCAGCAGCGAAGACCGCGGCTGGCGCGCACATCTGGAATGGAGCGACGACGATGGCGCGCACTGGCAACGCGGCATGCCGCTCAACGACCCGGCACTGATCGGCGCGATCCAGCCCAGCCTGTTGCTGCATGCGAATGGCCGCGTGCAGGCGCTGGGCCGCAGCCAGCAGAACAAGCTCTTCAGCACGTTCTCCGACGATGGCGGCCTGCACTGGCAGCCAATGCAGTTGCTCGATGTGCAAAACCCCAATTCCGGCACCGATGCGGTGCTGCTGCGCGATGGCCGCTCCCTGCTGGTCTACAACCCGGCAGTTGCCGGCAAGGACTGGTGGGAGGGCCGCGGTACCCTGGCCGTGGCCGTGTCTGACGACGGCCTGCAATGGCGGCGCGTGCTGACACTGGAAGACAGCGCCAAGGACGAATTCTCGTATCCCGCAGTGATCCAGACCCGCGATGGCCTGGTGCACATCAGCTACACCTGGAAACGCCAGCGCATCAGGCATGTGGTGATCGATCCGGCGCGGCTGGGCTCTGGCGACAATGCCAGCGTTGCCAACGGCGCTGCACCGCCGCTACGCCCGTGATCGCGCCTGCGTGATCGCGGCACACGCGATGCCCTGATCGCTCGTAGGTGCCGCCTGCAGGGGTGCATGCCGTGGGGAACATTGGTCATGCGTGGCCCGGCTGGGCTCAGCAAGACGGCACTGCCCGATCCATCACGCGCACCCGCGACGGCAGACCAAGGGATGGGCAAGCCGGCTGCCGCAGTCCGGGTCGGGTTCGGCAAGCCCCCTCGTACGACAAGGCATGCGCAAGGCCAGCGACTTGCGTTCGATCAATGCGGGCTGCGATCCGGCGACGTAGCTTGGAATTCCCCTCCGCGCAGGATCGAACATGTCGACAGTCCCTCACCCTCCTGTTTCGCAGGACAGGCCGACGCTGGCCGTCGAAATCGTCAGCCTGGGGGGCGCCGTGTGGGCGGGCCAGGCTCGGCAAGTGGAGCTCCCCGGCACGGCCGGCCGCTTCGGTGTCATGGCCGGGCATGCGCCCATGCTGGCAACCCTGCAAGAAGGCATGGCCATGATCCGCCTGCCCGACGCGCAGGCGCTCTGGGTCTACGTGTCTGGAGGACTGGTGGAAGTGCAGCCAGACAAGGTCACGGTCATCGCGGAACTTGCCGCTCTATCGCAGACCATCCCGCAGGGCCGCCTGGCAGTGGCAGCGTCGATTGATCAATCACCGATGGCCGGTGCCCTTGCGGGCAGGGCAACCGGCGAGCGGACTGCCTGAAGCAATCGGCGGGCGCCGGCATTCACTCCACGATGACAGACCGCCTGACGGCATGCGACCGACGCGTTGCGGTCGTGTGCGATGCGCCGATCCGCGCAGGCCAGACGCTATGGCGGGGCCTCGCGGACAGGCGTGCATCCCGTGATACCCCATGAGGAACCGCATATGAAAATCCCCCGGCGTCTGCAGGCTGCCGTGCAGTATTTTTCGGGTGTTGTCCCGTTTCGCATCGCACCTGCGGTGGCGACCACGGGAGTCTTGATCACCTTGCGGCTGATCCCCACACCGCAGGGGCTGAGCGAGAACGGCTGGTCACTGTTGGCGATCTTCCTGACCACCATCGTTGCGATCGTGCTCAAGGTGATGCCCATTGGTGTCATGGCGATGATGGCCATGACGATCATCGCGCTGTCCGAGGTCACCTCGGAGTCGTCGAAGGGGGCGATCGCCGACGCACTGGCCAGCCTGTCCAACCCGCTGATCTGGCTGATCGTGGTGGCAGTGCTGATCTCAAGAGGGTTGAAGAAGACGGGATTGGGAAACCGGATCGGCCTGATCTTCATCTCGCTGCTCGGGCGCAGGACGTTGGGCATCGGCTATGGACTAGCTGCATGCGAATTGATCCTGGCGCCCTTTACGCCAAGCAATACCGCCCGGGGCGGCGGCATCGTCCACCCCATCATGAAATCCATTGCGACCGCATTTGGCTCCGAGCCGGCGCAAGGGACCGAACGGAAGATGGGTACATATCTGTCGCTGGTGAACATGCACGCCAACACCATCACCTCCGGCATGTTTCTGACCGCAACGGCGCCCAATCCACTGGTGGTCGACTATGTGGCGAAAGTCACCAACCAGACCTTCCACCTGTCATGGACAACGTGGGCATTGGGCATGGCACTACCGGGCCTGCTCTGCCTCGCACTCATGCCGTTGTTGTTGCTGCATATTGCGCCGCCGGAAGTCACATCCACGCCCGATGCCGTCGTATATGCCAAGACCGAGCTCACGCGCATGGGCCCGATGTCGGGCAAGGAGCGGGTCATGATCGCGACCTTCCTGCTGCTGCTCACCCTGTGGGCAAACGTACCGGCCATGCTGTTCGGTCCGGCGTTGACCCTGGACCCCACCGTCGTGGCCTTCGCAGGCCTGTTCGTGCTGCTCATTACCGGGACCATCGACTGGGACGACGTGCTCGCCGAGAAAAGCGCGTGGGATACCCTGATCTGGTTCGGTGCCCTGGTGATGATGGCCGAGCAACTGAACAAAACCGGCGTCATCGCCTGGTTTTCCGCTTTGCTGCGTGACGGAATCCAGGCCTCGGGCATGGGATGGGAAACCGCAGCGACGGTGCTGGTCCTGCTGTTCGTGTTCTCCCATTATTTCTTTGCAAGCACCACCGCGCATATCAGCGCAATGCTGCTTGCGTTTCTGACAGTTGGCGCCGCGCTGGTGCCCCCTGCCTATCTGATCCCGTTCCTGCTGATGATGGTGGCCGGGTCGACGATCATGATGACGCTCACGCATTACGCCACCGGCACCTCCCCCATCATCTTCGGCAGCGGCTACGTCCCGCTTGGCATGTGGTGGCGCGTCGGCCTGACCATGTGCGTGGTCGAGCTGGTGATCTACGCAACGGTAGGCAATGCATGGTGGAAGCTGCTGGGCCTCTGGTAGAGGCAAGACGGGCCTGATGCGGGTGCGTGACAGGGGACGCTCTAATCCCCCGGCTGCCGCAGTAGCTCCACCATCCGCCGCACGCGCGCCACGTCGGTACGCTGATAGTCGCCACCGAGATCGGTGATATGAGGATGCGGCCTAGGCACCTGCGCCGCGACCGCCCCGCGTGCGGAGGCGTGGAATTCGCAGGCGCCGGTCCGGGTCCGCAAGGCAGCGATGTTGTGTTCAGACACGCCGGCACCCGGCATGATGCCGATGCGGCCGGCCGCCTGCTGCACCAGCGCGGCGATGACGTCCACCCCCTCCACGGCGCTGGGACGCGCACCGGAAGTCAGCACACGCTCGCAGCCCAGCAAGATCGCATCCTCCAGCGCACACGCCGGGTCCGCACTGACATCGATCGCGCGATGAAAGGTCACGCCCAGCGTGCCCGCTGCCGCGATCAACACGCGCATCGTGGCCAGATCGACCTGGCCATCACGATCCAGCGCCCCCAGCACCACGCCGTCGCAACCGATGCGCACGCACTGCTCCACATCGCGGCGCATCACCTCCACCTCGTCGGCGTTGAACACAAAATCGCCCACGCGCGGGCGGATCAGCACATACAACGGGATCTGCAGGCGCTCGCGCACCACCGCCAACGTGCCGAACGAGGGCGTCAGCCCACCGCCGTCCAGGCCGCCGCAGAGTTCCACGCGCATCGCGCCGCCTTGTTGCGCTGCCACTGCCGAACCGATGGAATCGGCAGCCACCTCCAGGCCGACCGCGCTCATGCCGCGGGCTCCTGGGTGTAGTGGCTTTCACCGGGCACCAGCAGATCCTGCCGCCGTGCATCGCACACCGCGTAGCTGAAGCCTTTCTGGATGGCGAATGCTCCCACCTCGCCACGCTTGTTCATCGCCAGAAAGCCAACCTGCAAAGTGCGCGTCAGCTCCGGCTTGCGGCGGATCAACCGCATCACCACCTCGCGGCACGCGTCGGCCGGCGACTTGCCTTGCCGCATCATTTCCACCACCGCAAAACTGCCGACATTGCGGATCACTTCCTCGCCCACGCCGGTGGAGGTCGCACCACCCACCTCGTTGTCCACGTACAACCCTGCACCAATGATCGGGCTGTCGCCGACCCGGCCGTGCATCTTCCACGCCATGCCGCTGGTGGTGCAGGCACCGGACAGGTTGCCGTGCGTATCCAGCGCCAGCATGCCGATGGTGTCGTGGTTGTCCTTACCGCCGGGCAACTTGGCATCGCGCCAGGCGCGGTTTTCGACATTGGCTTCCGGCGAATACTTGGACGTCTTCAACCATTCCTTCCAGGCCGCTTCCGAGCTTGGGGTGAGCAGCCTGGTTTTCGGAAAGCCCTGCTCCAGCGCGAACTGACGCGCACCATCGCCCACCAGCATCACGTGCGGCGTTTTCTCCATCACCGCGCGCGCCACCGAAATGGCGTGCACCACATCTTCCAGCGATGCCACCGCGCCGCAATTGCCCAGGTGATCCATGATGCAGGCGTCCAGCGTCACCCGCCCGTCGCGGTCCGGATAACCGCCTAGGCCGACGGTAGGATTGGTCGGGTCCGCTTCTGGCACCCGCACACCGGCTTCCACCGCATCCAGCGCAATGCCGCCGCTGCCGAGAATCTTCCAGGCCTCCTGGTTGGCGGCAACGCCAAAGTCCCAGGTGGAAATCACCCGCGCCGCACCACGCGGCAGCGCTGACGGCCGCACACCCGGCGTGGCGCCCACTGCGGCCTGCGCGCGTGCGCCCCAGCCGGCCAGCCCGGAAGCGATCGCGCCCAGCGTGGCGCTCTTGAGGAAGTGACGACGTTGGATCATCCGGGCAACTCCATGATGGAAACGAACGGCCGCGCAGTGCGGCACCAGCCTTCCATCATGCGGCAGCGTGGCGTGCGGATAAACCGTATTGCGGCGCTGTCGTGTGCGGATCCGCGCACAACTGTCGCGTGACTGGGCCGAGCCTGTCTGGGCCGCCGCGTGTTCGATGCGTGGATCGAACACGCGGCCGGCAACGGAGGGCGCCGTGCGCAGCGATGCCGAATCGCGCCTGGCCGCGCAGATGAGGCAGCCGACGCTGTCCTCTTCGCCGCACCCTCATCCGGCGCTGCGCGCCACCTGCTCCCGGTGGGAGAAGGGAGTGAGGCCGGTCACGACACGGTTACCGGCAACGGTCCAGCTGCACTGCCGCAGCGCATCCAGGCCCGGCGAAAAAATCTTTCGTCCGGTTAACCCCATTCGCTGCGCTGGCCCGTTTCACTGACAGAGGCGCAGTGCACGGCGACCTCGGGCTGCTCGATTGTTCACTCATCCCACTTCGTCACGCAAAGGATTTCCCATGCCACGTCATAGCCTGATCGCGCTCGCCTTGTTGCTGAGCGCCTGCTCGCACGAACCCACTGCAGCGATCGACGAGCCGTCACGCGCCGAATCCTTGCCACAGCTCGCGCAACCGCAGCAACCCGACCAGATCGACTCGCTCCCGGAGGTCAGGCCGCAAGCGCAGCTCGCAGCACCCGCCCCTGCACATGTCCTGGAAGCGCCATCGGCCCCTAGCCCGCCGCAGCCGCCCGTCCTTGCGATGCCGGCGATGCCTGCGCCGGTCAGCAGCAGCCTGTCACGTCAGGCACCCGCCGCCACGTTGATGGCGCATCGCCCGGTACTGGATAACCGCATGCCGATGCCACCGGTGATCCCGGCACCTGCCGAAGACCGCGAGCGCTACCAGCACATCGACGACAACGCCATCGTGCAGGCCGCCCAACAGCCCATCTCCACCTTCAGCATCGATGTCGATACCGGCAGCTACAGCAATGTGCGCCGCTTCCTCAGCGCAGGCAGCCTGCCGCCGGTGGATGCGGTGCGCGTGGAAGAATTGATCAACTACTTCCGCTACGACGACCCGGCGCCCACCAATGGCCAACCGTTCGCCGTGCGCACCGAACTGGCGACCACACCGTGGAATAAAGACAGCCTGTTGCTGCGCGTCGGCATCGCCGGCCGCGACATCGCCACCGCGAATCTGCCGCCGGCCAACCTGGTCTTTCTGGTCGACGTCTCCGGCTCGATGGACGCGCCGGACAAGCTGCCGCTGCTGCAGGCCTCGCTCAAACTGCTGGTGCGGCAGCTGCGTGCCAAGGATCGCATCACCCTGGTGACCTACGCCGGCAACACCGCGGTGGTGCTGCCGCCCACGCCGGGCGACCAGCAAGCCCGGATCGTCGAAGCCATCGACGCCCTGCAATCGGGCGGCGGCACCGCAGGCGCCAGCGGCATCGAACTCGCTTACAAAGCTGCGCAGCAAAGTTTTCTGCGTGGCGGCATCAACCGCATCCTGCTCGCCACCGATGGCGACTTCAACGTGGGCGTCACCGATTTCGATCAGCTCAAGGGCATGGTCGCCGAAAAGCGCCGCTCCGGCGTCGCCCTGTCCACGCTCGGCTTCGGTACCGGAAACTACAACGACACGCTGATGGAGCAGCTGGCCGATGCCGGCGACGGTGCCTATGCCTACATCGACACACCGCTGGAAGCGCGCAAGGTGCTCACTCACGAGCTGGGCGCCACGCTGGCCACCATCGCCCGCGACGTCAAGATCCAGGTGGAATTCAACCCGGACACCGTCAAGGAATACCGCCTGATCGGCTATGAAAACCGTGCGCTGCGCGATGAGGATTTCAACAACGACCAGGTCGATGCAGGCGACATCGGCGCCGGCCATACCGTCACCGCCTTGTACGAAATCACCCCCGCCAATGGCAACGCATCGGTGGACCCGTTGCGCTATGCAAACGCCGCGGCACGTCCGCAGGCGCGCGCCCTCAACGGCGAGCTGGCGCACGTCAAACTGCGCTACAAACTGCCCGATGCGCAGCGCAGCCGGCTGCTGGACACGGTGGTCCGCCGCGATCAACGCCGGGCGCTGAGCGCCACCAGCGATGCCTTCCGGTTTTCTGCGGCGGTGGCCGGGTTCGGGCAGCGTCTGCGTGGTGGCAACCAGCTGCGTGGCTGGGATTACCCGCAGGTACGCGCACTGGCTGCCAGCAGTCTGGGCGAGGACCGCTTCGGCTATCGCGCCGACTTCCTGCAGATGGTGCAGCAGGCCAACGCGCTGAGCACCCGGCCCGTCGCCACCACCGACTGATGCGCGCGGCGCTTGCCTATACTGCGCGCATGCACCCTGCCGATCTTGCGCATCTTCCCGACGAGGAGCTCATGCTCCTTGTCGCCAATGGCTTTGTCGAACAACCGGCAACCGAGTTGTTCACGCGCCACAACCGCGCCCTGTTCAACTTTCTGGCCTGGTTGTGCGAAGGCAATCTGAGCGAGGCCGAAGACCTTGCGCAGAAAACCTGGGTCAAGCTGATGACCCGTTGCAGCGATTATCGCCCCGGCGCATCCGCATTCACCAGTTTCCTGTTCCAGATCGCGCGCAATGCCTGGATCGATACGCGCCGTCGCGCCGACACCACCACCTCGGTGCCGCTGGAGGACAGCCACCTTCAGCTGCCCGACGAGGACCTGTCCACCGAACAGATGGCGATGCTCGGCCAGCAGCAACAGCGCGTGCGCACCGCGGTGATGGCGCTGCCCGACGCGCAACGCGAGGTGATCGTGTTGCGCTTCTTCGCCGGCCTGTCCGTCGAAGACATCGCGCAGGTGGTCGACGAAGGCTTCGAAACCGTCAAGAGTCGGCTGCGCTATGCGTTTGCCAAGCTGCGCCTGAGCCTGGACGCTGCGCAATGAAGCCGGTCGTCGAACGTTTCATCGCGGGCGAAGACGGCATGGCCACGCTGCTGCGTGCCCTGCCCGCCCATGC
This sequence comes from Xanthomonas sp. CFBP 7698, assembly GCF_003600855.1. NCBI lineage: Bacteria > Pseudomonadati > Pseudomonadota > Gammaproteobacteria > Lysobacterales > Lysobacteraceae > Xanthomonas > Xanthomonas sp. CFBP 7698. Next base: position 1,373,534 of record NZ_PRDN01000001.1, read on the forward strand.
ACCGCCGGCCAGCATGCAGGCATGGTTTGCGCAGGCCGCCAGGCAGGCCGACCGTGCACGCAGCGCCGCTGGATTTGGATCAGCGCAAGATCCCGGCACCCTGCAGTTCGAACCGCCCGCATCGATGAACGCCGTCTTTGCTGCCGCAGCCGCGCAGGCCGAGCAGGCGCAGGCTGCACAGCGTGCAGCCATTCACGCACGCATGAGCGACGGCGAAGACGCAGCGCAGGCACTGGGCGCCCCGTTGCACGACACCACGCGTGCGTGGCTGCAGCAGCACACGCCGTCGCCACCCACGGCCGCGATGCCTGTGGCGCCGGTGTTGCAGGGCTGCGTTGGTGACCAGACACCGGCCGGCGACGGCACTGCGCCAGCCGGTGTACAGCAGGCGGCGAATCGCGCGTCGTCCGATAGCTCGCCACGCACGGCTTCGCTGGCTCCGCCGCAGGCCGCGGCAACGCCATCGTTCACCTCGCCAGCGGCGGCGCCCGGTGGCGCCGCGCCGCCACGCGCTGCGCTGCACGGCCATGCCCCGGGTCGCGCGCGCCGCCAGCGGTGGATGCCGGCAGTGGCACTGGCTGCCTCGGTCACGCTGGTGGTCGGTGTTGGCCTGCGCTGGCAGGCAACTGCGCCGCAGCAGGCCCCGGCCGACGCGTATGAGCCAGCGCCGGCTTCAGCGCAAGTCGAAGCCGAAACCGGAGCAACGGCGACGGCAGCCGACGGCAAGCAGCCTGCGACGGGCCAGCGCCTGCCCGCGCCACCAGACCAGAGCGAGGCTGTTGAGCGCATGCCCCAACCTGCGCCCTCCCCGATGGCTGCACCGCCGCCGATGCCTGCACCCGCAGCGGTTGCGGAATCCCCCCCGATGCCTGCACCCGCTTCGCGCGCGGCGCCCATCGGCATCGCGCGCCCATCGCCTGCCGCGCCTGCTGCCGCGCCCGCGATTGCACCGCCACCTGCAGCTGCGTTGGCGCCGCCAGCGCTGCCCGCACCGCCAGCGCCGATCGCCAGCACCACAGTCGAGCAGAGGCAGTCCTCAAGTACCGACGGTATTGCGCCTGCGTCGATGGCCGATGGCACGCTGGCGTCGCCGCGTACTGCGACGCCCCAGGCAGCCCCGATGCCGGTCGGCACGCGGAGCAATGCGGCAGCGGCCATCGATGTGCAACGCTCCCAGGCACTGGACACCAATACACTGGTGTCCTCCGCGCAGCACGGCGCGACCACACCGCAGGCGCTGCAGGACGCGCGGCGCTTGTCGCTGCCGGCGCACGAGCGCTCTCCTGTGCCGAAGGCTGCGGCGCAACCGGGCGCTCCGAACGATGCCAAAGCATCCGCTGCTGCCAAGCCGGCGGCGCCAGCGGGCACCTCCACGACAGCCGCTACTGAGAGCAGCGTCTCCACGCCGGGCACATCGATACAGCTGGTGGCACTATCGGCGCCGCCGGATGCGTGGATCGACCAATATCTGCATACCCACCCTCGTGCACCCGCGCGGCTGCGCATCTGGACGCGCGAACCGGAGGCCACGGCCTTCAGGCAGTGGCTCGATCGACTGCGCGCGGCGGCTCGACAACACGACTGGTCCACGCCGGTGGACGTCATCCGTGAACCACGCCTGCCGCCAGACCGTGTCCGCATCGAAGTGATCAGCACGGCGCAACCATAAGCGCACCTGGTCCTACCGGGCGCAGGTACGGCGCATGCGCGCTGCGCGAATGTGGCGCAGGTAAGCGCGATGCGTCTGCCGATGCGTGGAGCGCTGCCGTATCCAGTTCTTGCGACGCAGTGACCCCAAGTTGGCAGATGTCGCGCGCAGCATCCCTGCAACCAGGCTGTCTATGTTCGACCATACCGAGATGCGGCACCCGCAGGATGCAGCGCCCGAATCACGATGCAGCGCACCGTCTGGGCTGCCGTCGACGCACCGTCGCCGGACCTGCGCACGCTTGCGCGGGCGCACTGCGCCACCTCGTCATCAAAGCCAAGCAGTTGCCCAAGCGCACGCGGCACACGCGAAACGCAAATCAGTACTTCCGATACGACTCATGAGGAGCCGCGCCATCGGCGCGATTTGCCCGGTAGCACGAAGCGCATCGCGCATCAGCCCTCGCCACCCTCCGCATCCTCGCGCAACAGGCTGGTCAGCACATGGTCGCGCCAGACGCCGTTCAACTGCAGGTAGCGACGCGCGCGGCCTTCGATCTGGAAGCCCAGCCGCGCCAGTACCTGGGCGCTACGCACATTGTCCGGCACGTATTGCGCCATGACCCGGTGCAGCCCCAGCGGGCCGAACACGAAAGCGATGCCCTGCGTGGCCGCCCACTGCATCACACCGCGCCCCTGCCAGCCGGCATCCAGCCCGTAACCGAGATGGCAGGCCTGAAATGCGCCCCGCTGGATCTGGGTGAACCCCACCGTGCCGATCACCTCCTGCCCGGCCTGCAGGACAAGTTGCAACTCGCGCTCGCCGGGCACCGACATGCGGTACGCACTGCATATCCGGCGCCACCCTTCGGCGGTGTAGAACGCGGGCGGCCGCAACGGCATCGCCTCGACCAGGTGCGCCCGGTTGCGTGCGTGATACCCGGCCACGGCGAGCGGATCCACACCGGACAGGTCGGAGAGCACCATGCCATCGTCGCGGCACACCGGGCGAAAAGCGGGCAGGCTCATGGCCGCTCCCCTACAGTGTTGACTGTCTGCTCCACGACGCCCGGCATCCATCCACCAGCACGCTGCAGATGCGGCCACGACACGGCCATCGCACCGTCCACCCACGCACGCGCCTGCGTGTTGGATATCTGCTCCACGAAGCCGGCCATCCACCAACCAGCGCGCCGTAGATGCGGCCACGACACGGCCATTGCGCCGGCTACCCAGGCATACGCCGGTGTGTGGATATCTGCCCCACGAAGCCGGCCATCCACCAACCAGCGCGCCGTAGATGCGGCCGCGACACGGCCATTGCGCCGGCTACCCAGGCACACGCCTGCGCGCCGGTCTGCACCCGCCGTATCGATCCGGATTTCAAACGGCGTGGCTGGCAACGCCTGGTCGGCACCGGCCAGCGTGGCACGAGGGCGGTGCGTCAGGCGCGCCGTGCAGATGAGCCGTGGCCGCTGCGGGCCGCGTTTGCGCAGGCTTGGCAGCTGCGGTGCGGAGCTGTTGCCTGCCACCCTGGAGTGCCCGACACAACCCAGCCAGCCGTCGCCAACCACGTGCGCACGGCGCACAGGACCGACGTGTATGTATGGTCCATGCCCACTCCGCGCGCCGGCCGCGCCCGCATGGCGGCGAGCGCCGTGGTCTTGTTGAACGCTCTTAGGCGGCAGCAGCCGAGTCAAGCGCCTGCGCCACCTGCCACTCGATGGCATCCAGGTTCGGCAGCAACGCGCTTTGCTCGCCGAGCAGCACGCGCATGTGCACGCCGTCCGGCAGCGCCTCTTCCGAGGCGTCGGCCAGCAGGCCGCCGCGCGGCACCGAGATCAGCTGCGGAAACGAAGCCGTCAGCAAGGCGAAATACGGCAGCGCAGGATTGCCGCCCAGCGCCTTCAGCACGATGACCTTGTTGTTGACCGCAGTGGGTTCATCGCCCAGGCCGCTGAAGCGCGCGAACGACAGCAGCGGCACCTTCCAGCCGTACCAGTCGATACGCCCGACCACCCAGCGCGGCATGTCCGGCAGCGCTTCGACCGCCACGCGCGACATCACCTCGGCCACCGTGGCGTTGGGCAGTAGCACCCGTTCGGTGCCGGCCTGAATCAGGACGCCGCGGATTTCGTCATTGTTGGCGTAGCTCATTGCAGGTTTCCGATCTGAAAGGGAGCGCCCGGCTTACGCCGGCCAACGCTGTGCCAACGCCTGCGCCAACTGCGCAGGATCGCCGGTCAGGATGCCTTGCCGGGCCAGGCGCGCGGCAGCGGCCGGGTCGTAGCAGCCATCGGCAGACTGACCCGCCAGCCAGCCGCCCTGCCCGGCCAATGCCAACGATGCGTCCACCAGCGCCTCGTTGGCGCCGCTGAGCAGCAGCACCGCACTGTCGCCGGGCGGCAGCGCGGCAATCAGCCCGGCAGCATCGCTGTGCGCCACGAAGGCCAGCGCGCCGGCGTGCTGCTGCACACCGACGTCGTCGGACAGCACATAGACCTTCCCCGGGGCGACCACCTGGCCAGCCTCGCCCAACTCCACCGGCAGCGCCGACACGCGCCCCATCTGGCGCACCAGGTTGCCGTACTGGCCACCGTCGAGGGTCATGCGCACCAGCACCGCGCGTGGAAACTGCGGCGGCAGCGCGGCCAGCAGGCGACGGATCGCATCCGGTCCGCCGATCCCGGCCATCACCAGCACCGCGCCGGTCACCTCGCCACTGTGTTCCAGATCCACCAGCGACAATCCGCCGGTCGACAAGGCTGCAACGTCCAGCTCGGCGCGCGGGCGCACCACCACGGTGACGTCGTCCACCAGGCCCCAGGTGCTGGAATCGCCCAGCGTCAGGCCGGGCGTGTCGGCGGCGGCCGGGGTCCCGGCCTGCGCGGCCGTGCGAGTAAACAACGCATCGCCCGGCATGTTCTCGAATGCGTGCGCGGCGGCTTCCAGATGTTGATCCAGCTGCAGGTCCGAATGCTGGCGTGGTTCCAGCGCCAGGCCCGGCTCGGGCTGCAGCGAGGGCTCGCTTTCGGTGCCCGGCGGCAGCACGTCGGCGTGGCCGTGCAGCTTGGCAGCCAGATGGCGCACCCAGCGCTGCGCTTCCCAGCCCTCGCGCCGCACGGTGAGCTCGGCTTCGTCGAAGATCACCGTCACGCCGGGCATGTTGAAGGCCGGCTCCAGCGCTTCGAGCGCGTCTTCGATGGCCGGCTCCAGTGCAACCAGCACCGCCACCGGCTCGGCGTCGCGCAGCATCTGCACGTCGACTGCAGACGGTTCGTCTTCCAGCACCACCTGCGCACCGGCCAGGCCGAGCGCTTCGCGCAGGCGCTCGCGCGCCTGACCGGGCCGGCCCAGCAGGGCAACCGGAGTTCCCATTGCGCCATTAGTCTCGGACACGGGCGATCCCCAGCAGGTCATACACGTTTCGCATCAGATCCAACTCTTGGTAAGGCTTGCCCAGGTAACGCTGCACGCCGATCTCGAAGGCGCGCTGGCGGTGCTTCTCGCCACTACGCGAGGTGATCATCACGATCGGCACCGCCTTGAAGCGCGGATCGGCGCGCATCGCGGTCGCCAGCTCGTAGCCGTCCATGCGCGGCATTTCGATATCCAGCAGCATCAGGTCGGGCACGCGCTCTTCGAGCAATTCCAGTGCCTCGACACCGTCGCGGGCGGTGGTGACGTCCAGGTTGTGGCGTTCCAGCACGCGGCTGGTGACCTTGCGCATGGTCAGCGAGTCGTCGACCACCATCACCAACGGCACCTGCCGCTGTGCTTCGGCGGGGCTTTCTAGGGCCGGACGCGCCGGCTGGCTGAGGTAGCGACGCACCAGCGGTGCCACGTCCAGGATCACCACCACGCGGCCATCGCCGGTGATGGTGGCGCCGTAGATGCCCGGCACCGAGGCAATCTGCAGGCCCACCGGCTTGACCACGATTTCGCGGTTGCCCAGCACCTGGTCGATCGCCACCGCCGCGCGCAGATCGCCCGCACGCACCAGCAGCAACGGCACCTGCGCCTGTCCATCGGCACGTGCGGCGGCCTGGCCGACCAGCGAGCCGAGATCGTGCAGCACGTACTCCTCGCCGGCGTAGTGGTAACCGCCCTCGCCCGACTCGTAGCGGGTGCGCGAGATACGGCCGATACCGCTGACCGACGCCACCGGCACCGCAAAGGTGGTCTCGCCGATGCGCACGAACACCGCCTGTGTGACCGCCAGCGTCTGCGGCAGGCGCAAGGTGAAGGTGACGCCCTGGCCACGCACGGAGTGGATATCCACCGAGCCGCCCAGCTGACGCACTTCGTTGCGCACCACATCCATGCCCACGCCACGGCCCGCCAGCTGGCTGACCTGCTCGGAGGTGCTGAAGCCGGAGGCAAAGATCAATGCATCCAGCTCGACATCGCTGAGCTCCTGCCCGGGTTCGATCAGGCCGCGCTGCTCGCCACGGCGACGGATCGCCTCGCGGTCCAGCCCGGCGCCGTCGTCGGCCACTTCCAGCACGATTTCCGAGCCTTCGCGGCGCAGGCGGATCGCGATGCTGCCTTCTTCCGGCTTGCCCGCGTCGCGACGTTGTTCCGGGCTTTCCAGCCCATGCGCGACCGAGTTGCGCAGCATGTGTTCCAACGGCGCGACCATGCGATCGAGCACGTTGCGATCGAGTTCGCCCTGGGTGCCTTCCAGCACCAGATGCACCTGCTTGCCGGTGTCGCTGGCCGCCTGGCGCACCACACGGCGCAGACGCGGCACCAGGCCATCGAAGGGCACCATGCGCGCACGCATCAGGCCGTCCTGCAGCTCGGAGCTGACGCGCGACTGCTGTTGCAGCAGGCCGTCGTACTGACGCGAGAGATCTTCCAGCACGCCCTGCAAGCCGCCCAAGTCGGCCGCCGACTCGTTCAGCGCACGGCTGAGCTGCTGCAGGGTGGAGAAGCGGTCCAGTTCCAGCGGATCGAAGGTGCGATCGCCCTGGTCCTGCTCACGCTGATAGCGCGCCACGATCTGTGCTTCGGTTTCCAGATCCAGACGACGCAGCTGGTCGCGCAGACGGGCGTTGGTGCGATCCAGTTCGCCCATGGCGCCGCGGAAGGCGCCCATCTGCTGTTCCAGCCGCGAACGGTAGATCGCCACTTCGCCGGCGTGATTGACCAGGCGATCGAGCAGGTCGGCGCGCACGCGCACCTGTTCCTGCTGGGTACGCGGCATCAGCTCTTCTTCGGCCTGGCCCTCGACCGGGATCGGAGCCGACAACGGTGCCGGCTCCACCGACGCCTTGGCGATCGCGCGGACATCGGCGTCGCTGGGCGGGGCCGCATCGCGGCCACGGGTGCGGGTTTCGAAGGCTTCCACCAGGTCGGTCGGCATCGCCACCGCGCGGTGCATGCCGGTACGGGTCAGCAGCTGATGCAGACGGTCGAAGCCACGCTCGAACAGGCGCACGTCATCGCGGTCGATGTCGGTGCGGTTGGCCGCCACCGCTTCCAGCAGCGATTCGATCGCATGGCCCAGGTCGCCGATGGCGTTGATGCCGGCCATGCGCGCGCCGCCCTTGAGCGTGTGCAGATCGCGCTGCAGTCCGTTGAGGACATCGCGGTCTTCGGGCACTTCGCGCATGCGGGCGATCAGGCCATCGCAATGGTCCAGCAGATCGCGGCCTTCTTCGACAAAGATATCGACCAATTCGCCATCGAGCTGATCGAAGTTGAGCGGGCCGATATCGAACGCAGCGCCCACGTCGTTGGCTGCGGTCTCCACGCGTGCGGCATCTTCCACCGGTGCGCTGAAGGCGGCGGCGGTGTCTTCCGGCACGACGGCGCTGTGGTCGGCTGGCTCGTGCGCGCTGGCGGCTGCGTGCTGGTCTGCAGCGTCGTCGGCGCCGGCATGCTGACCGGCGTCGGTGTAGGCGCCGGCATCCGTGTGATCGGCATGTGCTGCATGCCCGGTCGCGGCACCCACGTCCCCGGCTACATCCGCGTCGGCATGTACTGGAGCGTCGGCGCTGACAGCCGATGCGTCGTGCAGGTCCGGCGCGATGTCCGATTGCGGATCGCCTGTCTCTTCGACCTGGTCGGCCGCATGCGCCATTTCGAACGCCTGCACCGATTCGATGGTGTGATCAGGCAGTGCGTCGGCGTCGGCCTGCGCAGTCTGTGCGTACTCGGCGTGCGCAAGCTCCGCGTCGGCCTGCTCGGCGTCGGAGTGCCGAGCTTCGGACTGTTCGGCGTCGGTGTACTGGTATGCGGCAGTCTGCTCGCCTTCGGCCGCATGTTCGTGCGAAGACGTGTCCGGCTGCGACTGCTCGCCGGAATCGATGTGCTGCTCCGCCTGCGACTGCTCGCCGGCATCGACGTGCTGCTCCGCCTGCACCTGCCAGCCTGCGGACTGCTGGGCGTCCGAAGACGCGTCCTGGTCCGCATCCACGTGCTGAATCGACGCGTGTTCTGCCGCCGCTGCATGCTCGTCAGACTGCGCGAGGTCCGCAGAATGCGGCGGTTCGTCCGCAAGCGTTTCGCCAGCATGTAGCGGTGCTGCGTCGCTGTGCTGCAACGCCTCGTCCGCCGGCTGTTCGCCAGACAATTCCTGCGTGTCGGCCTGTGCGTGCACGCCCTGATCGACGGCATGGCCGTCCTGGTCGGACGGCACGCTGTCCAGCGCCGCGGTTTCCGGCGTCCAGTCTTCTGCGGTGGTTGCCTGCGGCTGTGCGTCCAACGCAACGTCGGCGTGCACGGCTTCCAATGCTTCGATGGTCTCGACCGCGTCGTCCGGGCGCGCTGCTGCGTGCTCGTCGTGCGTCTGCGCAGCCTGCGCATCCGTTGACTGCTCGGCATCGGCATCGGCATCGGCTTCGGCATCGGCATCTGCCGTGGCCAGCGTCTGCGCCTGGCCCAACGCAGCTTCTGCGTCGGCCAGCTCGTCTACCGCAACGCTGTCTGCCTGCGTGCTGGTCGCATCAGTGTCGTGCTCGCTGGACACACCATCAACTGCCTCGTTCGGCGACTCTGCAGCGTGCTCGCCCGGCGCATGGTCGTGCGGCGCGGTCTGCGCATGTTGCAGCTCGGTCGCATCCCAGGCATCGGCCTCGACCAGCGGCTCGTCGGCCGGCGTGTCCTGTGTGTAGGCGCCCTGCGCTACCGCCTGGTCTGCCTGCTCGTACTGCGCGGCATCGCCATGCAGCGCATCGGTGAGCTGCCCGGAATCGGCAACCGGCACCAGCGCATCATCGCTCGCTGCGTGCGCAGCGTCGGCAGTCGCGTCTTCGTGCTCGTGTTCGTGTTCGTGTGGCGCAGCGTGACCGGCATCGTCGACGGCGTGCGGTGCAGGCGCGTCCAATGCAAGCGCCGAATCGTGCTCGGCTTCAGCCTCGGCCAGTTCGTCCACTGCGATCGGCGCATCGGCCGACTGCGGCTGCGCGTCTTCGGCATCGGGCGTCGGTGCGGCGGTCTCGGGCGGCAGTGCGCTGGAATCCAGGTACTGCGACAGATCTTCCACGCCGGTCAGTTCGACCGGCACAGCGTGCCCGGCAGCCGCGTCGCTGGTCGCATCGAGGTCGTCGAGCTCTTCCAGGAACGCCTGCGGCGGCCACTGCGCTTCCGGCAAGGTCTCGACCAGGGCGCGCAGGCGGTCGGTCAACGGCGCAAACGACGGGATCAGCGGTGCGTCGGCGCGCAGTGCAGTGACCGTGGTGGCGATGGCTGCGGCGGTGGCCGCGATCGCGTCGATGCCTTCGGACGACGGTGTGGCCGATGCAGCGAGCAGGCGCTTGACGTAGCTTTCGGCCGGCGTGGTCACCAGGGTGATTTCCGGCACATCGGTCATCGCAAACGCGCCACTCATGGTGTGCACGGCGCGCAGCAATTCTTCGGTCGCCAGTTGCGGCGCGACGCGGGTGGCCTGCAGCCAGGCATTGACCGTGTCCAGATGCGTGGCAACCTCTGCTTCGAGGATCTCGCGCAGCACACTGTCCACCGAGGCCGGCGTGCCACCGCTGGCCGCAACCGCACTGGTCTGTGCAGAGATCGCGGCGATCTCGGGCACGGCCGGCGTGGCCGGTGCGGGCACGTAATAGACCTCTTCGCCGGCTGCAACGCGCTCGGCAATGGCCTGGATTTCAGGCAGATCCGCGCTGATGCGGCCCTGGTCGCGCAGCGCGGCATTGAACTGCGGCAGCACCTCGTAGGCCAGTTCCACCATCGCCACGACCGCCGGGCTGGCCGGACGCGAATTGTCGAGCACGCGGTTGAGCATGCTCTCGATCTTCCAGCTGAACTCGCCGAGCACGCTGGCACCGACCAGTCGCCCACTGCCCTTCAGTGTGTGGAAAACGCGACGGATCGGACGCAGGTTGTCCGGGCTGTTCGGGGCGGCGCGCCAGATGGGCAGCAACTGCCCGAGGTTGACCAGTTCCTCGTCGAACTCTTCAAGGAAGACATCACGGATGTCGTCATCGATATCGCTGTCGCCGAAGCCACCGAAAATGCCGGCATCGGCCGCCACCGGAGCCGGCTCGCTGACCGCGACGGGCGCGACGTCTGCAGCCCGGTCGCCGCGCACGGGCGCATCCTGCGGGCGCTCCACGTCGAATTGCGCAGCAGCGGCGTCGAGCTGGGCCAGGAACGCAGCCGAGGCATCGTCCAGCTCGAATTCGCTGACCGTGGCCTGCTGCACCCGCGCGGGCGTCTGCTCGGCGCTCGCTTCGGCCGGTGCGTCGTCTGCCTCAGGGGTAGACTCGACAAACGGGTCGTCGTGTTCCGGCGGTGCAACCGGCGGACTCGGCGGCGGCGAGAACGCATCGTCGATGCTGACCTGCGCGCGACGCGCCTGGTTGTCGGCAATGAAGTCCAGTGGCGCGTCGGCCTGGTCGGCATCGCCCGGCAGATCGATGTGCGTGATCTGCAGCGGTGCCTCGTCGGCGGGCACGGAGACGGCGGCCTGCTCCTGTTCCAGCGCACTCAGGTCGACGGTGTAGCTGACCTGCGCGGCCTCGCTCGCGACGTGGCTGTCCTGCTCGGCCGAGACCGGGTCGAAGGCGGAGCTTGCAATCGGCGCCGTCTGCCCGGTGGTCTCCAGGTGCCAGTCGCCCGGCGCCTGCGCACCGTCGTCGTCGGACAATTCCAGCGGGGCGACCGTAAACGGCACGTGCGCCTGGCCGGAGCGGGTTTCTTCCGCAGCGACAGGGTCGAACGAGAACACCGTATCGGTGGCCGCTGCGCCGGTGTCGTGCACGACACTGGCGGCAAACGGCGTCTCGACCACGGTTTCATTGGCCCATTCCAGCGACGCGGCAGGCACCGCATCGTTGACCGCCGCAGCCGGCGTGCCGGCGTGCGCAGCAGGCGATGCTGCCACCGTCTGCAAAGCGGCAACGCTGCCGGGCTGGTCGGTGCCGACCGGCAATTCGGACGGCTGCCCGGACGGCAGCGGCCAATACCGCAGCGTTTCCAGGCTGTTGCGGGTGATGTCCAGAATTTCCTCGCGGCCGGGACGGCGCTCGCGCAGGGCTTCCAGGTAGTACTCCAGGCTGGCCATCGCATCGGCCAGGGTATCCAGCTGACGGCCGCTGGGCACGCGCTGCTTGCCGATCAACTCCAGATCGACATAGCGCCGCACGCCTTCCAGGTAATCGGCGGCCTGCGGCAATTCGAGAATGCGCAGTGCGCCACCGACTTCGCCCAGCAGATGCGGCACATCGGCCAGACGCACATGGTCCCAATTGGTTTCGATGAAGGCGACGAAATGTTCGCGCGCCGCGCCGAAGTTGGCGATCGCTTCCTGCGCCAGCACGTCCACGGTGCGGCGCACTTCCGAGGAGGTGGCACTGTTGCTAGCTTCGTTGCCATCGCCGAGATCGGCGCCAAGGCTGGCGACCTGATCGTCCAGCGAGGCATCCACGTACAGCAGCGCGCCGGCGATATCCAGCAGCACGCCTTCGTCCATCTGCACCTGGCCGTCGACCACGCGCGCCAGCGCATCGCGCTGCTGCACGACGACATTGCGCGCAACGCCCAGGCCCATCATGCCCAGCGTGTCGGCAACGCTGCCCAGATCCTTGACCTGGGTCTGCAGCTCGGCGATGTCGCCGCCGGTGCGCAGATGCAGGTCCAGCGCATCCTTGACGCGCAGCAGTTCTTCCTTGACCGCGCTGCCGACGGTGTCGAGCAGTTCGCGGTTGCGCCCGGAAAGGCTGCCGCGGGCGTGATCCAGCTCGGCTTCGGTGGCAACACCGGCCTGCGGATCGAACGCGAACAACACGCTCTCATTCAGACCGGGCTGGCCACGGGTGGCGCGGATTTCGTTGAGCAGCGGCAGCAGCACGATCGGAATGTCGCGGTGGCCGTTCTGCAGGCGCTCCAGATAATCGGGCAGCAGCACGGTGCCGCGCATCAGCATGGCGCAGGCTTCGTCGCGGTCGGCGACCTCGCCGACCTGCACGGCCTGGGCCAGCAGTTCGAGCTCTTCGGCCACCATGGCCGGCGCATACAGCTCCACCATGCGCAGCGTGCCCTGCACCTGATGCAGATAACCCGCGCAGAAGCGCATCCGGCTGGTATCGGACGGCTCTTCGGCGAAGTATTCGATCTCATTGCGCGCCTGGCGCAAGGTCTCGTCCAGCTCCGGCTTGACCCAGCCCAGTGCGGCGTGGCTCATCGCATCGCGAAGCGCGCTCATTGCAGCCCCCTGACAACGGCCGGCTCACCGCTGCTGCGGTCACCGGTCACTTCCTGCATCGACGTAATGCGACTACGCGCCATCTGCTGATCCTTTCCCGTTCCGCGTCGTGGTCACGCCGGCAGCTTGAAGTCGGCGACCGAACGGCGCAGATCGGCAGCAAGCTCGGCCAGGTTGCCGATCGACTCGGCCGTCTGCTCCGCACCCTGCGATGTCTGGCTGGTGATCTGTCGGATCACGCCCATGGTCTGAGTGATGTCCGTCGCCGCGGCCGACTGCTGGTGCGCCGCGATGGAGATGTTCTTAATCAGGTTGTTCAAGGCGTTGGACACGCGCTCGATTTCGGTCAGCGCCGTGCCGGCGTCTTCGGCCAGGCGCGCACCGGACACCACTTCGGAGGTGGTCTGCTCCATCGAGCTGACCGCTTCGTTGGTATCGGCCTGAATGGTCTGCACCAGGCCTTCGATGCGTCGGGTCGCACTCGAGGTGCGCTCTGCCAGGCGTTGCACTTCGTCGGCCACCACCGCGAAACCGCGACCGGCCTCGCCTGCAGAGGCGGCCTGCACCGCGGCGTTGAGCGCCAGAATGTTGGTCTGCTCGGAAATGTCGTTGATCAGTTCCACGATCGAGCCGATCTCCTGCGAGGATTCGCCCAGGCGCTTGATGCGCTTGGAGGTTTCCTGGATCTGGTCACGGATCTGGTCCATGCCCTGGATCGTCTCGCGCACCACGCCGGCACCCTCGGCGGCGATGACCACCGAGCGCTGCGCCACTTCGGCCGATTCGGTGGAGTTGCGCGAGACCTGTTCGATGCTGGCAGCGATTTCGCTGATGCGCTCGGACGCAGTGGTGATCTGGTTGGCCTGCTGGCCGGCCGCTTCGGCCAGCTGCATCGCGGTGGCCTGGGTTTCCTGGGTCGACACGGCCACCTTGGCGGAGGTGTCGTTGATGGTGGTCACCAGGTGGCGCAGTTCGTCCACGGCGTAGTTGATGGCGTCTGCAATCGCGCCGGTCATGTCCTCGGTCACCGAGGCCTTGACGGTCAGGTCACCCTCACCGAGCGAGCTGATTTCGTCCAGCAAGCGCATGATCGCCTGCTGGTTGCGGCTGTTGAATTCCACCTGCGCCTGGTAGCGCACGTCCTGCTCGCGGGTGCGCACCCGCACCGAGCTCCATACGAAGCCGATGATGGCCAGCAACGCGACCAGGCCGGACACCACGCCCAGCCAGAAATTCGGGAACAGGCGGGTGTCGCGGACCGAACCGAACGCCGAAAACGCATCGAACAGCTTCTTGCTGTCGTCGAGCATCTTGTTGGAGCCAGCGGTCAGTGCGGCCGCCGACGACTGCGCGGCAAACAGGTTGCGCGAGCTGGCGAGGATGGCGTCGATGTCCTTCTTCATCGTCGCCCACTGCGCCTGCGACTGCTCCAGCGCCGCAAGCGCGGCCGGGTTGCGCACCGCGGCGATGCCGAGTTCTTCGTTGCCTGCGCGCAGGCCGTCCAGCATCTGCGTGAACACCACCGAGTCACGCGCCAGCGCGTCACCCGAGGCGGCCGCATTGGCGCCACCGGCACGCATTTCGGTGACCCGGCGCGCCATGGTGCCGGCGACCACGACCTGCTGCAGCGTGTTGTAGATCTGCGCGGCGGGCGCGCCGCTGACGGTCATCGCGCGCACCACTTCGTTCAACTGCGCCTGCAGCTGCGGCACGCTGCCGGAGAAGCGTTCGGCGTTGCCGGCCAGGCCGAGCACCGCCGGTTCGCTGGCGATGACCTGATCGGCGTTCTTGCTCAGCGGCACCCAGGTCGCCTTGAGCTGCGCCATCGAACTGGCCACCGAACCTTCCTGGCCGTAGCGGCCATCGAGTTCGCTCACCGTGCTGTCGATGCGGCCCTTGGTCTCCTTGAACGCGGCGAATGCCTTGGCGTCGCCGGACACCGCTTCGCGGCCCTGGTTGGCCAGCTGCTGCGAGAGCACCTGCAGGTCGGCCGCGCCGGTGCCGGCACCGGCCAGGCGGCTGCCCTGCCAGGTGGCGACGCCGGTGTTGGCGCCAAACACGATCATCGACAACACCAGCAAGCCAAGCCAGAAGCTGGTGCTGACGCTGCCGAGCTTGTTGGTCTTGCGGGCGTCCGGGGCGGTACTCATGGTTCGACCTCGATCTGTATGACGTGGCGGGGTCGCGGCTTAGGCCGCGGCCTGCCGGAATTCAGGAGTGCGCGACAGCAATGCCAGGGAGAACACACCCCAGTCCTGCGTCTCGTTGCGGAAGGCACGCTCGATGAAGTGGGCGTAGCGGCCCTGGGCCAGCTCGCCGGGCTCGACTGCCTGCGCCTGTTCGAAACTGCGCTGGCCGTAGAGCTCATCGATGGTCAGCGCGACGTCGCCGCCGCTCTGACGCATGATCAGCACGCGTTGGCCTTCCTGCAGCACCGTGCGACGGCCCTCCAGGAACTGCTTCAGATCGATCACCGGAAACAGATTGCCGCGCAGGTTGCCCACGCCCAGCAGCCAGGGCTGTGCGCCCGGCACCGGGGTGACCGGCGGCATCGGCACGATTTCCGCCACCTCGCGGAAGTCCGAGACCAGGCGCCGGGTACCGACGCGATAACCCACACCGCGCCAGATATCGGCCGAGAACTGACGTTCCGGCAGCGGCGTGGCGTGCGCAAGACTACGACGCTCGTAGTCTTCGAGAATATCGAATGGAGAACGCATCAACGCACCAGTTGTTTGATGCGTGCGATCAGATCGTCTTCGCGCGGCGGCTTGACGATGTAATCGCTGGCACCTTGTCGCAAACCCCAGGCCTTGTCGGTTTCCATGCCCTTGGTGCTGACCAGCAGCACCGGGATGTCCTTGGTGGCCTGGTCGCGCGCAAGTGCACGCGTTGCCTGGAAGCCGCTCATGCCGGGCAACACCACGTCCATCAGCACCAGATCGGGCGCCTGGCTGCGAACCAGCTCAAGTCCCGCTTCGGCGTTGTCGGTGGCGACGACCGTATGGCCAGCTTTTTCCAGCCATTGACTGAAGACTGCCCGATCGGTGGGCGAGTCCTCGATCAATATAATTCGAGCCATGTTGCCTTTCCCCCTGGTCAGGCGTGGACGTACGTGCGGATCGCGCTCAGTAGTTCTTCACGGGTGAACGGCTTGGTCAGATATTGCTCGGAACCGACGATGCGGCCACGTGCCTTGTCGAACAGGCCATCCTTGGACGACAACATGATGACCGGCGTCGACTTGAAGAGCTGGTTGCCCTTGATCAACGCACACGTCTGGTACCCATCCAGGCGCGGCATCATGATGTCGACAAAAATGATCTGAGGTTGCTGGTCCGCAATTTTGGCCAGTGCCTCGAAACCATCCGTTGCTGTCACTACTTCACACCCTTCCCGCTTCAGCAGCGTTTCGGCAGTGCGGCGAATGGTTTTCGAGTCATCGATCACCATCACCTTCAGTCCTGCGAGTTCCCCACCCGCAGCAATGTTTTCACTCATGCAAATATCCCCGGGCGCGCGACGCTTCATCCCTTCCGACGTCGCTACGAAACTGCATGTATATCCCAAGACCCGCATCGACTGTCAAGGGCGCATTGCCGGGGCCCCGCCAGGCGGACGTTCCGACCACGTCTGGGCGCGTCCGAACCGACGAGTCGCGCATCTGCGACCGCCCAGGCACGCCATCGCCCACCGCTTGAAGTTACCATCGGCAGCCTGTTCGAAAGGTTTAGCCCCATGTCGCTCGACGTCGTTGTGGTGATGGATCCCATCGCCTCCATCAAGATCGTAAAAGACACCACCTTCGCCATGCTGCTGGAAGCCCAGCGGCGTGGGCATCGCCTGCATTACGTGCGCCCCGGCGGACTCAGCCTGCGCGAAGGCCGCGCGGTGGCGCAGGTTGCGCCGCTGAGCGTGCGCGAGGACAAGACCAGCTGGTTCACCCTGGGCGAGTTCGCCGAACTGGCATTCGGCCCCGGCCAGGTGGTGCTGATGCGCAAGGACCCGCCGGTGGATGCGGAGTTCGTCTACGACACCCAGGTGCTGAGCGTGGCGCAGCGCGCCGGCGCGCAGATCGTCAACGACCCGCAGGGCCTGCGCGACTACAACGAGAAGCTGGCCGCGCTGCTGTTTCCGCAGTGCTGCCCGCCGACCCTGGTCAGCCGCGACGCGGCCGCGCTCAAGGCCTTCGTGCTGGAGCACGACCAGGCGGTGCTCAAGCCGCTGGACGGCATGGGCGGGCGCTCGATCTTCCGCAGCGGCACCGGCGACCCCAACCTCAACGTGATCCTGGAAACGCTGACCGACGGCAACCGCAAGCTGACCCTGGCGCAGCGCTTCATCCCCGACATCACTGCCGGCGACAAGCGCATCCTGCTGGTGGACGGCGTGCCGGTGGACTATTGCCTGGCGCGGATTCCGCAGGGCGACGAGTTCCGCGGCAACCTGGCCGCCGGCGGACGCGGCGAAGGCCGCCCGCTGTCCGAGCGCGACCGCTGGATCGCCGCGCAGGTCGGCCCGGAAATGCGCCGCCGCGGCATGCGCTTCGTCGGCCTGGACGTGATCGGCGATTACCTCACCGAGGTCAACGTCACCAGCCCCACCTGCGTGCGCGAGCTGGATGCGCAGTTCGGCCTGAACATCGCCGGGCTGCTGTTCGACGCCATCGAGGCCGGCGCCGCGCAATGAGCACGGCGGCGGCCCTGCCTGCTTCCATGGACCAACGCCGGCGGCTGACCACCACGCTGGTGATCTCGTTGCTGCTGCACGGCGCGCTGATCCTGGGCGTGGGCTTTGCGGTCAGCGAGGACGCGCCGCTGGTGCCGACCCTGGATGTGATCTTCAGCCAGACCAGCACGCCGCTGACGCCCAAGCAGGCCGACTTCCTGGCCCAGGCCAACCAGCAGGGCGGCGGCGACCACGCCACCGCGCAGCGCCCACGCGACAGCCAGCCCGGCGTGGTGCCGCAGGACCGCACCGGCCTGGCCCCTCAGGCGCAACGCGCCACCAGCGTGAACGCGCCGGAGCCGACCCAGACCCGGGTGGTGAGCAGCCGCCGCGGCGAACAGACGGTGCCGAGCCCGCAACCGAATCCACAGACCGACCCGCTCACCCCGGCCGATGCGCAACGCGTGCAGCGCGATGCAGAAATGGCCCGGCTGGCTGCCGAAGTGCACCTGCGCTCGGAGCAGTACGCCAAGCGCCCGAACCGCAAGTTCGTCTCTGCCAGTACCCGCGAATACGCCTACGCCAACTATCTGCGTGCATGGGTGGACCGTGCCGAGCGCGTGGGCAACCTGAATTACCCCGACGAGGCGCGGCGCCGCCGGCTGGGCGGCAAGGTGGTGATCAGCGTGGGCGTGCGCCGCGACGGCAGCGTGGAAAGCAGCCGCGTGCTGATCTCCAGCGGCGTGCCGGCGCTGGACGATGCCGCCTTGCGCGTGGTGCAGCTGGCACAGCCGTTCCCGCCGCTTCCCACGACCAAGGACGACGTGGACATTCTCGAAGTCACGCGCACGTGGTTGTTCCTGCCCGGCGGCGAGCTGCACGACGATCGTTGAGGTGGCACGCGCCTGATCGGTGCGCGCACGATGGCACACTGCGGATCGGATGACGGTGCTACCGATGCAGCTGCTCGCGCTGCTATGCGACCTGTGCCGCCTCGTACAGACCGTCTGCCAGCGCCACAATCTCCGCCGCGTCCTGCACGCGCTCGCGCCATGCGGCGGAGATGCGGTCGATGCCATAGAGCGCACCCGCCAGCTGCCCGCAGATTGCCGCGGTGGTATCGGCATCGTCGCCCAGATTGGCCGCACGCAGCACCGCGTCGGCAAACGTCTCGGTGGTGGCAAAACACCACAGCGCGGCCGACAGCGAATCGACTACGTAACCGGTGCCGCGGATCTGCGTCACCGGCACCGCCGCATGGTCGCGTATGGCCAAGGCGCGCACCGCTGGCGTGACCAAACCATCGCACGGCGTCTGCAGCACTGCCTGGCGATCGCCACCAAGCAGCGCAGCGCGTAGTTGCAGCGCGAACAACCGGCAGGCGTCGATCGCTTCGGCGGCGGCATGCGTGGTTCGCGAACTGTCTGCGGCACGCGCGCCCAATTCGTCCGGGCGATGCGCGTAATACATCGCCACCGGCGCCAGCCGCATCAACGAGCCGTTACCGGCCGCGCGCGGATCCTCGCTGCCGCCAGAGCGTGTCATCCACTTTGAGATGAGGTGCGTTGGTCGTCAGCGGTGCGGAGCGGGTGTTGCGTGGCGCTGGCTTGGCTGGCGCCAAGGCAAGCCGCGCGGCGTCCGCTCCGTGCCGCTGACGGCCAACCCTCCGGGAAGTGACCTGTGGCGCGCCGATACTACGTTGCGCGCTTTGCCCAGGCAGCCAGCCTGGGCCGCAGCGCACGCCTTGTCTCGACGCGCCACAGGCCGCTTCGCACTCATCTCAAAGTGGATGACACGCTCTAAGCCGGGCCACCATCCAGATAGCGCTCCAGCGCCTGCCGCACGGTTGCGCCGATATCGAAGCAGGTGCCGGTACTGCCGAGATACCCGTGCTGGTACCAGTTGCAATAGCGATTCATCTGGTCGGCTGCATCGAACCCCTGCCGGTGCAGCAGGCTATGCGCTAGACACAAGGCCATCGAGGTGTCGTCGGTCCACTGCCCGGCCTGCAATGCGAACGGGCCGCCGCCGCGCATGTCGTCGATCGGCGTGAAGCTCCCCGGCGCGCAGAATTCCAGCGTGGTGCCCAGCGCATCGCCGACTGCCAGGCCGAGCAGGCACCCGCGAAAACGGGCGCGTTGTGCAGCGTCGGTCATGGCGTCGCGCCGGCTGCCTTCGCGGCGCGCGCGGCCTGCTGCTCGACCAACGTGAGCGCGACGTTGTCGCGCAGGTAAGCCGGCTCCACCCGCTCCGGCGCCACGCCTTCGCCGCGTTGCAACGCCGGCACCGCGAGCGTGAGCAGATCGGCCGCACGTGGCAGCGCGGTTGCATCGACACTGGTCAGGCGGGTCGCAAAACGCTGTTGCAGCAGTGCGTCGGCCGCGGCGAAACCGGTGCCGACACCGGCTATGCGCGCGGCGCTGTCGGGCAGCACGAGCGCGTCCGGTGCGCACACCACTTCCGGCGCCAGTTCCAGCAAGCTGTCGCCGCTGCGCGCGAAGAGGCCGGCATACACCTCGCCCATGCGTGCGTCGATGCAGGCCAGCACATGGGGCGCATCGGCCGGCGCGCGCAAGGCCAGCACCTGCAGCGTGGAGATAGCCAGCACCGGCAGACCCAGCGCCAGGGCGATGCCTTGCGCGATGCCGATCGCCAGACGCACGCCGGTGAATGCACCGGGACCACGGCCCACCGCAATCGCATCGAGCTGGCGGCGCGCAATACCTGCCTCGGCCAATAACTGCTCGGCCCACGGCAGTGCCAGTTCGGCGTGGCGGCGCGGCGCCAGTTCGAAACGCTCGATCACGCGGCCATCCGCGTGCAGCGCAACGGAGCAGGCTTCGGTGGACGTTTCGAATGCGAGGATGTTCATGGGAGCAAGCCGGGACCGGGGACCCGGGACTGGAAACCCGGAAAGGGGCAAAGTTTAACTGATCGATTCGAGGGGCCGGGATGGTGCCTGGGTGTACCAATCGCTGCGTATGGTACTTGTGCGCAAGCGACTGCGCGGGCCGACCGGCCACGCGACGTGCGCGAGGGCCATTGCACATCGATGCGGCATCCGCGGCTGCCTTGCGCACTTCGCTCTGCGCTTAGCCAGGTCTCGGTCCCGAGTCGCGGCTTGCAGATCGCATAGCGACGGCAACCCAGCAATCCAACAACGCGACCGCCACCAACAGCTCGCCCTGCGTTTATTCGGGTTCCTGGCCCCCGGTTCCCGGTCCCGCCCCCTGCGGCTCGAAAAACGCCTGCACATCCGCAATCTCGCGTGTCCGCGCAAACGGCGGCAGCGACTTCATAAACGTGCGTCCGTAGCTCTTGTTCACCAGCCGCGGGTCGCACAGCACCAGCACGCCACGGTCGGTTTCGCTGCGGATCAGCCGGCCCACGCCCTGTTTGAGCGCGATCACCGCCTGCGGCAACTGCTCGTCGCGGAACGGGTTGCCGCCGTCGCGGCGGATCGCATCCAGGCGCGCTTCGAATACCGGATCGTCGGGCGCGGCGAACGGCAGCTTGTCGATCACCACCACGCTCAAGGCATCGCCGACCACGTCCACGCCCTCGCGGAAACTGGCCGAGCCCAGCAACACGCCGTTGCCGGAATCGCGGAAGCGCTGCAACAAGGTCGCGCGCGGCGCTTCGCCCTGCACGAACAATGGCCACGGCGCGCCACGCAAGGCCTCGGCCGCTTCGCGCAGCGCCCGATGCGAGGCGAACAATAAGAACGCACGGCCGTTGGATGCTTCCAGCACCGGCGTCAATGCCGCGATCAAGGCGGTGCCAAAACCACGCGCGGCCGGGTCGGGCAGATTCGGCGGCAGATAGCACAGCGCCTGGCGCGCCCAGTCGAAGGGACTGGGCTGCAGCAGGGTCACCGGATCGCTCAGGCCCAGCCGTAGCGCAATGTGGTCGAACTCCCCGCCCACCGCCAGCGTGGCCGAGGTGAACACCCAGGCCGCGTGCGATTTTTCACGGTGTTCGCGCAGCGGGCCGGAGACATCCAGCGGTGTGCGCTGGCAACGGAATCCGCGCGGACTCAGTTCGTACCAGAGCACATCGTTGTCGACCGTCTCTTCCGGCGGATCCTGCGCAAAATCGGGGATCGGCACATCCTCGCCCAGCCAGCGCGACAACCGGTTCAAGGCCTCCTGCGCACGCGCCGTGCAGCCATCGAAACCCGGCGACGCCTGGCGCAGCGGCAGCAGCGCCTCGCCCAACCGGGCCAGGGCCGACAGCACCGCATCGAAGCCTTCGCGCACCTGCGGCTTGGCCAGCGCGCGCCATTGCGTGCCACGTGGCGGCAGCCCCTCCATGCCGGCACGCAGCGCGCGCAAGGCCTCGTCCAGCGCCAGGATCGGTGCCTGCAGGCTGGCTTGCGCGCCGGCCACCAGCCGCGCTTCCACCATGCAATCGCGCGCCAGTTCCTGCCAAGGCCGCATGCCGAAACTTTCGCCGAAGAAATTGGCCGCCAGCTCGGGCAATTGATGCGCCTCGTCGATGACGAAGGCTTGCGCGCCCGGCAGGATTTCGCCGAAACCTTCCTGTTTGAGCGCCAGATCGGCCAGCAGCAGATGGTGGTTGACCACCACCAGATCGGCCGCCTGCGCGCGCTGACGTGCCTGCACCACGAAGCACTCGCTGTAGAACGGGCATTCGGTGCCCAGGCAGTTGTCGACGGTGGAGGTCACCATCGGCAGCAGCGGCGAGTCGTCCGGCAAGGCTTCGAGCTCGGCCATGTCGCCGTACTGGGTGCGCCCGCTCCAGGCCACGATGCGCTGGAACTGCGACACCTGCTCGGGCGTGGCAAAGCGCGGCTCGCCACGCGCCTGCTGGGTGCGGTACTTGCACAGATAATTGGCGCGGCCCTTCAACAATGCGCTGCGCAGCCCGACACCCAGTGCGGCACGCACGCGCGGCAGATCGCGATGGAACAGCTGATCCTGCAACGCACGCGTACCGGTGGAGACGATGGTCTTGAGCCCGGACAGCAGCGCAGGCACCAGATAAGCGTACGTCTTGCCGGTGCCGGTGCCGGCCTCGGCCAGCAATACATCGCGCTGCTCGAAGGCCTCGGCAATGGCGCCGGTCAGGCGCAACTGCGCAGTGCGCGGCGCAAACGCATCGAGCTGACGCGCCAGCGCCCCGCCCTCGCTCAGGGCCTCGATGCTGGCAGTGACAAGTTGGGACATGGGACCGAACGAAGAGCGGACAGGAAGCACGACAGCCTAGCGCGTGCGCAGTGATGCTGCCTGGGTCAGGCTTGCAGCAGCCGGCAAACACGTCATCGCAGCGAGGAGACTGCGGTGGACGCGGGGCGCATCGATTTCACGATTGCGCCATGCCAGCGACAGCGGTCGATGACTGCCGACAAGGTTCAGGCGCCTTTCGATGCCGTGCTGCGCGATGGCGCTTGCGTCATCCGCTTGGTCCGGCAGGCTGTTGCACCTTCGTTGCTACAGATGCCCCGCCCCATCCAGGCACGTCAGACCCAGGACCAAAGAGGCCGAGGGCGCTCGTCTTGCGTTGTGCTGCGCGGGCTGGCTCACGAAGCGACGCTGCCCGCCCACAGGAGGCAGCCGACCGAGCCGGTCGCGCTGCTGGCAGCACGACCGCTGCCGTGCGCACTCAGTACCGCTTCACGCCCGGCACGGTGCAGCCGGCGATCTGCGCCTTGGCAGAAGCTGCATTTTCCTTTTCGCCCCGTGCCAGCCGCGACTGCTCGATGGTCGCCCAATGGCGACGGCACAGTGGGCCGGTCTTGGAGCCAAGCTCGATCGCCTGCTTGGCGAAGCGCTCGGCGGCCGGCCAGTCGGCCTGCAGCACGGACACTTCCGCGCGCTCCTGCAGGATCGCCGGGTCGCCGGACACCAGTCCCAGCGCTTGATCCAGCGCGGCTGCCGCGCCGGGCAGATCGCCAGCCTGGCGCTTGCTCTTGGCGGTCTCGCGCAGATCGTCCACCTGCGGGTCGCGCAGCGGCTGCACCGACAGCTCGGTGTCGTCCACGCCGGCTTCGCGTTCGATCAGCAACAGCCGTTGGGTCGGGGTGGTCGGGTCCACCGGAGCCGGCGGCGGTGGAGGCGGTGCGCTGACGCACGCGGTGACTGCAGTCAACACGCCAACCAGGGCAAGCAAGCGGTGGATTCGGATCATGGGGTCACTCCAGTCAATGCGCGGGTGGGGCCGTGGCAGGTGCGGGGGCGGGTTCTTCGGGCTTCTTCTCCAGACCGAAGAAGCGGCGCCAGCCGCCACCGCTGGATTGCTCGGCGGGCGCGGTGGCCTCGCCGGGAACGCCCTCGATCGACGGCGCATTGCCGGCGCAGGGAGCATACGCGGGCGTGAAGCCGACCACGAACGGGAACTGCCGCGCGCCGGGGCAACCGGCGTCGGTCACGCCGGTCCCGGCGGCATCGACCGGCTGCCAGTCCAGCCCCTTGCCGCTGACCTTGAGCGGCGCGCTGGGCAGGCGCGCGAAGATGCTCGACCACACCCGCATCGCACCGGTGGCGCCGTACAGGCCGGTCTGCTCGTTCTGGTCGTTGCCCATCCAGATCACCGCCAGATGATCGCCGGTGTAGCCGGCATACCAGCTGTCGCGACCATCGTTGGAGGTGCCGGTCTTGCCGGCCGGCGACAGCCGCCCCAGCCCGTCGCTCAGCAACTGACGCGCGGTGCCGCCGCTGACCACCTGCTGCAGCGCGATGCTGATCAGGTTGGCCGCCACCGAATCGCCTTCCTGTGCCGGTGCCGGGGTCTTGTCGTAGCGCTTGAGCAGCTTGCCCTGCGGGTCGAGCACGCCACGCACCGCATGCAGCGGCTGGATCTCGCCGCCCGCAGCCAGGAACTGGTACAGCTGCGCCATGCCGTACGGGCTCTGGTCGGTGGCGCCCAGGATCAGCGACGGATTGGGGTCGGCCTTGATCCCGGCCAGCACCTGGATCAGCTGGGCGATGCGGTCGGCACCGACCTGCATGCCCACCCGCACCGTGGCCTGGTTGTAGGAATGCGCCAGCGCATCGATCAGCCGTACCGTGCCGTGGCTGCGGTTGTCGGAATTGCCCGGCGACCAGGTCTTGCCGCGGCTGAGCTGCACGGTCACCGGCGAGTCGTCGACCCAGCTGGAGAGCGCCCAGCGGTCCGGCGAGGCCAGGGCCAGCAGGTAGACGAACGGCTTGAGCAGCGAGCCGACCTGACGCTGCGCTTCCACCGCGCGATTGAACCCCGGCTTGGCCACGTCGCGACTGCCGACCACCGCCAGCACGTCACCGTTGTGCACATCGGTCAGCACCAAGCCGGCCTGCAAGGGCGGGCGCTTCTTGTTGTCCAGGCGCTTGATGGTGCCGGTCACCGCGCCTTCGGCATACGCCTGCGCAGACGGCGACATGCCGGTGAGCACGCTCATGCCGGCGCCCTGCAGCACGCCTTCCGGGTAGTCGTGCGCCAACTGGCGGCGCACCAGATCCACATAGGCCGGGAAGCGGTTGGCCGCGACCAGGCCCGGTTCCTGCGGCACGCCCAACGGTGCGGCCAGCGCGCGCTTGTACTCGGCATCGTTGATCAGGCTGTTTTCGTGCAGCTTGCCCAGTACGAAATTACGCCGGTCCAGCGCGCGTTCCGGGTTGCGGCGCGGGTCGTAATACGACGGCCCCTTGACCAGCCCGATCAGCAGGGCGATCTGCTCGGTGGTCATCGAATTCAACTCACGACCGAACCACAGCTCCGCGCCCGACGACACCCCGTGGATGGCCTGCCCGCCACGCTGGCCCAGGTAGACCTGATTGAGATAGGCCTCCAGGATGGTGCGCTTGTCGTAGCGCGCCTCCATGATCACCGCGTACAGGATCTCGTTGAACTTGCGGGTGAGCGTCTGCTCCTTGCCGATGCCGAGCAGGCCGCTGCGGGCCAACTGCTGGGTCAGGGTGCTCGCGCCCTGCCGCACCTGGCCGCCGGAGCGCAGCATGATCCAGGCCGCACGCACCATGCCGCTGAGATCGATGCCGTGATGGCTGTTGAAGTCGCGGTCTTCCACCGCCTGCAAGCCGGTCACCAGCAACTCCGGCACTTCCTCCATGCGCACCAGGCGGCGCTCTTCCTGCTTCTGTCCGTACAGCGTGGCGATGCGTGCCGGGTCCAGACGTGCGCTCTTGAGCGCCTTGCGGTCGCCAGCATCGCGCAGGCTGGCCACGCGGCCACCGGACAGCGCCACCTCGACACGCCGCGCGGCCACACGTCCGTCCACGTCGATATAGCCGCGGCTGGCAATGGTGAAGCGGCTGCCGTCCTGCTGATAGGTGCCAGCCAGCTTGGCCTGGCCGTCGTCGCGGTAGGACGCCGCATCCAGCTCGGTCTTCAAGGTGGCCGCATCCAGCGCATTGCCGGGCGCCAGCACCAACGGCCGCCCATAGACGCGGGTCGGAATCTGCCAGCGCAGTTCGCCGAACCGTTGGCTGACCTGCTTGTTCAGATACACCGTGTAGGGAATCAGGAAACCGAGCGCCAGCGCGATGCCGGCAAAGCCCCAGACAATCAGTCTGCGCTGCCAGCGGGAGCCTTGCTCGTCGGTGTCGTCCTGGAAATCGTCGGAATCGTCGTGGTCGTAGCGTCGGGGCACGGGAATGCGAGAATGTAGAGTCCGGCGAGTCTAGCGCAGCGGTGTCATGGTTGCGGTTCACCGGGCCTGGCGACTTAAGCGCGGCTAACAAACGCCGACACGCCTTGCGCTGTGGTCCGGCGATGCTCGGCGCGGCATGGCCCGCTCGGTACACTGCGCGCTCAGGCCCGCCTTGCCCCATCCGGCGACGGCTCGCCCTGTGTCACCCGTCTCTACGCTGGAGTTCCAACGGAATGTCGATGTCCCTGGCCGATGCGCGCTACCTGTTCAATCGCGTGCTTGGCCTGATCCACCGCAGCGTGGCGAGCATGCGCACCCGCGGGTGGCGCGCCACCTGGCAGCGCATTCGCGTGCACACGCAGGCGCCGCCGGTCGCGCTCGGCACCCCGCTCTGGTTGCCCGATGCCACGCCGTTCGACGTATTTGCGGTACCGCACAGCGCCGCACCACGGGTGACGGTGGTGATTCCGGTGTACAACCACATCGCCCATACGCTGGCCTGCCTGCGCGCGCTTGCCGCGCACCCGCCACGGCTCGCCATCGAGATCATCGTGGTGGACGATGGCAGCAGCGATGTCACCGCGGTGCAGCTGCCGCAGATCGAGGGCTTGCACTATCACCTGCGCGCCAGCAACGGCGGTTTCATTGCAGCCTGCAACGATGGCATTGAACTTGCGCGCGGCGATTACGTGGTGTTGCTCAACAACGACACCATCCCGCAGCCCGGCTGGCTGGACCGGCTGATCGCCACGTTCGACCAGCACCCGGCTGCCGGGCTGGTCGGCGCGCAGCTCGTTTACCCGGACGGACGCCTGCAGGAATCTGGTGGCGTGGTGTTCGCCGATGGCAGCGCCTGGAGCTATGGCCGCTTCGAATCGGCCGAGGACCCGCGCTACGCCTATGTGCGCGCGATGGACTACTGCTCGGGTGCGGCGATTGCCCTGCCACGGGCGCTGTTGCAGACACTGGGCGGGCTGGATCGCCGCTACATGCCGGCCTACTACGAAGACACCGACCTGGCTTTCGCCGTACGCGCCGCCGGGCATCAGGTGCTGGTGCAGCCGGCCAGCGTGGTGGTGCATGACGAAGGCACCAGCAACGGCACCGACACCCGTACCGGGGTCAAGGCCTACCAGGTCCGCAATCAGGCGGTCTTTGCGGACAAATGGCAGCAGGTGCTGACCCGGCAATTGCCGGTCGGCCGCGTGCCCGGCCCCGCGCAGCTGCATCGCGGGCAGCGCCAGGTACTGATCCTGGACGAATGCGTGCCGCAGCCGGACCGCGACTCCGGCTCGTTGCGGCAGTTCAACCTGATCCGTCTGCTCTGCGAGGAAGGCGCGCACGTGGTGTTTGTGCCGACCCGCCGCGAACATGCCGGACGCCACACCCAGGCGCTGCAGCAGTTGGGCGTGGAGGTCTGGTACGCGCCGTTCCTGGAGGGCATCGGCAGCTGGTTGCGCACGCATGGGTCGCGCTTTGCGGTGGTGCTGCTGGTGCGTCATCACGTGGCGCATGCCTGCCTGCCGTTGCTCAAGCAATACGCGCCACAGGCACGCACCCTGTTCGATACCGTCGACCTGCATTACCTGCGCGAACGCCGCGGTGCCGAGCTTGCCGGCGATGCCAACCTGCTGCGCAGCGCAGAGCGCACCCGGGTGCGCGAACTGGAGATCATGGCTGCCACCGATGTCACGTTGCTGGTGTCGGCCGCCGAACAGGCGCAGCTGCGCGCAGACGCACCGCAGATCCGCACCGCCCTGCTGTCCAACCTGCATGATGTCGTCGGCAGCGGCCACGGTTTCGAACAACGCCGCGACCTGGTGTTCGTCGGAGGGTTCCGTCACGCGCCGAACGTGGACGCGGTGCAGTGGTTCATCAGCGCCATCTTCCCGCAGGTCCGCGCGCAACTGCCCGGCGTGGTCTTTCATTGCATCGGCGCCGACCTGCCCGAAGCGCTCAAGCTGCTGGCCGACGAATGCCCAGGCGTGCAGTTGCACGGGCATGTGCCGGACCTGGTGCCGTTCATGGACAGCGCGCGCCTGTCGGTGGCACCGCTGCGCTTTGGCGCCGGCGTCAAGGGCAAGATCAACCTGAGCATGGCGCACGGCCAACCGGTGGTCGGCACCACCTGTGCAGTGGAAGGCATGCACCTGCGCGACGGCGAAGATGTCTGCGTGGCCGACGACGCCGACGCGTTCGCCAGCGCCATCGTGCGGCTGTATCAGGATGCGGCGTTATGGCAGCGCCTGGCGGACAACGGCCTGCGCAACGTGGCCCGGCATTTCTCGCTGGAGGCCGCACGCGACACCGTGCGCGCGTTGTTCATCGCGCCTTGACCGGGCGGTATCGCACGTGTCGCCTGGCCGGCCGGGGCTCTGCGTCCGACCTTCACTCACTCCCCACCGGTGCAAGCCTCAGCGCTGCTCGGCCACCGCCCGCACCCGTCGCGTGAACTCGGCCAGTTCCGGCAAGCCTGGATCCAGCTGATGCGCCTGATCCTGGGCACGTCGGGCGAACGCTGCATCCTCCTGCCCCAGCCGCTCGCTGCCGACCGCAACCCAGCGTTGCGCCAGGCGCCGACGTGCGCCGGCCAGCGCATCGCCGTTGGGCGTCAGCGCCTGCCAGGCATCCAGACATCCGCGCGCCGCGCGCAGGCGGTTGTTGCGCAGTTCGTCTTCGAAACAGCGTTGACTGGCAGGCACCACCCGCGCGGCCGCCTGCACCACGCGTGGGTCGCGCGGCGCCAGCGCCTGTGCGGCGCGCACGGCATCGTATGCACTGGCCCCGGGCGGCGTCATCCACTGCTGGCGTGCTTCGGCGTCGGCCACGCGTTGCAGCAACACGCGCAGGCGGCGCTCGCGCACTGCGCGCGACAGACCGGTCTGCGGGCCGCGTTGCGCATCGCGCGCACGCGCGATCGCCTGCTCGGCCTGCGCGATCGATGCAGCGCCCGGCACCAGGGCCTGCGCCTGTTGCAGCGACTGCATGGCTTCATCGAAATGGAAATCCGCAGCCTGGCGACCCGCCTGTGCGGCGTATTCGCCGGCCACCCGTTCGAGCCCGCGCTGCGCCCCGGCATCTGCCGGCTCGGCGACCAGCACCGCGGCAAAATCGCGCGCTGCCGGGGCCAACCGGCCGCGGCGCAGCAATGTCTGTGCACGTTGACGGCGCTGCTCGAGCAGACGGTGATAGTGCCCCTCGGTCAGCGGCAGGTCGGCATGCCCGGCATCGTAGCGCTTGGCAGCGGCCAGCAGGGCGGCGGCATCGGCAAGTGCGTCGCGTGCCAGCGCATGGCGCGCCTGCGCCAGCAGATCGGCCAGGGCATCTTCGCGTCCTTCCAGCGCGTCGGTGCGGTCCGGGGCCAGGGTCAGGATGCGCTGGTAAAGCGGCAGCGCGCTGTCGGGGGTTCCATCCAGGCGCCCCTGTTGCTGGGCGACCACCGCCTGTGCGAGCAAGGCATCGAGTCCGGCACGGCGCGCCTGCAGGTCGCGCAGGCGCAGCGCAGCCGGGGCGGTCTGCGCCTGCGGCACCTCCAGCGCACCTGCCAGTGTCAGCGCGCGCTGCGCACCGGGCGCATCGCCGGCCGCGATGGCCGCACGCGCCTGCACCACGGCGGCGGCACCGGTACGCGCCAAGCCGGTCCGCGCCTCGGTGCGATCGCTGTCCAGCGCGAGCGCAGCGTTGAACAATTCGCGCGCCCCGGTGCCGTCGGCTGCGCTGAGCCGGCCGCGCAGCAAGGCCGCATCGCCGCGTTGCAGCAGCTGCTGGATGCGCGTATCCGGCCACAGCCAGTCGGCAAGCGGCTTGCGCAGCACGATGACGCTGAGGAGCAGGCAGGCGGACAGCGCCAACACCACGCGCCACAGCGCGCGGCTGCGCAACGGCGCCCAGAGGCGGGGCGACCTGGCCCAGCGCGGCAGCGGAAACATGCGGTGGCGTCCATCCTTGGCGCGACCTGACAGGGACGCGTTCACCCGACTATGGTAGCTGCCTGCTGCGAAGACGATGTGCGTTTCGGGATTCGGGATTCGGGATTCGGGAATCGGGAATCGGGAATCGGGAATCGGGAATCGGGAATCGGGAATCGTCAGGCAAACATGGCTGATCGGCTGATGGGCTTTGCAGATCCACGGATAAACGGTCGCGACACGGATAGCATGGCGGCGCAGCGACTTGCACCGCATGACCTCCATCGTCCGCTTGCTGACCATCGATGGATGCCACGGCATGCGCTGTGACGATGACGCTGCTCGTCTGTGCGGCGCCCGTCAAGCGAACGCTACCGCCTTGTTACCCAGCCTCAGCCCAGGCGCCGGACCTCGTTGACGCCGGGCAAGGCGTCCAGTTTGCCGAGCAGGGCCGACAGCTGGTCGTAGTCGCTGACCTTGAGCCGCAGCCGCAATTGCGCCCTGCCGGTGTCGCGCACGTTGTCGCTGTTGATCTCCAGCACGTGGGCGTCTTCCTGCGCGATCAGGTTGGTGATGTCCTTGAGCAGCCAGCGCCGGTCCACCGCACGCACCTGCACATCCACCTCGTAGCCGCTGCCGGCCTTGCCCCACTCCACCGGCAACACGCGCTGCGGGTGGGCGGCGGCCAGCCGCGCCAATGCTGCGCAATCGGTGCGGTGCACGGTGATGCCGCGCCCGCGGGTGAGGTAGCCGGCAATGGGTTCGCCGGCCACCGGCTGGCAGCATCGCGCCAGCTGCACCAGCAGGTTGCCCACGCCCTGCACGGTGAATTTGGACTTGCCCAATCCATCGCGACGCGCAGTCGGGCGTGGCGGCGCCGGCACCGCCGGTTGCGACGCGGCGCGCTCGGCTTCCAGCAACGCGCGGCTGACCTGGTTCGGGCCGGTATCGCCTAGCGCCACCTGGATATACAGCTCGTCGATGTTCTCGGCGTGGAATTTGCGTGCGGCCACGCCCAGATCGGCATGCTGCAGGCCCAGCCGCTTGAGCTCGCGATCGAGCAGGTCCTTGCCGGCCTGCACGTTGCGCGCGCGGTCGAGCTTGTGGAACCACGCACGCACCTTGTCGCGCGACCGCCCGCTGGCCAGAAAGCCGTTGGACGCCAGCAGCCAGTCGCGGCGCGGGTCGGCTTCCTTGGCGGTCATGATCTCCACGCGGTCGCCGCTGCGCAGCCGATACGTCAGCGGCACGATGCGGTCGTTGACGCGCGCGCCGCGGCAGCGATGCCCCACCATGGTGTGCACGTGATACGCAAAATCCAGCGGCGTGGCGCCCTGTGGCAGATCGATCACCTCGCCCTTGGGGGTCAGCGCGTACACGCGGTCTTCGATCAGCTCGGCATCCAGCGCGCCGGCCAGCTCGCCGTGCTCGCCTTCCTGCACCTGCTCCAGCAACTGGCGCATCCACAGGATCTTGCGGTCGAAGGCCTTTTCGGCGCCCTTGCCGCCTTCCTTGTATTTCCAGTGCGCGGCCACGCCAAGTTCGGCCTGGGCATGCATATCGAAGGTACGGATCTGGATTTCGATGGTGCGCCCTTCCGGGCCGACCACGGCGGTGTGCAGCGAGCGGTAGTCGTTGGCCTTGGGCCGCGCGATGTAATCGTCGAACTCGCTGGGCACCGGTGCCCACAGCGAATGCACCGCACCCAACGCCGCGTAGCAGGCCGCCACGTCGTCCACCATCACGCGCACTGCGCGCACGTCGTACAACTGGTCGAAGGACAACCGCTTTTTCTGCATCTTCCGCCAGATGCTGTAGATGTGCTTCGGCCGCCCGCTCACCTCGGCCCGCAGCCCCTGCCCGGCCAACGCGCTGGACAGGCTGCGCTTGACCGCTTCGATATAGCGCTCGCGTGCAACGCGGGTTTCATCCACTTCGCGGGCAATGCGGCGGTAGGTCTCCGGCTCCAG
Source organism: Xanthomonas sp. CFBP 7698 (assembly GCF_003600855.1). Classification (NCBI taxonomy): domain Bacteria; kingdom Pseudomonadati; phylum Pseudomonadota; class Gammaproteobacteria; order Lysobacterales; family Lysobacteraceae; genus Xanthomonas; species Xanthomonas sp. CFBP 7698. The sequence continues at coordinate 1,405,004 of NZ_PRDN01000001.1, forward strand.
GTGACGGAACGCCAGATCTTCCAGTTCCCACTTCACCTGCCAGATGCCCAGCCGGTTCGCCAGCGGGGCATGGATGTCGCGGGTGAGCTGGGCCAGCGCGCGACGCTGTTCCTCGTTGAGGCGGTCGGCCACGCGCATGCGCGCCAACTGCCGTGCCAGCAGGATCGGCACGACCCGCAGGTCGTGGATGATCGACAGCAACAAGCGGCGCAGGCCCTCGCTGTTGCGCCCGGCCTCGCGCCCGGCGTGCAGCGCCCAAACCTGGTCGGCCGCATCCAGGCCATCGAGCAGGCCCTCCACCGCCACGCGCCGCTCCGCCGGTTGCCACGGCAGGGCGGCAACGGTGCCGCGCAACGCCGGCAGGTCGAACAGCAGCGCCGCAATCAGGGTGGCCTCGTCGGCCGCCAGCAGGGCCAGCGCATCCAGCGTGTCGCCGAGCAGCGACCACGGCACGCTGTCGGCTGGCGCGGGCGGCATGTCCTGCCAGGCCTGCGCAAGCGCGTCCCGCAGGGCGGGTGCGATCGAGGCGACAGCCGGGCGCTGCAGCACTGCCCGCAGGCGTTCGAATGAGGAACTGGTCACAACGGTGGACACGGTGGCGGCAACAACAAGGGGCTGACGGCTACGGTAACGTGCGCGTCACCTTCTCCACAACGCGAAATTTCGGTGCCCGTGCGCTGCCGCACGACCGCCGTGCTTATGGTCGGTTCACGCGCCAACGTCTTGATTCGCAACCGCTCAGCGCAATGCGTCAGGCGCCATCACGGTCCATCTGCGCCGCATCCGCCGCTTTTTACGTGCTCTTTACAACTCGCCCAAACCGGCTGCCTATGCTCCCTGCACGTCGTCGCTGCCGTGCGCAGCGGCGACGTCACTCACCCAACTGCGAGGTAGCCGATGAAGACCTGGAAGAAGCCTGTCGTTCGTGAAGTCAACTGTGGCGCCGAAATCAACTGCTACGTCTCCGGCGAGTTTTGATCCGGCCCGTTTCACACACACCTGCCGCCCTTCCTTCTTGATGCATGTCCGGCAATTGCCGGCAGATTAGGTAACAGCTCTCCATGCGCATCATTGTTCTGGGATCGGCGGCCGGCGGTGGGCACCCGCAGTGGAATTGCCACACACCCGCCAGCCAGCGGGCGTGGCAACAAGCAGACGGTGCCCAACGTCGTACCCAGGCCAGCATCGCCGTCAGTGCAGATGGTCAGCGCTGGGTATTGATCAATGCCTCTCCTGATTTCCGCCAGCAGATCCTTGCCACGCCCGCGCTATGGCCACAGCAGGGGCTGCGTCACTCGCCGATCAAGGCAGTGCTGCTGACCAGTGGCGAAATCGACCACATCGCCGGGCTACTGTCGATGCGAGAGAGCCAACCATTCTCGTTGCATGCCAGCAGCCGCGTGCTCGACCTGCTGGCACAGAATCCGATTTTCGACGCAGTCAACCCGCACTACGTCACGCGCACGCCCTTCGCGCTCGATACACCCCTACCGCTGCTCGGCCTGCAGCTCACACCGTTCTCGGTGCCGGGCAAGGTGCCGTTGTTCATGGAATCGCGCAGTGAAGGCGACCTGGCCGGCTCCAACGAAGAAACCCTCGGGCTCACCATCGACGACGGCCGGCACCGGGTGCACTACATTCCCGGCTGCGCCGCCATGACCGATGCACTGCGCGCGCGCCTGCAAGGCGCCGAACTGGTGTTCTTCGACGGCACGCTGTGGCGCGACGATGAAATGGTGCAGCTGGGCGTCAGCCAGAAGACCGGCCAGCGCATGGGCCATCTCAGCATCGACGGACCCGCGGGCACCATCGCCGCGTTCGAAGCGCTGAACGTGGCGCGCAAGATCTTCATCCATATCAACACCACCAATCCCGTGCTCGATATTCACTCCCCGGAGTACGCCAGCGCGCGTGCCAGCGGCTGGGATGTCGCCCACGACGGCCTGGAGATCACGCTGTGACCGCCCTGCTCACCCCCGACCAGCTGGAAGCAGACCTGCGTGCCATCGGAGCACGCCTGTATCACGACCAGCACCCCTTCCACGCGCTGCTGCACGACGGCAAGCTCGATCGCGGCCAGGTGCAGGCGTGGGCCTTGAACCGCTTCGAGTACCAACGCTGCATTCCATTGAAGGACGCTGCGATCCTGGCGCGCATGGAAGACCCGGCGCTGCGGCGCATCTGGCGCCAGCGCATCCTCGATCACGACGGCAATAGCGCGGCCGATGGCGGCATCGCCCGCTGGCTGCATCTGACCGACGCCCTCGGCCTGGACCGCCAGCTGGTGGAATCGGGGCGTGCGCTGTTGCCCGGCACCCGCTTTGCGGTGCAGGCGTATCTGCACTTCGTGCGCGAAAAGAGCCTGCTCGAGGCCATCGCATCGTCCCTGACGGAATTGTTCGCGCCCAACATCATCGGCCAGCGCGTGGCCGGCATGCTCAAGCATTACGACTTCGTCTCGGCCGAGGCGCTGGCCTACTTCGAGCATCGCCTGACCGAAGCGCCGCGCGATTCGGATTTCGCGCTGGACTACGTCAAGCAGCACGCCGACACCATCGAGAAACAACAACTGGTCAAGGACGCGCTGCATTTCAAGTGCTCGGTGCTCTGGGCGCAGCTGGATGCCTTGCACGTGGCCTATGTTGCGCCCGGCATCGTGTGGCCGGACGCCTTCGTGCCGGCGCGCGACGCCACCCGGGCCGCCGCGTGAGCAGCATCACGCGCGACAGCCAGCCGGCCCTGCGCGCAGGCGTACGTCTGCAGCATGACCGCGCACGCGACCAATGGGTGCTGCTCGCCCCCGAACGCGTGGTCGAGCTGGACGACATCGCCCTGGTGGTGGCGCAGCGCTTCGATGGCGTCCGGTCGCTGGCGCAGATTGCGGTGGAACTGGCCGCCGAGTTCGACGCCGACGCCACCGAGATCGAAGCCGATGTGATCGAACTGACGACCACCTTGCATCAAAAGCGTCTGCTGCGGCCATGAACAGTGCACCGCCGCCGCTGTCGGTGCTGCTGGAGCTGACCCATCGCTGCCCGCTGGCGTGCCCGTATTGCTCCAACCCGATTGCACTGGCCGCACTGCGCGAGGAGATGGACACCGCCGGCTGGCGCTCGCTGCTGCAGCAGGCCGCCGACATGGGCGTACTGCAGGCGCATTTTTCCGGTGGCGAGCCGATGCTGCGTAAGGACCTGCCCGAACTGGTGGCGCATGCGCGCGCGCTCGGGATGTACAGCAACCTGATCACCTCCGGCGTGGCGGGCGGCGAGCCGATGCTGGACCAGCTGCAGGCCGCCGGGCTGGAGCACGTGCAACTGAGCGTGCAGGACGTCGACCCGGCCGGCGCCGACCGCATCGCCGGCTATTGCAACAGCCTGGCAAAGAAGCGCGAGTTCGCCAGCGCCGTGCGTGCGCGCGGCCTGCCGCTGACCCTCAACGCGGTGCTGCACCGGCATAACGCCGAGCGCGTGCCCGGCATGATCGCGCTCGCGCTGGAATGGCAGGCCGAGCGTATCGAAGTTGCCCATACCCAGTACTACGGCTGGGGCCTGCGCAATCGCGCGGCGCTGATGCCCAGCCGCGAGCAGTTGATGGCCACCATCGAGGCAGTGGAAACCGCACGCCGCGAACTCGGCGACCGCCTGGCGATCGACTTCGTCACCCCCGACTACTACGCGCGCCAGCCCAAACCCTGCATGGGCGGCTGGGGCCAACGCTTCGTCAACATCTCCCCCCGCGGGGACGTGCTGCCCTGCCATGCCGCCGAGACCATCGACGGCATGCGCTTCGACAATCTGCGCGAGCGCTCGCTGGCCGATATCTGGAACAACGGCGAGGCGTTCGTGCGCTTCCGTGGCACCGCGTGGATGCCCGAGGTCTGCCAGGGCTGTCCCAAGCGCGAGATCGACTGGGGCGGCTGCCGTTGCCAGGCGCTGGCGCTCAGCGGCAATGCCGCCACGCTGGACCCGGTGTGCGAACGCTCGCCCACCCACGCGCAGGTGCGTGCCACCGCCGAACGCGAAGCCGCCGCGCCAGCGCCGGACTTCGTCTATCGCCGGCCCGCCCGCCCCGCGCGCGCACAACCCGCCACCGCAGGCGGCACGGACTGATCTGCGGTGGCCGGCGCAGAACAGCGTCTACACTAGCCACCTCTTTCCTCCTGGATGGCTTCCATGTCGCTCGCGCGCCGCATTCCCCTGCTGGTCTGCCTGACCCTTGCGTTGTCTGCCACCCCGGCCCTGGCGCAGCGTGCCGTCCAGGGCGATCTGCAGTCGCAGATGAGCGCCGAGCAGTTCAAGGCCGCCGGCCTGGACAAGCTCGACGCCAGCGAACTGGCCGCGCTCAACGACTGGCTGCAGGGCAAGGTGGCCAAGGAAGCGGCCGTGGTGGTCGAGCAGGCCAAGGAGGCCGGCCGCCAGGAAGTCATCGTCAAGAATCGCGGCTTCTTCGATTTCGGCAGCAAGGAGCCGATCGAAAGCAGCATCGTCGGCGAGTTCAAGGGCTTCTCCAAGGGCCGCGTCTACACGCTGGCCAATGGTCAGGACTGGGAACAGACCGATGCCGCCAGCCTGTCCGGCGTGCGCAAGGACGCACCCAAGGTCAGGATCAAGCCCGGCCTGGTCGGCGTCTGGTATCTGCAGATCGAGGGCTACAACACCCCGGCCAAGGTACGGCGAATCAAGTAAGCACTGGTAACTGCGCGGCATGGGCGAGTCCTGCCGTGCAATGGCAGCATGGGCTTCGTCCCAACCCGCTGGCGGCCTTGGCACCGCGACCCGGACGTCCGTAACGTGCAAGACTTGCCATTACGGCCCGGCGCGCCATGTGCTTTCCGCTCGACCTGCCTATGACTGCGCTGGCGCGTTGCACCGCTTCCGGAGGACACCGATGCGCTTGATGACACGTTGCGGTCTTGCCCTGCTGGCCCTGCTCTCCTGCCCGGCGTTGGCCTCTACCGCGGCCGAGCGATGCGCCACCTCGCCGGAGGTCGGGTTTGATCAGGCCCTGGTCTGCTATCACGACGCGGTGGAACAGCAGCCGCTGGTCTACACGCGGGTGGGCACCAGCCGCGTTGCTGGCGTGGAACGGCGCAACTACCTGCTCACCTCGCAGACCTGGTCGCCTGAGGCGCGTGTCACGCCGGCCATCTGGCAGCACGATGTGGCGATCTATGTGCCGTCCGATGCCTTGCCGACCCGCGCGGTGCTGATCTCCACCAACGGCACGCGTCACCCGGCAGACGGCGGCGCGGCGCAGCCGGCCAGCGAGTTGCCGCCGGAGGCGCTGGCTGCGCTGGCGCAACGCAGCCGCACCGTGGTCATCGCATTGAGCGACATTCCCAACCAGGCCTTGCGCTATCAGGGCGACGCCGCGCCACGGCGCGAGGACGACAGCGTTGCCTACACCTGGTCGCTGTTTCTCAAGGCGCCACAGCAACGCAAGACCATGCCGCTGCATGTGCCCATGGCCGCGGCGATCGCACGCACCATGAGCCTGGCCGAGCGTGAGCTGGCGCCACTGAAGATCCACCGCTTCATCCTTGCCGGTGCGTCCAAGCGCGGCTGGGCCAGCTGGCATGCCACGATCGCCGACCCGCGCGTCGAAGCCGTGGTGCCGTTCGTGATCGACATCCTCAACATGCCGGCGGTGCTGGACCACATGTACCGGACATACGGGGGCAACTGGCCGATTGCATTCAATGCCTACGCCCGGCAAGGCATCACCACGCAGCTGCAGACGCCGGCGTTTGCGCAGCTGGTGCAACTGCAGGACCCGCTGAGCTACCTGCACTCGCCGTACCGCAAGCGGCTGTCGGTGCCCAAATACATCGTCAATGCCAGCGGCGATGATTTTTTCCTGCCCGACAATACGCAGTTCTTCTATGCGGCGCTGCCTGGCAGCAAGGCCTTGCGTGTGGTGCCCAACAGCGCGCACAACGGCATCCGTGCCGCGGTCGTCGACACGTTGGTGCCCTTCGTGACGCGGCTGCAGCAACAGCGCCCGCTTCCGCAGCTGAGCGATACCTTGCGCAGGGGCGCCGCGCCGCAGATCCGCCTGCGTTCTTCCGAGCGACCGACGCGGCTGCAACTGTGGACGGCCAGCAACCCGCAGGCACGCGACTTCCGCTACGCCTGTGGCATCCGCTATCACGCCAGTCCGCTCGTTGCGGGGCGCGGCCACACGATCGCCGTGCCGGTGCAGGTGCCCGAGACCGGCTGGAGCGCGTACTTCGTCGAAGCCACCTATGCCGATGGCTTTGTCGCCACCAGCCAGACCTACATCCTCGGCAAACAGCAGTATCCGCAGCAGGCGCCGCCGACCGACAACGCCGCCTGCAGCACCTTGCCGGGCATGGAAAGCAGTGCCGCTACGCGTTGATGTCGTGCACCGCCAACCTGGCGGAGACAGCGTTGCCGCAAGTGTCGCCAGCGAAGCACAGCCCTGCGCGGCGCTGATCCGCGTGTGCGTCTGAGGCACGCGGCTCCCGAACGGCGTTGAGATGTCGCAGCGGTCACTGCGCAGGTCGCCCTTCCACCTGCCTGGGTGCTGTCGCGGCAACGGCCGAACTGCCGCCGCACCCGCTGCATGCGCACCGATGGCGACGGCCAGCTTGGCTTGCTGCCGACGGCCGCCACCGCTGCGGTTGACCAAGTGGACACTCTTGACCGACTTGCGCAACGAAGTCCGCACAGAACCGTGCCCAAGCCCCGATTTGTCACTTGAGCCCGCCAGCAAGATCGATCCAACCCGACTGGACCATTGACATCGTTGTCACCAACTCCTAAACAGCCGTGACGCGCTGATGGCATTGGCCAATCGGACGGATCAAAGGACTGCATGTGGCTGCGACCTCCCGTTCTGCTCACGCTTCCTCCTCGCCCGCGGTGTCCGCTGCCACCGGCTTCGTCGCGGCCGATGTCGGCGGCACGCATGTCCGGCTTGCCCACGTGATGCAGGCCGACGACGGCGCGGTGGAGCTGACGCACTACCGCACCTATCGCTGCGCCGAATACGCCAGTCTCGACGCCATCCTTGCCGAGTTCCTGCCGCAGGTGAGCCGTGTGGAGGCGGTGGTCATCGCCAGCGCCGGCGTTGCGCTGGACGAGGACACCTTCATCAGCAACAACCTGCCGTGGAGCATGTCGCCCAAGCGCCTGCGCACCACGTTGGCGCTGCGCAGCGTGCACCTAGTCAACGATTTCGAAGCCGTCGCATACGCGGCGCCGCACATGGAGCCGCGTGCGGTGCTGCAGCTGAGCGGCCCCACGCCCCGGCATGTCCGCAGCACCGGCCCGATCCTGGTGGTCGGCCCCGGCACCGGGTTGGGCGCGGCGGTGTGGATCGATGCCACACCCAGACCGCTGGTGCTGGCCACCGAAGCCGGCCAGGTCGCGCTGGCCAGCACCCACGACCACGAACTGCAGCTGCTGCGCATCCTGCTGCGCGGGCAGCACTACCTGCCGCTGGAGCACGTACTGTCCGGCCCCGGTCTGCTCCGGCTCTACACCGCTGTCTGCCAACTCCATGGCACCGCGCCGCGTCATCAGTTGCCTGCCGCCATCACCCAGGCAGCCTTGCACGAGGACGACGCGCTGGCCGGCGAATGCCTGCAGGTGTTCTGCGCGCTGCTCGGGCATGCCGTCGGCGACATGGCGCTGGCCTATGGCGCGGGCGGCATCTATCTGGCCGGCGGCATCCTGCCGACGATCGGGCACTTCCTGACCACCAGCCAGTTCCGTGCGCGCTTCCTGGCCAAGGGCAACATGCGCGAGGTGCTCGAACGCATCCCGGTCAAGCTGGTCGAGCACGGGCAACTGGGCGTGCTCGGTGCGGCCAATTGGTACCTGCAGCACCACGCTGACGTGTCGTAGGCGATCTGTCGCGCGTTGTTGAGAACGCGCGGTGGCAACACCCCGCATCCGGCGAGCAGCCGCCCGCCGTCCATCCCTGTGCGTGATGAGGAGAGACATCATGAAATACAGCACCACCCTGCTGTCCAGTGCGATTGCGTTGTCGTTGGCATTCAGTGCGCATGCCCAGCAGAGCGATGGCCAGCACGCCACCGACCTGGATGCGGTCCAGGTGGTCGGCATCCGTGCCAGCCTGGAAAAATCGCTCGACACAAAACGCAACAACACCGGCATTTCCGAGGCCATCACTGCCGAGGACATCGGCAAATTCCCGAGCACCAACGTGGCCGAAGCGCTATCGCAGATTCCTGGCGTCACCCTGGATCGCCGCTTCGGGCAAGGCGAACGCGTGAGCATCGACGGCACCGATCCCAGCCTCAACCTGTCGTTCCTGGACGGTCACCCGGTGGCACAGGCGATCTGGCTGTACGGCGAACAACCCAGCCGCGGCTTCGACTACACCTTGCTGGCACCGCAAATCCTGGGCCGCGCGGAAATCCTCAAATCCTCCGAAGCGCGACTGACCGAAGGCAGCCTGGGCGGCACGGTCCTGATGCATACGCGCCAGCCGCTGGACCTGGAGGCCAACGAGATCGCCGGTTCCATCGGCTACAGCTACAGCGACCAGGCCAGCACGGGCAAACCCAACGCGGCGCTGCTTTACAGCTGGAAGAACGCTGCAGACACCTTCGGAATCGCGGTCTCCGCGCAGCATTACCAAGAGCGCGTCGACCGCCGTGGCATGGAAGTCTTCGGCTACGCACCAGCCAGTACCTTCGCCAATGCCGCAGGTACGGTGCTGGCTGATGCGGACGTACCCAACTCGATCAATGCCGCCTGGTTCCAGCAGGACCGTGAGCGCGACAGTGCCGTGGTCAACCTGCAACTCAAGCCCAGCGATGCGCTGGAGTTCAACCTGAGCGGCCTGTACATCAATGAGAATTTCGACAACTACAACCAGTCGATGTACAGCTTTCTCACCTGGAACGCCGGCACGGTGGCGGCGGTGGACCAGCTGGGCGACGTGCGCAATGGCGTGGTGACCAGCGGCCACTCCAGCGCCAATGCCGATCCGCTCGGCGGCACGGTGATCTACGACAACAACGTGCGCGAATCGGAAGTCACCACCAAGGGCCTGGACCTGCGCGGCGCGTTCCGCGGCGACGGCTGGAGCTTGAACGGACAGGTGGGCCAGAGCAAATCGGAGAACACCGATCTGTCGCAATACTTCATCGAACCGTTCTACAACGGTGGCTTCAGCTGGGACACCCGCCGTGGCATCCGCTTCGACGACCCTGCAGCGGCGCGCAACCCGGCCAACTGGGGCTCGGCCGGCGGTTGGTTCGGCAACAACGGCATCTTCTCCACTGACAGCAAGGACACCTACGGCCAGCTGGATCTCAACCTGCAGTTCGACAGCGTGTTCAACCAATTGCTGCTGGGCGTGCGCCATGGCAAGCATGAAGAGCGCTTCGAGCTCAATGTCTACGGCGGTGTGACTCCGGGCACCCTGGCCGATGTGGGCACCATCGGGCTCACCGATCTGCAGGATTTCTATCCCGATCATGGCCGGCATGTGCAGGCGGGCCGCAACAATGTGCTGAACTGGATCCGCAACAGCCCGGTCGATTACAGCGCACCGGATCCGGCCAGCTATCTCAACAACAGCTGGGCGCTGGAGCAGACCAACAACGCAGCCTATGCGCAGCTGAATTTTTCCGGCGGCGGTGTGCGCGGCAACCTGGGTGTGCGCTATGTGGATTCCAAGACCGAGGGCAGCGGTTTCGTCTACAGCGGCACGCCCTCGCTGGCCAACGCCGACAGCCTGTGGCAGACCCGCACCCGCAAGGAAGACTTTCTGCTGCCTTCGCTGACGCTGTCGTACGACGCTGCCGACGATTGGGTGTTCCGCTTTGCGGCCGCCAAGGTGATCGCCTGGGCGCCCTACAACCAGATGGTCAACAACACCTTCCTCAACGACACCACCTTGACCGGCAGCGGCGGCAACGCGGAGTTGTCGCCCTACGAATCGTGGAATTTCAACCTGTCGGCCGAGTACTACTTCGCGCAGCAATCGGTGGTGGCCTGGTCGGTGTTCTACAAGAAGATCGACAACTACATCGACACCAGCGCCAGCGTGGAGCGCCAGTACAACGCGCTCCGCGACACCGCGCCGCAAAGCTGGGCGCAATTGCTCGGCAGCAACGGCTGTACCGCCGACGGCTATTGCGACTACAGCATCCAGCGGCCGCGCAATGCCGGCGACGGCAAGGTCAAGGGCTTCAACATTTCCTTCCAGCAACCGTTCGGCGACAGTGGCTTCGGCCTGACCGCCAACTACACCTACGCCAACGGCGAAAACAACACCGGCGATGCCCTGCCCTACCAATCGCGCAACAGCGTGGCGTTCAGCCCGTACTACGAAAAAGGCCCGCTCAATGCGCGGCTGACCTACAACTGGCGCGACAGCTATCTGGCCGGCGGCTATGTCGCCGGCGCGGCACCGGCCAGCGTGGACGACTATGCCGAATTGGGAGCAAGCATCGGCTATGCCTTCAGCCCCAACTGGTCGCTGCAGGTGGATGCGCAAAACCTGCTGGATGAAGAATATCTGCAGTATCTGGGCGACAAGGATCACCTGGCCGGCCGTTACAGGAGTGGGCGCCGTTACATGGCCAGCCTGCATGTGAAGTTCTGAAACGGGCAAGCAACGGCCGCACCGGCCATGGGTCGGTGCGGCCGTTGCTTGATGGGTTGGCAGCCGGCGCAGGTTTGCTGCGTGTCTTGTGTGTGCGCATAAGCCATTGCCGCCGACCGCCGCCGACACCACGCCACGACTCTTCGGCGTGTGAACTGCACGCCGCGCCGGCCGCCCGATGCGATCGGAGCGGCCGGCCTGCTGGTGGTGCGCTCTTGGTTCGGCGCGTGTACCCGACGACAGGCAACGCGCTGCCACACGTCAAATGCCGCTCAGCTCAGCCCCGCAGCGCCGCGACGCGCTGCGACAACTTCTTCGCAGACACGCCGGACTTGGCGCCCAGTTCCTGCGCAAATACCGACACACGCAGCTCTTCCAGATCCCAACGCAGCGATTGCCATTCCTCGCGCTGCTGCAAGCCGCGCGCGGCCGCGTCATCCAGCGCATCCACGAAGGGCTTGAGTTCGAGCATGCGCGCCTGGTCGCGCGCCGGGTCGCGCTTGGCCCGCTCGGTACGCAGGATCATCGCCCTGAGGTAACGCGGATAGTTGGCCAACGCCTCGGCCGGCGTGTCACGCAAGAACCCGGCATGCACCAGCGCACGCAACTGCTGCTCCATGTCGTCCAGATTGCCGCGTGCCCAGCCCATCAACGGCGCTTCCAGCAGAGGTTTGAGCTCGGCGACCGCCCCCAGGATGCTTTCGGCCAGGGTCAGCCGCGCCATCGCCTCGCCGAACAGCCGCCTGGTGGCATCGTCGCGACGTTGCGCAAATGCAGCCGGGTCGCGAATCGCAGCCAGTCCCTCGGCCAGCACCGCATTGAGCGCGGCATCGACCAGATCGCCACGCAGGCGCTCCTGCGATTCGATCGCCGCGTACAGCAAGCCGGTCTTGGGCGACACCGGCAATTGCTTGCGCGCCTGCTTGATCTTGTCGGCGAGCGCAATTTCCAGCAGACGCCGCACCCCGCGCGGATGCGCGCGCGCCGCCTCGTTGCGGTCGGCGAAGATGCGTAGTGCCGCGTTGTCGCCCTGATCCACCAACGCCGGATAGGCCGGCACACCGGCCTCGCCGGCCACCTGCTCGGGGATCGCAGCGGCCGGGAAATCGCGCAGACCTTCGGCGGCCAGCGCACGCCCGGCCCGCGCGGCAAATGCCTGGCCGGCGCGCTCGCCGAAGCGCGCGCGCAACCCGTCCAGATCGCGCGATTCGGCGAGCACCTTGCCGTCGTCGTCGCGCAGGCGCAGGTTCATCAGCAGATGCGTGTCAAGCGACTCCTCATCGAAATCCAGCGCCGCCACCTGCACACCGGTGGCCTTGGACAAAAACCGCGCCAGCTCGCCGCGGATGTCGTCGGCCGAGGGCAGGCTGTAGGCCTCGTAGAACGCACGCCCGAAGTCCGGCGCCGGCACGAAATTGCGCCGCAACGCCTTGGGCAGGCTGCGGATCAGCGCCGACGCCTTGTCGGCCACAAAGCCCGGTGCCAGCCACGACAGGCGCGCCGGGTCCAGCGCGTTGAGCAGGTGCAGCGGCACTTCCAGGGTGACACCGTCATCGACGGCACCCGGCTCGAAGCGGTAGTGCAACGGCAGCCGCGCATCGCCAAGCGGGAAATACTTCGGAAAGCGGTCCGCCTCGCTGCCTTCGCCCGGCAGCAGGTCGTTCAAGCTCCAATGCAGGCTGCGGCGCTTGTCCGGCGGCAGGGTCTTCCACCACGCATCCAGCCCGCTGGCCGAATGCAGCTCGGCCGGGATGCGATCCAGATACCAGCGCGCCTGCCAGCCTTCGTCGGCCATGATGCCGGCACGCCGCAGCTTTGCTTCTTCTTCGCGTGCCTGCTCCAGCACCTTGAGGTTGTCGGCGACGAAGGCCGCGCGCGTGTTGATCTCGCCGGTCACCAGGCCCTGGCGCACGAACAACTCGTGTGCGCCGGCCGGGTCGATCTTGCCGTAGTGCACCGGCTTCTTCGGTGCCAGTACCAGGCCGAACAGGCTGATCTGTTCGGAAGCGACCACCTGCCCCTGGGCGCGCGACCAATGCGCATCGAAGTGCTTGCGCGCCAGCAGGTGCCCCAGTTCGGCGATGGCCCAGTCCGGCTCGATCGCCGCGTTGGTCATGCCCCAGACCTTTTGGGTGTCCAGCAGCGTGGCCGCCAGGATCCACGGTGGCGGCTTGCGCGCCAGGGCCGAGCCGGGGAACGGCACGAACCGCCGCTGCCGGGCCGCCAGAAAGTCGCCCTTTTCGGTGCGGTGGCCGATCTGCGTGGGCAGGCCGGCCAGCAGCGCGCGATGCAGCGATTGATAGGCGGCCGCGCGTTCGCGCTCGCTGGTGCGTGCCGACACCTCGGCCGCGTCGGCCTGCCGGCTTGCCGCCGCGGGCGTACGCTGCAGCGCCGGCGCGGTGGGATCGGGCTTGCCTTCGCGCGCCAGGCGCGCGGCGCGATGCAGTTGCCCGCGCGTGGGCCGGTTGGCGTTGTGGCCGTCGTCGCGTGCCGGCGCACTGGCACCGGCCAGCAGCGGCGCCAGCACCGCGGTGGCCGGCTCTTCGTTCCAGCCGAGCTCCTCGCACAGCAGCCGCAATTGACGATGCAGCTCGCGCCACTCGCGCATGCGCAGGAAGCCGAGGAAATGCCGGCCGCACCAGTCGCGCAACTTGGATTGGGTGAGATCTTCGTGCACCTGCCGGTACGCTTCCCACAGGCGCAGGATGCCGACGAATTCCGAACGCGCATCGGCAAACAGCGCATGCGCGTTGTCGGCGGCCTCGCGTGCTTCGGGCGGGCGCTCGCGCGGGTCCTGGATGCCCAGGAAAGAGGCGATGATGATCATCTCGCGCAGGCACCCATGCTGCTGCGCGGCCACCAGCATGCGCGCCAGCTTGACGTCCACCGGCAGGCGCGCCATCTGCCGGCCGATGGCGGTCAGACGGCGTTCGGCATCGATCGCACCCAGTTCCAGCAACTGCTGCCAGCCATCGGCCACCGCACGTTCGTCCGGCGCTTCCAGAAACGGAAAGTCTTCGATCCGCCCCAGCCCCAACTGCAACATGCGCAGGATCACGCCCGACAACGACGAACGCCGGATCTCCGGGTCGGTGAACGCCGGGCGCGCAGCAAAGTCGGCTTCGGCATACAGCCGGTAGCAGATGCCCTCGGCGATGCGTCCGCAGCGGCCCATGCGCTGGTTGGCGCTGGCCTGCGAGATCGGCTCGATGTGCAGGCGGTCCAGCTTCTGGCGCGGGCTGTAGCGTTTGACCCGCGCAAACCCCGGGTCCACCACGTAGCGGATGCGCGGCACCGTCAACGAGGTCTCGGCCACGTTGGTGGCCAGCACCAGGCGCCGGCGCGGGCCGGGGTTGAAGACGCGGTCCTGGTCGGCCGCCGACAACCGCGCATACAGCGGCACCACTTCGGTGTCGCGGTATTTGCGCCGCTCCAGCGAATGATGCGCATCGCGGATCTCGCGCTCGCCCGGCAGGAACATCAGCACATCGCCACGCGGGTCGATGCGGGTGATTTCATCGATGGCCGCCACGATCGCATCGTTGACCGTGCGTTCGCCGTCGCGCCCGTTGCCGTCGTCGTCATCGCCGCCGGCCTCGCCCTCCAACGGGCGGTAGCGCACTTCCACCGGAAAGGTGCGCCCTTCCACGCTGATCACCGGCGCATTGTTGAAGTGCTGGGCGAAGCGCTCGGTATCGATGGTGGCCGAGGTGACGATCAGCTTCAGATCGGGGCGCTTGCTCAGCAATTGCTTGAGATAGCCCAGCAGGAAATCGATGTTGAGGCTGCGCTCGTGCGCCTCGTCCACGATGATGGTGTCGTAGGACGACAGCCAACGGTCGCTGGCGATTTCAGCCAGCAGGATGCCGTCGGTCATGAACTTGATGCGCGACTGCTCGCTCACCCGGTCGGTGAAGCGCACCTGGAAACCCACCGTGGTGCCCAATGGGGTCTTCAACTCGTCGGCCACGCGTGCCGCCACCGCACGCGCGGCAATCCGGCGCGGCTGGGTACAGCCGATCATGCCGGCCGCGCCGCGCCCGGCCGCCAGACACAGCTTGGGCAACTGGGTGGTCTTGCCCGAGCCGGTCTCGCCGGCAATGACCACCACCTGGTGGTCGCGGATCAGCGCAATGATGCGTTCGGCCTCGCGCGCAATCGGCAGCTGCTCGTCCAGCGTGATGGCGGGCAGTTGCTCGGCGCGCGCCTGGCGCTGCGCCTGCGATGCCGCCAGGGCTTGCTCGAACGCCTCGCGCACCTGCACATTGCCGGGCTTGCCCTGCCAGCGCGACCATAGGCCCAGCAGACGGCCACGGTCGCGGCTCATCGCGCCATCCACGGCACGGCGGCGCTCGCGCAAGGTATTGGCAAGGTCGGTATCGATAGCGCTCATTGATCGGAAAATGTGAAAGATTGAATGACGTTTGATCCTTTAGCCTGTCTATTGTGACGCCATAACTGTTCTGTCAGACACCAACCCTCAGAGGGACCATCCCATGTCCAAGAAAAAGAACGCCAACAAGCCCGTCATCGTCAACGATGCCCTGCCGGTTGCAGCCGCCTCGGCGCCGCATATCGATATCGGGATCAAGGACACCGATCGCAAGCAGATCTCCGACGGTCTGGCCCGCTACATGGCTGACGCCTTCACCCTGTACCTGAAGACCCACAACTTCCACTGGAATGTCACCGGGTCGATGTTCAACTCGCTGCACACCATGTTCGAGACCCAGTACACCGAGCAGTGGGGCGCGCTGGACGAAGTGGCCGAGCGCATCCGCGCCCTGGGCTACAACGCGCCGGGCTCGTATCGCGAATTCGTCGCGCTGACCTCGATCCCGGAAGAACCGGGCCTGAGCGACAGCGCCGACTGGCGCGAAATGGTGCGCCAGCTGGTCAGCGGCAACGAAGCGGTCTGCCGCACCGCACGCAAGGTGCTGGGCACCGCCGACGACGCCGGCGACGATCCGACCGTGGACCTGCTGACCCAGCGCCTGCAGACCCACGAAAAGTACGCCTGGATGCTGCGCTCGCTGCTGCAGTAAACCCTTGGGGCTTCGCCCCTTCGGGTTTGCCCAAGGTTTCGCTGTTGCGAGACCTTGGGCCCCTGCTCAACTGCCTGCCACACCCCGCGCCTTCGGCGCGCCCCCCTGACTCAGGGGGCGCAGCCATCTCCGCTTCGCGGACATGTCCCCCAACATTTGCGTTGCAAACATTGGGCCCCGCTACGCATCTCCACACCCCGCGCCTTCGGCGCGCCCCCTGACTCAGGGGGCTATTGGTGTTAGGTTCACGACGAGAGCGCATGGTGTACAGGCCCTGCAGGACGCAGCGGTCTTCTGCCACACCCGCTGCATCGATTACCGGAAATTGAGCCGCTGTCCCAGCGGGAGCGGCGTTGGGGTGAGGGTACGGAGCGAAGCCTCATGGCGCTTACTCCGCACAAGACTTCACACACTGCCGGCCATCCCCGTAGCCGCATCACGGCAATCCCTGATGCCGCTTCGCGCAATCCCGCACAGCATCGCACCAACCAGGGCTTGACCCGCACGGTATCCTAAGCGGATGTCTTCCCCCGCTCACGAACTGCTCAGCCGCGTCTTCGGTTACGACGACTTCCGCGGCCCGCAGCAGGCCATTGTCGAACACGTCGCTGCCGGCAACGACGCCCTGGTGCTGATGCCCACCGGCGGCGGCAAGTCGCTGTGCTACCAGGTGCCGGCACTGCTGCGCGATGGCATCGGCATCGTGGTCTCGCCGCTGATCGCGCTGATGCAGGATCAGGTCGAAGCCCTGCGCCAGCTCGGCGTGCGCGCCGAGTTCCTCAACTCCACGCTGGATGCAGAAAACGCGCAGCGGGTGGAGCGCGCCTTGTTGTCCGGCGATCTGGACCTGCTCTACGTCGCACCCGAGCGCCTGCTGACCCAGCGCTTCCTGTCCTTGCTGGAACGCAGCCGCATCGCGCTGTTCGCCATCGACGAAGCGCACTGCGTATCGCAGTGGGGCCACGATTTCCGCCCCGAATACCGCCAGCTCACCGTGCTGCACGAGCGCTGGCCACACATCCCGCGCATGGCGCTGACCGCTACCGCCGACCCGCCCACCCAGCGCGAAATCGCCGAGCGCCTGGATCTGGTCGAGGCGCGCCACTTCGTCAGCTCCTTCGACCGCCCCAACATCCGCTACACCGTGGTGCAGAAGGACAACGCGCGCAAACAGCTGCAGGAATTCCTCACCCGCCATCGTGGCTCGGCCGGCATTGTCTACGCGATGTCGCGGCGCAAGGTCGAAGAGACCGCCCAGCAGCTGTGCGCGCAGGGCTTCAATGCGCTGCCCTACCACGCCGGCCTGCCGGCCGAGGTCCGTGCCGAAAACCAGCGCCGTTTCCTGCGCGAGGACGGCATCATCATGGCCGCCACGATCGCGTTCGGCATGGGCATCGACAAGCCGGACGTGCGCTTCGTGGCGCACGTGGACCTACCCAAATCGCTGGAAGGCTACTACCAGGAAACCGGCCGCGCCGGCCGCGATGGCGACCCCGCCGAGGCCTGGCTCTGTTACGGCCTGGGCGATGTGGTGCTGCTCAAGCAGATGATCGAACAGGGCGAAGCGGCCGAGGAGCGCAAGCGCCTGGAGCGCGCCAAGCTCGACCACCTGCTGGGCTATTGCGAATCCATGCAATGCCGCCGCCAGGTGCTGCTGGCCGGCTTCGGCGAGACCTACCCCAAGCCCTGCGGCAACTGCGACAACTGCCTGACGCCCGCCGCCGCCTGGGACGCCACGGTGGCCTCGCAGAAAGCGCTCAGCTGCGTGTATCGCAGCGGCCAGCGCTTCGGCGTGGGCCATCTGATCGACATCCTGCGCGGCAGCGAGAACGAGCGCATCAAGCAGCTCGGCCATGACCAGCTGAGCACGTATGGCATTGGCCGCGATCTGGACGAACGCACCTGGCGCGGCGTGTTCCGCCAACTGGTGGCGGCCAGCCTGCTGGAGGTCGACAGCGAAGGCCATGGCGGCCTGCGCCTGACCGATGCCAGCCGTCAGGTGCTCAAGGGCGAGCGTCAGGTGATGATGCGGCGCGAAAACCCGGCCGCCGGGCGCGAGCGCAGCGCGCAGCGCACCGGCCTGCCGGTGCAACCGCAGGACCTGGTGCTGTTCAATGCCCTGCGCGGCCTGCGCGCAGAACTGGCCAAGGAGCAGAACGTGCCGGCCTTCGTGATCTTCCACGACAGCACCCTGCGCAATATCGCCGAACAACGGCCTACCAGCATCGACGCACTGTCGCGCGTCGGCGGTATCGGCGGCGGCAAACTGGCGCGTTATGGGGCGCAACTGATCGAGGTCGTGCGCGAGCAGGGTTGATGCAACAGCGTGCGTCATCGCGGTGGCGGCGCCGGCGCCGGCGCCGGCGCAAAAAATCCACGGAATCGACAGCGCGCATTCAATCGGCCGTTGCTAGTTTCACAAGGCGATCCAGCACGCGCTGTCAGTCCCTCTTGATGAGAGTCCACCCGATGAAACGCAGCCTGCTTCTCCTGGCCATTCTGTTTGCTGCCGGCAGCGCGCTCGCCCAGACTGGCGACGGCAGCGCCGAGCCCGCCAGTGCGCGGTCGCTGGACCTGAGCGTTCCGCAGGCCCCGGTGCAGTATCGGTCCGACCCGGAATACAGCACCGACCCGCCGGGCACCTACTATGGCGACAAGAGCGGGCCACGGCCTGCCCTGGCGCGCCCGAGTGCGGCATCGATCGCCGCCGAACGCGCCGAGCAATGCCAGGGCAAGCTGCATGGCGCTGTGGAGACCGGCATGGGCTACTCCAGTCGCGGCGGCAACAGCAACTGGCAGGCCGCCAATCTGAATTCCTGCAAGACCTATTACGACGACGACGGCAAAGCGCACCAGATCGGCGTCAGCATCAGCGTCGGGCGCGGCGAAGGCCCGGTCTTCGGCCCACGTTACGCCCCCGGTGGTTATGGTCCGGGCCCGTTCGGCTGGTAACCATACGGCTCCGTTTGCGTTGACGAGGGGTTCACTGCCGCATCGCTGAGAATGTGGCTTGCCTTACGAGACGCGCTCATGTCACAGAACAAGGAACGGCCGGTTGTATTCGTTGTCGAGGACGGCGACGGCACCCGACAACTCAGCTGCCTTGTCCTGGAAAGCTATGGCTTTACCTGCCGCAGTGCCGGCTCGGTCGAGGAAGCGTTGACCCTGATCGAAAGCGACCCGCGCGTGGACGTGCTGTTTTCGGACATCCATTTTCCCGGTGGCCTGACCGGTGTGGATCTGGCGCTGAAGACAGCGCATGCACCGTACAACCTGCCGGTGCTGCTGACGTCCGGCCTGGCGGTGGAATATGTCGAAGAGATCCTGCCCGACGGCGTGGCCTTCCTCGAAAAGCCCTACACCCCCGAGCAATTGTTGACCGCGATCCGAAGCGTGATGGCCAAGCGCCGCGTGCTGGCGGCGCCAAGCGCCTGACGCGTCGGGCCCGGCTGGACCGCGGCCCGCGCTTCCGGCATGACGCCTCAACCGTCGCGCGATGCGGCGGCGCCCGGAATTGAGCACGACACGCTGTGCCAAGGCTGCGTGGGCCACTGCAGCTCGCCGATGACAGCTTCAGTGCGGCCTGCCATGGCGCCGCACCGTCCAGGTCGATTGCTACGGACTCTGCCGCACTTCGATCCTGCGATAACCTGCAACGGTTACGCCCGGAGGCCGACGTGGCGAGGGAAGTCCATCGTAGGAATCGCCCCGATAGGCTGTCGGCGCTTTCCCGATTTACGTGACGCAGCTCGCATTTAAACTGCAGCGACCGGACGCGAGGCCTGTTGGGCCGCTCAACTCGCGAGGCGCCGAGCACGCCCCTGCCGGGACACTGCCATGGCAGTGCCAGTGCCATGTCGTGTTTCTTGCACCGGCGCCAGGCAACGCATATCTGTCGCCACGTGGGCGACGCACTGTCAGTCCCATGCCCCGCCAATGCAGGCAGCGTGCGGACGCTGTCGCTAGCGCGCGTGGTGCGGCGAGCATGCTGCTCCCTCGACTCATCTCTTGATCGCCTATCGGACAGGCCGATCGCATCGATCCGCCGACCTGTCGCGCCGTGTACAGCGCAGCGACGCCTCACGCAGGCGATCCGAGCGGATCTGCGCAGCTGCTGGACGATCGGCGCCGACGCGCCATGCGCGGTGCAGGCAATGGGTCATCCCGCATGCGTGATTGCATGCAGCACTCCGTCGCCTATGGACGGATGGCCTCGATGGAGTGCGTCCAGCCCTGCCACTGCGTCGCGCCAACGCAGCGCGTCGATCTGCACCTGCAGCGTATTTCACGCTATCAAGCAGGCCGCTCGCTAGGCTAACGCCAGTGCAGTGCTTCGCTGCAGACGACTTTCAGGAGATCCTCATGGGCGACAATTCGTTTCTATCACCGGCTTTCGTCATCCTGGTGATCGGCATCATCGCCGTCGTGTTCTGGCTGGTGACCCGCGCCAAGAAAAAGCGCAACAAGAAGTAAGCGTTCGGACACCGGCCCGCAACGCATGCCGCCGTGCATGCAACGCGCGGCCGGTCAGGCGCCGGTCGACAGCAGTCGGCCTTGGTCTGGCCACTTCCAACACGGCAGCAGCGTCGCGGTTAGTGGCGACAACTCGCCTGCCGGCACAGCCGGCCTGTCGAAGCCGGCAACACTGCCGGGGCAGCGGACAGCGTCAACGCCGTCTGCGCACACCAGACGCAACCTACGCCGCGCTTGCTCAAAAGCGCTCGCCTGCCGGCAGATAGCGCCACTGGCCGATGGCCAGCTTGCCCAACGAAACACGACCCACGCGCAGGCGGCGGATGCTCACCACCTCCAGCCCCACCTCGCCGCACATGAAACGCAGCTGGCCGGGCTGCACGTGCTTGATGGCAAAGCGCAGCCGCTCTTCGTTCTGCCAGCTCACCTTGCACGGCGGCAGGGTCCGTTGCTGATAGACCAACCCCTGCGCCAGCCTGGCCATGCCGTAGGGACGCAAGGCGCCACGCACTTCCACCAGGAATTCCTGCTCGATGGCGCTGGCATCGGCACTCAACCTACGCAGCACGCGCCCGTCCTGGGTCAGCACCAGCAGGCCGCTTGCCTCGTCCTCCAGCGGCAACGGCGTAGTGAGGCGCAGGAATTGGCGCCTGAGCACGCGCGTCGCGGAGTGGTCCAGCTCGCTGCGCGACTGCGGGCTCGCCAAGGCCACCGCGGCGTCGGCGGGCATGCCGGCCGGCTTGTGCAGCAACAAGGTGGCAGGCTCCGCCGGTGCCAGGACAGCGTCGGCGGCCAAGGTCACCTGCTCCGCCGTCGCCAACGCCTGCGGCTCTTCGACCACCACGCCATCCACACTGACCCAGCCGCCTTCGATGTACTGCTGCGCCTCGCCACGCGAGCAACCGTAGCGCGCAGCCACGCATTTGTCGAGACGGATCGGATCGGACATCGGGCGAGCTCAGCATCAGGGCACGGCAGTGTACGTGCTGGCTCTGCGGATGCGTGAGGCACCGGTCTGCAGCACCCGCCATGGCAATGGCGAACGCCGCTCGCGTACCGCCCCTGCCTGCCTGCCGCGTACGCCGGTGCATGCTTCTTCCATGCACGCCAAAATGGGAAACTCGGCGCTCACACAGGAGATCGCAGATGTTCATCCAGTTCGGCACCACCCGGGTCCGCCTCAACCATATTTCCGTCATCAGCGATCCGTTCAACGCCGGCGAAAACTTCGGCTCGTACTGCCACTCGGTGCGGGTCGGCCTGATCTCCGGCGAAGAGGTCTTTGCACGTTTCAACAGCGAAGCCGGTGCACAGCAGCTCCACGCCGACGTGTTGAAGGCGCTGGAAGGCTGACCTCCCGGCACCACACCGCATCGCGCGCGCCGGCGGGCGCTGCAGATCAGCGCCAGCATCGCGCCGCATGGAGCTGAGGTTTTCGCCCTATCGCAGCAGGGCGGCACGCTGCTCGGCGAAATGCGTTCGCCCGCTGTCCTGACGCGCGTTGTGCAATGCGGCGCCGTCTGATGCTGTTGTCGCCCGTGGGTGCGGCAAAACCGCTGTTCTGGGCCACCATCACACTGTCCATCGTTCTGCAGTTGGCACGCTACGGCCCATGCAAACACATCGAACGCGCCTGCCGGATCAGGCGCTGTCAGGGCCGGCTGGACAGCTGTCGGGGAATGTCTTGCGCGGGGTGAATCCGCTCTAACTATTTTCAGAACGGAAGCTTTAGCTCGTCCAGATTCTGCCGCTAGCTGGGCAAGACGCCAGAGCGGACGCACCCCGCATCCGCCAGGCGAAGCTGCACTACCTGGATGTGGAAATGAACGATTATCTGCAACGCCTCAACGTCGGCCGTCGCCTGGGCGCGGCCTTCGGCATCCTGATCCTGCTCTCTGGCCTGCTCGTGGCCGCCGGCCTGATCACCATGTCCAACGCCCGCTATGAGCTGGACACCATCGTCAACAACAACATGGAGCGGATCCGACTTTCTTCCGACATGCTCGATGCCAATACCAATGTGGCGATCGGTCTGCGCGACATCGTGATGGTCTCCGGCGAGGCGGCCAATCGCCGCGCCATGCAGATGATCGAAGACAATCGCACGCGCTACCGCCAGGCCCACGATGCGTTGGCGGCCATGCCCAGCAACGCTCGGGAAAAGGATGCGCTCAAGCTGGTGCAGGACAAGCGCGACGTCTCGGTCAAATTCAACAACCAGATCCTGGACTACGGCATCCACGACCAGAATCAGCAGGCACAGGCGCTGTTGCAGGGCGCTGCCGCCACCGCAATGAACGAACAGCAGGCGGCCATTGGTGCCAATGCCGCACTGGAACGACGCCTCAGCAAGGATGCCTATGCAGTGGCGGTCGCATCGATGCATCGTGGCAAGGTCATCCTGGCAAGCGGCGGCATCGCGGCGCTGGTCATCAGCACCTTGCTGGCATGGCTGATCACCCGCAGCCTCACCAGGCCACTGAGCCAGGCCACCCGCACTGCCGAAGCCATCGCTGCCGGCAACCTGCACAACGACGTCCACACCACCGCCAACGATGAAACCGGCCGTCTGCTGCAGGCGATGGACAAGATGCAGCTGCAGCTGCGCAACCTGATCACCGCACAGACCGACATGGCCAGGCGCCATGACGCCGGCCAGATCAGCTTCCGCATCGATGCCAGCGCATTTCCAGGCGACTACGGCCGCATGGCCAACGACACCAACCTGCTGGTTGCCTCGCACGTCGCCGTGCAGACCGACCTGGCACGCATTATGGGCCGCTACGCGGTGGGCGAGCTGTCAGAAGACATGCAGCCCTTGCCGGGCGAAAAAGCGCTGTTCAGCGACACCATGTCGCAGGTCAAACTCAACCTGTCGGCCATGAATCACGAGATCAAGCATCTGGCGCAGGCCGCGGCCAATGGCGACTTCAGCGCGCGCGGCGATGTCGAGCGTTTCCAGTTCGACTTCCGCATCATGGTCGAAAGCCTCAACCACCTGATGTCCACCGCAGACGGCAACCTGCAGTCCTTGTCGTCGCTGCTGCAGGCAATCGCCGCCGGCGACCTCACTGCACGCATGAGTGGCGAATTCCGCGGCGTCTTCGCGCAGATGCGTGACGATGCCAATGCCACCGCCAGCCAGCTGGCGCAGATCGTCGGCAACATCCAGCAATCGGCGGTGTCGATCAATGCAGCGGCCAGCGAGATCGCGGCGGGCAACCAGGATCTTTCGCAACGCACCGAGCAGCAGGCCGCCAACCTGGAAGAAACCGCTGCCTCGATGGAAGAGCTGACCTCCACGGTCAGACAGAACGCCGAGAGCGCGCGCCAGGCCAACCAGCTGGCCATCGGCGCCGCACGCGTGGCCTCGCAGGGCGGCGATGTGGTGGGCAAGGTCGTCGAGACCATGAGCGGCATCGAAGCCTCGTCCAAGAAGATTTCCGACATCATTTCCGTCATCGACGGCATCGCGTTCCAGACCAACATCCTGGCGTTGAACGCTGCGGTGGAAGCCGCACGTGCGGGTGAGCAAGGCCGCGGCTTTGCGGTGGTGGCATCGGAAGTCCGCACGCTGGCGCAGCGCTCCTCCGGTGCGGCCAAGCAGATCAAGGATCTGATCGACGATTCGGTGCAGCGCGTGGCCGAAGGCTCGGCGCTGGTGCACAGCGCCGGCAAGACTATGGGCGATGTCGTCGCAAGCGTGCAACGCGTGACCGACATCATGGGCGAAATTTCCGCAGCCTCGCAGGAACAGTCTGCCGGCATCGAGCAGGTCAACCAGACCATCACCCACATGGACGAAACCACGCAGCAAAATGCGGCGCTGGTGGAAGAAGCCACTGCCGCCGCACGCGCCATGGAAGAACAGGCCGTCCAGCTCACCGATGCGGTGGCCATCTTCCGGATCGAAACAGCCGCAATACGGCAGGCCGACCCGCGCGTAGCCACACCGGTCGCGCAGCTGTTGAGCAAGGTCCGCAGCGCCTAGCGCCGCCGCGCTACGTTGGCTTGCAGCGATGTCGGCGCTGGCCGACATCGCTGCAAGCTGCGGGCGTCGACAACACACCGGTCCAAGCTCCTTTCCGTCTGCACTCGGCGCGTGATCGGGGGCAAACGCAGCTGCCAGCGGTGATGCGCGCGCTGGGAATGGGCTCACGCGCCCGGCGCCTGAGTCGCTCTGATTCTCTACCGGGTCAGTGCGCGCACGGTCTTGACGTGCGTGCACGGCAACCCGATCACCCGACTTTGATGCCCTGCTCCAGCAGCGACAACGCCTGTTGCAGGTCACGGAACTGGAACGGCTTCTGCAGCCCATGCCGGTGCCGGAACTTCTCCGGGATTCCGCTCTGCGCATAGCCGGTCACGAAGATATACGGCACGCCGCGCGCATCCAGTTCTTCTGCGATGGGAAACGACAGCGTTCCGCCCAGGTTGACGTCCAGCACCGCCAGATCCAGGTGGCCTTGCTGCACGACCGCCAGTGCCGTATCGACGTCACCGACGGTCGCTGCGACTTCGTAGCCCAGCTCGGCCAGACAATCTTCCAGCAGCATCGCAACCAGCGATTCGTCTTCGACCAGCAACACGCGCATGGTCACGGCTGCACCTCGGCAAGCTCGACCGGCAATGGGATCGATACGCGGAAGCACACGCCGGCAGGGTCGAACGACAGATCCACTTCGCCCTTGAGATCATGCTTCAAGCCGCGCTCCAACAGCCGCGAGCCGAAGCCCTTGCGCGTCGGCGGTTGCACACGCGGCCCGCCGGACTCCTGCCAGACCAGCTCAAGCAGCGCCTGTCCATCGCGGACGTGGCGCTCCCACACGATCCGCACCGCACCTTCGGACGAGGACAGCGCACCGTACTTCAGCGCATTGGTGCACAGCTCGTGCAGCGCCATCGACAAGGCCAGTGCGCGCCGCGGATCGAGACGGCAGGACTCGCCCTGCAGGGTGAAGCGCTGGCTGTCGCGCGATTCGTAGAGCGTCGCCGCATCGCGGGTGAGCTCCAGGATATCGGCGCTGACCCAGTTTTCCCGCGTCAGCGTATCGTGCGCACGCGACAGCGCCAGCAGGCGCGCATCGATCTTCTCCTGCGCATCGGCCAGGCTGTCGGCATTGTTGAATGACTGCCGCGCCAGCGACTGCACCATCACCAGCGAATTCTTGACCCGGTGGTTGAGCTCGTTGATCAACAGCTGCAGGTGTTGCTCGTGCTGTTTGTGTTCGGTGATGTCGCGCGTGGCGCCGGCAATGGCCTCCACTTCCCCGTCGGGCCCGAAGACCGGCGTAAAGATGTAATCGTAGATCCGCAATCCCTTGACCGTATGCGGAAATGGCACTTCACCACGCAGCGGCTGGCCGGTTGCGATGACGCGCTCGATTTCTTCGTCGTGCATCGCGGCATGCCAGGGCTCATACCCGATCTCCAGGCAGGTCTTTCCACATGCCTCTTCCCAGCGCATGCCCCACATCGTCAGCAATGCCTGATTGGCGTAGACGAAACGGTGCTGGGTGTCGAACACATATAAAAGGTCCGGCGTTGCCTGCAACAAGGCCTCGTAGATACGAGACTTTGCGGCGTCTTCCTGGTGCTCGGCCATTTACGTCGTGGTCCTGAAGTTGGACGGCACAATAATGCGATTGCCGTGAACGCACGATCATGCCTATATCGGCATCAGAATGGGCCAAAGCGCCAGGCCTTATCCTGACTAATATGCTTTTATAGTTATACCAATGCGGTTCGCTCTGAATGAAGCGGACTCAACAAATTGGTATGGTCCACGCTACGCGGCATCTGTGCACGACTCCTTGTAGCGACATGACGCCTTGTCGCACCGTGCGCGCAACCTCGCTTAGCCATCGACGCCAGATACGCGGCATACACACGTTTGACCCAGCATTGGGAGCCAACGCGGCGCCGGTTCATCGACGTGACCCGATCCACGCCGGGAGGGCTCCGGGCGGTCACTCAACCTGACGACTTACCAACCGCATCCGCCCGCTTCATCGAATGCAATTACCGGGGCTAGCCTGTTTTTTTTCTGCCTCAAACAAATCCTCGCGACAGATAGGGTGTTGCGATATGCGAATCAGCGACGCGCCGTTTTTCGCTACATCGTTGCGCCAGATAATCGCATCGCAGGCATGCAGCCTTCAGCGTGAGATGTCGATTTGGCTTGGCCAGCGACCGGCTAATCCGCAGTTTTATCGCTCTGCCGACGCCAAAGCAGCCGTCCTCTGAATGCCCGAATAACCCATTATCCAAGGCAAAGCCATCGTCATATGAGCGACTTGTCCGCGCCGTAGCCTCGCGCCCGGATTCAGTGTCTCCACCCACTCAGCAGGGTCGCCCAGATGAAAACATGCGCGTGTTCGTCCAGAAACTTCTTCCAGAACGCCATGCTGTTCGGCGCCCTGATGTCCGCTACGTTGGCCACCGCGGCCTCTGCGACGTCGTTGCATGCCGTTTCCCGTACCGATCAGATGAGGTCATTCAAAACCGGCGGGCCGAGCAGATCCGAAGTCTTCGATCAACAATGGGCAGAAGGCGCAGCGCAATGCCGTGAGTCCTTTCCGCAAACCACATCGGTGCAGCTGGGCCGGGTCGACAGCCGCGCGATCAATGCAAGAACGTTCCAGGTCACCGGAAAGTGGATCTGCAGGGGTTGATCGCTCGGCAGTCGGTGGCCCTGCCCGTCGAGCTGATGCATGCCCTGGTGATGCAATCGCCCCCGGCGCTTGTGCTGTGCCTGCAGACGCGGCGCAGCGCAGCCGCCGCCGCGTAGCCGTCCAGTGAGTGTCAGCGCGCGTGGGGCCGCGGTGCATCGAATCACATGACCTGCAAGCACGGCTCCATCCGTAATCGCCGTCGGCGCCACGCGTGCCGCGACCGTGGCCAGCGTTTTCCGTCTCATGATGAAGCGCCATGCATCCATCGGCGGCACGATGCTCTACCCGACAGGATCACTGCGCCCTCGCACGGCGGCAGGCTGGTCGCGCGTATCGCCGTTGCCGCCATGCGCGGCGATAAACATGGCCACGGCCGACCGGCAATAGCTGTGGATTTCGGTAGCGTCCTGCGCCTTTGCCTCATCAAAACGCGCGATCATCAAAAGATCGGATCCTTTGATGAGCGCCGCAAACAAGCGGGCAGACCGGGCAGGATCGGGCACGTGCAGGGCCGCCTTCGCGTGCAGCTGCCGCAACAGCGTCTCGATGCTGGCAATGATATGGCCGGCGCCGGCGGCGTAATGCAGCTTGCTCAATTCCCGTTGATTGGTCTTGTCCGCCATGACCATGGCTTCGACACCGCGCACGTCCGCACGCATCAATGTGCGAAGCAACAATGATCCCGCCGCCACGAGCTGATCCTCGGCTGAGCCGTCGGTGCATTCAAGCAGCCCCTGAGGTACGAGCTGATGGCAGCGCGCGGCGATGGCAGCGCTGAACAGCGCTTCCTTGTTCTCGAAGTGCCGATAGATGCTCAGCTTGGATATCTTCGCGCGCTGGGCCACCTTGTCCAAGGTCGCCGCTTCGAAACCCAATTCCATGAAGAGGTCGAACGCCGCGTCGGCAATCGTCTGGCCGAGCGCCGCATTGGCGGGTCGGCCACGCCGGGGCTGAGCGCTGTTGTTCGCCACAATTGAGTCCTTGACAGTATCCGAATTCCGTAATTAGGATACCACGCAGTTTCTTAAATCTGGACGTCTTACGCTGGATCGATGCTGTCCTCGAAGTCGCTACCGAACCTTCTTGCGGCATCAAAGGCGACCTCGTCAAGGGTATCGGCGGACGTCTCTGCCCGGATCACCAGGTCTTGCCATCGCTGTCTGGGCAAGCAGCAGCCAACGATCATCTGCCAACTCACTTCCCTCCCGCTGCAACTCGGAACTCTCTATGGATGACGTCATCATCATCGGCGGCAGCTTCGCCGGGCTCGCCGCCGCGCTGCAGCTGGGTCGTGCCCGCCGGGCGGTCACGGTGTTGGATACCGGCCTGCAGCGCAACCGCTTCGCCGGCCACTCGCATGGCCTGCTCGGCCACGATCACAAGCCGCCGTCGGACATCCTGGCGGAAGCACGCAAACAGCTGGAGCGCTATCCCACGATCAGGCTGGTCAATGCCCGCGCCGACAGCATCTCCGGCGCCATCGACGATTTCTCCGTGCGTGTTGATGAGGAAGGCCGTCTCACCGCGCGCCGCCTGATCCTGAGCTATGGCGTCGCCGATCAGATGCCGGATATTCCGGGTTTTGCTGAAGGCTGGGGCAAGTCCATCGTGCCCTGCCCCTATTGCGATGGCTATGAAGTCGCCGACAGGCATTGGGGCCTTATCTGGTCCGGCCCGCAGTCGCTGAATCATGTCCGCCTCTACCGCGACTGGACTGACACGCTGACGGTCTTCGCCGATGGTCACGACATTCCAGCCGAGGTCCGGGCGGACCTGGCGCGCCGCAAGCGACCTGTCGTCGATGGCCGGATCACCGAGATCGCTCATCATGGGGGCCACAACGCTATCGTCAACGTCGATACCGGCGCTGTCGTCCCGGTCGACATCCTGTTCGCGCATCCGCGCAACACGCCGTCCGCGAGCCTGCATGAGCCACTCGGGCTGGACACGGTCACGACCCCGCTAGGCGTCGCCATCAAGGTCGACGAGCGCCGCGAAACCAGTACGCCCGGCATCTACGCCGCTGGCGATCTTGCAAATCCCGCGATGGCCTCGGTCACCCTGGCAGTCGCGCATGGCGCGACAGCGGGCATCTCTGCCCAGCAGTCGATGCTGGTGTAAGCCCGAGCCCTGGCACGTGCGCCATCCACGCAACACGCGTCCTGCAGTCGCGCAGCGCGACGCGGCTTTCAGTTTCTCGAACAAAGACAAGGATCAAACTGAGGCGCAGCTTGATCGGGGACTTCGATGCCGCATCGGCCTTCGCAACGTGTGCCAGTGGCAGAGCCACCCCGGCGCAACGAGTGGCCATGGCGTTGCTCCACTCGCTTCGTCGCGGAGCCCTTGCGGCAAGATTTCGCGGGACACAAAAAAGGCGCCCAAGGCGCCTTTCAAGCTGGTGATCCGATTGGTGGGCCGTGATGGATTCGAACCATCGACCAAAAGATTAAAAGTCTTCTGCTCTACCGACTGAGCTAACGGCCCATTACCCGACTGTGCGTCGGGGTGCGCATTCTACCCTACACCGGCGTCAAGACGAAATCGCGTAGTGCGTGGGATCCTGAACTCCCGCGTCGGCGAAGCCGGCTGCGCGCAGCCGGCAGGCGTCGCAGTGGCCGCAGGCACGTCCGTCGGCATCGGCGCGGTAGCAGGACACGGTCAGCCCGAAATCCACGCCCAGGCGCACGCCTTCGCGCACGATGTCGGCCTTGCTGAGGAACTGCAGCGGGGCGTGGACGCGCAAGCCTGCACCTTCCACACCGGCCTTGGTGGCCAGATTGGCGAGCACTTCGAAGGCACGGACGAACTCGGGCCGGCAGTCCGGATAGCCGGAGTAGTCCACGGCATTGACGCCGCAGAACAGGTCGTTGGCACCCACCACTTCGGCCCAGCCTAGCGCCAGCGACAGCATGATGGTATTGCGTGCGGGCACGTAGGTGACCGGAATCCCCTCGCCGCCTGCATCGGGCACCTCGATGTCGTCGGTCAGCGCCGAGCCGCCGATGCTGCGCAGGTCCACATCGACCACCTTGTGCGCCGCCACGCCCTGCGCCGCCGCCACCCGCGCGGCCGCATCCAGCTCGGAGGTATGGCGCTGACCGTAGCGCACGCTCAGCGCGTAGACGGCAAAGCCCTGTTCCTGCGCTAGCGCAATGACGGCGGCAGAATCCATGCCTCCGGACAACAACACGACAGCTTTTTTCATGACCAATCAGACGATGACAGCAGAAAGGGAAGGCTAGCAGGCTCGGTCCGCGATGGGTTAACGCAGCCGATGGCGCCGACGACTTTTGGTCGTCTGGTCGATGACGCGGCCCCATCCCGTCGCACCATCCAGACGCGTCGAGTCGACGGGTAGCGACAACTTACCGCGCGATCCCGCGCGCAGGCAGCAGTGCAGCGGCATCGAGAGGCAACGCCATGTCCAGCTGCCAGAAGCCTCGGTAGACGACGCGCCGATCCAGCAAGCGCCGCGACGACGCGGTAGATGCTGTCAGCCCACCCCGCAAAGAACAGAGCTGCACACGCCATGATCCGCGATGGTCATGCGGACTCGATCATCCGGACCCAAGAACCATCTGGACGGTTGGGATCAGCAACCGACGCTCCCGACCCTCGCCGCGTGACCGGGCATCAGCGCCCCGGCTCGTCGTTCCACAGAATCTTGTGCAACTGCATCTGGAAGCGCACCGGCACCCGATCGGCCACGATCCAGTCGGCCAGCTGGCGTGGCGTCACCTCGCTCTTGCTGGGCGAAAACCACACCGTGCAGCGGCGATCCAGCGCATGGGCCGCCACGATCTCGCGCGACCAATCGTAGTCGGCACGGCTGCAGATCACGAACTTGATCTGGTCGCGTGCCGTCAGCAATGCCAGGTTGTCCCAGCGGTTGCGATGCGCTTCGCCGGATGCAGGCGTCTTGATGTCGACCACCCGCGAAACGCGCGCATCGACCTCGGACACATCCAGCGCACCGGAGGTTTCCAGCGAGACATCAAAGCCGGCATCGCAGAGCTTCTGCAGCAGCACTAGGCAGCGCTTCTGCGCCAGCGGCTCGCCGCCGGTGACGCAGACGTGGCGAACGCCGTGGCTTGCAACGTCGGCAACGATCGCGTCGATGTCATGCCACTGCCCGCCATGGAAAGCGTAGGCCGTGTCGCAATACCGGCAGCGCAACGGACAGCCGGTCAGGCGTACGAACACGGTCGGCCAACCAGCCGTCTCGGCTTCGCCCTGCAGGGACAGGAAGATTTCGGTGATCTTCAATCGCGGCAATGGCGATTGGACGATCTCGCTGGGGACGGCGGCGGCGTTCATGGGCAAGGTATGCGCCGCGCCAACCGGCAACGACGCGCGGGCTCAGCGCAGCTGCTGGCCGAGACGAATGGATTGCAGACGTTCCTGCGCGACGCGCGCGGCATCGGAACCGGGATACTGCGCGACGACCTGCTGCAAGGTCTGTTGGGCTTCGTTGTTCTTGCCTTCGCCATATTGCGACAGGCCGAGCTTCAACAGACCGCCGGCGGCCTTGTCATGCGTGGGATAGCGGCTGACGAGATCGCGGAACTGCGCCTCGGCCAGCTGGAAATTGCGGGTGGCGTAGTAACTCTCACCCAGCCAATACAAGGCATTGGGGGTGTAGACGCCATTGGGGTAGAGCTCCAGGAAGCTCAGGAACAGCTGCGATGCATCGTCGTACTTGCCGTTCTTCAGTGCATCGAACGCCACGTTATAGGCCGTGCGCTCGTCATTGCTGACGGCCAGGGTGCCTGGGTCGCCATGCACGCTCGGCGGCTTCTCGGAGGTAGCCGCCGTTGCAGGCCGCGCGGCCGGAGCCGGGGCTGGGGTGACGCCGGTGGCAGGAGGCAGCGGGGGCGTTGCGCCACCTGCACCTTCCAGCCGGTTCAGACGTCCGTCCAGGTCCAGATACTGGTCCTTGGACTGCTGCTTGAGTTGCTCGTTGTCGTGCTGCAGCTGTTCAACGGTCGCGCGCAGCGCCTGCAGGTCGGAACGCGCCTGCTGCAGTTGATTGAGCAGATCGTTGTTGGCCTGACTGTTGGCCTGCTGCTGCTCGAGCACCGCCACACGATCAGCGAGACTTGCTCGCTGGGCGTGAGCCGGCGCGGCGACCACAAGGGCCGCCGCGACGAACAGGGATGTCACTCGAAAGCGCATCGCTTCTTACTGAGCCGTGTACACGATTTCGACGCGACGGTTCTGCGACCAGCAGCTTTCGCTGGTTTCGGTGCAGACCGGACGCTCTTCACCGTAGCTGACGACGGTCAGCTGGCTGGCCGAACCACCGGCAGCCTGCAGTGCGGAGGACACGGCATTGCCGCGGCGCTCGCCCAGGCCCATGTTGTACTCGCGCGAACCGCGCTCGTCGGCATTGCCCTGTAGGGTGATGCGCGAGGAGGGACGGTCACGCAGGTACTTGGCGTGGCACGCCATGATGGCCTGGAATTCCGGCTTCAGGGAGTCCTGATCCAGATCGAAGTAGACAACGCGCTGACGCAGGCAGGCATCGGTATCCAGGTCGCCCGGGCCGTACAGGCCAGAGGTGGCCGGGCCGGTCGGAACGGAGGAACCAGCGGTGGTGTCGGTCGGAGCAGGCGGAGTTTCCTTCACCTTCTTCGAGCAACCAGCCAGCACGGCAACGGACAACAGGGAGACAAGCAAGACGCGGGTGGACTTGTTCATGGGATACCTATGGAGGCTCTGGGCCAATGAGTGGTTTAACGCAGCGAAATATTAACATTAATGCGCGGTTCGGTAAGGCCCCCAAGCAGGTTCTCTCACATCACCGTCGGCCAGGACCAGGCGCTGGCGGACCCGAGCGTCGGCGGACACCGCATAAAGGACGCCACGACCACCCTCACGTGCCGCATACAACACCATGCTGGCGTTCGGCGCAAAGCTCGGCGACTCGTCCAGCGACCCCGGCGAGAGCGTGCTCCAGCTGGGCGAACCCAGGCTGCGGTCCATCATGGCGATGCGGTAGCTGTTGCCGCTGCCCTGCGCCACGGCGATCTTCTTGCCGTCGAACGACACGCTGGCAGTCGCGTTGTAGTTGCCCTGGAAGGTCACGCGGTTGGCGCTGCCGCCACTGGCGGCCACCTGGTAGATCTGCGGGCGACCGCCGCGATCGGAGGTGAAATAGATGCTGCCGCCATCCGGCGCCCAGGTCGGCTCAGTGTCGATGCCGAAGTGGTTGGTCAGCTGGGTCAGCTGCTTGCTGCCCAGATCCATCACATAGATCTCAGGGTTGCCGCTGCGCGACAGGGCCAGCGCCAGGCGGCGGCCGTCGGGCGAGAACGCCGGCGCGCCGTTGATGCCGCGGAAGCTGGACACCAGCTCACGGGCGCCGGTGGCGATGTCCTGCAGATAGATCGACGAATTGCCGCGCTCGAAGCTCACGTACGCAAGCTTCTTGCCGTCCGGGCTCCAGTTCGGCGACAACAGCGGTTCGGCCGAGCGCACGATGGTCTGCGGGTTGTAGCCGTCCGAATCGGCCACCATCAGCGCATAGCGCATGGCGCCACCCTTGCCGCTGGCGGTGACGTAGGCGATGCGGGTCCAGAACGCGCCGCGCACGCCGGTGATCTTTTCATAGATCGCATCGGCCATCTGGTGCGAAACATCGCGCATCGCGTTGGCGCGCGCGGTCATCGCCAGGCCGAGCAGGCGCTCGCCCTTGGCCACGTCGAACAGTTCGTATTCGACGCGATATGCGCCCTCGCCTGCGTCCATCACGCGGCCGACGACGATGTAGTTCTGCTTGAGGGTACGCCAGGTCGGGAACTGCACCTCGGTCCCGCGGGTCGGCTTTTCGACAATCTGGGCAGCCGGCAAGGTGCGGAACTGGCCGGAGCGATCCAGGTCGGCACCGACCACCGCGGACACGTCGGTCTGCGGCGCGGCGCCGGAGCCCTGATACGGCATGGGAATGACCGCGATCGGCGTAGCCGAGGCGCTACCGCCCACGATGTCGATGGTAAGACCCTGCTGCTGCGCGAGCGCGCTCAGCGGCAACAACAGGGCGGTCAGGGCAGCTAGCCAACGCAGCGGTTTTTTCATGGACGGCTCGGATCGGGCAGGAAAAGTGGGCAAGGGATACCAATCAGCGAGTGAACATACTCGCAATCGTGAACGAGACAACGTGAAAATGGAGCGATTGATCATGTAACGAATTGGATGGCACTGCCGGCCAATCGCCGGTGCGCAGCGACTGCGCCACTGCCTGGCGGCGGCAGCCGTGACGCGTACACCGGCTCCGACGGCCCTGCCGTCGTCGCCGGGCTGCAGCGCGCGCAGGCAGCCGCGGCCCGGCCAGTACCGACGCCGGTTACTGGTCCTGCGCGGTGAACACGAAGGTCAGATTGCGCTGGAACACCGATTCGAAACCACGGTACGGCAGCGGCTGCGCACTCAATACCGCGGCTTCGATCGAACGCTGGCCGGCCTCGTCATACGGGCAACCCGGCGCGACCTTGGCTTCCATCACGCTTCCACCGGGCAACTGGCGGATGTTGATGGTGCACTTCTGACCCGGCGGTACCGACGGCGGGCGCACCCACTGGGCCAGCACCTTCTGCTGGATCGCGGCGGCATACTTGGCCGACAGATCGGTACTGGTGCCGCCCTGCCCCGCGGTCGGCTGCGCGCTGCTCGCCGCGGCCGCTGACGCCTGCTGGGCGCGCGCGGCAGCCACCTGACGCAGCTTCTGTTCTGCCAGTGCCGCTTCCTTGGTGGCCTGCTCGCGCTGCCGGCGGATGTCGGCAATCTTCTTTTCGCGCTCGGCATCGGCGGCCGCCTGCTGCGCGGCGGCCTGCTTCTTCTTGGCGTCGGCCTCTTCCTGCTGCTTGGCCAGGCGCAATTTCTGCTCGGCCTCTTCCTGGCGCTTGCGCTCGGTCAGGTCGATCTGCTCCTGGCGGCGCTTGGCTTCCTGCTCCTGCTTGGCCTTTTCGGCGGAAATGGCCAATGCGTCGACCTTCTCCTGGTCCACCTTGTCCGGCTGGGCCACGCGTTCCTGCGCCTGCGCTTGCTGCGGCGTGGGCGCATCCTGCGGGCGCGGCTCGGGGATCGGCTGCGGTGGCGGCACGGTGTCTTCCGGCGCGGGCTCGGGCAATGGGGCCGGCGGAGGCGGCGCTTCCACCGGCGTGGCCTTCAGTGCCTGGCGCGCGACGCGCGCCTCCGCGGCGGAGACATCCAGCGACGCTTCCATGCTGGGGTCGCCCGCGGCCGGCTCGACCGAGCGTTCAGGCGACCACAGCCAGCCGGCGATGAACACCAGCGCGACCAGGATGTGCACGACCAGGGCCAGCATGACCGGTCGCAGCCAGCCATCCTCGCGCATGCCTTGGGTCGGGAGTGCGTCAGCGTGCATCGCTGCCCGCAGTGCCGCCGGAGTCGGAGATCAGGCCGACCTTCTCGACCTTGGCCTGCTTGAGCACGTCGATGGCGTCCATGATCTTCTGGTACGGCGCGGCGCGATCGCCGGCCACGACCACGCGCGCGTCCTTGTCCTGCGCCACGATGGCGGCCAGCTGCGCCTGCAGGGCAGCGACGTCCATCGCCTGCGGCTTGCCCTTGGGCAGCTGCAATGCCAGCTGGCCATCGGCGGCGACCACCACCACGATCGGGTCCTGCTTGCTCTCCAGCGCCTTGGCGCGCGAGCTCGGCAGGCTGACATCGGTACTCAGGGTCAACAGCGGTGCGGTCACCATGAAGATGATCAGCAGCACCAGCATCACGTCGATGTACGGCACGACGTTGATGTCGGATTTGAGCTTGCGCTTCTTACGGCGGGAAATACCGGAGATCATCGCGAAACGTTCCTAATTAATCCCTCGCACATGCATGTGCGATCTGTCGCGAGTGGCTCGCCTGTGCAGGCCGATGCGCACGTCCGTACGCTGGCTTGCGCGCGGCGGGCTCCACCCACTGCGGCGCGGCGCCCATGGCCGGATGCGCGAACCGTCACGGGCTTGCAGGGCGCACGCATTACTCGTCCGCGCCGGCCTGGCGCTGCAGGATGGAGCTGAACTCGTCGGCGAAGGTCTCGTAGCGCACCGACAGCCGTTCCACGCGCGTGGTGAAGCGGTTGTAGGCCCACACGGCCGGGATCGCCACGAACAGGCCGATGGCGGTGGCGAACAGGGCTTCGGAGATGCCCGGTGCCACCGCTGCGATACCGGCCTGCTCGCCACTGCTGACCATGTCGTGCATGGTCACCATGATGCCGAACACGGTGCCGACCAGGCCGACGTAGGGCGCGGTGGAACCGATGTTGGCCAACAGTTCGAGATTGCGCTCGAGCTGGTCGACCTCACGGGTGAAGGCGGTACGCATGGCGCGCTGTGCGCCTTCCAGCTGTACGCGTGCGTCCAGGCGGCGGCGGTCGCGCAACCGCGAGAACTCGCGGAAGCCGCTCTCGAACATCGATTCCAGGCCACCAACAGTGCGGTTGCGATCGGTCGCCGACGCGTACAGCTTGGCCAGATCGGCGCCGGACCAGAAGCGGTTTTCAAATTCGTCGGCCTCGCGGTTGGCCTGCTTGAACGCGCGCGCCTTGCGAAAAATGATGACCCAGCTGATGAACGAGCCGATCAACAGCAACAGCACGATGATCTTCACCGGGATACTGGCCCGCAGGATCAGATCCACGTAGTTGATGCTGCTGTTGTGCGCCGCCGTGGCGGTTTGCGCCGCGGCCGCGGTGACGTCCTGCGGTAGTGCTTCCACTACCGTGTCCTGCAGGGCCAGGAGCAATGCAATCGACATCCGTTCGTTCCTCAGTAATCGGATTCTGTGGTTTCTAGAGCTTTCAACACGTCGTATACCGCATCGTCCATGCCGCGCGGGCGGAAGTCGCTGGCAGCGAGTGCGGCAATCCGCACCTCGGCCGTCAGCAGCACTTCGCCTTCGCGGCGGACCGACTGCGCAAACTGCAGGCTGGCCCGTCTGCATTTCAACAGCACCGCCGACACTGACAGCGCGTCGTCGAGCCGGGCCGGCTTGAGGAAATCCAGTTGCATCGAGCGGACCGCAAACACCAGACCGTGGTCCTGGCGCATCAGGTCCTGCCCGTAACCGGCCGCGCGCATCCACTCGGTGCGCGCACGTTCCAGGAAGGCGACGTAGCGCGCGTGGTAGACGACCCCGCCGGCGTCGGTATCTTCCCAGTAGACGCGTGTCGGCCAACTGAATACAGGCGGGGATTGGGGAGTCGGGAATCGTGATTCGGTGGTCATGGGCACGGAATGTCGGTCGGGACGGCCCGGGCGGGCGACCAATGGAGCGCCATCAAAACAGCTCTCCCGGTTCGCCGATGCCTGCGGCGCGGTCGCGTGGCGGCTTCAGGCCCAGGTGCAGATAGGCCTTGGTGGTGACCATGCGGCCGCGCGCGGTGCGGATCAGGAAGCCCTGCTGGATCAGGTAGGGCTCGATCACGTCTTCCAGCGTGCCGCGCTCTTCCGAGAGCGAGGCGGCCAGCGATTCCACGCCCACCGGGCCGCCATCGAAATGCTCGACGATGGTGCGCAGCATGCGGCGGTCGAGCTCATCGAAGCCTTCCGGGTCCACTTTCAGCATCTGCATGGCGGCCTGCGCCACTGGCAGATCGATGTGGCCGGCCGCCTTGACCTGGGCGTAGTCGCGCACCCGGCGCAGCAGGCGGTTGGCGATCCGCGGGGTGCCGCGGGCGCGGCGCGCGATTTCGGCAGCGCCCTCGGGTGTGCAGTCGATGCCCAGGATCGCGGCCGAGCGGATCACGATACGGGTCAGCTCCTGGGGCGAATAAAACTCCAGGCGTTGCACGATGCCAAAGCGGTCGCGCAGCGGCGCGGTCAGCAGGCCGGCACGCGTGGTGGCGCCGATCAGGGTAAACGGCGGCAGGTCGATCTTGATCGAGCGCGCAGCCGGGCCGTCGCCGATCATGATGTCGATCTGGAAATCTTCCATCGCCGGATACAGCACTTCCTCCACCACCGGCGACAGGCGATGGATTTCGTCGATGAACAACACATCGTGCGGCTGCAGGTTGGTCAGCAGCGCCGCAAGATCGCCGGCCTTCTCGATCACCGGGCCGGATGTCACCCGCAGGCTCACGCCCAGCTCGTTGGCGATCACATGGCTGAGCGTGGTCTTGCCGAGCCCGGGCGGGCCGAAGATCAGCACATGGTCCATGGCCTCGCCGCGCGCCTTGGCCGCCTGGATGTAGATCTCCATCTGCTCGCGCACCGGCTGCTGGCCGAGATAGTCGGCCAGGCGCTTGGGACGGATGCTCGCATCGGCGGCTTCGTCCTCGCGGGTGGAGCTGCTGGCGATGATGCGGTCCATTCAGGGCGGGGATTGGGGATTCGGCAGACGGGATTGGCAGCACACTAGTATGGGCCGCAGTGCGCCTCCGGCGCTACGCTCTTGCCAATCCCGACTGTCCAATCCCCGATCCCGGGCCGCCACCGGCGGCCTCAGATCTCCACCTGCGCGCCGAGCTCCACCAGGCGATTGCCCGGGATGCGGAAGAAACCGGTGGCCGGCGCGGCATTGCGATGCATCAGCGCGAACAGCTTGTCGCGCCAGATCGGCATGCCGCGGTTGGCGCTGGCCACGATGGTCTCGCGGCTGGCGAAGAAGGTGGTGTCCATCGGATCGAAATGGATACCGCCCTGGTCGCAGGAGCGCATCAGCGCCAGCGGCACGTCGGGCGTCTCCATGAAGCCGAAGCGCACGTAGACGCGGTAGAACTCGTCGCCGATCGATTCGATCTGCAGGCGCTTGTCCACCGGCGCATACGGAATCGGCAAGGTATCGACGTTGAGGAAGATGTTGCGCTCGTGCAGCACCTTGTTGTGCTTGAGGTTATGCATGAGTGCATGCGGCACCACCATCGGGTCGGCAGTCAGGAACACCGCCATGCCCGGCACGCGCGCCGGCGGGGCCAGCATCAGGCCCGGCAGGAAGCTGTCGATGCGGATACCGTCCTTGCGGATTTCCTCGCGCAGCAGCGCGCGGCCGCGGCGCCAGGTACGCATCAGGGTGAACACCACGATGCCCAGCGCCAGCGGGAACCAGGCACCCTGCAGCAGCTTGGCGCCGTTGGCGATCACGAAGGCCAGTTCGATGATGAAGAACACCACGCACAGGGGCAGCACCCAGTTGCGCCAGCGCGGCCACAGCGCGCGGGCAACCAGGGCCAGCAACAGGGTGTCGATCAGCATGGTCATCGACACCGAGATGCCGTAGGCCACCGCCAGGTTGGTGGAGCTGCGGAAGATCAGCACCAGCGCGATCACCATCACCATCAGCAGCCAGTTGATGCCGGGTACGTAGATCTGGCCGATGGTGTCGCGCGAGGTGTGCTTGATCAGCATGCGCGGGATGTAACCCAGCTGCATGGCCTGACGGGCCACCGAATAGGCGCCGGTGATCACCGCCTGCGAGGCGATCACCGCCGCCAGCGTGGCCAGGATGATCATCGGGTACAACGCCCAGCCAGGCACCGCCTCGAAGAACGGGTTCTTCAGCGCGGACGGGTGATTGAGCACCAGCGCACCCTGGCCCAGGTAATTGAGCAGCAGCATCGGCAGCACGAAGAAATACCAGCCGTGGCGGATCGGCTTTGCGCCGAAGTGCCCCATGTCCGCGTACAGCGCCTCGCCGCCGGTCACCGCCAGCACCACCGCGCCCAGGATGAACACCCCGTGCCAGCCGTGCTCGATGAAGAAGCGGATCGCCCACCATGGGTTGAAGGCCTTCATCACCTCCGGTGCGTCGACGATGTTCCAGGCGCCGATCGCGCCCAGCGACAAAAACCATAGGCAGGTAATCGGGCCGAACACCTTGCCCACGGTCTCGGTGCCGAAACGCTGCACCATGAACACGATCAGCAGCACCACCACGGTGATCGGCACGATGAAGGGATGCAGGCTGGGCGCAGCGATTTCCAGGCCTTCCACCGCGCCCATCACCGAGATGGCCGGGGTGATCACGCCGTCGCCGAAGAACAGCGAGGCACCGAAGATGCCGAGAATGCCCACCACATACGCCGAACGCGAACCCTGCTTGAGGGTGCGCTGGGTCAGCGCCATCAACGCCATGATGCCGCCCTCGCCCTCGTTGTCGGCGCGCATGATGATGGTGACGTACTTGAGCGTCACCGTGATCATCAGTGCCCAAAACGCCAGCGACAGCACCCCCAGCACCGTGTCGTGGTCGCTGCTCAGCCCGTAGTGCGGCGAAAACGCCTCCTTCAGGGTGTACAGCGGGCTGGTACCGATATCGCCGAACACGACGCCGATGGCGCCGATGACCAAGGCCATATGGCTGTTGGCGGGCGCGTGGCCGTGGCCCGCTGCAGGAGTGGAGGTCTGTGACATGAGTGGGCAGGGTATCGCCGAAGGGCGTGAAGAATGGGAAAGGTCGAGGCTGCTTAACGCAGCGCGGCCTGCAGGGCCTTGCGAATGACCATGGCGACGTCGTCGCCTTCTGCCCCGGCCTCGCGTGCCATGCGTGTGGCCTCGGCCGGCTTGTAACCCAGCTGCTGCAAGGCCACCGTGGCTTCGGACACCGCATCAGGGCCGAGCTGGCCGGTGATCGGCGCACCGCTGCTGAAGTCGGCGGCGCGGTCGCGCAGCTCGACCACCATGCGCTCGGCGGTCTTCTTGCCGATGCCGGGGATGCGCGTGAGCGCGGTGATGTCGCCGCTGGTGATCAGGCGGGCGAACTCGTCCACGCTGACGCCGGATAGCACTGCCAGCGCGATCTTGGCGCCGATGCCGGTGACCTTCTGCACGTCGCGGAACAGCCGCCGCTCGCCCTCGCGCAGGAAGCCGTACAGCGCCACGCTGTCTTCCTTCTGCGCGTAATGGGTAAACAGGATGACGTCGCGACCGACGTCGGGCAGGTCGTAGAAGGTGCTCATCGGCGCCTCCAGCTCGTAGCCCACTCCACCCACGTCGATCACCAGCCACGGCGGCTGCTTGTAGGCCAGGATCCCGCGCAGACGGCCTATCACGCGGCACCGCCTTGGCGGTGCCGGGAATGGGGAATCGGGAATGGGGAATCGAAACAGCGTGCGCTGCTCTGGACCCTGCTCTTGCAATTCCCGATTCCCGATTCCCGATTCCCGATTCTCATCTTTTGCGGCTCCAGGCCTGTTGCGTATTGACGCCCAGACGTTGCGCGGTGGCGCGGACATGGGCGTGAGTGATGGCGACGGCCAGTGCGTCGGCGGCGTCGGGCTGCAGCTTGCCTTTCAGGTTGAGCATGATGCCGACCATGTGCTGCACCTGCACCTTGTCCGCGCCGCCCTTGCCGACCAGCGCCAGCTTGATTTCGGTGGCAGCGTACTCGTGCACCGGCAGGTCGCGCATGACGACCGCGCAGATCGCCGCGCCACGTGCATGGCCAAGCTTGAGCGCCGAATCGGCGCTCTTGCCCATGAACACCTTCTCGATCGCTACCTCGTCCGGCCGGTAGATCTCGATCAGCTCGCCCAGCCCGTGCAGCAGGCGCTTGAGCCGCTGCGCAAAGTCGCCCTCGCCCAGCAACACCAGCGGCGCGTGGTGCACATGCCGGCTGCGACCGCCTTCGTCGATATCGATGATGCCGATGCCGGTGCGCTGCGAGCCGGGATCGATGCCCAGGATGCGGGTCATCTAGAGGCCGGGATTGGGGAGTCGGGAATCGGGAATGGGTAAAGCGGCCTACTGGCGTGCTCGACATTGCCGAGCGATGCAGGATGCTGCTGTTTCGATTCCCGATTCTCCATTCCCGATTCCCGGCGCTTACGCGCCGAGTGCCGCTTGGTCGACGTTCGAATAGACGTCCTGGACGTCGTCCAGGTCTTCGAGCATGTCGAGCAGCTTGCGCACCTGCACGGCGGTGTCGCCGTCCACGGCGATGTCGTTGTCGGCGCGGAAGGTGATTTCGGCATGCGCCGGTTCCAGCCCAGCAGCGACCAGTGCGTCCTTGACTTGGGCAAAGGCGTCCGGGGCGGTCAGCACGTCGATGGCGCCGTCTTCCGGGTACACCACCACATCGTCGGCGCCGGCCTCGATGGCGGCGTCGGTGAGGGTGTCCTCGTCGGTGCCGGCGGCAAAGCTCAGCACGCCCAGGCGCTTGAACATGAAGGCCACCGAGCCGTCGGTGCCCATGTTGCCGCCGCACTTGCTGAAGGCGTGGCGCACGTCGGCCACGGTGCGCACGCGGTTGTCGGTCAGGCAGTCCACGATCACCGCCACGCCGCCGGGGGCATAGCCCTCGTAGCGCACTTCTTCGTATTCCACCCCTTCCAGCTCGCCGGTGGACTTCTTGATGGCGCGCTCGATCACGTCCTTGGACATGTTCGCCGACAGGCCCTTGTCCATGGCGGTGCGCAGGCGCGGATTATTGGACGGGTCGCCGCCGCCGGCGCGTGCGGCCACGCTGATCTCGCGGATGATCTTGGTGAACATCTTGCCGCGTTTGGCGTCGGAGGCGTTCTTGCGGCCTTCGATCGAGGGGCCTCTACCCATGGGTGGTTCCAGACTGGCTTGGATGACAGGGCGCGGATTTTACCTGATTGCTCGCCCGCACCGGGGCGCCGACATGCGCCAGCGGATGTTCAAGGCGCAAAGTGGCCGTTGCGGAGGAAGGCCAGGGCTTGCCGGGCCGCCTCGGGCGAGCGCAACAAGCCGCTGTGGCTGGCCTGCACCACGCAATGGTCGCGCAGGCCGGGCAGGCGGGTTTCGGCC
Source organism: Xanthomonas sp. CFBP 7698 (assembly GCF_003600855.1). NCBI lineage: Bacteria > Pseudomonadati > Pseudomonadota > Gammaproteobacteria > Lysobacterales > Lysobacteraceae > Xanthomonas > Xanthomonas sp. CFBP 7698. The sequence continues at coordinate 1,447,541 of NZ_PRDN01000001.1, forward strand.
AGCGCAACGGTGCCGTCGGAGCCGGCGTCCAGTGGCGCCAGCCAGCGGCCGACGCCGCGTGGCACGCAGCCGGCCACCTGGCCGATCTCGGCCGGCCCGTCCCAACGGGTGAACCCGTGCTGCAACAGCGCGGCGCTGCGGCCCATGGCCCATACGCCGCCACGCCGGGCGAGGCTGCGCGCGGCGGCACTGCCGCGCAGCGGCGAGCCAAGGCAGACCACCCGACGCACCGGCAGATCGGGCGCGTCCTGCAATGCCTGCAGGGCCACCAGGCCGCCGAGGCTATGGCAGATCAACAGTTGTGCACGGCTGGCGCGCAGCCGCGCGATCAATTGCGGCACTGCCTGCGCCGGACCGCCGAACACGCTGGCATAGCCGAACACTGCAGGCGCCAGTCCCTCGCTCCGCAGCCGCCGGGCCAGCGGCAGCAGCCAGTGGGCGGTGTTCCAGATGCCGTGGACCAGCAGCACGTCGGCGGTGGCGGTGGTCGCCGGCTTGCGCGAGGCGCGCCTGGCTGCACCTGGAAATGCAGCGGCCGCGCCGGGCATCAGCGCGATTGCCTGCAGGTGGCGCGCAATCGCCGGGCAAGTGCGGACGGTGCCGGCATGCCGTCAATCGGCCGCGATCAGCGGCCTGCGACGCAGGATGTGTTCGCGATCGACAACTTTGCCCACCGGGAAGTCGTACTCCCCCACTTTCTCGAACCCGTAGCGCGCATAGAACCGCTGCGCGCCGAAGTTCTCCGACCACACGCCGATCCACAGGGTGCGCGGGCCGTCGCGCTCCAGCCACTCCAGTGCGGTTTCGAACAGCCGGCTGCCCCAACCGCTGTTCTGGTAGTCCTTCAGCAGATACAGCCGCTTGAGCTCTCCATCGGCTGGGCGTACGTCTGCGTGCGGCAGCCCGCAGGGGCCGGCGGCGGAATGACCAACCAACAGGTTGTCCATCTCCAGCAACCAGATCGCGTAGTCCGGATGCCCCAGCACGATGCGCGCGCGCTCGACCGCATACGTTTCTTCGAGAAAACCACGCAGGTCTTCTTCTGGATACAAATGCCCGAAGGTTTCGGTAAAGGTCTGTGCGGCCAACAGCGACAGTGCTTCGGCATCGTCCGGTGTGGCGCGGCGGATGCGGGTCATGCGGGCTTCTCGTACCGGATGGGACGTGGCAGCTTCTCGCATGCGGCGGCGCTGCTGCAAGTGGAGAATCGGGAATCGGCAAATGCGGCGCCTGAGCGCGGCGCACGGATGGGTCGCCACCACTTCGCCAAGGTCGTTGGCGCCTGGCGGGGCAAACAACACGGCCACGCGCGAGGCGTGGCCGTGCTTGCGCGCAGGTCAGGCCTGCTTGGGGCGCACCTGCACGTGCACCTCGGCCAGCTGTTCGGCGGCGATCGGCGACGGGGCGTCGGTCATCAGATCCTGTGCGCCCGTGGTCTTGGGGAACGGGATCACGTCGCGGATGGATTCGGTACCGGCCATCAGTGCAGCGATGCGGTCGATGCCGAAGGCGATGCCGCCGTGCGGCGGGGCGCCGTAGTTCAGGGCATCCAGCAGGAAGCCGAACTTGGCGCGCGCTTCTTCGGCGCCGATGCCGAGCAGCTCGAACACTGCGCTCTGCATGTCCGGGCGATGGATACGGATCGAGCCGCCGCCGATTTCATTGCCGTTGAGCACCATGTCGTAACCGCGCGACACCGCGGTGCGGGCATTGGCGCGCAGGTCGGCGATGTCGTCCACCGCCGGCGCGGTGAAGGGGTGATGCAAGGCGACGTAACGCTGCGCCTCGTCGTCCCATTCGAACATCGGGAAATCGGTGACCCACAGCGGCGCCCAGCCCTCGGCGACCAGGTTGAACTCCTTGCCGGCCTTCAGGCGCAGCGCGCCCATGAAATCGGACACCTTGTTGTAGCCGCCGGCACCGAAGAACACGATGTCGCCATTGCCGACGCCGACGTGCTTGAGCAGCGCGGCAAAAGCGTCTTCGGAGAAGAACTTGGCGATCGGCGAGCTGACCTCGCCGGCCTCCGAGAGCTTGATGTAGGCAAGGCCCTTGGCACCGTATTTGGCGGCATGCGCGGCGTATTCGTCGATCTGCTTGCGCGACAGCGCTGCGCCACCGGGGATGCGCAGCGCGGCAACGCGACCGTCGGCATCGTTGGCGGCGGCGGTGAACACCGGGAATTCGCTGGATTTGACCAGCTCGGCCACATCGACCAATTCCAGATCGATGCGCAGGTCCGGCTTGTCCGAGCCATAGCGACGCATCGCCTCGGCCCAGGTCATGCGCGGGAACTGCGCGGCCAGCTCGACGTCCACCACTTCCTTGAAGATGGCGCGGATCATGTCCTCGACGAAATCCTGCACGTCGCGTTCGCGCACGAAGGCGAACTCCATGTCGAGCTGGGTGAATTCCAGCTGGCGATCGGCGCGCAGCGCTTCGTCGCGGAAGCAGCGTGCGATCTGGTAGTAGCGGTCGAAGCCGGCCACCATCAGGATCTGCTTGAACAGCTGCGGGCTCTGCGGCAATGCGTAGAACTCGCCCGGATGCATGCGCGCGGGCACCAGGAAGTCGCGCGCGCCTTCCGGAGTGGCCTTGGTCAGGATCGGGGTTTCGATGTCCTGGAAATCGCGCGCATCCAGGTGCCGGCGCAGCGCCTGCACCAGCTTGATGCGGGTGCGCTGCATGCGCTGCATTTCCGGACGGCGCAGGTCCAGATAGCGGTATTTCAGGCGGGTATCCTCGCCGGGGTTCTCGTGCGCGTGGAACGGCAGCGGCGCGGCCTTGTTGAGGATGCTGATGCGCGTGGCGATCACTTCCACCTTGCCGGTGCGCAGCTTGTCGTTGACCGCATGGCGCGCACGTACCACGCCTTCCACCTGCAGCACGTCCTCGTAGCCGAGGCTGGCGGCCACCTTGAACAACTCTGCGCTGACGTCGTCGCCAGCCACCGGCTCCACCGTCACCTGCACGATGCCTTCGTGGTCGCGCAGGTCGATGAAGCACACCCCGCCCAGATTGCGGGCCACGTCGGTCCAGCCGGCGAGAGTGACGGTTTGGCCGATCATGGTCTCGTCGACCAGGCCGCAGAAGTGGGTACGCATCGAAAGCTCCGCTGAAAACCCGACGCAGGACAGCGCCGGAAAGCCGGATATTCTGGGGCCGGCGGGCGGCAGGAGCAAATGCGGCGGCGGTCACCGGCGCTTAAGTCGGCGCCCGGCTGAATAGGCGCCACGCCCCTCCCGCACCAAGGACGCCACGATGCTGCGCACCGCCCTGCTGATCTCCGGCTTCAGCCTCCTCGCCTTCGGTGGCGCGCTGGCCAGCCGTCCCGCCGCCGCGCAGGACCGTGGCTGGAACGGCCAGACCGTCACCTGTTCCAGCAACGACAACCGCCGCCGCGAATGCGACACCCCTTTCCGTGGCCGCGCGGCGCTGGTGGAAAACATTTCCGGCACGCGCTGCATCGAAGGGCGCAACTGGGGCAGCGACCGCGGCCGGATCTGGGTGGACAACGGCTGTCGCGGCCGTTTTGCCGAGGCCCGCGGCGGCTGGGGCGGTGGTGGCTGGAATGGTGGCGACGATCGCCCCGGCAACGCCGCAGCCGGCACGGTGCGCTGCGAGAGCCGCGACCAGCGCCAGGCGGTCTGCAATACCGGTTGGCGGCGCGCAATGATCGTGCGCCAGCTCTCCGGCACCCCCTGCGTGGAGGGCCGCAACTGGCATCAGGAACAAGGCCGCATCTGGGTGGACGACGGCTGCCGGGCCGATTTTGCGCAGGCCCGTGGCGGCGGCTGGGATCGGGATGACCGCGGCGGCGGCCCTCGCGGCGATTACTCGGTGACCTGCAACAGCGACGACCGCCGCCTGCGCACCTGCAAGTGGGACGCGGACGCCGGCCGCCCGATGCTGACCCGCCAGCTATCGGACACGCGCTGCGAGGAAGGCCGCACCTGGGGCTACGACTCGCGCCGCTCGACGGTCTGGGTCAACGATGGCTGCCGCGCGCGGTTCGATGCCCGCTGAGGGTTGAACGGGGCCGTTGCAGGCGGGAATCCACAGGTCGGTCCGGCGTGGGCCGGCCTGTGTCGTTTTCGTCGCGCAAGTCGTGCAGGCGTCGCCGCCTAGCAGGGTCGCGGTCACGCCGCGCCGGATGCCGGCTTCGCCGCTGCTGCGGCCGGTGCAGCTGCTGGCTTGCTGTCGCCGGCTGCGGCAGGCTTGGCCTCGCCGCCTGCGCTGCTGCTGTCGGTGAGGTTCTTCTTCTTTTCGCCGGCCGACTTGAAATCGGTCTCGTACCAGCCGCTACCGGACAACCGGAACGACGGCGCGGTGACCTGGCGCTTGATCGTGGCCGCGGCGCAGGCCGGGCAGCTTTGCGGATCGGGGTCGGCCATCTTCTGCAGGCGGTCGAACGAATGGCCACAGGTGGTGCACTGGAACGCGTAGATGGGCATGGCAGAAGATGAGGAAGACGATGCAGGGGCGCAGATTCTAGACGGATGCGGGTGCGTCGGCGCAATGGCCAACCGGTGCGCGCGAAGATGGGGCCTGATGCGTTGGCACCTCGCACTGCGTGATGCGCGGAGACGCCGGCGACGCGGTGCGATGCCGCAATGGCCAGCCGGTTGAGACAGCACGCCGGCAAGTACGACAGCCGCCACACGATCATCCGGTTCGACTGCTCTGTGGCAACACAGGCATCGCGTGCGCGGGTCGCCCATCCGCACCCACACGCGATGCAGTTCGTGGACATGCACCGGTGCGGGCGGCCGTCGCTGCAGGCTGCGCGCGGCGAGATCCGGACTGAGCCGCACTGCCCGGGCTGCTACACTCGAACACGTGATCGACGCGCCTTTCCCCCCACGAGGGCCGCATCCATGCTGCGGCTGACTGCCTTATTGCTCGGCGTTGCCCTGCTGCTGACCGGCAGTGGGCTGCTTGGCACCTTGCTCGCCGTGCGCGGTGGCCAGGCCGGCTTCGATGCGCGTGCGCTGGGCCTGATCATGTCCGGCTACTTCGCCGGTTTCTTCCTCGGCACGTTCTTCGCGCCGCCGTTGATCCGCCGCATCGGACATATCCGTGCATTCGCGTTCTACGCATCGCTTGCGGCGATTGCGGTGCTGCTGCATCCGATCTGGCTCGATCCCTGGGGCTGGGGCGTGTTGCGCCTGGTCACCGGCGCGGCGCTGGTCGGCCTGTACACCGTGATCGAAAGCTGGCTCAACGCCGAGCCGGATGCGCGTCGGCGCAGCCGGGTATTTTCGGTCTACATGGCGATCAATCTATCGGCGCTGGCGCTGGGCCAGATCCTGCTCAGCATCGGCGATGCAGGTGCACCGGCGATGTTTACGCTGACGGCGATCCTGATCTGCGCGGCGGTGATGCCGGTGATGACCACGCGGCTGATCCCGCCCGAGGTACCGCATGTCTCGCGCCTGCGACTGAAAACACTGTACGCCTTGGCGCCGGTGGCGACGGTTGGTGCCGGCCTTTCCGGACTGGCGATGGGTGCGTTCTGGGGTCTGTTGCCGGTGTACGCCAGCCGCATCGGGCTGGATGCCGACGGCGTGGCGATGTTCATGCTCGCTGCCATCGTGGGCGGTGCGGTGCTGCAGTGGCCGATCGGGCGCATCAGCGACGGACATGACCGCCGCATCGGCCTGGTCACGGTGAGCGTACTGGCCGCCGGTATCGCCATCGCTGCCGCCATGCCGATAGTGCAGACGCAGACCACCGTGTTGTTCGTGCTGTTTTTCGTTTACGGCGGATTGGCGTTTTCGCTGTACCCGTTTGCGGTTGCGCACATGCTCGATTACCTGCCACGCGAGGACCTGCTCTCCGGTTGCAGCAGCCTGCTGCTGGTACACGGTGTGGGTGCGGCGATCGGCCCGGCGCTGGCCGGCGGTGCAATGCAGAAGTTCGGCCCGGCGGCCTTGCCGGTGTATTTCGCGGTGATGCTGCTGGCGCTGGCCGGATTCACGCTGTCGCGGCTGCTGCGCTTCACCCGCCGCCGCACCCATCCCATCTCCTTCCGCCCGATGCTGCGTACCACGCCATCGGCGCTGGAGCTGATGCCGGAAACGCAGCAGGCCGAAGCATCGCCGCACATCAAGGGCGGCTGACACAGCTCTTCGCCGTCGTTATCTGCAGTGCGAGTGAGCTGTCCTTTGCTGTATGACCTTGCCTGCTCACCAGCGCGAGATGTGCCCGCAAGGCAGAGCAGCTGGTAGACAACCTGGTGGGTAGATCAGCAGTGGAGCACTCGATCTGCTGCTTGATTGCAGGGCTCTCGCCCCGCCCACCATCGCAGGACACGCCGCAAGTACGTCCATGTAGGCGCTGGCGCGGCATCCGTGCCGCTCGAGGTCCCGCGACGGCGGGCGGGCAAGGACCAGTCGAGACGGTCGGTGCGCATGGATATGAACCAGCGACGAGCAGGCTGGTGATGCGGCGACCTTTGCTTTCCAACAAAACCACCAACCAACTATCTGGCGTGGTGCCCTCGCCGATTGCGGAACCGTGTGGCGGCATGGATGCCGCTACCGAGCCTACAAGGACGTACTTGCGGCGTGTCCCGCGAGCGGTGAGGGCACCGCGCCCTCGACCAGACTTGAAGATAACAAAGCGCTCGCAATACGCACGATGCAGTCGTTGCTAACTGATTGCTCAATACTGGTAGATCAGGGGGAAAGCGGATCATCTGCGCCATTGCTGCAGGGCCCTTGCCCGCCCACCATCGCAGGACACGCTGCAAGTACGTCCATGTAGCTCCGTGGCGGCATCCATGCCGCCAAGGGTCCCGCGACGGTGGGCGGGCAAGGACCAGTTGCGATGGTCGGTGCGCAAGGTTTTCAACAAGCGACAGGCAACCAGCAACCTAGTGGCGCGGCGCCCTCAGTTCTTGAACAAAACCACCAACCAACTGTCTGGCATGGTGTCCTCACCGAGCCGGCGCTGACGGATTCATCGCGTGTCCCGCGCGCGGTGAATCCGCCGCGCGCTCGCCCGGCTCGGCTTTGAACCAGACCTCCGACGACAGATGACGTCGTCTCGTATCGGAGATCTCACCGGAAGGCTGGGAACACCAGCGTCCACTAGACATCATCCTGTCGCTGCGACTCGACGCACCGCTATGCGTGATCGCAGCCCCATCCCTAGCGCGGTCATCATCACGCAACGCAAGCGCGGCAGTCTTTGAACACCCCCCGCTTGCTGGATTGCAATGGATTCGACGTCTTTCTCGCGCGTGCGCCAGCCGGCCACGCTTGCGTTACTGCTGGTTCCACTCGCCGTGTCCGCTTATGCGCAGCAAGCTCCTGACGGCGCAACGTCAGGCCTGGTTGCGGGCGACGCACCGACCGGCACTGGCGAGCAAGTGTCCACGTTGGATCAGGTGCAGGTAGTCGGCCAGGCGATGACGTATTCCAAGACCTCCGTCAGCAAGGAAATGCTGGACCGCCAGTTCGTGCTGGGCAGCGTCAACGATGCGCTCAACGAACTGCCCGGCGTGGTGGTGACCGAGGCCGATGCATTCGGCTCGTCGGATTGGGGCACCCAAATCAGCATGCGTGGCTTCGTCAGCAATCGCGATACCCAGCAGATCGGCACCACCATCGACGGCGTGCCCAATGGCGGCTCGGCCTATGGCGGCGGCTCCAAGGCCAATCGCTTCATCGACATGCCGGATCTGGAAACGGTGGAAGTGAGCCAGGGCACCGCCGACATCGCATCGCGCTCCAACGAAGCGTTGGGCGGCACCTTGAATTACCTCACGGGCGAACCGCTGGACACCCAGCGTGTGCGGGTGATCGGCGGCATCGGCGACAACCAGGCACGCAAGTATTACGCCCGTTACGACACCGGGCTGCTCGGCGGCACTACGCGCGCCTGGATCAGCGGCTCGTCGGCGCGTAACGACGACTGGATCGACGGTAGCGGCCACACCAGCCGCGATCACCTGGCCGGCAAATTCGTCAGCGCATTGAACAAGTGGACGCTGAGCGGCTATGCGTCCTACGACGATGCCGACGAATCCGAATACACCAGCGTGACACCCGAACAGTTCGCACGCGACCCCGAGCACGATCTGTTGACCGGCACGCTCACCGGCATTCCGTATCTGGACCAGAACTACCGCTCCGGCTCGCGCGCATTACGCAAGAACACCTTCGGTTACCTGCGCGGCGCCTTCGATGGCGGCAACGGCTTCAAGACCACATTGACCGGCTACGCGCACCGCATGCAAGGCCGTGGCGACTGGATTCCGCCGTATCTGGTGGACGTCACCAACGACGGCGCCGGCGCAGCGGAATCCGAGGCGCGCGGTGGCAAAACCGTGTATGCCGGCAGCGACCTGGGCAAGCTGTATTACCTCACCCCCGGCGGCGCGGCCGCGACGATGCTGGCCGGTTGCGCCGGTAGCGATGCGGTGCCGGCCGAATCCAATCCGGCCTGCTACCTGGCCGGCTCGGTGCCGGTGCAGTCGTATCGGCACAGCCACTACGACAACCACCGCGCCGGCGCGATGGCCGATGTGGAATGGCGTGCAGATCTCGGCGCCATCGACAACACCGTGCGCGCCGGTGCCTGGCTGGAGCGTTACGACCGAAGCGTCACCCGCGACTGGCATCGCCTGCTCAACGTCGGCACCAACATCAGCTTCGATCATCAGCCGTACTGGGTGCAGTTCAAGGACAACTACCAGACCGACGAACAGATGTACTACGTGGAAGATGTGATGCGCTACGGCGCCTTCGCCTGGCGCGTGGGCGTGAAGCAGTTCTTCCTGGACCAGACCCGCGACCGCCGCATCGGCGAGGCGCAGCATGTGGAATCGGATGCGCATTCGGACCCGCTGCTGTCGGCCGGCCTGACCTGGACCACGCCGCTGCAGGGCCTGGAAGCCTTTGCCGGTTACTCGCAGAATTTTGCCGCCATCCCCTCCGGGGTGCTGGGCGAAACCGACCCGATCGCACTGAGCCGGGTCAAACCGGAAACCGCCGACAATGTCGAACTTGGCCTGCGCATCAGCCGCTGGCCGCTGACCGGCAGCGTGACCTTGTACGACATCCGTTTCGACAACCGCATCGTGTATGTGCCGGCCAACTTCGTCAGCGGTATCGACTACCTGGGCGAAACCGATGGCGTGTACGAAAACTTCGGCGGCGTGCATGCGCGCGGCGTGGAAGCGGCGCTGGGCTACGGCTGGGACAACGGTTGGCGCATCAATGGTGCCTACACCTACAACAAGGCCGATTATCTGGGCAGCGGCGATGCCGCGCGCGATACCGCATTGGAGATCACCCCCGGTGCGCAGGTGATCGGCCAGCCGCGCAACACCTTGGTGATGTCGGCCGACTGGCGCGGCCAGGCCTGGCGCTTCGGCGTCTCCGGCCGCAATCTGGGCAAGCGCTATCTGGACGCGTCCAACCGCGCCGCGCTCGATGGCGTGACGACCTTCAATGCGAACCTGGGGGTGGAGCTGTCGCAGCTATCGTCGCAGCTCACCGGCCTGCAGCTGGCACTCAACGTCAGCAACCTCACCGACAAACGCTACCTGGAAGGCGTGGACGGCAGCGACAGCGCGTTCATCGCGGCGCCGCGCACGGTCGGTTTGACGCTGACGCTGGATCTGTAACGGCGGATCGACCGGTGCGTGGTGCACGGGCGCTGCTGCTGACTTACGCTAGTCAGAGATTTTTAGGTGCGGGTACTGCGCCCCCATCCGCCCTTCGGGCACCTTCCCCCGCAGGCGGTGGAAGGCAGCGTTTCCCTTCTCCCGCTGGCGGGAGAAGGTGGCGCGTAGCGCCGGATGAGGGCGGGGCCGGCGGGGCTTAGACACCAGGGGTCCAGAAAGCCCGCGCCTACGCCTGCAACTAGCTGCTTATGCCGACCATGCCCCCATCCGCCCTTCGGGCACCTTCCCCCGCAGGCGTTGGAAGGGACTCGTGAGGTTTCAGCCAATCAGGTGACACGATGATCGATCTTCCCCGCCGCCGCGTTCTGCAGACCGGGCTTGCCGGCGCCGCCGCCGCGCTGCTGCCTCCCAGCATCGCGCGGGCCGCTGCCATTGCACCGGACCGTCGCAGCGGCACGCTCAACGACCTGCAGCACGTGGTGATCCTGATGCAGGAAAACCGCGCGTTCGATCACTACTTCGGTGCCCTGCCCGGCGTGCGCGGGTTCGGCGACCGCTTTCCGATTCCGGCGCCGCCGTTGCCAGGCGCTCTAGCGCGGACGGTGTGGCTGCAGCCCAGCGAGGACGGCAAGCAATGGCTGACGCCGTTTGCACTGGACACCGCCGCGCAGTTCGGCTTCATGCGCGTCAAGGGCACACCGCACAGCTGGCCGGATGCACACCAGGCCTGGGACCATGGCCGGCTCGGACATTGGGCCGCCGCCAAGCACGACCATGCGCTGGGCTATTACGGGCGCGCGGATATTCCCTTCCAGTACGCGCTTGCCGATGCCTTCACCATTTGCGATGCGTACCACGCTTCGATCCAGACCGGCACCAATTCCAACCGCGTGTTCCTGTGGACCGGCGGCAACGATCCGCAGGCGCGCGCAGGCGGCCCGGTGATCGGGAATTCGCACGACAACTTTCCGGAACTGGGCGGCTTTGCCGAGCCGTATCGCTGGGCCACCTATGTTGAACAGCTGCAGCGCGCGGGTGTGTCCTGGCAGATCTACCAGGACATGGCCGACAACTTCACCGACAACCCGCTGGCCGGCTTCGACGCGTTCCGGCAGGCGTACCGCAATGCCCCTGGTCACGACGCGCAGTTGCGTGCACGTGGCATCAGCACGCGTGGTGTGCAGCAGCTACGCGCAGACGTGTTGGGCGGCCGGCTGCCGTCGGTGAGCTTTGTCATCGCCGATGCGGCCGGCAGCGAGCACCCCGATCCGTCCAGCCCCGCCCAGGGCGCGGCCTACACCGCAGGCGTGCTGGATGCGCTCACCGCCGATCCGGCGGTATGGAGCCGCACGGCCTTGCTGCTGATGTTCGATGAGAACGACGGCTTTTTCGACCATATGCCGCCGCCCGCACCGCCGTCGCTGGATCCGCGTGCCGCCGGTGGATTTGCCGGCGCATCCAGCATCGCCACCGACGACGACTACCACCGCCACCCGGCACCGGGCGAGCAGAAGGTGGATCTGCCCGAGCTACGCGGCCGCCCATACGGGCTGGGGCCGCGTGTGCCGATGTATGTGATCTCGCCATGGAGCCGTGGTGGCTGGGTGGACTCGCAGGTGTACGACCACACCTCGGTGCTGCGTTTGCTGGAACGCCGCTTCGGCGTGCCCGCAGCGGAGATCACGCCGTGGCGGCGTGCGGTGTGTGGCGATCTGACCAACGCGTTCGATTTCCGCAGCGCCGATGCACGCCCGTTCGCCGCGGCGCTGCCCGATGTGGGCGATGCCGCAGCGCGTGCAGCGGCCCTGCGCGAGCACACGCTGCCACCACTCCCGGCCACCTTGCAGCCGCCCGCGCAGCCATTCGGCCTGCGCCGCTCGCGCGCCGTACCGTATCGCCCGAGCGTGCAACTGGCGCATGCACAAGAGCGCGGCGAGGTGCGGCTACGCATGGGCAACAGCGGTGCAACGGTGGTACTGCAGGTCTACGACCGCTACGACCTGGCGGCGGTGCCGCGCCGCTACACGGTGGGCACCGGCGCCATCCTGGAAGGCGACTGGAGCACCTACGATGGCCGCTACGATCTGTGGCTGATCGGCCCCAACGGATTCCATCGCCACTATCGCGGCGACCTGAGCACCCCGTTGCTGATGACCGAGATCAGCCAAGATCCGGACGACGCCACATCCGTGTTGCTATCGCTGCGCAATGGCGGCAGCGCTGCCGTGCAGGTGGAGCTACAACCAGGCGCCTATGCAGCCGCGCAGCCGCACGAGCGCCTCAGCATTGCGCCCGGCGCGACCGAGCAACGCCGTTGGAAAGCGGCAGCAACCGGCGGCTGGTACGACCTGTGGGTGCGCCACGACGGCGCGGCCCAGCGCCTGGCAGGTCGCATCGAAACCGGCGCCGACAGCGTCAGCGATCCCGCCATGGGTGGACCGGCGCGGTTGCAACAGGAAAGACCTGTCGCGATCGATGCGCTGGGCTGAGTGGCCGTGCCAGGTTGAATGTTGCCGCTGGCCAGCGGCAACCATCGCTCCGCATCACCGCTGCTGCGTGGAGGAACGTCGCAACCTCCCTCGCCGCGATTGTGCCTGCCGAATCGACATGCGCCGCTATCGCCACGTGTCGCTTCGGCAGGCTCACCTTGCAAACCATTCCCGCACCGCGACCGCGACTGCCTTCAGCGCCGCATCGCGTGCAGCAGCGTCGACCTTGGCTCCGTTCAAGTATGTCGTCAGCAGCAGCGGCGGCTGGCCCTTCGGCGGCCAGAGGATGGCGATGTCGTTGCGGGTATCGGTGCCGTTGCTACCGGTCTTGTCGCCAATCTTCCAGTCGGCCGTGAGCCCCGCGCGCAGGCAATCGTCGCCGGTGCGGTTGTCGATCATCCAGTCGGTCAGCTGCTTGCGCGAGGCAGGCTGCAGCGCATCGCCAAGCAGTAGCGTGCGCAGCGTGGACGCCATCGCAGCAGGCGTGGTGGTGTCGCGCGGCTCGCCGGGGGCGAACCCGTTCATCTCCGGCTCGTAGCGGTCGCTGCGGGTCTTGGCATCGCCGATGCTGCGCAGGAAAGCGGTCAATCCGGCCGGGTCGCCGACCAGCGGGAACAACAGGTTGCCGGCCGGGTTATCGCTGTGGATCATCGTGGCCCGGCACAGTTCGCCGACACTCAGCGTGCCGCCGACATGCCGCTTGGTGACCGGCGCATGCTCAAGCATGTCCGAGGCACGAATCTTGACCGGTTGCGCCAGCGTGAGCTTGCCCTCATCCACCCGCCGCAGCACCGCCGCAGCCAATACAAATTTGAAGGTACTGCACATCGGAAAGCGCTCGTTCTCGCGCTGCCCGAGGCGCCAGCCGGGGGCGCTGCCGAGCAGGCTGATGTCCAGGCGACCACCGGTGCCACGTTCGATGTCCGCCCACTGTGCCCGCAGCATGTCGTCCACATTCACCGCCGGACTGAGCGCCAGTGCGGGTCTGGAGGCCGCAAACAGCATGCCCGCGCCGGTTGCGTACAAGAACTCTCGCCGATTCAACATGCGTCTACCTCCTTGAGGAGCCCGCAGTATCGATGCGCATGGCGCATGCCGACCATCGCGATGTTTCGATCCCAGGCATGAATTGAACTAATCTCTCCCGATGCCCCGCCCCCGCCTCCCGCTCAATGCCCTGCGCGCGTTCGAAGCCGCCGCACGCCATCAAAACCTGACCCGCGCGGCGAACGAGCTGTGCGTAAGCCAAGCCGCGCTCAGCCACCAGATCAAGGCGCTGGAGCAACAGCTGGGCACCAGCCTGTTCCACCGCCTGCCACGCGGGGTGGCGCTGACCGACGAGGGCGCGGCGCTGGCGCCGGTGCTGGGCGAGGCCTTCGACCGCATCGCCGCCACCCTGGAGCGCTTCGCCGATGGGCGCTATCGCGAGGTGCTCAGCGTGGGCGTGGTAGGCACCTTCGCCACCGGCTGGCTGCTGCCGCGATTGCCGACCTTTCATGCCGCGCATCCGGATATCGAATTGCGCCTGTCTACCCACAACAACCGGGTCGATCTGGCCGGCGAAGGGCTGGATCTGGCGATCCGTTTCGGCGATGGCGACTGGCAGGGCCAGATCGCGCATGCGCTGATGGAGACACCGTTTGCGCCGGTATGCGCGCCCAGCATGGCGCGCGGCCTGCACACGCCGGCCGATCTGGCGCGGGCGCCGTTACTGCGCTCGTATCGGCTGGATGAGTGGCCGCAGTGGTTTCGTGCCGCGGGAGCGGCGAGCGTGCCCGCGCGTGGGGCCATGTTCGATTCGTCGTTGACGCTGGCCAGCGCCGCGGCGGCCGGCGCCGGTGTGGCGTTGTTGCCATTGCCGATGTTTCGCCAGGACCTGGATGCCGGGCGCCTGGTCTGCCCGTTCCCGATCACGATCGATGCGGGACGCTACTGGCTGACGCGGCTACGTTCGCGGCCTGAGAGTGAGGCGGGGAGGAGGTTGCTTGCGTGGTTGCTGGTGGAGCAAAGGCTGGGGTGACGTTGGATGCGTGGTGTGTTGACTGCGTGCGTATGCGCAACACAGCCTTGCCCGCATGCGATGTCTGGGCCGCACCTTATCTGGCGCCTCTATCAAGATGGCTGTCTTCCGCCGTACCCTCACCCCACCCCCTCTCCCGCAGGGAGAGGGACTTTTCATCACCAGAGCTGCGGCTTGCCCCCTTCTCCCGCCGGGACATTGTCCTCCTTTATGGGGGACAAGGTGGCGCGTAGCGCCGGATGAGGGTGCGGGCGCGAAGCGCAACGCAACGCAACGCAACGCATTCTGCTGCGACTGCCTACCCACCTGAGCTAATGGCACACCCGATGAGCGGCACATGCTCGGTCCAGACACTGCTCCGTCGACGCATGATGCAGAACATCAAAGCCGTGCACCGCTGAAAACCACCTACGGCAAGCGCGATCGATCAGCACGATCAACATGCAGCAGCATCATCTCGTCCCGCCTTACGCGCCGTCGATCAGCTCCATCCACGCCGCTTCGGCGGCGGCCAGCTGCTGGGCGGTTGTTTCGCGGTCGCGCCCCAGCACCGCCATCTTGTCGCTGTCGGCATAGTTGCCCGGGTTGGCAAGCTCACGATCCAGCGCGGCCAGCGCTGCCTCCAGCTCGCCGACGCGCTTTTCGGCGCTGGCCAGCTTATGCGGGTTGACGGCCTTCTTCGGCGGCAACGGCTTGGTCGGCGGTGGCGGGGTCGGTGCCGCTTCGGCCATCTTCTGCTTGGTGCCCTGCGCCGCCGGGCGGCTACGCAGCCATGCGGCGTATTCGTCCAGATCGCCGGCGAATGGCTCGACCACGCCATCGGCCACGCGCCAGAAACTGTCGCAGACCAGGCCGATCAGATGGCGGTCGTGCGAGACCATCACGATGGCGCCTTCGAAGTCGCTCAACGCTTCTGCCAGCGCCTCGCGCATTTCCAGGTCCAAGTGGTTGGTCGGTTCGTCCAGCAACAGCACGTTGGGCTGCTGCCAGGCGATCAGCGCCAGCGCCAGACGCGCGCGCTCGCCGCCGGAGAAACCATCCACCACCTCGAACGCGCGGTCGCCGGCGAAATTCCATTTACCCAGGAAATCGCGGAACGCCTGGTTGGAACCATCCGGCGACAGGTCGCGGAAGTGGTCCATCGGCGACTGGCCTTCATGCAGCGACTCCACCGTGTGCTGGGCGAAGTAACCGATACGCAGGTCCGGATGCGCGCTGCGCTCTCCCGCCAACGGCGCCAACTCGCCCACCAACGTCTTGACCAGCGTCGACTTACCCGCGCCATTGGGCCCCAGCAACCCGATGCGGTCGCCCGCCTCCAGGCCGAAGCCGACGTCGTGCAGGATGACCGTGGCAGCGTCGCCCCCATCCGCCCGTCGGGCCCCTTCCCCCGCACGCGGGGGAAGGGAGGTCGGAGCCGGATAGCCGGCCTGTACATGATTCAAGCGGATCAACGAAAACGGCAGCCGATTGGGCTGCGCGAACTGGATGCGGAACTCGCGCTCGGCGCGCACCGCTTCGGTACCGGCCATCTTGGCCAAACGCTTCATGCGGCTCTGCGCCTGGGTGGCCTTGCTGGCCTGCGCCTTGAAGCGGTCGATGAAGCTCTGCAGATGCGCGCGTTCTGCCTGTTCCTTGTCGTGGGCGATCTGCTGCTGGCGCAGGTGTTCGATGCGCTGGCGTTCGAAATCAGTGTAGCCGCCGACATACAGCTTGGCGGTGCCGCCGTGCAGGTGCAGGGTGTGGGTGGCGACGTTGTCGAGGAACTCGCGGTCATGCGAAATCAGCAACAAGGTGCCCGGATACTTGAGCAGCCATTGCTCCAGCCACAGCACCGCGTCCATGTCCAGGTGGTTAGTGGGTTCGTCGAGCAGCAGCAGGTCGCTGGGCATCATCAGCGCACGCGCCAGATTCAGCCGCACGCGCCAGCCGCCGGAGAACGACGACACCGCGCGGTGGTGCGTATCGGCCGGGAAGCCCAGGCCGTGCAGCAGTTTGCCGGCGCGCGCCTCGGCGTCGTACGCGCCAAGCTCGGCCATCTTCTGGTGCGCGTTGGCCACCGCTTCCCAGTCCTCGCGCGCGGTCGCGTCGGCCTCTTCCTGCAGCACCGCGGACACCTCGATATCGCCGCCAAGCACGAACGACAGCGCCGGGTCGGGCAGCGACGGGGTTTCCTGCGAAACGCTGGCGGTGCGCACCTTGCCGGGCAGGTCCACGTCGCCCTTGTCGGCCTCCAGCTCGCCCTTCACCGCGGCGAACAGGCTCGACTTACCGGTGCCGTTCCGGCCCACCACGCCGACGCGGTAGCCGGCATGCATGGTCAGGTCGACGTTGGACAACAGCAGACGCTCGCCGCGTCGCATGGAGAAGTTGCGCAGGGAAATCATTGATGGACAGTCCGATAGAACGAAAAGGAATGAGCAGATGAGCAGCATTCCTGCGACGCCATTCTAGCGTTAACGAATAATTAGCGCCTTCAGGTAGGCCGCCGTCGTCTTCGCCCGCTCGCGACCACCCCCTGCCTAGCCTTTAGCGGCCGCACACGGCCCCACAGTTTTCGGAGTTGTCATGACCATCCCCCTTTCCTCGCTTGCGACCGCCGTGGTCGCTGCACTGCTTGCCGCGCCGGCCCTGGCGCAGGACGCCGCCGCCCCGGCAACCGCCAACACCCTGGACACGGTGATCGTCACCGGCACCCGCGTGTCCGACCGCACCGTGGCCGAATCGCAGTCGCCGATCGACATCATCAGCGCCGAGTCGCTGCAGGCCACCGGCACCCCGGAACTGGCCACCGCGCTGGCGCGTGCCCTGCCCTCGCTGAACTTCCCGCGCCCGGCGCTGAGCGACGGCACCAGCGCGATCCGGCCGGCGCAGCTGCGCGGCCTGTCGCCGGACCAGGTGCTGGTGCTGGTCAACGGCAAGCGCCGCCACACCTCCTCGCTGCTCAACCTCAATGGCACCATCGGCCGCGGCGCCGCGGCGGTGGATCTGAACACCATCCCGGTGGCGGCGATCGCGCGGGTGGAAGTGCTGCGCGACGGCGCTTCGGCGCAGTACGGCTCCGACGCCATCGCCGGTGTGGTCAACATCGTGCTCAAGGGCGCGGAAAAGGGCGGCAGCCTGCAGGCCGGTTTCGGCCAGTATTCGGCCGGCGACGGCAACAACTACGAGCTCTCCGGCGACACCGGCGTGGCCTACGGCGGCGACCGCGGCTGGCTGCATGTGGCGGCCCAGCTCAACCAGCAGGATCCCACCGACCGTGCGCGCGGCTATGCCGGCGCGCCCAGCGTCTCGCAGCCGGCCGTGGGCCAGAAGGCGTTCAAGATCGGCGACCCGGACGTCAATGCCCAGGCCGCCTCGCTCAACACCGAGTACCAGTTCAGCGACAGCATCACCGGCTATGCATTTGCCACCGCCAGCAACCGTGACATCACCTCGTTCGCGTTCTTTCGCGCGCCGGGCAGTTCGCAGAACCTGTTGTCGATCTATCCGCAGGGCTTTTTGCCGGAGATCCAGAGCTACGCCAAGGACCGCTCGCTGGTGGCCGGCGTGCGCGGCTCCACCGCCAGCGGATGGGATTGGGACGCCAGCTACAACTATGGCTACAACCGCATCGATTTCCACACCCGCAACACGCTCAACGTGAGCCTGGGGCCGACCTCGCCCACCTCGTTCTACGACGGCGCGTTGGAGACCACGCAGAACATCGTCAACCTGGACATCAAGCGCGGCTTCGACTGGGGCCTGGCCTATCCGGTGACGGTGGCCTTCGGTGCGGAATACCGCAACGAGAAGTGGAACCAGTCGCCGGGTGAAGTGGGCTCGTATTTCCAGGCGGGCACGTTGGCCGGCGGCGCGCAGGGCTTTGGCGGATTCGCACCCAGCGTGTCCGGGCAGTATTCGCGCGACAGCTACGCGTTGTACGCCGACATCGAAGCCGACTTCACCGACAAGTTCTCCGCCGGGCTTGCCGGGCGTTATGAGGACTACAGCGATTTCGGCAGCCAGGCCTCGGGCAAGGCGTCGGCGCGCTATGCGTTTACCGACAAGATTGCACTGCGCGGCACGGTGGCCTCCGGCTTCCGTGCACCGTCGCTGGCGCAGCAGTATTTCCAGTCCACCAGCACCACGTTCCTGGCCGGCAACCCGAATCCGTTCGAGATCCGCACCTTCCCGGCCGACAGCAACGTGGCGCGCGCCTTCGGTGCCGAACCGCTGGATGCCGAGACCTCGCTGTCCTACAGCCTGGGCCTGGTGCTGCAGCCCACCGATGCGCTCTACCTCACCGTGGATGCGTACCAGATCGATGTGGACGACCGCATCGTGCTGTCGTCCAACCTCACCGGTGCCGGCGTGCGCAGCCTGCTGGAAGCGCAGGGCATCTTCGGCATCAACGGCGGGCGTTACTTCACCAACGCGGTGGATACGCGCACGCGTGGCGTGGATGTGGTGGGCAGCTATCGCTGGCAGCTTGCAGCCAGCAGCGTGGACCTGACCGCCGGTTACAACTACTCGGAAACCGAGGTGCGCAGCGTGGCGGCCAACCCGGCGGCGTTGTCGGCCAACGGATTGAGCCTGGAGCGTATCGACCGCACCGAGCGTGGCCGTATCGAAGAAGGCTTCCCGCGCGACAAGTTCCTGATCAACGGCAGC
Source organism: Xanthomonas sp. CFBP 7698 (assembly GCF_003600855.1). Taxonomy (NCBI): domain Bacteria; kingdom Pseudomonadati; phylum Pseudomonadota; class Gammaproteobacteria; order Lysobacterales; family Lysobacteraceae; genus Xanthomonas; species Xanthomonas sp. CFBP 7698. The sequence continues at coordinate 1,466,340 of NZ_PRDN01000001.1, forward strand.
TGGAACTCCGAGCACTGGACGCTGGCGCTGGGCGCGACGCGCTATGGCAAATACAGCACCCGCCCGGCTGCGGCGATCAACGACCAGACCTTCGGTGCCAAGTGGGTGCTGGATGCCTCGGCCAGCTACAAGGTCGACCGCTGGACGCTGACGTTGGGCGCGGACAACCTGCTGGACGAATACCCGGACGAGAACAACTTCGCCAACTCCACCAGCGGGCAGTTTCCGTACAGCAACCTGTCGCCGTTCGGCTTCAACGGTGCGTACGTGTACGGGCGCATCAACTACCGTTGGTAAGCGATGCGCACAGGCAGCGGCAAGCGCCGCTGCTGTCGCGAGGTGCGGCAACGACGGACCCTGCACGGCGCGTGGCGCAGCGGATCTGGCAACGCCAGCCACGCCTTGCGATGCGGGCAGACTGACGCATTTTGCTGGTGTCAGCGCTGCCGCTTCGCTGTTGTCGTTCGACCACACGCCCCGGCCCTGTCCGGGGCGTGTGCGTTCAGGCGATTGCGACACACGCGTCAGCGGCTACAGGCGCCGGCTGAGGGCTGCATCGCACGAGTAGACGTGCACACGGCGCTTCCGTTAGCACGTGGCACCTTGCCGCGCCGTCCGCCCCGCCCCGTCCGCATACCAGCCGGAACGATGACGGCGCCTGCGCCTGCGCCGTGCTATGAGCGGTGTTCCTGTCATTGCCGGAGCATGCAGATGGACGCATCGAACGTGTGTCGCGGTCGCTTGATCGATCACCTGCATCTGGTGGTGCAGGACCTGCCGGCAAGCCGACGTTTCTATCAGGCCGTGCTCGATGCGCTCGGCGTCCCGATCGGCGGCGAGGGCGATGGGTTCTTCTGGGCCGACGAACTGTTCGTTTCCGACCGGCACACCGTCGCGCAAGGCGTCCTGACCGGCCGCCACCATCTGGCCTTCCAGGCCCGCGACATCGCCATGGTGCACGCCTTCCATCAGGCCGCACTCGCCCACGGCGGCCGCGACAACGGTGCGCCCGGCGTGCGCCCCTATCACCCGAACTATTACGCGGCGTTTGCGCTCGATCCCGATGGCAACAACATCGAAGCGGTCTTCCATGGGCCTGCGCAACGCAGTGCCGAGATGGTGCAAATCACGTTCTGATGCAGAACTTTCATATCTGTTATCGATGTCCATGATGGTGCAAGCAAACCCGCGGGGCAGTAGGTTCGGTGCAAGTGATGCATCACCGTGGTGCAAGCTGGCACCGTTTTCATACGCATATTTCCGATGACGGTTGCACGCGCAACGTAACCAAAATTTGACATGCGGTTACACGTGGTTAATGGTTGGGAACGCACCGCAGCTGCCGCCACGGACGCGGCCTGGGAGGGGGCCCACTGCGCTGCATCCGTTCCCCACTCGGAGTTGTCACCGCATGAATTGCAAGTCCAGTCCACTCGCAGTCGCTGTCGTTGTCGCCTTGTCGTTTTCCGCTTCAACCGCAGCCGCGCAGTCACAGGCTCCTGCGCAGAAAACCCTCGACACGCTGATCGTGACAGGCACCCGTGTGGCCGACCGCACCGTGGCCGAATCGGCATCGCCGATCGACATCATCTCGCCACAGGCACTGGAATCGACCGGCACCACCGAGTTGGCAACCGCGCTGTCACGCGCGATCCCCTCGCTGAATTTCCCGCGCCCGGCCATCTCCGACGGTTCTGACGCAGTGCGTCCTGCACAGCTGCGCGGCCTGTCGCCGGATCAGGTCCTGGTGCTGGTCAACGGCAAGCGCTATCACAGCACTGCGCTGATCAACCTCAACGACACCCAGGGGCGCGGCTCTTCGCCGGCCGACCTCAACACCATTCCGATCGCGGCGGTGGAGCGCATCGAAGTGCTGCGCGATGGCGCGTCGGCGCAATACGGGTCGGACGCGATTGCCGGCGTGATCAATGTCGTGCTCAAGGGCAGCGGCGAAGGCGGCAGCGTCAATGGCCGCTATGGCAAGTACAGCGCGGGCGACGGCGAGCAGTATCAGCTCTCCGGCGACGCCGGCTTCAGCTTCGCCGGCACCGGCAAGGTGCACCTGGCCGCGCAGGCCGGGCATTCGGACCAGACCAACCGCGCGCTGCCGTTCGGCGGCCGCGTGGAGCAGCGCTACGGCGATCCCGAGATCGACCAGGGCGCCATCTCGTTCAACGGCCAATACAGCCCCACCGATTACCTGACCTTCTACTCGTTCGGCATGGTGAGCCGCCGCGAAGTGCTGTCAAACGGCTACTTCCGCTTTGCCGGCGACAACCGCAACCGCCCGGAAATCTATCCGGACGGCTTCCTGCCGCAGATCTACAACGTCAGCAAGGACGTGTCGTGGGTGGGCGGCTTGAAGACCTCCACCGAGGGCGGTTTGAACATCGATCTGAGCTACAACTACGGCCAGAACAATCTCACCTTCGATGTGCGCAACAGCTTGAACAACAGCTTGGGCTTGGCCAGCCCTACCGACTTCCACGCCGGTACGCTGGAAGTGACGCAGAACGTGCTCAACGCCGACTTCACCAAGACGCTCGATTGGGGCCTGGCCTACCCGGTCACGCTGGCATTCGGTGCGGAATGGCGCGGCGAGAAGTTCAACCAGTCGCCCGGCGATGCGGCGTCATCGGCCAATGGCGGGATTCCCTCCGCGAACGGGGCGTTGATTCCGGGCGCGCAGGTGTTCCCGGGCTTCAAGCTCTCCGATGCCGGTTACTACAACCGCAACAGCCACTCGGCGTACGTGGACCTGGAAGCGGACCTCACCGAAAAGCTGTCGGCCGGCCTGGCCGGGCGCTACGAGAAGTACAGCGACTTCGGCGACACCGCCACCGGCAAGCTGTCGCTGCGTTACGCGTTCACCGACAAGGTGGCGCTGCGCGCCACTGCGTCCACCGGCTTCCGTGCCCCGTCGCTGCAGCAGCAGAACTTCCAGTCGATCGCCACGCAGTTCCTCAACGTGGCCCAGCCCAATGGCAGCGTGACGGCGATTCCGTTCGAGATCGGCACCTTCCGCACCGACAACCCGGCCGCAATCGCACTGGGCGCCGAGCCGCTCAAGGCCGAGGAATCCAAGAACTACGGCCTGGGCGTGGTGCTGCAGCCGGTGGACAACCTGTACATCACCGTCGATGCCTATCGCATCGATATCGATGACCGCATCGTGCTGTCGGAGAATCTCACCTCCACCGCTGCGCGCAACTATTTGCAGGCCAACGGCTTCCCGGGCATCGGTGGCGGACGTTACTTCACCAATGCGGTGGACACCAAGACCCAGGGCGTGGATGCGGTGGGCACCTACCGCTGGGCCCTGGATGGCGGCAGCGCGGAGCTGACCACCGGCTACAACTACAACAAGACCGAAGTCGAGCGCATCGCCGCCAACCCGGCTGCACTGGAAGCCATCGACCCGGGAGCGGTGCGCATCGGCCGCGCAGAACTGGGCCGCATCACCGAAGGCACGCCGCGCGACAAGTTCTTCCTGGGCGGCACGTGGTCGCCGGGCAACTGGTCGTTCACCGGCACCGCCACGCGCTGGGGCGAGTTCAGCACCTTCGGCACCAACGCCGGCAGCGACCAGACCTATGCGGCCAAGTGGACGCTGGACCTGGCCGCGTCCTACAAGCTGGGCGCGTGGAACTTCACCGTCGGTGGCGACAACGTGCTCAACGAATATCCGGACCGCCAGGAAGCGGGCCTGGGCACGCGCACCTACCTGCCCTACAGCAGCGCCTCGCCGTTCGGCTTCAACGGTGCGCTGGTCTACGCCAACGTGAACTACAAGTGGTAATGGGCTGCGCCGGTCGGTAGCGACTGGCGCCTGCCTTGCACGGCCACGCAGGACCATGCGTTGCCAACGCCGTCGCGCGTGCGCCATGCACGTGCCGGCCATTGCGTCACACCGCAGATGGATCGCCATGTCCCGCACGGATGCGCCCGGCAAGGATGCCTGCCGCGTCACACCGGCGTTGCAGATCACCTCCGCTGCTTCCGTCTGCGCCACTGCAACGCGCCGCTTGCAGGCAGGCCAGCCTGCGCACTCCGCTGCATCCCCCCTGCATCACACGCGTCACCGCTGTTTCCATCATCCCCTTTGAGCCTTGATTCCCATGCACACCTCCAACGCACTTTCGCTGGCGATTTCAGTCGCACTCACGGTCTGTTCGTTCGCTGCCAGTGCGCAGTCGCAATCGACCGAACCGCAGAAAACCCTGGACACCCTGATCGTCACCGGCACGCGCGTCAGCGACCGCACCGTGGCCGAATCCGAATCGCCGATCGACATCATCACCGAGCAATCGCTGCAGGCCACCGGTGCCACCGACATCGCTACCGCGCTGGGCAAATTGCTGCCCTCGCTGAACTTCCCGCGCCCGGCGATTTCCGACGGTAACGACGCCGCCCGCCCGGCCACGCTGCGCGGGCTCTCGCCCGACGCGGTGCTGGTGCTGGTGGACGGCAAGCGCTATCACACCTCTTCGCTGATCAACTACAACCCGTACGTGGGTCGCGGCTCGGCACCGGCGGATCTGAACTCGCTGCCGATGTCGGCGATTGCACGCATCGAAGTGCTGCGCGACGGCGCCTCGGCGCAGTACGGCTCCGATGCCATCGCCGGCGTGGTCAACATCGTGCTCAAGCACGGGGCCGATGCGGGCAGCAACAGCGTGTCGATCAACGGCGGCCTGATGGACAAGGGCGATGGCGCGCAGAACGGTATCGACGGCTCGATCGGCCTACCGTTCGGCGGCACCGGTGGCGATAGCGCACCGGGCTGGGTGCGGCTGTCCTGGAACTACCAGAACACCATGGACACCAACCGCAGCGAGAACACCAACCGCGCCACCACCATCGCCGGTGCGGCCAACCCCGGCGGCGTGCCCTACCAGCGCCACGGCGATCCGGATTCGACGTTCTACCAGGGGCTGGCCGCCTTCGGCTACGCGTTCTCGCCGAACGTGGAGCTGTACGGCCATGTCAGCGCGAGCCGGCGCGAAGTCACTTCCAACGGCTACTACCGCGCCTTCGACAACACCAGCCGCAACGTGCAGGCGGTGTATCCGAACGGGTTCCTGCCGCAGATCTACAACCCGGTCAACGACCGCTCCGCGGTACTGGGCCTGAAGGGCACCACCGCCAGCGAGTGGAACTGGGACGTGTCGGCCACGTACGGCAAGAACGACATGAGCTTCAATATCCTCGACAGCATCAACACCAACCTGTACTGGACCACCGGCAGCTCGCCGACCCGCTTCAATTCCGGCGGTTTCGAGACCGAGCAGGGCGTGGTCAATCTGGACATCAACAAGTCCTTCGACTGGGGCCTGGCCTATCCGGTCAATGTCGCCTTCGGCGCCGAGCATCGCCAGGACCGCTACGAGATCACCGCCGGCTCGCCGGATTCGTATTTCTTCGACCCCAACACCATCAATCCCGACACCGGCGCGCCCTACCCCGGTGGCGCGCAGGTGTTCTCCGGCCTGGAGCCGTCGGTGGCCGGCCGCTTCGGCCGCCACAGCAATGCGGTCTACGCCAACCTGGAAGCGGATCTGACCGACAAGCTCTCCGGCGGCATCGCCGGGCGCTACGAGAAGTACAGCGATGCCGGCTCCACCCGCTCGGGCAAGCTGTCGGCGCGCTATGCCTTCACCGATACGTTTGCGTTGCGCGCCACCGTCTCAAACGGCTTCCGCGCGCCGTCGCTGGCACAGCAGAACTACGCCTCGGTGGTGACCCTGATCCAGGACGGCGAGCTGGTGCAGGTGGGCACCTACCGCACCTCCGATCCGGTTGCGGTGGCGCTGGGCGCACGCCCGCTGAGCCCGGAAAAATCCTCCAACTACAGCCTGGGTGGCGTGTGGCAGCCCACCGCGGACTTCACTTCCAGCCTGGACGTCTACCAGATCCGCATCTGGGACCAGATCCTGTATTCGGACCAGCTGCAGCTGGCGCAGCCGATCGGCCAGGTGGCGGCGGTGCAGTTCTTCGTCAACGGCGCCACCAGCCGCACCCGCGGCGTGGACTGGATCAACAGCTACCAGGCCGACCTGGGCAGCTACGGCAAGCTCAATCTCAGTGCCAGCGCCAACTACAACAAGACCACCATCCTGGAGCTGTCCAACCCGAACTTCGGGCGCGCCAGCCAGGGCCTGCTCACCGATGCCACGCCGCGCACCAAGTACATGGCCGCCGCGGATTGGTCGATCGGCGGGTTTGCGCTGAACTTCAATGCCACCCGCTACGGCGCGATCAAGCGCATCAGCGACCCGGCCGATGGCAGCCAGGACCAGACCTACGACGCACGCTGGCTGCTGAATCTGGCCGCCAGCCAGACCTGGAACGCCTTCACCTTCACCGTGGGCGCGGACAACCTCACCAACCAGTACCCCACCAAGGCGCAGCTGACCACCGCCTACGACGACCGCGCCGGCGGCCTGCAGTATTCGTCGCTGTCGCCGTTCGGCTTCAATGGCCGTTACTGGTATGGCCGGGTGACCTACCGGTTCTGATCGGCGAGCGAGTCGCCTGCGCTGACCGACACGTCGGTCGGCGCAAGGGTGCAGGCATCACCGGTCGGCGGTGATGCCTGTTTGTTCGCGTCGACGCCTGCATCGGCCTACGCGCTACGAGCAGCCATGCCTTGCCATGGCATCACCAGGACGCGAGCAAGGCGTCCACGCCCCGCAGGTTGGAGCGGTCGTTCCAGGTCAGCGTGTCGAGCTGATCCAGGCGCAACGCCGGCAGATGTTCCAGCAATGCCGCAAGCGCGGCTTCCAGTTCGATCAAGGCCAGCCGGTTGCCCAGGCAGTGGTGAATGCCGCCACCGAACGACAAGGCACGGCCCTGTTGCCGGCGGATGTCCAGCAGATGCGGGTCGGTGAACTGCACGGGATCGTGATTGGCCGCACCCAGCATCAGATACACCATGGCGCCCTCGTGCAGGGTCACGCCATCGACTTCGAACTCCTGCAGCACCGTGCGTGTGGCCATCTGCACCGAGCTGTCGTAGCGCAGGCATTCGAGCACCGCATTGGGCATCAGGGCGGGGTTCTGCTTGAGCAATGCCAATTGGTCCGGATGCCGATGCAGGGCCACCAGCGCATTGCAGATCATGTTGGAGGTGGTTTCGTGGCCGGCGAAGAACAGCAGGATCACGTTGGAGACGATCTCGTCGTTGCTCAAGCGGCAGCCGTCCTCCTCTGCGCGGATGAAGCGCGAAATCAGGTCATCGCCGTCGGCGCTCCGGCGCTGCTCGATCACGTCCTGGAAATAACGCTCCAACTGCAGGTACGCCGCACTGGTGGCCTGCAGCTCATCGGGCGTCATCATCGGGTCGAACACCTTGGCCAGCGCGCTGGTGGCATGCCCCACCGTGGTGGCGTCGGCCGCATCGATATCCAGCATGCGGCAGATGATGCGCACCGGTAGCGGGAATGCGAACTCCTGCAGCACATCGCACTGGCCGTTGGCCTGGAAGCTGGCGATCAGTGCGGCGGCGGTGTCGCTGGCCACCTGGCGCATGGACTCGATCTGCCGCGCGCTGAAGGCCTGGGTCATCAGGCCGCGCAGGCGCGTATGCGCCGGCGGATTGACCAGCAGGAACATGCGGCTCATTCCCTGGAACAACGGCATCTGCGGCGCATCGTTGCCGTAGCGCAGGCGAATGCTCTCCAGATAATCGCGGCCCACGCGTCGGTCGCTGAGCAGGCTGTCGACCACGCTGTAACGCCCGCTCATCAGCCGGCGCTCGGCCACTTCCACCAGCGGCCCCTCGTCGCGCAGGCGCGCATAGGTGGGATAAGGGTCCTGGCGAAACTGTGGGGTAGCGAGATCGCGAAGGTGCATGGCCTGGGCTCGTGGGGCCTGGTCGCCGGGCGCGGCGGCAAGGTGTGGACGTGGGGAAGACGCGAGGCGTGTGCGCCGCAACGCCCGGATTGTCGGCCGCCGTCGCGCATGCGCCATGCCCGGGCGCGAAGCCTTGTCGTCAAACTTGAATCGATGTGCTGCAGCGATGCAGTTGCGTGATCGAGCGCGTGGACCGAATACGCGGTTGCAGCACGTTGCGGCCGCAGGCGACGACGCGCGCGTTGGGCGCGTGTGGGCAACCGGCCGCCACCGTAAAGCGCACTGTTACATCCAGCGCAGTGCTCATGCAGCACAGTGTGCGCAACCGCACCCTGTGCACGGACGTGTCCCCTGCGCATCCGCAACTCGCCAGGTCATGCCGCGCTGCGCCACGCGCACCGGCTTGCGTCACAAGTCATGTAGCTGGCAAGGGTCCGCGGCGTGGCGAAAAAGTTGCCACTGCCCTGATGCCCACCGGTGCGTTGCCACCCTGCGCACCCTGCGCACGCTGCGCGGCGCAGGCAGCCGCATTGCCTGCCTGCGCCGCATGTCGCATCGCGTTAATCATGCGCTGTGTACTATGGGCGTCCGGCCAACCGGACCAGAAACGCGGTCCTGTTCCCCTCGCGCCGATCTCAGCCATGACCATGCAATGCCCGCAGGCGACGCCCGGCGCAGTGCCGTTGGCTGGCCTGCCCGCCTCGTTCTCCCGGACACTCTCACAACGGATTGGAATGCATCACGACACCAGCCTCATCGACATCATCGCCGTCGGCCTCGCGGTCGCCTTCATCCTTGGCACGCTCGCGCAGAAGGTGAAGCTCTCGCCGCTGGTCGGCTACCTGTTGGCGGGCGTGTGCGTCGGGCCGTTTACGCCGGGCTTCGTGGCCGATCAGACCATGGCCAACCAGCTGTCCGAGCTGGGCGTGATGTTGCTGATGTTCGGAGTGGGGCTGCACTTCTCGCTCGAAGATTTGATGGAAGTGAAGTGGATCGCGGTGCCCGGTGCATTGGCGCAGATCGTGGTGGCTACGCTGCTCGGCTGGGCGCTGGCCTGGAGCATGGGCTGGCCGCTGATCCACGGCCTGGTGTTCGGCCTGGCGCTCTCGGTGGCCAGCACCGTGGTGCTGTTGCGCGCACTGGAAGAACGCCGCTTGCTGGACACCCAGCGTGGCCGCATCGCGGTGGGTTGGCTGATCGTCGAAGACCTGGTCATGGTGCTGGCGCTGGTGTTGTTGCCGGCACTGGCGGATGTGCTCGGTACCGGCGCGCCGTCGGCGGCGCACGACGGCCAGTCCACTTCGCTGCTGGCCGCGCTCGGGTTGACCCTGCTCAAGATGGTGGCGTTCGTCGCGGCGATGCTGGTGATCGGCCGCCGGGTGATTCCGTGGTCGCTGGAAAAGGTCGCGGCCACCGGCTCGCGCGAACTGTTCACCCTGGCCGTGCTCGGCATCGCGCTGGGCGTGGCGTTCGTGTCGGCCACGCTGTTCGGCGTGTCGTTTGCACTGGGCGCGTTCTTTGCCGGCATGCTGCTCAAGGAATCCGAACTCAGCCATAAGGCCGCCAGCGACTCGCTGCCGTTGCGCGACGCATTTGCGGTGCTGTTCTTCGTGTCGGTGGGCATGTTGTTCGACCCGATGATCCTCATCGCCCACCCCTGGCAGGTGCTGGCCACGTTCCTGACCATCACCGTGGGCAAGTCGCTGGCGGCATTCCTGATCGTGCGCGCCTTCGGCCACCCGACCGGCACCGCGCTGACCATTTCCACCAGCCTGGCGCAGATCGGCGAGTTTTCTTTCATCCTGGCCGGGCTCGGTGTGCAGCTGGCGATCCTGCCGGAAACCGGGCGCGATCTGATCCTGGCCGGCGCGCTGCTGTCGATCGTGGCCAACCCGTTCCTGTTCTCATGGCTGGACCGTTGGCAGGCCAAGCAGGCGCAGGACGCACCGGCCACGGCGCAACCGGAGCTGCCGCCTGGCCCGCCGTTGCCGGCCGACGGCCATGCCATCGTGATCGGCTACGGCCGCGTCGGCAGCGCGCTGGCGCAGCTGCTACGCAGCCGCGGCGTGCCGGTGCTGGTGATCGACGACAACGGCGACCACGTGGCCAAGGCGCATGCAGCGGGAATTCCGGGCATCCGGGGCAGCGCGGCAGCGGATCGGGTGCTGGCCGAGGCCCGCCCCGAGCACGCCAAGATCGCGATCCTGGCCATCCCGCAGCCACTGGAAGCCGGCGAAGCGCTGGCCAAGCTGCGCGTGATCAACCCTTCGCTGACCCTGCTGGCGCGCGCGCACAGCGACACCGAGGTCAAGCATCTGCTCGAACACGGCGCCGACGGCGCAGTACTGGCCGAGCGCGAACTGGCCTATTCGCTGGCCGAGATGGTGATGTCCACCCCGCCGTATCGGGCGTTGAATGTGCCGGCGTCGTGACGCCGGCGGCTTGTTTCGGTAGCGTCTAGCTCATCGCCAGACCAATTGATGCGCATGAAGCAATGCATCGGCGATGGAGTATGTTGCAGCTACTTGCCCAGAGCGTTTGCGCGACGCCTTGCAAGGCGATAGGCAAGACCGCAGTCGACGCCGACATCAGCGGGCTTTGACCGGTCGATACTGACGACGGTCACCGTAAGCGGCGCCTTTGGTCTCCACATTGGCGCATAACCGGTCGCCGCATAGCACTACGTCGGCGGCGTTGTAGGCGCGCAGCAACTCGGCACGCAACTGGTTGTCGCGGATCTCCTGGCGATACTGGCTCAGTAACCATCCGCCGCCTACCAGCAACAGCAGCAAACTCCCCAGGACAACTGCCGCGCCTTTCCAGAGCAGCAGGCGCTGCCCGCGTTCGATACGCTTGAGTTGATCAGACAGCGACTGCGCGCCTTCGCCGATCAAACCGCCCGCTTGCTGTAGCCGCTTTTCGAACCCGGCGACAGGTTGGCCCAACCCCTGCTGGATGCTTCGAATCAACGTGTCGGGCACGCGTTGTAGCGTTTGTTCGGCCGAACGCGTCACTACGTTTGGCAGCGACTGCGCTACCTGCTCCAACTGCTGCGCAAGACGGCGTTGCAGTTGCTCCAATTCGGCACATCGGCGCTCGAACTGTTCCATCAAGGCAGCGGTCTTGCTGGCCAGCTCCATCGGGTCGTGTGTGCTCATCGTGCGTCCTGCCTTGCTGGTGATGACGATTACAGGCTGCGCGCACCGACGCGCATGGTTTCCTGCTGTTGCGACTCGGCCTGTTGCCGCTGTGCCTGCATCGCCTGCTGGGCCGCCTGTTGTTCCTGCTGGTTTACCGCCTCGACCGCCTCGGCGCGCAAGCCGCGGCCGGGCGGTTCGTTGGCCAGGGTCTGAGTCATCTGACGGAACTGATCACAGTCGCCGTTCTGTGCGGCGGCCAACATGCGGTCGAGGAATGCGCCGGGGTCGTCCTGCAGGGAGGACGGCTTGCCGCCGTGTGTCGGCGACGCCGCGCGCACCTCCTGCATATCCTGCTTGAGCGGGACCTACCAGGTCTGTGGCGCATGGCTGCGCTCGCGGTCTTGCTGAAATTGTTGCATCTGCTGCTGCCAGCTGGGCGCATCCATTTCCCGACGCCCGGCGCCCGACTCCGCTGGACCGCGCAGCTGGTCGACGCCATCACGAACAAGGCCAGGGATTCCACGCGAATACAACGTCAAGCCCGCCCGCAGCGTTTCGACGTCGCCGCGATACTTCTCGATCATTGGCGCGTACTGCTGCGCGAGCTGACGTGCTGCGGGATCTTCCAATACGGAACGATCCGGCTTGCCATCGGCATCAACGGGGAGAAAGTTATGCATAACGTGCGAATCGCCCAGCTTGGCTGCCGCTAATAACGGAAGGCGCGCATCCAGCACTTCTTTGTCGTTGGCGTAATCAGCTCTCTTCAGCGTGGCGATCTCTTGCGGCGTAGCGTAGATCTCCACGCGCCCGTAATGCCGGCTGGCGGCGCTGACCGCATCGCCGGCCATTACGTGATTGATTACCTCGTTACCACCCTCGGGAATTCGCCGATCCAGGCTCGTCGCTCCGTAGGCGTTGAATGTCTGTCCTTTCAACCCGAAATGGTGCGCCGTGACCTGAGTCAGTCCGCCGCCAAGGGAATGCCCGGTGACAGTGACTTCGGGCTTATGCCCATCGCGCTTCGCTAGACGCTCTGCCAGCTCGATCGCCCGTTGTGTCAGCTCGATGGCGTCGTCGACCTGGGGATTATGACGCTTCACCACCATGCTGCCATCAGCATAAGCGCCATCTTTCAAAAGCTGTCTATCAGGCTCGGTACCGCGATGTGCAACGATTACCTCCCTAGTATCCACGCTCCGATAGACGACCCCCTGATATCCCGAAGGGCGATCCATATACTCGAGGCGCTGATATCGACCCTCTCCAATTGAAATAACGGGACTCTTTAATCCAACCATATCAGGCCGATTATAAGAATCATTTGCCAGCGCTGCATAATCTCGGTCAGTTAGAGTCACGGCACCTCCTTCCTGGCGGATAATGTCACCTTAAACAATTCTCCACGCAACTCATCCTTGAATTTAGCAGGATCGCCCTCACCAGTATCTGGAAAGTCTTCCAACTCATCTCGCGGGTAGCCACCCTTCCAAAAATAAGTCGTCTTTTTGCCTGAACTTAGAATCTGATCTTTTTCCAGACTAGGCGAAAAGTTCGTCTCCTCTTTCTTGCCATTCGCCTTTAAAGAAATGCCGACACCCATCAATTCCCAATGACACACGCCCTTTCCATAATAATCCGCGTCAATCATGCCGTCTGCAAAAATCGTCGCAACATAGGTCGTGGTATCGATTTTCTTGAAAACTGCAGGAATACTATCTTCTTTTTGCTTTGACCAAACGCCGGCAATCGGCTCAATCGGGGTGCACAGCGTATGGTTAGTCATCTGATAAAAAGCCGCGCCATCTACGAAATCGAACGGTCCTGGCGCATTCTCGATGGTCATGGTGATTCGATAGGCTTGCGTAGGGCGCGGATTCTTTCGATAGATCGGATCGCCGTCAGCGTCGCGGGCCTGCATGTCCTTGGATTGCATGGTGGTCTCCTTTGCTCCGCAAGCGCACAGCAATGCGGCCAGGGAGATGCATAGCAGTGTGGTGGAGGCGCGATACACGATTGGATTTGGCCAATAAATGCTTGATAGCAGAGCCTACGCCGTTTTTATAGTCGCCTCAACAAGATTCGTCAGGGACGCGATTCAGCCGCTGGCCCATCGCGCTCTGCCTGAAGCTCCGCCGGTGGATTGACCGTTGGATCAGCTCGATTGCATCGTCGACCTAGGGATTATGCCGCTTCACCACCATGCTGCCATCAGCGCAAGCTCCATCCTTGAAAAGCTATCGATCAGGCTCGGTGCTGCGGTGGGCGACGACTATTTTGCGGGTATCCTTTCTCTGGTAAATGATACCTTGATACCAGATGGATGGCCCACATACATTAGCCGTTGGCAAGGAACCCCACCAATATCGATAATCTGGCTTCTTTCTCCAGTCTCGCGCGGCCCATCGCAAACATCGCGAGCAAGCACCGCCTATTACTGACTTTTAAAACTCATGGCGATTCCTTTAAAGATTGCAGGGTGACCTTGAAGAGATTGTCGCGCAGTTCTTTCTTAAACGCTTCAAACACTAGGAAGCACTGTATCCGGGTAGTCCGCCACATCTTCCTTACGATACCCACCAGATCAAAAAAACAGCCATTGGTTCAAAAGCAAAAAAATCCTTCTTATCCAGACGTAGCATGAAGTTTGCCTCACCCCGTGCACCGGTCGCCTTGAGCGAAACGCTTACCCCGCCAAAATCCCAATGACAAATCCCTTTTCCATAATAAACCGCACCCAACATTCCATCCGAATAAACGATCGCAACGTACGCCCCGTTGTCTACTCTTTGAAAAACTATCGAAATTCCGTTTTATTTCGGTTTTGTCGACATGCCCAAAGCGGGATCGAACGGCGCACGTTCACCGCGATTTGTCATGTCATAAAAGGCTGTACCTGACATTGACCCAAACGGTCCTGGCGCATTCTCGATGGTCATGGTGACCCGATAGGCCTGCTTTGGATACGGGTTCTTTCGATAGATCGGATCGCCGTCAGCGTCGCGAGCCTGCACGTCCTTGGATTGCATGGCGGCCTCCTCTGCTCCGCAGGCGCACAGTAAAGTCGCGAGGGAAATGCATAGCAGCGCGACTGAAGTGGGATACATCGTGTAGTTGGCCGATAAACGCCCTGTTTCTACAAAGCTACGTCCTTTCCTGGACAGCAACAATATTTTTCCTGGCGCAACGCCAGTGCTGCTAATCGAATCGGGCGGCATAGCTCCGGCGGTATCGATGCCTATCTCCAAATTCAGTCCAACGAGTCAAGCCACCTCTCCTGGTTACCCAAAAAGACCGAAAGACACACTTGATAATCATTCCCATCAAGCGCAGGATGAGCGCCCGTTTCCCTGGCGGCCTCTACCATGGCGTATGCAGTCGGCCTTCTCAATGCGTTGCCCAGCGTGCAGCTGTGCGAGCTGCTGGGCCGCATCGGTTGTGGATTCGTGGTGCTCGATCTGGAGCACGTGCTGCGTGCGCCGGAGCAACTGGAACATGCCATCCGCGCGTGTGAGCTGTCCGGCTGCGAAGCCTGGGTGCGGGTGCCGGAGGTGGACGAAAAACTGATCGGCCGCGTGCTGGACGCCGGTGCGCGCGGCATCGTGGTGCCACGCGCCGAATCGGCGCAGCAGATGGCGTGCGCGGTCGCCGCCGCGCGCTTTCCGCCGCTGGGCCGGCGCGGCATCACCGGCGGTCGCGTCACCGGCTTCGGCAACACCGACCTGCCGACCTATATCGCGCAGGCCAACCGCGACATCCGCATTGTGCCGATGATCGAAAGCGCTGCTGGCGTGGCCGCATTGCCCGACATTCTTGCCGTGCCCGGCGTGGCGCTGGTGATGGAAGGTGCGCTGGATCTGGCACTGGATCTGGGCCTGGGTCCGCAACCCACCCATGCGCAGGTGTGGGAGTTGCTGCTGCAACTGCAGGCGCACTGCCGCGCGGCCGGCGTGCCGTTCTGCCCCAATCCACGCACCGACGCGCAACGCGCGCACTGGCTGCAACAACCGGATCTGCGCTGGCTGCTGGCCGGCGAAGACCGCGCCCTGATCCAGCGCGCGTTGCGCGGCCATCTGGCCACGTTCGACGCGCCCGCCTCCCTACCCGCCTGCAGGAGCACGCCGTAGATGTCGACGTTCCGTTTCCACACCCTGACCACTGCCGTCATGGCCGCGCTCACCTTGAGCGTGTCGCCGTCTGCGTTCGCCACCGATACGCCCGATGCCGCCGGGCTCGATGGCGAGACGCCGATCCGTGCGCTGGACGCGATCCAGGTGCAGGGCAGCCTGCTCGGCCGCTCCAGACCCGACGACGTGCAACGCTACGCGGGCAGCCGCCAGGTGATCGACCGCGAGCAGCTGCGCAATGGCGGCAACCGGTCGCTCGACGATGCCCTGCAGCGCGTGCCTGGCATCAAGATCTTCGACGAAACCGGCACCGGCGCATTGCCGCAGCTCATGCTGCGCGGCCTGTACGAAAGCCGCAGCGGCCGCGTGCAGGTGCTGGAAGACGGCATCCCGCTGGCACTGGCGCCGTACGGGCAAACCAGCCTGTCGCTGTTTCCGGTGGGGCTGAATCAGATCGACCGCATCGACATCGTGCGCGGCGGCGCGGCGGTGCAATACGGGCCGAACAACGTGGGCGGGGTGATCAATCTGGTCAGCAAGGAGATCCCCAGCGAGTGGAGCACCACGCTGGCGCACAAGGTCACCGCCGGCGGCCAGGGCCAGTTCCTGCAGGACAGCGCGCTCAGCAGCGGCGGTTACCTCAGCGACAATTTCGGCATGCAGGTCGATGCCAATCGCACCTACGGCGATTATTGGCGCGCGCATAGCGACACCGACATCAGCAATCTGCGCGTGCGTGCGGAGTGGTGGCTGGACGACACCAAGTCGCTCAAGGCCAGCGTGCAGCGCTACCTGGTGGACATGGATCTGGCCGGTGCCCTGAGCCCGGCCGATTATCGCCGCGACACGCGCCAGGCCACGCGCCCGCTGGACACCTTCAACGGCCGCACCACGCGCGCGTCGTTGAGCTATGAGCAACTGCTGGGCGACTGGGGCCCGCTGCAGGACGTGCGCCTGGACTGGACCAACTTCAGCGCGCGCAGCAGCCGCAACTTCATCGTCGGCATGCGCCAGGCCGCCACCGAAACCTGGCGGTCGGACCTGCCGCCGCAACTGCGCCAGACCGCACCGCGCGACTTCCGCGTGGTGGGCAGCGAGCCGCGCCTGAGCTGGAGCATGGGCAGTGCCGGCGGCGTGCGGCAGCAATGGACCGCCGGCGTGCGCGCGGTGCGTGAGGACATCGATTTCCTGGTCGGCAACCTGCGGCTGCGCGATGGCCTGTTCACCACGGTGCGCGACTGGCAGTTCGAAGACCGCGCGCTCGCGGCGTATGTCAGCAATGCCATCACCTTGCCGGACGAGCGCCTGACCATCACGCCCGGCCTGCGCTACGAGCGCCTGGATTCGCGCTATTTCAACCGCGCCACCGGCGTGAGCACGCTCAACCAGACTCGCGACGTGCTGCCGGGGCTGACGGTGGGTTTCCAGGCCAATGAACAGTGGTTCCTGTATGCGGACGGGCAACGTTCCATGCGCGCGCCACAGGTCACCCAGATCATCTTCGGCAACAATCTCGATGCCGAGCTGGCGTGGAATTACGAAGCCGGTACGCGCTATCAGCCCAACGACCGCACCCGTATCCAGGTCGGCGCCTACCTGATCGACTTCGATCAGCAGATCCAGCTGGACAACACCACCCGCGTGTTCCGCAATCTGGGCAAGACCCGCCACCAAGGGGGCGAGGTGGAACTGCAATGGAGCCCGGAGAACCTGCGCGCGCTCACCCTCAACGCCGGCTATGCGTATCTGGATGCCAGCCAGGAATCGGGAACATTCCGTGGCTTGCGCGTGCCGTTTACCTCGCGCAATCAGATCACCTGGGGCGGCACCTACGCGCTCGGTCATACCACTGTCGCGCTGTCGGGGTACTACTTCAGCAAGGCCTTCAGCGATGCCGCCAACACCGTGCAGGAAAACGCCATCGCCTCGGTGGGCCAGCTGCCGGCGTACATGGTGTGGAACACGCAGGTGAGCCATACCTTGTTCGAACGCGATGGGCAGAAATTCAGCGCCTCGCTGGCGATCAACAACCTGTTCGACCGGCAGTACTGGTTCCGTGGCGTGGACACCAGCCCCTGGGGCCGTCAGGCCGCGCCCGGCCGCACCGTCACTGCCGGCCTGGAGTACACGTTCTAACGACTGCGCCCGGTGCGCGGTGCGGGCCGCAGCAAGCCGCACGCGGCGTGAGACGCGTTGCGGTTCTGCACCGGCACGCACACCTGGCCGATGTCGGCATCGCTTGATCGGCGTCGCTGCAGCAACCCGCAGCGGCACGACGCGACCACTGTGCAGGGGCAGTGGTCGACCACGATGGCCATGGCGCTCACGCCATCGCCATCGCCCACCACATGGCGTGCATGAGGCACGCATCAGCGCCGCAGCATGCGGCAGTGCGATCGCTGGATCGCAGGCCACCCAACGCCCGTTCGCGGCGCCAGGCAGCCCGTTTACCTATCGGTTTCCCCACCGCCCTGTCGAACGAGAGCTGCCATGAATGCTGTACCCGACGCCCCCCTGGTGATCCTCACCCATGTCTGCCACCCGGCCATCACCGATGGCTTCTTGCCGGCCGCGCACGCGCAAGGCATTCCGGTGTGGCTGCTGACCGACCATCGGCTCGATCACCTGGCCTATTTCCGCGACCACCCCACGCATGCGCCGCAGCGGGTGATCGAATGCGACGTGTTCAATCCGCTCGGCGTGCTGGATGTGCTGCACGACGCCGCGCTGCGGCCACGCGCGGTCTTCAGCAACAGCGATCATTTGCAGACCAGCACGGCGCTGGTTGCGGCCGGCCTGGGGTTGCCGGGCAAGGATTGGCAGGTCTGCTACGCGGCCAAGAACAAGGCCGCGATGCGGCAGCGCCTGCGTGCACGCGACCTGCCCTCGCCGTGGTTCTGCACCCTGGCGCCCGGCGCCGCGCCACCGGACGAGATCCCGTGGCCGGTGGTGGCCAAACCGCGCGAAGGCGTGGCCAGCCTGGATGTGCGCCATTGCGCCGATGCCACGCACCTGCAGGACTATCTCGATGAGGTCTGGCAGCGCCACCCGCAGCGCACCGTGCTGCTGGAAGGCATGTTGCAGGGGCCGTTGTTCACGCTGGAAACGCTGGGCGACGGGCAGACGCTGCAGGCCATCGGCGGCTTCAGGGTGCGCCTGTCGCCGCCACCGCATTTTGTCGAGTGCGAAGCGCAGTGGGATGCCCGGGTCGATACCGCAGTGGTTGCGCAGGCGCTGCAGCAACTGCGTGCCTTCGGCGTCAACTTCGGCCTGTGCCATAGCGAATTCATCCTCACCGACCAGGGCCCGGTGCTGGTGGAAATCAACTACCGCAGCATCGGCGACCGCCGCGAATTCCTGCTCGACGGCATGTTCGGCGGGCACTGGTTTGCCGCTGCGCTGGCGCCGCATCTGGGCCAACCGCTGCCGCAGCTGCGCAGCGAGCGTGCGCATGCCCTGCTGCGTTACTACGTGGCCGAAACGGAAGGCGAGCTGGTCACCGCCAGCGAAGACCGCCGCCATCGCGACGCGCACAGCGACGTGCAGTACCGGCGCATGCGCGCACCGGGCGAACGCATCCAGCTGAGCCACTCCAACAAGGATTACCTGGGCGTGCTGAGTGCGGTGGCCAGCGATGCGCAGGCGCTGGAGCAGGCGGTGGTGCAGGCCGAGGCCGGTCTGCACTGGCGCATCGACACCGCGCAGGTGCATGCATGAGCCGCGCCGACGACCAGCGCTACATCACCACCCGCATCATCGACGCCTGCCTGCGCGAGGATCTGCGCGGAATCGTCAGCCGCGGCCAGGCGGCCACGCCCGACCCGGGCGTGCTGGCGCAGTGGCCCGACCCCGGCCAGGTGGACGGTTGGTGGCGCATCGCGCATCTGCCCGGCGGCACGTTGTGGCTGCCGATCCACCACGGCGGCGTGCTGCAGGACTTCAGCGCCTGCAGCGATCGCTGGGTGGTGCAGACGGCCGACGCTGCGCAGCTCGAACAGGGCGCGCGGGCCTGGCTGCAGCGCATGGGCGCCGAGCTCGATGCGCAGACCACGCAGCTGCACCGCGCCTATGCCGACGAGGCCGACTGCGCCGCAGCGCACCGCGGCCTGGCACGCCAGGCCTATGATGCGCAGGCACCGGCGCTGGCCACCGCCCTGCAGCACGCAGACCCGGCCGAACGCGCCTACCGTTGCGACCAGCTGGCCAGTTACCGCGACCATCCGTTCTATCCCACCGCGCGCGCCAAGGCCGGGCTGGAGGCATCGGAGTTGCGCGACTACGCGCCGGAGTTTGCGCCCACCTTCGCGCTGCGCTGGCTGGCGATCCCGCATGCACTGGTCAGCTGCACCAGCACGCCGCCGGCCGCGCTGTGGCCTGACATGGCCACGCTCGGCCTGCCGCCGGCGCTTGCGCACACCCACCTGGCCTGGCCGGTACATCCGCTGGTGTGGGAGCGACTGGGACAGCCCGGCTTCGAGCTTCCGGCCGGTGCGGTGCGTGCACCGCGGGCACGGCTGCAGGTGCGCCCCACCCTGTCGGTGCGCACGCTGGTGCCAGTGCAGCAGCCGCACCTGCACCTCAAACTGCCGATCCCGATGCGCACGCTGGGCGCACTGAACCTGCGTCTGATCAAACCGTCCACGCTGTACGACGGGCACTGGCTGGAGCGCGCGTTGCGTCGCATCGATGCGCACGACAGCGCCCTACGGGGCCGGTGCGTGTTCGTGGACGAGTCGCATGGCGGGCATGTGGGCCAGACCCGGCACCTGGCCTATCTGGTGCGGCGGTATCCACCCCTGGACGACGCCACGCTGGTGCCGGTGGCCGCGCTGTGCGCGTGGCTGCCCGATGGCCGGCCGATGGCGATCCACCTGGCCGAGCAGTTCGCCCACGGCGACGTGCAGGCCTGGTGGCGCGACTACACCGAGTTGCTGCTTGCGGTGCATTTGAGGTTGTGGCTGCGCTACGGCATTGCATTGGAAGCCAATCAGCAGAACAGCGTGCTGGTGTATGCCCACGGCCAACGCACCCGCCTGCTGATGAAGGACAACGACGCCGCGCGGATCGCCATGCCGCAACTGCGCGCCCAATTGCCGGACATCGACACGCTGGGCCCGCTGCACGATGCGCGGATTGCGGTGGACGATGCGCAGGCGCTGGCGCAGATGTTCTGCACCATCGTGCTGCAACTGGATCTGCAGGCGGTGCTGGAAGGCCTGGCCGAGTGGCAGCCGGCGCTGCGCGCGCCGCTGGCGGCGCAGCTGCAGGCCCAGCTCGCGCGGACGCTTGAACACCTGCACGCCGAAGGCATCGATACCGCGCCCGCGCGTGACCTGCTCGCCATGCCCCGGTTGCCGGTGAAGTACCTGCTCAGTGCCGGCAGCCTGCTCAGCAAGCAGCTCACCGGTGCGAGCGACATCAACAAGTTCTACGGCAACAGCGCGCCCAATCCGTTCGGCATTGCGTTTGCGCAACAGCCGCGCCATCAGGCCGGTGGTGGGCGATGAAGCGCATTCTCGGCCCGGTGCTGGCAGCGCACTATCTGGCCGCCTTCACCGCCCTGGGCATGCCGCTGTTCCTGCCGCAGGTGCTGGCCGAACTGGCACCGGGCGCGGCGGTGGGCTGGAGCGGCGTGCTGTACGTGCTGCCGACGCTGTGCACCGCGTTGACGGCCGGCACCTGGGGGCGGCTGGCCGACCGCTACGGGCGCAAGCGTTCGTTGCTGCGCGCGCAGCTGGGGCTGGCGCTGGGCTTTGCCATCGCCGGCTTCGCACCGTCGCTGCCCTGGCTGGTGGTTGGCCTGGTCGTGCAGGGCGGCTGCGGCGGCTCGCTGGCCGCGGCCAACGCCTATCTAGCCAGCCAGCCGCAGGCCGGCCCGTTGGCACGTGCACTGGACTGGACCCAGTATTCGGCGCGGCTGGCAATGGTGAGCGCACCCGCGTTGCTGGGGCTGGGGTTGGCCCTTGCCCTGGGCCCGGCGCAATCGCTGTACCGCGCGCTCGCGCTGCTGCCGCTGATCGCGTTCGCGCTGACCTGGCGGTTGCCGGCCGATCACCCGGCTCCACGGCCAGTGGCCGCACCAAGCGCCGCGTCGGGTCCGTCGCCATTGCAGGCCACTCCAGCGTCATGGCCTGCGCTGCTGCTGGCGCAGTTCCTGTTCTGTTTCGCGATGGTGGTGACCTTCCCGTATTTCATTCCCTACGCACTCGCGCGTGGCGCCGGCCACGATGCGCTCGCCGGCCTGCTCTACAGCCTGCCGCACCTGGTGTACCTGGTGGTGCTGCCGTGGTGGCGGCGCGGCGATGGCCATGCATGGCTGGTGCCCGGGCTGTTGCTGTTTGCGCTTGCCTGCCTGTGGCAGGCGCTGCTGCACGACGCCCTCGCGCTGGTGGCGGCGCGGCTGCTGTTCGGCCTTGGCATGTTGTTCGGCCTGCGTGGGCTCAACCGCAGCCTGGCCCTGGTCGCCAGCGGCCACGGCGCCGGGCGCCGGTTCGGCCGGTTCGATGCCTGCGGCAAGTGGGCCGGCGTAGCCGCCGGCGCCGCCGCCGGTGCGCTGGCCCAGGCCGCCGGCCCGGCCAGCCCTTTCCTGGCCGCCGCGCTGGCGGCCGCCGCTGCTGCGCTCACCGTCCTGGTGCGCTTTCCTTCGAGGAGATCTGCCGATGTCGCTGCACACGATGCATGACCCCTGGTACGACAGCATGGCCGACGCCCAGGCCTGCAGTTGCTGGTTGAACTGCTACCTGCGCGAGTTCGCCATCCCGCAACATGCCGCCGATTTCGATTACCGCGGGCTGGATCGCCCCGGCCCGCGGGTTGCCGAACAACGCTGGCTGCGCATCGCGCTGGGCGCCGTCGGCACGCTGTGCGTGCGCATTGCCCATGCCGACCGGCTGGGCCGCTGCCGTTTTGCGTCCACGCCGTTTCTCAAGAGCGCCGGCCAGCCGTGGCAGAGCCTGGATGCGCACGCCCTGGCACGCTGCCTGCTGCAGTCGCTGGGCAGCAGGCAGGCGGTGAATCCGGAGCTGCTGGCACAAAGCGCCAACAGCGTGGCGGTCACCGCGGCGTTGTTGCGGCAGGCCCAGTGCAGCGCGGCCAGCGGCGAGGCCATGATCGATGCGGAGCAATCGATGCTGTGGGGGCATGCGCTGCATCCCACGCCCAAAAGCCGCGAAGGCGTCGCGCTGGAGCAGGTGCTGGCCTGCGCCCCGGAAGCGCGCGCGCAGTTCCAGTTGTTCTGGTTCCGCATCGACCCGCGCCTGCTGCGCGTGCAGGGCCAGGACGTGCGCACCAGCTTGGCCCAGCTGTCCGGCGACCCGGCGCTGTATCCCTGCCATCCGTGGGAGGCGCAACGCCTGCTGGACGACCCCTTGCTGCGCACGCTGCAATCGCGCGGCCTCATCGCACCGGTCGGCCTGCGTGGCGCTGCACTGCGCCCCACCTCGTCGGTGCGCACGCTGTATCACCCGGCGCTGGAGTACTTCCTCAAGTGCTCGGTGCATGTGCGCCTGACCAATTGCGTGCGCAAGAACGCCTGGTACGAACTGGAAAGTGCGGTCGCCCTCACCCAACTGCTGGCGCCGAGCTGGCAAGCGTTGGCCGTGCAGGTGCCCGGCTTCGATGTGATGCTGGAGCCGGCGGCAACCTCGCTGGATGTGGCGCAGGTCGATCGCGCGTTGCACGACGCCGACCCGCACGCCGCACGCAACCTGTCGGAGAGCTTCGGCATCCTGTACCGCAAGACCATCCCCGCCGCGCAGCGCGCGCACTGGCAGCCACAGGTGGCGGCAGCGTTGTTTACCTGCGATGCGCAGGGCAATAGCGTCTGCGCCCGGCAGCTGCAGGCGCTGAGCCGCACGCCGATGGATCGCCGCACCGCCACACTGCGCTGGTTCGGCGCCTATGCCAGCGTGTTGCTGGACGGCGTGTGGAGCGCGTTGTTCCAGCATGGCATCGCCCTGGAGCCGCATCTGCAGAACACCGTGATCGGGTTTGCCGACGGGTGGCCGACGCGGGTGTGGATTCGCGACCTGGAAGGTACCAAGCTGCTTGCCCACCATTGGCCACCGACACGGCTGCACGGCGTCGGCGAGCGCGCGCGGCAATCGCTGTATTACACGCCCGAACAAGGCTGGAACCGCGTGGCCTACTGCGCCCTGGTCAACAACCTGGCCGAGGCCATCTTCCATCTGACCGAAGGCGACGGCACGCTGGAAGCGCAGCTGTGGCACCGCGTGGAAGAGATTGCCGTGCGTTGGCAGCAGCGCCACGGCGCACAGCCCGCGCTACAGGGGTTGATCGACGGCGCGCCGCTGCCGGGCAAGAACAATCTCGGCACCCGTCTGTTGCAACGCGCCGACCGTCAATCCGACTACACCGCCCTGCCCAATCCCATCGCGCCGGTCGTCCGCGCACGGCAGGTGGCGGCGTGAGCCTGCAGATCGACACGGGCCGCGTCATCGCTGCATTGCCGCAACTGCGCGCCAGCAGCGATGGCCCGGTCTGCGCGTATGTCTACGATCTGGCCACGCTGCACGCGCATGCGGCGTGGATGCGCGCGCAGCTACCGGCGCCGTGCGAGCTGTTCTACGCGGCCAAGGCCAATGCGGAGCCACCGATCCTGCATACGCTCGCGCCGCACGTGGACGGCTTCGAGGCCGCATCCGGTGGCGAACTGGCCTGGCTGCATGCACAGCAACCACAGGCAGCGCTGCTGTTCGGCGGGCCCGGCAAACTCGACAGCGAACTCGCCCAGGCGGTGGCCCTGCCCGACTGCAGCGTGCACGTGGAAAGCCTCGGCGAGCTGCAGCGCCTGGCGGCCATTGCCGCGGCTGCCGGCCGCTGCGTGCCGGTGTTCCTGCGCATGAACATCGCCGTGCCCGGCGCCAAGAGCACGCGTCTGATGATGGGCGGGCAGCCCTCGCCTTTCGGGCTCGACCCGCAGGACCTGGACACCGCCATGCAGCTGCTGCGCGCAACCTCGGCACTGCGCCTGGAAGGGTTTCATTTCCACCTGATGTCGCACCAGCGCGATGCCGGCGCGCAGCTGCACCTGATCGCCGCCTACCTGCGCACCGTGCAGCAGTGGCGACACGCCTACGGTCTCGGGCCGCTCAGGGTGAATGCGGGCGGCGGCTTCGGCGTGGACTACCTGACGCCGCAGGCTTCATTCGACTGGGCTGGCTTCTGCGCGGGGCTGCCGTCGTTGTTGCGCGAGCACGGCGATGCGGTGCGCCTGCGCCTGGAGCCGGGCCGCTATGTCAGCGCCAGTTGCGGCTGGTACCTGATGGAAGTGCTCGACCTCAAGCGCAGCCACGGCGCCTGGTTTGCAATCGCGCGCGGCGGCACCCATCACTTCCGCACGCCGGCCGCGCAGGCGCACGACCACCCGGTCCGCGTGCTGCGCGGGGTGCACCCGCCGGTCGTCAGCGATGCCGCAGTCACCCTGGTCGGCCAGCTCTGCACGCCCAAGGACGTGCTGGCCCGCAACCAACCCGTCGCCGCACTGGCCCCCGGCGACTGCCTGGCCTTTCCGCTGGCCGGCGCCTACGCCTGGAATATTTCGCACCAGCAGTTCCTGATGCACCCGCCACCGCAGCAGCTGTTTTTGCCGGTGGTGGGTTGATGGTGACCGCACACGATGCCCGCCATACGAACGCACGTCGCACTGGGTCCACCTTGCATGCTGCCCGGAGTTCCAATCACGCGATGCAGTAACTGCGCGCAGTTGCTGCCACCCCGGTTCGGTCAGCGGGTCCTCGAACTGGCCGCGCTCACTGCGCTGGCGGTATCGCATGCCGCAGCAAGGTGGTCTGCACGCTCATGCGTCGGATACGCCGGCCTCGGCAAAGGTGGCCATGCCGTTGTGCAAGGCGCAGGCGCTGCGCAGCAGCGGAATCGCCACCGCCGCGCCGCTGGCCTCGCCCAGGCGCAGATCCAGCTGCAGCAGCGGTTCGGCATCGAGTGCGCGCAGGAGCGCAGCGTGACCGCGTTCCTGCGAGCGATGCCCGAACAGCAGCCATTCGCGCACGCCAGGGTTGAGACGGGTGGCGACCAATGCCGCAGCGGTGGAAATGAAGCCGTCCACCAGCACCGGGATGCCGGCCTGCGCAGCGGCGATATACGCACCGACCAGGGCGGCGATCTCGAAGCCACCGAGCCGGCGCAACCGTTCCAGCGGGGTAGCCGCATCGGCGTGCACGGCCAGCGCACGCGCGATCACCGTGGCCTTGTGCGCGATGCCCTCGGCATCCAGGCCGGTGCCGGCACCGGCCATCGCCTGCGGAAATTGTGACAGCAAGGCGCAACTCAGCGCGGCGGCGGCGGTGGTGTTGCCGATCCCCATCTCGCCGCCGACGAACAACTGCGTATCGCAGCTCCTGGCCTGCGCGATGCTCTCGGCGCCGGCGGCAAGCGCATCGCGCAACTGCGCCTGAGTCATCGCCGGCTGCTCGCAGAGATTGGCGGTGGACGGCGCGATCCACGCACGTCGCACCCGTGGCAGCTCGCCCGGGTCGTTGACCACGCCCAGGTTCACCACTTCCAGCCGTGCGCCGAGCTCGCGCGCCAGCACCGCGATGGCTGCGCCGCCGCGTGCGAAGTTGCGCACCATCTCGCCGGTGACCGCCTGCGGAAAGGCCGAGACACCTTCGGCGGCAACGCCATGATCACCGGCGTACACCGCAATCCACACCCGCTGCACGGTCGGGTGCGCGTTGCGTTGCCAGGCGGCCAGCTGCACCGCCAGTTGCTCCAGCCGCCCCAGCGCGCCGTGCGGCTTGGCCAGCTGTTCCTGCCGCGCCAGCGCCGCAGCGCGCACGCGCGCATCCGGCGTTGCGCATGCAGCAAGGATCCAGTCACTACTCACACCGCTTCTCCCGTCAGCACCATGGGTAAGCCTGCTGCCACCACCATCACAGGCCCGCACTGTAGCGCCAATGCCTGGCGCCGCCGGCCGGCTTCATCGACAAAACGAGGCGTGAGTTCGCCCGGCGGTACATCGCCGTGCCCGCCCGCGTTGCTGACCAGCAGCACCTGCCCGGGCAACTGCGGCAGCGGTGTGCAACAGGTCACATTCGCGCATGCAGGCGCCCCGCATCCGGGTGTCCCGGCAGGCGGGCGGGCTGCGTCAGGGTGGCGGTCTCCGGAGGCGTTGCAGCGCGTCACCCGGACGGGCGAGCGAGCCGCCATGCAGCGCGGCATGAGCCGGGGGACGCAGCACAACCAATCCCCAGCCCGGCAAAGCGGCCAGCGCCTGCGGACCGTCGGCACCTGCCGCAGCGCATCCCGCCTTCGCGCGCGACGGAAGATCGCGTTATTGCGCTGGCTGGTAGCGGAAGGTGAGCAGGTAATTCCGCCCGGGCTGCGCATACCAGCGCGCGGTTTCGTAGCGGCGGTCGAACACGTTGTTGGCGGTGAACTGCACCGTCCAGTCCGTGTTGATCGCATAACTCATGCGCAGGTCCAGCAGACCGTAACCGGCCAGGCGCTCGGTGTTGGCCAGGTCATCGAAGCGCTTGCCCGAGCCGAACAGGCTTGCGCCCACGCCGAACGCGCCGACGGTGCGGTCGGCATCGATGCGCCCACTCTGGCGGGCGCGACGCGGCAGCCAGTTGCCGTGCCCGACCTCGCCATCGGCCTGCGGCGCCAGCCAGGTCAGCGCGCTACGCAGCGTCCAGCCAGCCAGCGCGGTCTCGTAACCGGCTTCGGCGCCACGGATGCGCGCCTTGTCGATATTGTTCGGCTGGCCAAAGGGGTGGGCGGCATCCACCAGCGAGGCGTCATAGGCGATTAGGTCGCTGATGCGGGTCTGGAAGGCGCTGAGCGTCCAGGTGCCCCAGTCGTAGCGCCCCCGCAGCCCAAGCTCCGCACTGTTGGACGTCTCCGGCCCGAGCAACGGGTTACCGAAGTCCGGGTAGTACAGCTCATTGAAGGTGGGCGCCTTGAATGCGGTGCCGTAGCTGGCGGTCAGGCGCAGGTGCTCGGCAAAGTCCCAACCCCACAGCAGGCTGCCGGTGGTCTTGCCGCCGAACTGGCTGTTGTCGTTGCGACGCAGGCTGGCCTGCACCGACTGCGCACCGAAGCTCTGCTGCCACTGCGCAAATGCCGCACGATCGATGCGGCTGTCGGCGTCGTAGTTGTCGCTGCTGGCGATGGCGTCGCGCTGCCAGTCGAAGCCGACCGTCAACAGGCCCGGTGCCGTGGTGATGTCGGCCTGCAACGAGCCCTGCTTGCGGCGGGTGTCGTAGGTGGAGACGTACGCACCGTCGTAATACGCATCGCTGAAGTCGGAACTGCCGCCGACACTGGCGGTGAACTTGAGCGCATCGGTGGGTGCGTAACGCACACGGCCACCGACCGCCTGCTGCACGCCCTTGGACAGGTTGCCGCCAAAGACAGAGCCGTCGTAGTCGTTACGGCTCTGCGCACGCAACGCGTGCACGTCGGCATCCCACTGCCGGTTGAAGCGCCAGCCGCCTTGTGCACTCAACGAATCGTTGCGATACCCATCGCGATCCGGGTCGTAGGCGCTGGAACTGGTGTCCAGATACGCATTGATGCCGTCGGTTTCGTCATGAACTGCGTTGACCGAATACCAGCCGCCGGCCTCGCCCAGATCGCTCTCGCTCCGCCCGGCCAGGCCGGCACCGTAGCGGCGCGCGGTGTTGCTGCCGGCAGCCACGCTGAGCATCGGCACGAAGCTGCCCTGCGGGCGACGGGTGAAGATCTGGATCACCCCGCCCAGCGCTTCGGAACCATACAGGCTGGAAAACGGACCACGCACGATCTCGATGCGTTCGATCTGTTCGATCGGCAGGTCCTGCAAAGCCGCCCCACCGGAGGTGGCCGAGCCGATGCGCACGCCATCGATCAGCACCACCACCTGGTCGGATTCGGTGCCGCGCAGGAACAGCGAGGTCGGCTTGCCCGGCCCGCCGTTGTTGGCCAGCGACACCCCGGCTTCGCCACGCAGCAGATCCTGCAATGCGGTGACCTGGCGACGCTCGATCTGCGCGCGGTCGATCACCGTGACCGGCGCCAGCGTCTGGTCCTGGGTCTGCGCGGTGCGCGAGGCGGTGACCACGACTTCGTCGAGATCGACGGCGGCCTCTGCCCGGGCCAGGTTGGTCATGCACAGCGACAGCCCCACGGCCAGCACGGCGCGGGTCGGCAAAACGGAAGAAACGGACATCGACTGCTGCTCCTGGAACCGCGCCTACCCGCGCGGGGGCAATGGGGACGGCAGACAGCAACGGGCCAGGCGCCCAACGCCGCAGCGCCAGACGATCAAGGCCACGCCCACCGCGTGCCGGGTCTTGTCCCTCAGGCCGGTCTCCGGGCTCGCGAGTGGAAGCAGACGCTTCCCAGGCCTGCGCCTTCCCATGCAAGCACAGTGGCGTGACGTGCAGACCCTTGTCTCGCCCACCGTTGCGGGGGCAGCTCCGGAATTGCGACCCGCCCAAGGCGAGCCGCGCACCGGATTCCCGTTTAAACCACCGCAACTGCGGCAGTCACCTCAGGGGCGCGCATGGTAGCAGGCGCCCCAGAGGTCTGCGACCACCGGCCAAGCCAAGCGCGTCTCCACGCGCTGGGCGGTGAATGACCGCTTCCTTCTCCCGTGGGACATTGTTCTCCTTCATGGGGGAGAAGGGCTCAACCTGTCCTTCTCCCATTGGGAGAAGGTGCCCCGAAGGGGCGGATGAGGGTGCGACAGCGAGTCGATGGCGGAGCTCGACGTCGACTGCTTCATTGCGGACCTACCGCACCCTCACCCCAACCCCTCTCCCGCAGGAGAGGGGCTAAACCTCACGCCCCCTGCAGCGCCTGCTCCAGATCTGCCAGCAAGTCATCGATATGCTCGATGCCGATCGACAGCCGCACGGTGTCTTCACTCACCCCGGCATGCTCCAGCTCGGCCGGGCCCAGCTGGCGGTGCGTGGTGGACGCCGGGTGCGTCGCCAGCGATTTGGCATCGCCGATATTCACCAGCCGGGTAAACAGCTGCAGCGCATCCAGGAAACGCGCGCCGGCCGCACGCCCGCCGGGCAGACCAAACGTGAGCACGCCGGACCCGTGGCCGCCCAGATATTTCTGCGCCAACGCATGCTCGGGGTGATCCGGCAACGCGGCGTAGTTGACCCAGGCAACGCGTGCGTGGTGCTGCAGATACCTCGCAATGGCCAAGGTATTGGCGTTGATGCGCTCCATGCGCAGCGGCAATGTTTCGATGCCTTGCAGGATCAAGAACGCGTTGAACGGCGACAGCGCCGCACCGGTATTACGCAGCGGCACCACCCGCGCACGGCCGATATACGCCGCCTCGCCCAATGCTTCGGTATAGACCACGCCGTGGTAACTCACATCCGGTTCGTTGAGGCGCGGAAAGCGTGCCTTGTGCGCCGCCCACGGAAAGCGCCCGCTGTCCACGATCGCCCCACCGATGCTGTTGCCGTGCCCGCCTAGATACTTGGTCAGCGAATGCACCACGATGTCGGCACCGAAGTCGATCGGCCGCAGCAGCGACGGCGTGGCGACGGTGTTGTCCACGATCAACGGCACGCCGTGGGCATGCGCCACGGCCGCCACCGCCTCGATATCGGTGATGTTGCCGCGCGGATTGCCGATCGACTCGACGAACACCGCCTTGGTGCGTTCGTCGATCAAGCCGGCGAACGCCTGCGGGTCGCGATAGTCGGCAAAGCGCGTACTGATGCCGAACTGCGGCAGCGTATGCGCGAACAGGTTGTAGGTGCCGCCATACAAGGCGCTGGAGGACACGATATTGTCGCCGGCCTCGGCGATGGTCTGGATCGCATACGTCACCGCGGCCTGCCCCGATGCCAGCGCCAAGGCGCCGATGCCGCCTTCCAGCGCGGCCACGCGCTGCTCCAGCACGTCGTTGGTGGGGTTCATGATGCGGCTGTAGATGTTGCCCTGCACCTTCAGGTCGAACAGGTCCGCGCCATGCTGGGTATCGTCGAACGCATACGCCACCGTCTGATAGATCGGCACCGCCACCGCGCGCGTGGTCGGGTCGGGGCGATACCCGCCATGCACGGCGATGGTTTCAGGCTTCCACTGCGGATCGGTCATGGCACGGCTCGCTGCTGGACAAGGAGCCCGACGATACCCGGCCGCCGACCCGCACCTCATGACAGCCGGCAATGACGACATCGCCAACGATCAGGTCGTGCAGAGGCGCACGCGCGCCCGCCGTCGCTGCTGGCAACCCGACGCCCCTCAACCATCGCTCACCGCACCGGCTGATGGTAAACGTCGCGCAACATCTCTTTGTACTGATGCATGGGAGGGAGCCCCATGCTACGGCGACGCGCATCCAGGCCCGCTTCGTCCTCAGTGGGCTGCAGCGACATGTAGCCATCCGCACCCGTCTGAAACTGGGTGCCGTAGCGCTGCGGCTTCCCTTGCGCGCGCAAGACACGATCGGTGAGTAGCGCCACATCGTCAGGCGCCACATCCTGCCTGGCAAGCGCCGCTTCCATCAATGCCAGCACCTGCGCCTGAAACCCTGGATCGGCGTCGGAATGCTGTATCAAGGTCCATGCTGCTTTTGCGCCGTCTTCGCCCACCAGGCGCCGTCCCGGCCACCCCTGCGTCGCGACGATCTGCTTGAGCCATTCGGTGTTTTCGCGCATCACCGGCACGATCGATGCCCAGTCGGCTGGCTTGCCTCCAGCGGTGATTGCTGCATTTTGCGCATGCTGATCCTTCTCTACGCGCGCAAGCAGCTCCTGCCGCAATTGCAGATTCAACGCCGTCTGCTGCTGCGCACTGATGCGGTCGGCCTTCGCCAGCAGCGCAGGCCACCCATCCGTCTTTCGCAGCCGATTCAGGCCGGGCCGGTCCTTGCTGCGCAGATCATCGATGGAAATGCGCCCCCGTGGAATTTCCTCTTCGAGATAGCGTATCGCCTCGTCGGTCTGTTTCGCTGCCGCCAGACACTCTGCACGCAGGAGTTCGCCATTTTGCGGCAGTTCGCCGGAGGAGCGCTGCAGTGCGGCCATCACCTGGGCACAACCCGCGTAGTCCTCGGCCTCGTAGGCTTTGAGCGCGGCGAAAATATCCGGCACTTCCGCTGCGTGCAGGGCACCTGTTAATCCCAAGGCGACGCCGACATAGATCGGAACATACGCAAGACGCATCTGAAGTTCCTTGCCAGATGAGGTGTTCGAGGGAGGCAGAGCGCGGCAATCCGCCAGGCTCCAAAGCGGCCAGCATGCCGCAGGCGAGCCACCCCCGCATCCTGCGGGACGACTCGCCCTCCAATCAAGCCTTACCGAACTCCAGATGCCTGCCCTGCGCATGCGCGCGCATAACCGGCGCTGCGCCTCAGCCCTTGGTGAAAGCCAGCCGCCCGCCTTCAGCGCGCACTTGCACGGTGTCGCCGCTGAGGTACTGCCCCGACAGGATCTGCTGCGCCAACGGGTTTTCCACCTGCGACTGGATCGCGCGCTTGAGCGGGCGTGCGCCATACACCGGGTCGAAGCCGACATTGCCCAGCAATTCCAGCGCGGCATCGTCCAGATCCAGCTTGAGGCCGCGCTCGGCCAGGCGTTTTTCCAGCCCATGCAACTGGATGCGCGCGATCGACTTGATCTGCGCCTTGTCCAGCGGGTGGAACACCACGATGTCGTCCAGCCGGTTGATGAACTCCGGGCGGAAGTGCGCCTGCACCACGCCCATCACTGCGGCCTTCATCTGCGTATAGGCCTCGGCGCTGCCGTCGCCGGACAGCTCCTGGATCTGGTGCGAGCCCAGGTTGGAGGTCATCACGATGACGGTATTGCGGAAATCCACCGTGCGGCCCTGCCCATCGGTGAGGCGGCCATCGTCGAGCACCTGCAGCAAGATGTTAAAGACATCGGCATGCGCCTTTTCCACCTCGTCCAGCAGGATCAGTGAATACGGGCGACGGCGCACCGCCTCGGTGAGATAGCCGCCCTCTTCATAGCCCACATAGCCCGGGGGCGCACCGATCAGGCGCGACACCGAATGCTTTTCCATGAACTCACTCATGTCGATGCGGATCATGGCCTCGGTGCTGTCGAACAGGAAGTCCGCCAGCGCCTTGCACAACTCGGTCTTGCCCACGCCGGTCGGCCCCAGGAATAGGAACGAGCCGCTCGGGCGATTGGGATCGGACAGACCCGCGCGCGAGCGGCGCACCGCGTCGGAAACGACCTTGATCGCTTCGTTCTGCCCGACCACGCGGTGATGCAGCTCGTCTTCCATGCGCAGCAACTTGTCGCGCTCGCCTTCGAGCATCTTGTTGACCGGGATCCCGGTCCAGCGCGACACCACTTCGGCAATTTCCTCGGCCGTGACGCGGTCCTGCACCAGCTTGAAGTCGTGGTGTTCGACCTCGTTGGCCAGCAGCATCTGCTTTTCCAGCTGCGGCAGCACGCCGTACTGGATCTCGCTCATCTTGGCGTAGTCCTGGCGACGCTGCGCGGCCTCCAGCTCCAGCTTGGCGTGCTCGATCTGCTCCTTGATCTTGGTGGTGCCCTGCAACGCGGCCTTCTCGGACTTCCATACTTCGTTGAGGTCGGAGAACTCGCGCTCCAGCTTGTCGATGTCGGTTTCCAGATCGGCCAGACGCTGCCGCGAGGCGTCGTCCTTTTCCTTCTTCAGCATTTCGCGCTGGATCTTGAGCTGGATCAAGCGGCGCTCCAGGCGGTCGAGCTCCTCCGGCTTGGAGTCGATCTCCATGCGGATGCGCGATGCGGCTTCGTCCATCAGGTCGATGGCTTTATCCGGCAACTGGCGATCGGTGATGTAGCGGTTGGACAGCGTGGCCGCCGCGACGATCGCCGGGTCGGTGATTTCCACGCCGTGGTGCACGGCATAGCGTTCCTTCAAACCACGCAGGATGGCGATGGTGTCTTCCACCGTCGGCTCGCCCACGAACACCTTCTGGAAACGCCGCTCCAGTGCGGCGTCCTTTTCGATGTACTTGCGGTATTCGTCCAGCGTGGTGGCGCCGATGCAATGCAGCTCGCCGCGCGCCAGCGCCGGCTTGAGCATGTTGCCGGCATCCATCGCACCATCGCCCTTGCCCGCGCCCACCATGGTGTGCAGCTCATCGATGAACAGGATGATCTGGCCTTCGTTCTTGGAGAGGTCGCTGAGCACCGCCTTCAGGCGCTCTTCGAACTCACCGCGGAATTTTGCGCCGGCAATCAATGCGCCCATGTCCAGCGACAGCACGCGCTTGCCGCGCAGGCCTTCGGGCACTTCGCCGTTGATGATGCGCTGGGCCAGGCCTTCGACAATGGCGGTCTTGCCCACCCCGGGTTCGCCGATCAGCACCGGGTTGTTCTTGGTACGGCGCTGCAGCACCTGGATGGTGCGGCGGATCTCTTCATCGCGGCCGATCACCGGATCGAGCTTGCCGCTTTCGGCACGCGCAGTCAGGTCGATGGTGTATTTCTCCAGCGCCTGGCGCTGTTCCTCGGCGTTTTCCGATTGCACGGTTTCGCCGCCGCGCAGCTTGTCGATGGCCGCTTCGATCTTCTTCTTGTCGCCACCGGCCGCGCGCAGGGCCACGCCCAGCGGGCTGGCATCGTCGGCGGCAGCCAGCACGAACCACTCGCTGGCGATGAAGGCATCGCCATGTTGCTGGGCCAGCTTGTCGGTCTGGTTGAGCAGGCGATTGAGGTCGTTGCCGATCGACAGGTTGCCTTCCTGCCCGGAGACCTTGGGCAGCGTGTCCAGCGCCTCGCCCAGGCGCTCGCGCAGCAGCGGCACGTTGACGCCGGCCTGCGACAGCAGCGGGCGCGTGCTGCCGCCGCTCTGGTCGAGCAGCGCGGCCAGCACGTGCACCGGCTCGATGATGTTGTGGTCGCGGCCCACGGCCAGCGACTGCGCGTCGGCCAGTGCCTGCTGGAACCGCGAGGTGAGCTTGTCCATTCGCATGGGAAATCCTCTGAACGGGTGGCCGGCGACGCCGGCGATACCGTGCAGATGCGGTTGCCGGGCGGGGTTTCAAGGCTTGCCGGTGCCGGAGCCGGGCCGCGGCGAGGCAGGTGCCCGGCTCTAATCGGCATTGCCAGGCGGCGCACGCAGCCGGTGTGCGGTTGCGATGGCGCACCGCAGCCTCTTGCCTGCTGGTTGAGGGAGGACGCGTAGCGCAGGGCGCGGCGGCGGAGCCTTCGCGCCCGACGTCCGCTGCTAGACGATCCGCTGCAGCGGTGCCCCTCCGTGTCGCGCAGCCTCACGCGTGGCGTCGCGCCGCACCTCGCCCTTCGCGGCAGCCGCCTGCTCGGAGGTCTGCGCAGCTCCCAGCAGGCGCGACAGTACCTGCGCCTGGATCGCCGCCAGGGCCGGTGACCCGGGCGCACGCGGGTGCGCCACCGGCACCGCGACATCCAGGCCGACCTGACCCTGCTCGACCACCACGATGCGGTCGGCCAGCGCGCAGGCTTCGGCCACGTCATGGGTCACCAGCACCAGGGTGAAGCCGTAGCGCTGCCACAGCTGCACGATCAGCTGCTGCATTTCGATACGGGTCAATGCATCCAGCGCGCCCAGTGGTTCGTCCAGCAGCAGCAGCCGTGGCCGATGCACCAGCGCGCGCGCCAGCGCCACGCGCTGCCGCTGGCCGCCCGACAGCGCCGCCGGCCAGTCGCCGCCACGCGTGCCCAGCCCCACCGCATCCAGCGCGGCCTGGGCCTGCATGCGGCCGGCACGGCCCAGCCCCAGCGCTACGTTGTCGATCACCCGCTTCCACGGCAGCAGTCGCGCGTCCTGGAACATGAGCCGCACCGCATCTCGCTTTGCGGCAAGCGGCGCAGCGCCGCTCTCCACGGTGCCGCTGTCGGCCGCTTCCAGCCCGGCAATCACCCGCAGCAGCGTGCTCTTGCCGCAGCCGCTGCGGCCCACCACCGCGACGCAGGCGCCGGGGGCGATCTGCAGATCGATGCCACGCAGCACCTCGCTGTCGCCATAGCGCTTGCCGATGCCGCGCAGGCTCAGTGGCAGGCCGGTGTCGGTCGCGCTCATCGGCGCACCTGCGCACGCTGCTGGTGTGCCGGATGCCAGCCCAGCCACCAGGCTTCCAGGCCGCGTGCGGCCAGGTCGGCCAGCTTGCCGAGCAGCGCGTACAGCACGATCGCCACCACCACGATGTCGGTCTGCAGGAACTCGCGCGCATTGGTGGCCAGATAGCCGATGCCGGAACTGGCCGAAATGGTCTCGGCCACGATCAGGGTCAGCCACATCAGCCCCAGCGCGAAGCGCAAGCCGACCAGGATGGAGGGCAGCGCGCCGGGCAGCAGCACATCGACAAACAGCTGCGGCCCACGCAGGCCGTAATTGCGCGCCATCTCGATCAAGGCCGGGTCCACGCTGCGGATGCCGTGATAGGTATTGAGATAGATCGGGAAGAACGTGCCCAGCGCCACCAGGAACAGCTTGGCGCCCTCGTCGATGCCGAACCACAGGATCACCAGCGGAATCAGCGCCAGATGCGGCACGTTGCGCAGCATCTGCAGGCTGCTGTCGAGCAGCCGTTCCGCCACCTGCGACACGCCCGTCAACAGGCCCAGTGCCAGGCCGATGCTGCCGCCGATGGCCAGGCCCACCGCCGCGCGCCAACCGCTGATGGCCAGGTGCTGCCACAGCTCACCACTTTGCACGAGCGTGATGCCGGCACGCAGTACCGCATCGGGCGCAGGAAGAATGCGCTGCGGCAGCCAGCCCGTGGCCGCGGCAATCTGCCATGCCAGCAGCAATGCCAGCGGCAGCAACCAGGGCACCAAGCCAGCGCCCAGACGGCGTGCGCGGGCGCTCATTGCAGCACCGTGGCGGCGGCGCATCGCATTACCGCGTGTTGCATCGACACGTGGGCGCTCACCTGCGCGCGCGCAGGTCCCCGGTGCCGCATTGCACACGTGCATGCCATCGAGCGCATCACTTGCCCGCCGGCTGTGCAGCGGCAGGCGCAGGCGCGCGCCACACCGCCGGTGCCACCAGCACGCGCTTGGGCAGCAGGCGCTGTGCATGGAACAGGTCGGCAGTGGCTTGCTGGGCCTTGATGACCTGCGCATTGAGCGGCTGCACGCTGGCCGGCAGGCGGTGCGCCAGTGTGCGTTCGACCACTGCAGGCGGCAGCCCGCTCACCTGCGCCAGCACCTTGATGCTGCCGGCGCGGTCGCGCTCCAGCAGGCCATCGGCCTGGTTGAGTTGCACCATCACCTGTTGCACGAACGGACCCCACGCGGTGGCGTAGCGGCGCGACGACAGGAAGAACCCGCCGGTCAGCCCCAGCCCTTCGCCGTTGGCAAGCAGGCGTGCACTGCCATCCAGGGTCAGGGCCGAATACCACGGGTCCCAGATGGCCCATGCATCCACCTGCCCGGCCGCGAAGGCCGCACGCGCGTTGGCCGGCGACAGATACAACGGCGTGACGTCGCGCAGGCTCAGGCCGGATTTGGCCAACAAGCGCAACAACAGGTTGTGCGCGCTGGAGCCTTTCTGAAACGCGACGCGCTTGCCCTTGAGGTCGGCCACCGTGCGCAGCGTGCTCTTGGTCGGCACCAGGATGGTCTCGGCCTTCGGCGTGGGTGGTACCCAACCCACATACAGCAGGTCGGCCCCGGCGGCCTGCGCGAACAACGGCGGAATGTCGCCGGCGCCGCCGAGGTCGATGCTGCCCACGTTCAAGGCTTCCAGCAATTGCGGGCCGGCCGGAAATTCCACCCAGGTGATCCTGGTGCGCGGAAAGCGCTGTTCCAGCAAGCGATGCTGCTTGGCCAGCACCAGACTCGACACCGCCTTTTGATAACCGATGCGCAACTGCGCGGGCTCGGCCGCAAGCGCAGGCTGCACCAATACGATGCTGGAGAACAGCAACGCAGACACCCACACGGCCACCCAGCCCGCGCGCGCAGCTGTCAGCCGGCGGCGCGCCGCACGCAGCCAGCGCTTTGCACCTACCGTACCCGCCGCCTGCGTTTCGCCGCCACGCGCGGCCAACGGCTGCGTGGCCGTTTCGATTGTCGTTGCTGAAACGCAGTGACGCATCGGCAGCTTCCTCATTGCCAATCGGTGGAGGGTTTTTCCCAGAGGTTGATCCCGCCCTCGACCGCATGGCGATCGATCTCGGCCAACTCGTCTGCGGTGAACGCAGGCGCCTGCAATGCCGCCACGTTTTCGATCAACTGCTCCGGCCGGCTGGCACCCAGCAGGGCCGAGCTCACCCGTGGATCGCGCAGCACCCAGGCCAGCGCCAGCTGCGCCAGGCTCTGCCCGCGCCGCTGCGCAATGGCATTCAGGCCGCGTGCGCGTTGCAGGTTGTCGTCGGACAGGTGTTCGGGCCGCAAGGATTGACCACCGGGGCGATTGACGCGCGCATCCTCGGGAATGCCCTCCAGATACTTGCCGGTAAGCAGACCCTGCGCCAACGGCGTAAACGCAATCACTCCGGCACCGAGGTCGGCGGTGGTGTCCAGCAACTCCTGCTCCGGCCAGCGGTTGAACAGGTTGTAGGCCGGTTGATGGATCAGCAGCGGCACCTTCCACTCGCGCAGCAGCGCGGCAATCTCGCGCGTGCGCGCTGCCGAATACGACGACACGCCCACGTACAGCGCCTTGCCCTGCTGCACCGCACTGGCCAGCGCACCGGCGGTCTCTTCCAGCGGGGTGTCCGCATCGAAGCGATGCGAATAGAAGATGTCCACGTACTCCACGCCTAGCCGCTGCAGGCTTTGATCCAAGCTGGACAGCAGATATTTGCGCGAGCTGCCGCCCTGCCCGTACGGGCCCGGCCACATGTCCCAGCCGGCCTTGGTGGAAATGATCAATTCGTCGCGATACGGCCTGAAATCTTCACGCAGCAACCGGCCAAAGTTGATCTCCGCGCTGCCGTACGGCGGGCCGTAGTTGTTGGCCAGATCGAAGTGGGTGATGCCCAGGTCGAACGCGGTGCGCAGCAATGCGCGCTGGGTGTCGATCGGCGTGCTGTCGCCGAAGTTGTGCCACAGGCCCAGCGACAGGGCGGGCAACACCAGGCCGCTGCGGCCGACGCGGCGGTAGGCGATACGGTCGTAACGGTCGGGATGTGCGAGATAGCTCATGAGTGGTACCGGTTGATCAGCGAGCGCTGAAGCGATTGACGGGGCGTGCCAGCCCCAGATGATCGCGCAGCGTGCGCCCGGCATATTCACGCCGGAACAGTCCACGCCGCTGCAGCTCCGGCACCACGTGCGTGGCCACATCGGCCAGGCCGCCGGGCAGATGCGGCACCAGCACGTTGAACCCGTCTGCCGCGCCCTGTTCGAACCAGGCCTGCAACTCGTCGGCAATCTGCGTGGGCGTGCCGATCAGGCTGTAGTGGCCGCGCCCGCCGGCAATGCGCCGGCCAAGCTGGGCGATGCTCAGCTGTTCCTGCCCGGCCAGCTCGGTGAACAACTGCTGGCGGCTGCGCTGGCCGGTTTCGGTGAGCGGCAATTCCGGTAGCGGACCATCGGCCGGATAGCCGGACAGGTCGAAGTTGCCCAGCATCCGCGACAGCAGCGCGATGCCGACCTGCGGCTCCACCAGGTCCTGGAACTGCTCGAATTTTTCTTGCGCCTCGGCCTGGCTCTGCCCCACCACGATGAACACGCCCGGCAGCACCTTCAGCGCATCGCGCGTGCGGCCGAACTGTTCCAGTCGTCCCTTGATGTCGGCATAGAACGCCTGCGCCTTGGCCAGCGACGATTGCGCGGTGAACACCACCTCGGCGGTCTCGGCTGCCAGCGCACGCCCTGGCTCGGACGAGCCGGCCTGCACCAGCACCGGGTGGCCCTGCGGCGCACGCGCAATATTGAGCGGGCCACGCACCTGGAAGTGCGTGCCGCGGTGGTCCAGCACATGCGCACGCGCCGGGTCGTGATGCAGGCCGGCCGCCTTGTCGGCGATGAAGGCATCGTCGTCCCAGCTGTCCCACAGCCCGGCCACCACCTGCTGGAACTCGCGTGCCCGCGCATAGCGCTCGGCATGCACGTAATGCGCATCGCGATTGAAATTGAGCGCCTCGTCGGCGGCATCGGAGGTGACCAGGTTCCAGCCGGCACGCCCGCCGGAGAGATGATCCAATGAGGCGAACTTGCGCGCCACGTGATACGGCTCGTTGTAGCTGGTGGTCATGGTGGCGATCAGGCCGATGCGCTCGCTCACCGTTGCCAGCGCGCTGAGCAGGGTCAGCGGCTCGAACAGGCTGGAACGCGCCATCTGCGGGGCGACCGGCCCGCCCGCTGCGGCCAGGCTGTCGGCGACGAACACCGCGTCGAACCTGGCGGCTTCGGCAATGCGCACCATCTCGCGATATTGCGCAAAATCCAGCGTCTGCGCATTGACCTGCGGATGCCGCCACGCCGCCACGTGGTGACCGGTGGCCATCAGGAACGCACCCAGCGACAGCTGACGTGGCGCACTCATCGTGGACCGCCGCACGTGTCGCAACTCACCGTCACGTTCAAACCCATCGTCAAAAATCCTTGCGCACTTGCAGGCCCAGGTAACGCTGATCGTCGCGCGGTACCAATCGATAGACATTGCCGGTGGCGTTGGCCAGCAGTGGCGCGTACGACCGATCGCCGAGATTGCGTCCCAGCACCGCCACCCGCCAGCCGTGCGCATCGTCGGCCAGCGCGATGCTGGCGTTCCAGATCGCATACGGTCCCTGGATGGTCTGCGGGGTCTGGCTGAGGTCGTACTGCACGCTGTCCTGCCAGCTCACATCGCCGTTGAATTCGAGCGCCAGGCTGCCATGCAGCGGCAGGCGATAACCTGCGCGCAGATTCCCCTTCCAGTCCGGCGAAAACGGCAGCGGCCGGCCATCGACATTGCAGTTGGCCGCTGCCGCTGCCGGGCAGGCGAAGCGCTGGATGCGTGCCTGCGTATAGGCCAGCGAGGCGGCCAGGCTGAGCCGCTCGGTCGGGCGGTAGTCCAGGTCCAACTCCAGGCCCTGCGTGCGCACCTGGCCGGCGTTGATCAGCCGCGTCACCACCTGCCCGGCCACGGTGTCGAAGAAGTTGGCCTGGTAATTGGCGTATTCGGTATGGAACAGCGCCACGTTTGCACTCAGCCGGTCATCCAGGGCGCGCGCCTTCAAACCCAGCTCCCAGGCGTTGGAGGTTTCCGGCTTCAATGCCGGCGTGTCGCGCGGCTGCATGTTGAAGAACACGTTGTAGGCCGGGCCCTTGTAGCCGCGCGAATAGGTGAGGTAACCCGTGGTGCGCGCATCGAAGTCGTATTGCAGCCCGGTACGGCCCGAGACGCCGTTTTCGGCGGTGCTGCCGCTGCTTGCGGTGGCCGGCTGGATGCCGGTGACCGCCGTTGCGGAGGTGGACGCGCGCCGATGGTCATAGCCCAGCGTGTCGCGGGTGACGCGCACACCCAGCAAGGCGCGCAGATCCGGGCGCCAATGCCAGGTGGCTTCGCCGAACGCGGCATAGGTCTGCGCACGGGTGGCGTAGTCGGCCACGCCGACCGTGCTGGCAGTAGGCGAGGTGACGGTGCGGCGATAGGTTTCATCGCTGCGCGCGTGCAGGTAATACAGCCCGGCCACCGCCTCCACGGCGCGGTCGCGCGGGGTCTGCACGCGCAGTTCCTGCGAGTACTGCGTGTAACCCAGATCGCCCCGGTCATGCGATGCCGGAAACGCCGCACTGCGCTGGGCGGTGCGGTCGCCATCCTGGAATTGCGTGTTGTCCCACTGCCGCCATGCGCTGATCGAGGTCAGCACCAGCTCGCCGATGTGCTGATCCAGCTGCAGCGAGGCGCCCTTGTTGATGTCGTCCAGAGACGTGGGGAAATCGCTGTTGATCTGCCGGTTGTCGGCCCCGGCCCGCACCGGCGCCAGGGCGGCGGCAAAGTCGGCACGCGTGCTGGCCACCACTACCCCGCTGGGCGCATCGCTGTGGGACTGCAGGTAATCGGCCAACAGGGTCGCGGTGAAGTCGGGCGTGGGCGTAAGATCCAGCCGCAGCCGCGCACCGGCGCGTCGGTAGCCATTGACGGTCTGCCCATCGGCCACGTTGCGCACGTTGCCGCCGTACTCGGCCCACAACGCCGACACGCTGGCCTTGAGCACCTCCGGCAGCAACGCGCCCCCGATGCTGGCACGCACGCGGTCTTCGTCGCCGCCACCAAAGTGCGAGTAATCCACATAGCCGCCAACTGTCTCCGGCGCCGGCTTGCTGACGATGTTGAGCACCCCGGCCGAAGCGTTCTTGCCGAACAAGGTGCCCTGCGGCCCGCGCAGCACCTCGATACGTTCGACATCGAGCAGATCCAGCGTGGCCTGCCCGGGCCTGCCCAGCACCACGCCATCGATCACCGTGGCCACGCTGGGTTCCACCCCCGGCGAGGTGGAAATGGTGCCCACCCCGCGCAGGAACAACGAGGTGTCCTTGTTCGACGCGCCGGTGCGGAAGGTCAGGCTGGGCACCAGTGCCGGCAGGTCCGCCACGCTGTTGCGGTTCTCGCGCTCCAGCGTCTCGCCCTGCACCACCGACACCGCCACCGGCACCTGCTGCAAGGTGGTTTCGCGCCGTGTGGCCGTGACCGTCACTGCACCGAGCGTCTGCGCCGCGCCCGCCGGCGTCGCGGGTTCACCTACTTCATCCGCCATGGCTGGCGCACACGCCAGCGCCAGGCTCCATGCCAATCGTTGCGGGGTAGCCAACCACCTTGAAGCAGAAGCGATCCCGGCGGGGATCCGGTGTTGCACAGGCATGGAGGTCCTTGTGGGTGGGCGATATGGCGTATTCCGAGCGCGTTGCGGCCAGTTGTGCGCGCGTC
This sequence comes from Xanthomonas sp. CFBP 7698, assembly GCF_003600855.1. Classification (NCBI taxonomy): domain Bacteria; kingdom Pseudomonadati; phylum Pseudomonadota; class Gammaproteobacteria; order Lysobacterales; family Lysobacteraceae; genus Xanthomonas; species Xanthomonas sp. CFBP 7698. Next base: position 1,508,266 of record NZ_PRDN01000001.1, read on the forward strand.
GCTTGGCGTTCTGTCGCCAAGCCGGCCGGACCGCGCATGGCAGTAGGGCATGCTGTTTGCCGGCGCCGCGAGCGTCAAATAACCAATGTTTAGGTGGTTATTCACTCGCGCGTTGCGTGGTCGGGCCGGCCCGCACCGCCATCGTCGGTGCGCTGACGCTGTGCAGGCGCCGGCCAGCGGCGATAATGCGGCCATGGATGCACCCAAGCCCTGGTATCTGTATCTGCTGCTGTGCCGCAACGGCAGCTATTACGCCGGGATCACCAATGATCTGGAGCGGCGTTTCCAGGCGCATGCGCAAGGCACCGGCGCGCGCTACACGCGCGCCAATCCCCCACTGCAGATCATGGCCAGCCACCGCTACCCGGACCGCAGCAGCGCCTCGCGCGCGGAGTGCGCGCTCAAGCGTCAGCCGCGTGCGCGCAAGCTGGCGTGGCTGCTGGCGCAGCCGGCGGCTGTGGCCGGGTCACAGCCCGCTGACGCTGCGGTCACGCCCGACTAGCCGCGCATTGCTTAGGCTGCAGCGCCATTCGAACGCGGAGCAGCGCATGCACTATCAGCTCTACTACTGGACCGGCCTGCAGGGACGCGGCGAATTCGTCCGTCTGGCGTTGGAGGATGCAGGCTCCCGTTACACCGATGTGGCGCGCGTCGACGGCGATGAGGCCATGACAGCATTCCTGCAGGGTCGGCAGGACGGTGCACAGCCGTTCGCACCGCCCTTCCTGCGTGCGGGCGATGTCGTGGTGGCACAGGTGGCGGCGATCCTGCATTTCCTGGGGCCACAGCTGCAGTTGGTGCCCGAGGCCGAGGCCCAACGGCTGCAGGCGCTGCAACTGCAGATGACCATTGCCGACCTGGTGGCCGAAGTGCACGACACCCATCACCCGATCGGCGTCGGGCTGTACTACGAAGACCAGAAAGCCGAAGCGGCCAAGCGCGCTGAGGACCTGCGCGAGAACCGGCTGCCAAAGTTTCTGGGCTATTTCGAGCAGGTGCTGCACCACGCCGGTGGCGCGCATGCGCTGGGGGTGCACTCGTACGTGGATCTGTCGTTGTTTCAGCTGGTCAGCGGGCTGGACTACATGTTCCCCAGGCGCATGGCGACGCTTGCCAAGGACCTGCCTGGCCTCAAGGCCCTGCAGCAGCGCGTGGCCGAGCGGCCGCGGATTGCGGCCTATCTGGCCTCCGAGCGCCGTGTGGCGTTCAACACCAACGGCATCTTCCGCCACTACCCGGAGTTGGATGCCGACTAGACATCTGCGTGAAGCCTTCGCATGGCGGCCTGCAATCGTTGAAGCGTGCGTCGAATGCGCTCATCGCGCTCGCCGCCGCTGTCTTCAAACCGCTCGAAGACATGACAGACCGGGCCGCACGTGTGCGCCGCTGGTACAACGCACCCACCACTACCATCAGCGTCCCTGCAACAGTGCCGCGCGTATGGCGCGCAACTGCGCCTTCACTGCCTGCGCCTGGCTTGGCCCCAGGCGCAGGATCGCCTTCTGCCCGACCGACAAGCCTTCCAGCGCCGGATCCACGAAGCGGTAGCGGCCACGCTCGTCGCGCACGACGGCAATGGGCTGGCGTGGCTCCGGAGTCCGCAGCAGATGGTCGATCACATCGATCACGCGATCGTTGAAGTAACGGTCGGGCGCGCCCAGGTTGGCGTAGGCCTGCTGAAACAACGGGTAGAAGCGCACATAGCTGCGGACCAGTGCCTGCGCATCCACCGTGGTGAACGCGGTGACATACGGCGCGTAGCGCGCGGCGTTGGCCTGATCGATGACACTGTGATCGGCAGCGCTGCTGACTTGGAACTCGCCCGGCACCGGCTGCAGCACCAGGGCACGCCGGCTGATGCTGGGCTGGGTGAGATTGTCGATCATCACCACCACGCGCTCGATCAGGTGGGCACGCAGCACGATCGACAACGCGTCGTCTTGCTGCACCAGTGCCTGCAGTGCCTGCCACGCGGCCTCATCGCTTTGCGCCAACGCCGGAATCGCTGCGTCCGCCGCGTCGGGCGATGGCGTCTGCACCGGATGGCGGGGCCCGGCCGGCGCCGGCGTTGCCGGAGTGACCGCCGCCGCCACTGCGGTGGCGGTTCGGCTGATGGGCGCAGGCAGTGCGCCCGTCTGCTCGGATGGCCCGCTGAACAGCCACCAGGCAGCGCCGGCGATCACTGGCACGGCCAGCAGCCATGGCCAGCGCGAGGACGGTGTTTGCATCGTGGAACTCCTTACGTCGACAACATCCAGGGTGTGACCATGGGATGGCGCAAGGGTTCCATCGCTCTATGGCCGCACGCGCATTCATCGCGCACGCAGGCCCACGCAGGGCACCGCGGCATGCACAGAGTTGCCTGTATTCCAGCGCAAAACCGCGTCATCCCGACCTGGGACCTGCAGCACCACGCTGCAGGCCACGCATCCATGGTGCATGGGCGCACGCACGCATGGCGCTGCAAACGAAGCGTTACCGGCGCCCGGCCGCGCTCATCCTGCGAAATCCAGCCGCGCATTCACCCACGCCGCCACGATGGCGGCCGCTGCCTGCTCGGCCTGTTTTGCCGGCAGCTGCTTTTCGCGGACCAGCCATGCGGCGGTGTCTGCGCGCACCTTCGGTAACAGCGCGCGCATCGCCTTGCGATCTGCGGCCGGCCAATCACTGTCATTGCCGCTCCACGCCGCAATCGCCTGGTCCGGATCATTGCCGTAGCGCTTGCGCAGTGCCGGCTGCAGGTACAGCAATGGCGAAACCGATGCCCGCAGCGCGACGATTTCCCACTCGGCGTAGCTCGCATAGCGAATGGTGCCGGCGTCCTTGCTCATGGCCTCGATCATCCCCGCAAAGCCGGCATCGAGCTGTTTCCAGCTGGCAAGCGCGAACAGCCCGCCCGGCGGCGCGCAGATCGGCGCGAACCCGTCGCGCGTGGAGCCGTACAACGGCCCGAATGCGTCGTATGCCGGCTCGCCCACTGCCGCGAAGATGAAGCAGTGCACGTAAGGTCGTTGATCGCCATTGTCGCGCTCGATCCACATCCGCAGCAGGGTCAAGACACGTTCCTGCCGTGAGCTGGGCGGTGCACCGGCCACGTCATCAAGCAGCGACGCCGCAAACCCATCCACCTTGCGCAGCGCCGTGCGTGCATGCGCAAACCGCGCATCTGCCAGCGCGGCATCCACACCGGCGGCCGGCACGAACTGATGCAGGTACGCCAGCCACGCCGACGCCAGCGGCGCGTCGTAGCCCTGCAACTGGCGCGCCGCGTCGGCAGGGGCGGCGGGAATGCTGGCGATGATGCGGTCCAGCCCCTGTTGCTGGGCTGTGAGCGCCTTGCTCAGCACATCGGCCCTGGCCGTGAGGCTGCGCTGCAGGCAGTCATCCGGCTTGGCGTCCTGCGCGCAGGAATTACGCTGCCGCAGCCAGCCGCGCTGTTGCTCGCGTACACCGGCCACTGCAGTACGCGGCGTAGTCTGCACCAGCGCCTGGTAGCTCTCATCCAGCTGCTCGTCCAGCAGGCCAAGCGCAGGCACCGCGCACAGGCGCTTTTCCACCAGTGTGCTTGCCTGCTTGCAGTCGAACGACGCTGCCCACGCGCCGTTGGCACTCAGCACCAGGGCACCACCAAGCAGCCACCGCAGCGCGCATGCCCGGCGCGTCATTGCACGGCCTGCTTGCGCACCGGCAGCAGCGACAGCAGCAGCAAGGTCACCGCCAGCGCAACGTAGGCACCGACGAACTGCCAGCTGATCACCCGCGCCAGGCCGTGCAGCGACCACGGCAGATAGATGCCGCCACGCGGGTCCACCGAATGGATCAACCCGAACAGGGTCAACCCCGCGGCGACCAGCAGGAACACCGCACCGCGCCGCAGCCGGCCATCGATCATCGCCGCCACCGTGGCGATCCACAGCATCGCGGTGATGATGAAGCCATTGCCCAGTGCGAAGATCACTGCCAGCTCCGGCAAGCCATGGCCATCCAGCGTGGTTGTCAACGCCACCAGCTGCTCCGGCGCGATCCAGCCCGGTGCCTTGATGGTCAGTAGGTACGCCACCGACGGCAGGAACCCGAGCACCATCGCGCCAGCGTGATGTCTGGGCGTGGCCTGGAACGCCTGGGTGGTGATGTCGATCGAGACATACACGATGATCGGCGCCAGCACCGCCAGCGGCAGCCACTGCACCAGCCCGCTGATCACTCCGAGCATGCCGCCAATGCCGACGAACAGCCCCGTCAGCAGCGTGTAGCCCGAGCGCGCGCCCATGTGCTTGTAGGCGGGCTGGCCGATGTAGGGCGTGGTCTGCGCCACGCCGCCGCACACGCCGGCCACCAAGGTGGCGAAGGCTTCCACCAGCAGGATGTCGCGGGTGCGGTAATCGTCGCCAGCGGCCCGTGCACTTTCGCTGACATTGATACCGCCCACCACCATCAACAGCCCGAACGGCAGCAGCAACGGCAGATACGCCACCGTCGCCGGCAGCCCGTCGATGAAGCCCAGATTCGGCAGCGGCAGCACGATCTGCGGCGGCGTCCATGCCGGCACCGTGAAGCCCGGTGCGCCCAATCCGGCCAGGCCAAGCCCGTAATACAGTGCGGTGCCGATCACGAATGCCACCAGCACGCCGGGCAGCTTGGTTGGCAGGCGGCCCTTGGCCAGCAGCACGTACAGCAGCAGGCCCAGGGTGACGAAACCGGCCACCGGCGAGCGCAGCGTTTCCAGCAGCGGCAACAGGCCCATCAGCACCAGCGCGATGCCGGCGATCGAGCCGAGCAGCGCCGCACGCGGCAACGCCCGCGTCACCGCCTCGCCCACGAACGACAGCACCAGCTTGAGCAGGCCCATCACCACCAGCGCGGCCATGCCGAGCTTCCAGGTGGCGATTGCCGCCGCCTGCGGGTCCAGTCCCTGCGCCTTGAAACCGGCGAACGCCGGGCCCAGCACCAGCAGCGCCATGCCGATGCTGGTGGGCGCATCCAGCCCCAGCGGCATGGCGGTGACGTCATCGCGCCCGGTGCGTGCGGCCAGCCGCCGCGCCATCAGGGTATAGAGCAGATTGCCCACCAGCACGCCGAACGCGGTGCCCGGGAACATGCGCCCGAACACCACTTCCGCGGGGAACTGGAAGATGCCCACCAGCGCCATCGCGATGAAGCCGAGGATGGAAAGATTGTCGACCACCAGGCCGAAGAAGCCATTGAGGTCGCCGGCGACGAACCAGCGCGGCGAGGCCGCAGGACGCGAAGAGGGAGCGGACATGGAGGTCTGCGAGACGTGGGGACAGGCGATGGTAGCCGCTGCCTGGTACGCGCGACAGCGGCCCGATGGAACGAGGTGTTGGCGCACCCGGTATGGACGCGCACGGCCATCAGCAGGATCCTGCACGGGCTCTTGCACACACTGCCAGCGCGTTGCGACGGCTTGCAGGATCCGCCTGCGATCAGCCAGCACCCCGCGGCGCAGGCCGTGCCAACGATGCGACAGAGCCGGCACATTGAACAGTCGCTAGCTACATGCAGGCTCGCTTGCAGCGCATCGCATGGCCGCCGGTGCCGCCCCACCGCCGTGGCCGCGCCGGCCCCGACAATCAGCTGGGATGCCTGCGCGCTACTGCTGGCGCAAGGCGTCCACGCTCACCCAGCCCAGCATGTCGCCTGCCGTGGCGCTGCGGTAACGCAGCTTGATGCGCGTGGCATCGGCGCTGACATCCAGCGCGTCGGCGCGATCGCCGCGCACCAGATAACGCCGCGTCGTGGACGCGGTTGCCGTGGCGTAGAAGGGCAGGCGCGCTACCTGCACCCGCAGTTGCACCGGCATCGGCGACTCCAGTGTTTCGCCGATGGCAGTGGCGATCACGACGCCCTGCGGGTCGAAGGTGGACCACACCGACAGCGGATACGCGTCGTCGCCGTCGCGCCCAAGCAATGCCTGGATGTCAGGCGCGTTGATCGGCTGCTGGGAGCGATAGACATAGAGCCGGCCAGCGCTATAGCGATATTGGTCGCTGTACCACATCGGCCCGCTACGGCAGGCGCTGGTCAGGCTGCGCTCCTTGGCATCGGGGGTCAGATTCCACAGCCCATCGCATTGCACCGCCGGGCGCGTTGGCGCGGCCAGCGGCTGAAAGCGCCGTTATACCGGGTCGAAGAGGAACACCAGCGTCGCTTCATTGACCTGGCCCAGCATCGCGGTCACCGCAAGATCGCGGTGCCCGTCGAAGTCGTAGTCGTCGCTGCGCAGAGCGCTCCCGCCTTCGCCGTCATCCACATCCGCGTCCAGCCACTGCGTACTGCCACCCGGCGACAGCACCACCTGCAAGCGCGTGCCGACCAACGTGGCGGTGGCCTGGGTGTGCGCATCGATGCGCACCTGCATGCGGGTGTCGTCGGCCGCAGCCGCCGCGCCGGTGGACGCTCCCAGCGCCACGAACAGGAACGCGGGCACGCAGTGATGGGCGTGCGGCCATCGCCATCGCGGCCTGTTGGTCACCATGCGCGATGTCCTCAGAACGACACCTCCACCGCCTGCCGAGACCACAACACCGACTGGTGTCCGGTGGCCTGCTTCCAGGCCAGGCGGATCGCTTCGATGTCGTTACGTCGCTGCGGGGTGTCTTCGTGCAGGATCACCAGCACCTTGGTGCCCAACCGGTTCGGCTCCTTGGCGCCGCGGAACAACCACTGGCCGTAGGCATCGAACACGGTCAGCCCGTCCGGAAAGCGCGGGGTCACTTCCTTGTCCAGGAAGGCGCGCCACTGGGCTTCGTCGATGGTGCGGGTCTGCGGGCGATCGGCCGGGCCGGTTTCTTCGCCCACGCCGAAATACAGCTCGCTGCGCACCCAACCCCGCGCCGCCGCCGGCCGCGCCGCATCGCCCTGCAGGCTGGCGGTGGCCGCTGCGGGCGCACCGCCGGGCGTAGTGGCGCAGGCGGACAACGCCAGCGTGGCGGCAAGCAGGCAGGACGGCAGCAACTTCATCGACTTCTCCGGATCGGGGGACAGGCTCATGCAGGCCGGGCATCAGCTGATGCCGGCGTGCGCGCACTGTGCCACCTCGCGCCGGCCTGAACAACGCGATAATATCTCTCCATCCGGATGAATGTGGACAATCCGAACCCTTTGCGCCCCAGCCCGGCCGGATGCCAACCGCGTGGCGCGTTGCAGTTGCAGGAGAGAGAGCATGACCCGCCCCACCCTTTCGGTGATCGGCCTGGCAGTGGCCGCGGCACTGAGCGCCAATGCGCAGGCCCAGCAGGCCGACCCCGGCGCCACCACCCTGGACACCGTGATCGTCACCGGTACCCGGGCCAGCGACCGCACCGTGCTGGAATCGACCGTGCCGGTGGACGTGCTCACCGCCGAAGACATCCGCAAGGCCGGCGTGGTCAATGGCGAACTGGGCAGCGCACTGCAGGCGCTGCTGCCCTCGTTCAATTTCCCGCGCCAGTCCAACTCCGGCGGCGCCGACCACATCCGCGCCGCCCAGCTGCGCGGGCTCTCGCCCGACCAGGTGCTGGTGCTGGTCAACGGCAAGCGCCGCCACACCTCGGCGCTGGTCAATACCGACAGCAAGATCGGCAAGGGCACCACGCCGGTGGATTTCAATTCCATCCCGATCAACGCGATCAAGCGCATCGAGGTGCTGCGCGACGGCGCCGGCGCGCAATACGGCTCCGATGCCATTGCCGGGGTGATCAACGTGATCCTGGACGACAACCCCGAACGCGGCGAGCTGGAAGCCAGCTTCGGCGCCTACAACACCGATGTGGAACCGATCAATCGCCGCGTCACCGACGGCCAGACCAGCTACGCCAGCGCCAAGGTCGGCTCGCTGCTCGGCGATGACGGCGGCTTCTTCAAGGTGGGCCTGGAGCTGAAGAACCGCGAGGCGACCAACCGCGCCGGCTTCGACCAGATCCCGCCGTTCGAGGAGCAGACCCCGGCCAACCTGGCGCTGGCCGGGCAGCGCAATTACGTGCTCGGCGACGGCGCCACCAAGGGCTTGAATGCCTGGCTCAACACCAAGGTCCCCTTCAGCGACAGCGGCGAGTTCTACGCCTTCGGCACCTACAACCAGCGCGACACCGAAGGCGCCAACTACTTCCGTTACCCGGACAGCAGCGCCAACTGGCGCGAGATCTACCCCAACGGCTACCGGCCGATTTCCGAAGGCGAAAACCGCGACCTGCAGATCGTCGCCGGTGCGCGTGGGCAGTGGGGCAACTGGGACTATGACGCCAGCGTCAACCACGGCCGCAACGATTTCACCTACCGCCTGCGCAATTCGCTCAATGCCTCGCTCGGCCCCACCAGCACCACACGCTTCAAGACCGGCGACTTTGCGTTTTCGCAGACGGTGGGCAACCTGGACCTGACCCGCGTGTTCGATGCGGCCGGCGGCACCCATACCTTCGGCACCGGCGCCGAGTTCCGCCGCGAGCAGTACCGCACCCATGCCGGCGACCCGGCCAGCTACGCCGCCGGCCCGTTCACCGACCGGCCCACCGGCTCGCAGGCCGGCGGCGGGCTCACCCCGCAGGACGAAGCCGACCTGTCGCGCAACGTGGCCAGCGCCTACGCCAACGTGTCCAGCCAGTTCGGCGACAAGTTCTCCACCGACCTGGCCGGCCGCTACGAGCATTACCAGGATTTCGGCAGCCAGTGGACCGGCAAGCTGGCTGCGCGCTATGCGTTCGCCCCGGCGTTTTCCCTGCGCGGCGCCATCTCCAACAACGTGCGTGCGCCCTCGCTCAGCCAGATCGGCTACGAAGCCACCTCCACCGGCTACGACGCCGCCGGCCGGCTCACCCAGGGCCGCCTGCTGTCGGTCAACAACCCCATCGCCCGCGCGCTCGGCGCCACCGACCTGAAGCCGGAAAAGTCGGTCAATTACAGCCTGGGCTTCACCAGCAAGCTGGGCGATCACTTCGACCTGTCGCTGGATTTCTTCCAGATCGATATCGACGACCGCATCGCGCTGTCCGAAGACATCACCGGCGATGCGCTGACCAGCTTCGTGCAGCAGAACTTCGGCGTCACCGGCGTGCAGAGCGCCAGCTACTTCCTCAATGCCGCCGACACCCGCACCCGCGGCGCCGAGCTGGTCGCCAACTGGCGCCAGTACGCCTTCGGCGGCGACCTGCTGCTCACCGGCACCTACAGCTACGCCAAGACCGAACTGGAAAACATCATCGCCACCCCGGCGCAGGTGCTGGCGTTGAACCCGGACTACGTGCTGTTCGGCGTGGAAGAAAGCAATACGCTCACCGATGCCGCACCGCGCACCCGTGCCGCGCTCGCTGCCAACTGGAGCAACGAACGCTGGAACCTGCAGACGCGCGTCAACCGCTACGGCAGCGCCACCCGCGTGTTCGACTTCGGTGGCGGCTTCGTGCCGCGTCAGACCTACGGCGCGGAGTGGCAGCTGGACCTGGAAGCCGAATATCACCTGGGCACGCACTGGACGCTGGCCATCGGCGGGCAGAACATCCTGGACAACTACTCGGACCGCTCCATCGACGACATCGCCTACTTCGGCAACCTGCCCTACGACGTGCTCTCGCCGATCGGCAGCAATGGCGCGTACTGGTATGGGCGGGTGCGGTACTCGTTCTGAGCAAGAGCGTTAAGCCCCTCTCCCCTCGGGAGAGGGGTTGGGGTGAGGGTACGGGGGCGAAGCCCTTACGGCGTTCAAACTGCGCGAGGCTTCGCACGTACCCTCATCCGCCCCTTCGGGGCACCTTCTCCCGATGGGAGAAGGATGGCAGCCGCCGTTGCATAACCTGAATATCACACTGCCTTGCGCACACTAGCGCGATGGCTGACGTGCACTCCCCCCTTCCCTCGCCGCCATTGCTGGACGATGCCTGCGCATTGTTTCTGGACGTGGACGGTACCCTCATCGACTTTGCCGACAGCCCCGAGGCTGTGCGGCTGCTGCCCGAGGTCCGCGTGGCCATCGGGCGCCTGAGCGATCGCCTCAACGGCGCGGTGGCGCTGGTCAGCGGCAGACCGCTGTCGCAGCTCGACGCCTTGTTCGCGCCGCTGGTGCTCCCGGCTGCCGGCCTGCACGGACATGAACTGCGCAGCGACGTCGATGCGCGCGCCGCCATGCCGCAGGACACCTCCGCCTTTCTGCATGGCCTGCATCAGCGGGCCGCTGCACTCACGCACACGCACACGGGCGTCCTGGTCGAAGACAAGGGCGTCAGCGTGGCCTTGCATTGGCGCGCGCAACCGCTTGCCGGCCCCGACGTGCTGGCATTTGCGCAGCAGGAAATCGCCCAGCTGCCCGGCTATCGCCTGCAGCCCGGAGACCATGTCGTCGAGTTCGTGCCCGAAGGCAGCAACAAGGGCCTGGCCGTTGAACAGCTGATGCAGCAAGGCGCCTTCGCCGGCCGCACCCCGGTGTTCGTCGGCGACGACCTCACCGACGAATTCGGCTTCGAGGCGGCCAATCGCCTGGGCGGGTGGAGCGTGCTGGTCGGCGATCGTGCGCAGACCAGCGCGCGCTTCCGCGTTGCAGGTACCGCCGCCGTGCACGCCTGGCTGCAACACAACGCGCGCACCGCATAACCGCAGGCGCGCCTCCTTTCGTCACTACAGGAACGTTTGCACTTCATGACCGAGCCAAACCTGGATCTGGGCGTCATCGGCAATTGCAGCTTTGGCGCATTGGTCGATCGGCAGGCACGCGTGGTGTGGAGCTGTCTGCCCGCCTTCGATGGCGATCCCGCCTTTTGCACGCTGCTCTCGCCCAAGACCGAAGGCGGCGACTTTGCCGTGGAGCTGGAAGACTTCGCCAGCAGCGAGCAGCACTACCTGCCCAATACCGCCGTCTTGCGCACCGTCTTGCGCGATCGCCACGGCGGCGAGGTGGAAGTCATCGACTTCGCTCCGCGCTGGCGTAATAACGGCCGTTTCTATCGGCCGGTCAGCATCATCCGGCAGATCCGCCCGCTGGCCGGCAACCCGCGCATCGTGGTGCGCGCGCGCCCGCTGGCCGACTGGGGCGGCCGCACGCCGGACACCACCTGGGGCAGCAACCATATCCGCTGGGTGCTGCCGGAGTTCACCCTGCGCCTGACCACCGACGTGCCGGTACGCTTCGTCCGCGACGGGCTGCCGTTCGTGCTCAGCCATCCGGTGAGCCTGGTGCTGGGCGTGGACGAGTCGCTGACCCGCTCGCTCACCGGCTATGTGCAGGAAGCGCAGGAACGCACCGAAGAATACTGGCGTGAATGGGTACGCTATCTGTCCATCCCGCTGGACTGGCAGGAAGCGGTGATCCGCAGCGCCATCACGCTCAAGCTGTGCCAGTACGAAGACAGCGGCGCCATCATCGCCGCAATGACCACCTCGATTCCGGAAGCGCCCAATACCCCGCGTAATTGGGACTACCGCTACTGCTGGCTGCGCGATGCCGCCTTCGTGGTGCGTGCACTCAACCGGCTCGGCGCCACCCGCACGATGGAGCAGTTCATCGGCTACATCTTCAACATCGCCACCAGCGACGGCACCATGCAGCCGCTGTACGGCATCGGCTTCGAGTCGCAGCTGGAAGAGCATGAAGTCGACACCATGGACGGTTACCGCGGCATGGGTCCGGTGCGACGCGGCAACCTGGCCTGGATCCAGCAGCAGCACGATGTCTACGGCAGCGTGGTGCTGGCCTCCACCCAGCTGTTCTTCGACCTGCGCCTGAAGGACCAGGGCGATGCCGACACCTTCCGCCGGCTGGAGCCGCTGGGCGAGCGTGCCTACGCGCTGCACAACGTGCCCGATGCCGGCTTGTGGGAATTCCGCGGCCGCGCCGAAGTGCACACCTATACCGCCGCGATGTGCTGGGCTGCGTGTGACCGCCTGTCCAAGATCGCCGACCGATTGGTGCTGCCGGAGCGCGTGGCGTACTGGCGCGAACGCGCCGACAGCATCCGCGAACGCGTGTTGACCGAGGCGTGGAGTGACGAACACGGCCATTTCACCGATACCCTCGGCGGCCATCGGCTGGATGCCTCGTTGTTGCTGCTGGCCGATATCGGCATCGTGGCCAACGACGACACCCGCTTCGTGCGCACGGTTGAAGTCGTTGGCCGCGTGCTCAAGCATGGCGATGCGCTGTACCGCTATATCGCACCGGATGACTTCGGTGAGCCGGAAACCAGCTTCACCATCTGCACGTTCTGGTACATCGATGCGCTGGCCGCGATCGGGCGCAAGGACGAGGCGCGTGAATTGTTCGAGCGCATCCTCTCGCGCCGCAATCACCTCGGCTTGCTGTCGGAAGATCTATCGTTCGAAGACGGCGAAGCCTGGGGCAACTTCCCTCAGACCTATTCGCATGTCGGTTTGATCATCGCAGCGATGCGCTTGTCGCGGAGCTGGCAGGAGGCGTCATGAGTCGTTTGGTAGTGGTATCCAATCGTGTTGCAGTGCCTGGCGAAAATCGCGCAGGCGGTCTGGCGGTCGGGTTGTTGGCAGCGCTCAAGGAGCGCGGCGGCGTGTGGTTCGGCTGGAGCGGCAAGACCGTGCGCGGCGACAGCGGCGGCATGCACGAGCAGACCGAAGGTGACATCAAGTTCGTCACCATGGACCTCAACAAGCGCGACATCGATTCGTACTACAACGGCTTCGCCAATCGCACGTTGTGGCCGCTGCTGCACTTCCGCCTGGACCTGGTCGATTACGACCGCGCCACGCGCGAAGGCTATATGCGCGTCAACCGCCTGTTCGCGGAAAAACTGGCGCCGTTGCTGAAAGACAGCGACACCTTGTGGATCCACGATTACCACATGATTCCGCTGGGCGCGATGCTGCGCGAGCTGGGGGTGGGCTGCAAGATGGGCTTCTTCCTGCACGTGCCGATGCCCTCGGCAGATCTGGTGCAGGCCATGCCCGATCACGCGCGCCTGTTCAGCACCTTCTATGCCTACGATCTGGTCGGCTTCCAGACCCAGCGCGATGCAGAACGCTTCAAGGCCTATGTGCGCCTGTTCGGTGGCGGGCGCATCCTGGAAGGCGATCTGGTGGAAGGTCCGGGCGGGCGCCGCTTCACCGCATCGTCGTTCCCGATCGGCATCGACACCGATCTGATCGCCACCCAGGCCAAGGCAGCAGTCGGCAAGCAGGCGGTACGCGACCTGCGCGAGAGCCTGCGCGGTCGGCAGCTGGCCATCGGCGTGGATCGGCTGGATTACTCCAAGGGCCTGCCGGAACGCTTCCAGGGATTCGAGCGCTATCTGGAGCGCTATCCGGACCAATCCGGCAGCCTCACCTATCTGCAGATCGCACCGGTGTCGCGCGGCGATGTGGCCGAATATCGTCAGTTGCGCGGGCAGCTGGAACAGATTGCCGGACATATCAACGGTGGGCATGCGGGCCCGGACTGGACGCCGTTGCGCTACGTCAACCAGAACTTCAGCCATGCCACCCTGACCGGCTTTTATCGCGCCGCGTCGGTGGGTCTGGTCACACCGCTGCGCGATGGCATGAATTTGGTCGCCAAGGAATTCGTCGCGGCGCAGGATCCGGAAAACCCCGGCGTGCTGGTGCTGTCGCTATTGGCAGGTGCAGCCGACGAGATGAAGGAAGCGCTGCTGGTCAATCCGCACGATCTGGACGGTGTGGCCGATGCAATCGCGACGGCGGCCAGCATGCCGCTGGCAACGCGTATCGAGCGGTGGCGCGCGATGATGGATCATCTGCGCAAGAACAACATCAACGATTGGCGCCAGCGTTATCTGCAGGCCCTGGCCGACGTCTGATCTCTCTTCCTGCAGCTGAAGGCACTGCAGGGCCGATAAGGGGCGAAAGTGCTGTTGCGGTGTTGCAGCGGAGCCCGCGCCATTTGCCATCCGCTGCACGACACGCACGCGATACCGCTCCCTTCTCCTCCGGGAGAAGGTGCCCGATGCGATAGCGCTCCCTTCCCCTCCTGGAGAAGGTGCCCGATGCGATAGCGCTCCCTTCTCCCACCGGGAGAAGGTGCCCGATGCGATAGCGCTCCCTTCCCCTCCGGGAGAAGGAGCCCGATGCGATACCGCTCCCTTCTCCCACCGGGAGAAGGTGCCCGAAGGGCGGATGAGGGGACGGCTGACGAAGGCCTCCGACGGTTGTCTCCAAAACGCGACAACGCGGGGCCTCAAGCATGACCACCGCCGGATCAAACGATTCGACGCCTTCCCGACGCTGGTGCTATAGCCAGCGATGCTTGCAGCCACCATCCCCCCGGAGTAGGCGCTGGTCATCGACCCGATGGGTGACCACACCGCGTTGGGGTCCTCGACTTCCATGCAAATCCGGTGCACCCGGCGTGCAGGTTGGAACGGTGGTTCCCATTCCGTCACGGACAGGCAGCGCGTGGAGGTCTAAAATATTCACATGAGTAGCGCTGAGGACCCTGGGAGGGGCTGCGCGTTCATATCCAGGTCGCCGGCAGCCCTGTGCCAACGGGCGACCTCTCTCCCTCCACGACTTGTCGCCCGGTGCGGCCCCAAGTCCTTCCTGACATCTCAAAATGACTGATCAATCCTCAAAACGTGGGCTAGGCACCTGGTTGCTGGTGGCCTATGCGGTGGTGATCGCCGTGCTCGGTGCGGTGCTCGCCTACGAAGGCGGCCGCCTGGTGGCCGTCGGTGGTTCCTGGTACTACCTGCTGGCGGGCATCGCCCTGCTGGCAGCCGGTGTGCTGCTGGCACTGGGCAAGCGCGCCGGCCTGTGGCTGTTTGGCGCCACGCTGGCTGCAACGATCGCCTGGGCGCTGTGGGAAGTGGGCCTGGACGGCTGGGGCCTGGTCCCGCGTCTGGCCTGGATTTCGGTACTGGGCCTGGTGCTGCTGCCGTTCTGGGGCGTGGCGCGTCGCCGCATGCAGCCGTTGTCCGGTGTCGGCTACGCCGTCGTCACCGGCGTGCTGCCGGTGCTGGGCGCCGGCCTGATCCTGTGGCCGCTGTTCCTGCCGCGCAATGTCGAGCTGGCCGATGCCTCCAAGCAGGCCGCCAACCCGACCGCCTTCAGCCGCGGCAGCGTACCCAGCCCGGACGGCAATGTGGCGGCCAATCACGACGCCAGCAACTGGACCGCCTATGCCGGCTCCAACCTGTCCAACCACTACACGCCAGGCGCCCAGATCACCCCGGACAACGTCAAGAACCTCAAGATTGCCTGGGAGTTCCACACCGGCGACCTGAAGCCGAAGGACTCCAAGCTGGGCTACGCCTTCCAGAACACCCCGCTCAAGGTCGGCGACCTGCTCTACATCTGCACGCCCACCCAGAAGGTGATCGCGGTGGAAGCCGCCAACGGCAAGGAGCGCTGGCGCTTCGATCCGCAGACCAATCCCAAGGCGATGGCTGGCGTGGCCGCCACCACCTGCCGTGGTGTGTCGTACTACCAGGCGCCGGAAGGCACCGCCGAGTGCCCGACGCGGATCTTCTGGCCGATGGTCGATGGCCGCCTGGGTGCGCTGGACGCGCAGACCGGCAAACTGTGCGCCAGCTTCGGCAACAACGGCTATGTGGATCTGAATGCCGGCACCGGCAACACCAAGCCGGGCTTCGTCGGCCCGACCTCGCCGCCGGTGGTGATGCGCGGCGTGGTGATCCAGCCGACCGGCCAGGTGCGTGACGGCCAGGAAGGCGATGCACCGTCGGGCGTGGTGCGTGGCTTCGATGCGCTCACCGGCCAGCTGCGCTGGGCCTGGGACCTGGGCAACCCGGCAATCACCGCCGAGCCGCCGGCCGGCCAGACCTACACCCGCTCGACCCCGAACGTGTGGTCGCTGATGGCCGCCGACGATGAGCTGGGCCTGGTCTACCTGCCCACCGGCAATGCCTCCGGCGACTTCTTCGGCAAGGGCCGCACCCCGCAGGACGAGGAATACACCGCCTCGCTGGTGGCCGTGGACGCGGCCACCGGCAAGGAGCGCTGGCACTTCCGCACCGTCAACCACGACCTGTGGGATTACGACATCGGCCCGCAGCCGAACCTGGTCGACTGGCCGGTGGCTGGCGGCGGCACGCGTGCTGCGGTGATCCAGGCCACCAAGTCCGGCCAGGTCTTCGTGCTGGACCGCGCCACCGGCGAGCCCATCATGCCGGTCAAGCAGATCCCGGTGCCGCAGGGCACCGATCATGGCGACTGGACCGCTGCCACCCAGCCGATCTCGCCGGGCATGCCCAACACCGTGGGCGCGCCGAGCCGTGAGTTCGAAACCATCATCGAATCCGATGCCTGGGGCATGACGCCGTTCGACCAGCTGGCCTGCCGTATCCAGTTCAAGCAACTGCGCTACGAAGGCATGTTCACCCCGCCGACCCTGCAGGGTTCGCTGGCCTTCACCGGCAACCACGGCGGCATCAACTGGGGCGGCGTCTCGGTCGATCTGCAGCGCGGCATCATGGTGATGAACAGCAATCGCCTGCCCTACACCCTGCAGGTCTACACCCGCGAAAAGATGGACGAGCTGGGCGTGGTGTCGGTGTTCGACGGCAAGAGCAAGACGCCGGGCTACATGGCGCAGAAGGGTCTGGCCTACGGCGCCCGCAAGGAGCCCTGGATGTCGCCACTCAACACGCCGTGCGTGGCACCGCCGTGGGGCTATATCGCCGGCGTGGACCTGCGTACCCAGCAGGTCTTGTGGCGCCGTCCGCTGGGCACCGGTTACGACCAGGGCCCGATGGGCATCCCGTCCAAGACCAAGTTCGAGATCGGCACGCCCAACAACAGCGGCTCGCTGACCACCGCTGGCGGCGTGACCTTCATCGGCGCGACGCTGGACGATTTCCTGCGCGGCTTCGACACCCGCACCGGCAAGCAGGTCTGGGAGACCCGCGTGCCGGCCGGCCCGCAGGCGGCCCCGCTGAGCTACACCATCGATGGCAAGCAGTACATCGTGGCCGCCGTGGGTGGGCACGACCGCATGGAAACCAAGTCCGGCGACAGCGTGATCGCCTGGGCCCTGCCGGACGATGCGCCGGCCGCGCCGGCGAAATAAGCGCCTGCCGGACGATGCAGTGACACATAAGCCGGCCGTCGTGAGACGGCCGGTTTTTTTGTGGGTCTGCCGCACCGAGCGGATGCATTGCTTCATGGGCTCGGGTGCGAGAGCAGCGTGGCCATGCCATCTGCCCGACGTCATTCTGGTGGGCCTTTGCACGTTGCCGCGCAGCAGTTGCAGGCCCCGGCGACGCAAGGTCGGCTGCATGTCGCCGCGCCTGTAGGCATTGGATGGCACCGCCGTCGCACCTCCGCCAGCAGCAACCGCCCTGCCCGTCGCCCCGGTCGATGCAGTGCCAGGCGCGATGGCCGCGGACGCCACGCAGCCTGTTGCCAGCCGCAGGCCAGGCGCTTGGCGCGCTCCGGCTCATCCCTGCACCTCGCCCCCGATTCAGCGGACCGATACGTTGCCGTATCCGCATCGGGCGTCGGGTACGCACCGCTGCCGCGTCACAAGCCGGTCGGCACTACCGGGCCACGCACTGCAAGCGCTGCAGGAATGTGGCTCGACCGATCCAAAGCGCGCGGCACACCATCAACGATGCTCTGCCGGACGATGTCGAACGGCACGGAGCGACATCGTGATTTCACCCGATATTTACATTTTGATGTTAGCGCAAACACATCCCCCGTCCGCTGCTGCGGCCTCGACAATGACTGAAACCGCTTCCAAATCAAGGATTTCCAGCACTTTACGGTCTGCTCGGCCTTATTCCGACAAACGGTACCTTCACGCCATCATGATTCGGGCTCAGCCGCCGATACCCCCCTTGCAGCCACGCACTGCCGGACACCGATCCATTCCCTCAGATCACCTAGTTGGACTCAGCCTATGTCGCCTTCACATGATGCCGCCCACGTTGCCCGCCCATCGGCCGGCCCCGACGTCGCGCGCACCCGCTGGGCTGCCGGGCTGCCCGCCGCTGCGCAGATCGGCTTGCTGGCCTTGCTGACGCTCTACGCCGCCACACTGGTGCCCGGCGGTCTGGCAAGCGCCCTGACGAAGCTGCTCCCCGCGCTGTTGGTGCTGGGCGCGGCCAGCGCAGGCCTGTGGTGGTGGGCGCGACGTCGCAGCAACGTGCAGCTGCAACAGGCCGTGCGCGCGGTCATCGCAATCGGCGAAGGCCGCTTCCACCGCCTGAACCTGCGCAGCGCCTCCGGCGAACTGGCGCCGCTGCTGCACGCCTTGCAGGACACCCAGGACAAGCTCGCCATCCGCCTCGATGTGATGGAACAAGGCCTGCGCCACGGCCAGTTCGTGATCAAGGCCCTCGACGATCTGGACACCATGATCCGCATCGCCGACGACGACGGCCAGGTGCTGTTCGCCAACCGCAAACTGCTCGCGATGCTCAAGCTGATCGAGCCGGACGTGCAGAGCTTCCGCCCCAGCTTCCACGCCGAAGGTTTCGTTGGCGGCAGCATTGGCGACATCTATCCGGACAGCCAGGCCGCGATCGACCGCATGCGTGCGTTGACTGCCTCCAAGGCCGTGCGTGCGCCGTTCTTCGGCCGCCAGATCGACTTCGTGTACAGCCCGATCATCGCGGCCGACGGCACCAAGCTCGGCACCATTGCGCAGTGGATGGACGTCACCGCACAGGTCAACGCCGAGCAGGCGCTGATCCAGATCATCGATGCCGCCGCAGCCGGCGATTTCAGCCGGCGCATGCAGATCAATGGCATGGATGGGGTGTTGCTGTCTTTGGCGCAGGGCATCAACCGCATCTACGACTCGGTGGAAACCCACCTGGCCGCGTTGGCGCGCGTGATCGGTGCACTGGCCGAAGGCGACCTCACCCAGCGCGTGGAGGGCGACGCGCACGGCATCTTTGCGCGCCTGCGCGACGACACCAATCAGACCGTAAGCCGCCTGACCGAGATCATCGGCGGCATCCAGACCGCGTCCGACACCATCCGCCAGGCCGCGGTGGAAATCGCCGCCGGCAATACCGACCTGTCCGAGCGCACCGAACAACAGGCCGCCAACCTGGAAGAAACCGCCAGCTCCATGGAGGAGCTCACCTCCACCGTGAAGCAGAATGCCGAAAGCGCGCTGCAGGCCAATCGCCTGGTCGTGGGCACCGGTGACGTCGCCCAGAGCGGCGGCCAGGTGATGGACGACGTGGTCGCCACCATGAGCCAGATCAGCACCGCCTCTCGCAAGATCGGCGAGATCATCGGCGTCATCGACGGCATCGCGTTCCAGACCAATATTCTGGCGCTCAACGCCGCGGTGGAAGCTGCGCGCGCCGGCGAACAGGGCCGCGGCTTTGCGGTGGTGGCCTCGGAAGTGCGTGCCCTGGCGCGGCGCTCGGCCGATGCCGCCAAGGAGATCAAGACGCTGATCGCCGATTCCACCGACAAGGTGGAACTGGGCTCGGGCCTGGTGCACCGCGCCGGCGCGACCATGCGCGAGATCGTCGGTTCGGTCAAACACGTCACCGACATCATGAGCGAGATCACCTCGGCCAGCGCCGAGCAGTCCAGCGGCATCGAGCAGGTCAACCGCACCGTGGCGCAGCTGGACGAAGTGACCCAACGCAATGCCGCGCTGGTGGAAGAAGCCACCGCTGCCGCGCGCAGCCTGGAAGAGCAGGCAGTGGAACTGGCCGATGCGGTGTCGATCTTCCGCCTGCAGGCCGCGCACAGCGGCAACCCGAAAGCAGTGCACGCAAGCTTCAAACACGCAGCCGCGTAAGCCGCCGTCACCCCACGC
Organism: Xanthomonas sp. CFBP 7698; assembly: GCF_003600855.1. NCBI lineage: Bacteria > Pseudomonadati > Pseudomonadota > Gammaproteobacteria > Lysobacterales > Lysobacteraceae > Xanthomonas > Xanthomonas sp. CFBP 7698. The sequence continues at coordinate 1,527,980 of NZ_PRDN01000001.1, forward strand.
GCAGAATCACCGTATGAGCGCACCCGGGCGCGACCAAGCTTTCCCGGTAATGCCGCATCGCGCCCAGGTGCGCTCCTACGCCAAACAGGCGTGCCTGTCCGCCACCACAGATCCAACGCACGCGGCCGAACAGCACTCCGTATCAACAAGCCATCATAGAAATCAGCGCGCAGTCGTAGGAGCGCACCCGGGCGCGACGGAGCTTTATCGGTAATGCCCGATCGCGCCCAGGTGCGCTCCTACACCAAACAGGCGTGCCTGTCCGCCACCACAGATCCAACGCACGCGGCGAACAGCACTTCGTATCGACAAGCCATCATAGAAATCAGCGCGCAGTCGTAGGAGCGCACCCGGGCGCGACGGAGCTTTATCGGTAATGCCTGATCGCGCCCAGGTGCGCTCCTGCGCCTAGCTGGGGCGCTAGTCCAGAAACCGCTCGCGCTGCTGCGGGGTCGGCAGCATGCAGTGCTCGGTGCGACCGAACCAGCGGTAGCGGTTGCGTGCGATCAGGCGGTAGCCGATGTCGCGCACACCGCGCGGCAGCACGCGCACCACCGTGGCCAGCCGCCAGGCGCCGCCCAACCCGGACAGCACCCGCACGATCGCATCGCTGTCGGTCCACGCACCGTCGGCATCGACCAGCAGGAACGACAGCGGGTCGTCCGGATCCAGCCCGTGCTGCTGCAACAACGCGCGCCCGGCCTGGCCCTGCATCGCCGCAAAGCGATAGCGCCCGCGTCGATCGTGGCGCAACAGAAATTTGACCCAGCCGTTGCAGAGCAGGCACACGCCATCGAACACGATGGTTGCGGGCGCAGCGCGTGGCTCCCCGCCGGGCGGCGCCCCACGAGGCGGCTCCGGGCACGCCGGCTCCAGGTGAGCGCGTTCAACGCCCGGCGGATCAACGCGGTTCAAGCCAGCCCTCGTAGCGAATGAACGGCCCTACCAGCGGCAGGTGCACGTCGACGAAAAATCCGTAGCGGCCGGTGTCGGCATGCTCGCGGCAGCGCACCTGCTCGAACCAGCGTGCAGGCAGCGGAATCCAGCCAAACGCCCACACGCCGGTCGCCTGCCAGTACAACGCGTCGGCATCGGCGTGCAGCGCGAACTCGAACCGGACCGCGCCAAGGTGCTCGCGCAGAGCGCGGCCATGCCGCCATAACCTCGAATGCATCGGCAGGCCGTCAAACCGGCGATGCCAGCGCTCGCCCTGTGCATCGACCAGAAACTCCACGTCCACAGCGACCGTGCCGCTGCGTGGCAAGCGGCTCAGCAGCGCCAGCAACGGCACCAGGGCATGGCGCCCGCGCTGGATCTGCGCCCTGCCGGCGAAGGTCTGGCGCTGCTGCACCGAATGCAGCGCCCGCACCGGCGCGGGCAATTGCGCGAATGCGGTCTGGCCCAGCACCTGCGCGAACAGTGGCGTGCTCAGGGCGCGATCCAGGCCAGCGTGGCCATGCGCCCGCTGCGGCGATCGCGGCGATGCGAAAAAAAGCGCCCGGCATCGGCAATGGTGCACAGCCCGCCGCCATGAATCGCCGCAACCGGCACGCCGGCACGCTGCAGGCGCTGCCGCGCAAGCGCATACAGATCCACCCGCCAATGGCCCGGACGGGTAGCGACAAACGCCACCTGCGCCTGCGCGTCGTCGCCGACGAAGGCGTTGAACACGTCTTCGCCGATCTCGTACATGTCTGGCCCTGCCGCCGGTCCCAGCCACGCCATGACCTGTGCTGCAGGCGTGCGCATGGCGGCCACGCTGCGCTCCAGCATGCCGTCGGCCAGCCCGCGCCAACCCGCATGGGCGGCAGCCACCTCGCTGCCATCCCGCGCAGCCAGCACCACCGGCAGGCAATCGGCGGTCAGGATCGCCAGCACCACGCCCGGCACCGCGGTCACCGCCGCATCGGCGCTGGGCTCGTGCGCGCCCGGCACTGCATCGCCGCCGCCGCCTGCCTGCCCCACCAACCCGGGCGGTGGCGTCTCCACCCGCAAGACCTCGACACCGTGCACCTGCCGCAACCACCACGGCGCGCTGGGCAAGGCCAGCGCATCCGCCAGCAGCGCCCGATTGCGTTGCACCCGCTCGGGCGCATCGCCCTGGGCACTGCTGCGGTTGCCCAGATTGAGCGTGTCGAACGGGGGCACCGATTCGCCCAGGCCGTAGCGCAAGGTGGTCAGGGCCCGGATGCGTGGGGGCGCCGGCCAGTCGGCGGGCAGGACGAACGGCGCGGACACGGTCACTTCAGCGACGCGCCAGTTCGGCCGCGCGTGCGCTGTCCTCGCGCAGGGCAGTCATCAGGCGCTGCAGATCGGCCGGCACCGGCGCGGTGGCGCGCACCGGCTGGCCGCTGACCGGATGCAGGAATTCCAGGGTTTCGGCGTGCAACGCCTGCCGCTTGAAGGTCCGCAGCTCGTGCACCAGCGCGTCGGTGGCCCCCTTGGGCAGCTTGAGCGCGCCGCCGTACAGCGGGTCGCCGACGATCGGCGATTTCAGGTGGGCCATGTGCACACGGATCTGATGGGTGCGCCCGGTTTCCAGACGGCATTCCAGCGCGGTATGCGCCCGGAAGCGCTCCCGCAGGCGGTAATGGGTGACCGCATCGCGGCCGTCGTCGCGCACGGCCATCTTCAGGCGATCACGCGGATGGCGGTCGATCGGCGCATTGGCGGTGCCGCCGGACACCAGCGCACCGACCACCACCGCCAGATACTGGCGATGCACGTCGCGCGCAGACAGCTGCTCCACCAGCGCGGTCTGCGCCTGCACGGTGCGCGCCACCACCATCACGCCGCTGGTGTCCTTGTCCAGGCGGTGCACCACACCGGCGCGCGGCACCGCCGACAGCGCCGGGTCGCGGAACAGCAGCGCATTGACCAGGGTGCCGTCCGGGTTGCCCGCGCCCGGATGCACCACCAGGCCGGCCGGCTTGTCGATCACCAGCACCTGGTCGTCCTCGTACAACACGTTCAGCGGGATGTCCTGCGGCGCAGCGTGGGTCTGGGTTTCCAGTACCACCTGCAGCTGCACGCTCTCGCCGCCGCGCAGGCTGTCGCGCGGTCGCGCGATTTCGCCATCCAGCAACGCATCGCCGGACTTGATCCACTCCGCCAGCCGCGAGCGCGAGAATTCGGGAAACAGCTCGGCCAGCACCGCATCGAAACGGCGCCCTGCGGCGCTGTCGGGCACGGTGGCCTGACGGATGGACGGGTCGGTGAAGTCGGCGGAGGGGTCGGACATGGACACGGGCACTCAGGCAAAAACGGGAATTTGGGGGTCCGGACGGCAGGAGTCAGTCGCCGGACAGGCCACTAGGCTATCATCGCGCTTTCGTTTTCCTGATGCGTCCTGCCCAGACCCATGATCCGACGGTCCACGTTTTCCGCGCCTGCGCGCCTGATTGCCCTCATGCTGGTCATGGCGTTCGTCGTCACCGGCTGCCACCGCGGCGCCAAGGACAAGAATCCCGACGAGGGCATGCCGGTCGAGCAGCTCTATGGCAAGGGCCATGGCCTGATGGAGAAAGGCAACTGGGCCGGCGCCGAAGCCAGCTACAAGCGGCTGATCGCCCAGTACCCGTATGGGCCCTACACCGAGCAGGCGATGATCGAAACCGCCTACGCGCAGTACAAGGCCGGCAAGCACGACGACACCGTTTCCAGCGTCGACCGCTTCATCCGGACCTACCCGACCCATCGCAACATCTCGTATCTCTACTACCTGCGCGGGCTGGCCAACAGCAACCGCGACACGGTGTTCCTGCGCCGGGTGTGGTCGCTGGACCCGAGCCGCCGCGACCTGTCCTCGCCGCAGCAGGCCTACAACGATTTCAACACCGTCACCGACCGCTACCCGAACAGCCGTTACGCCGCCGATGCGCGCAAGCGCATGATCGAGCTGCGCGACATCTTCGCCCAGCATGAGCTGGACAACGCGCTGTATTACCTGCGCCGCAACGCGTGGGTGTCGGCGGCCGGCCGTGCCAACTACCTGCTGGAAACCTACCCGCAGAGCGCCTATCAATACGACGCCGTCGCGGTACTTGCCGAGGCCTACACGCACCTGGGCAACAAGACCCTGGCCGCCGACGCACGCCGTGTGCTCGAGCTCAACAGCCCGCAGCACCCGTGGCTGACCGGCAACTGGCCGAAGTACCCCTGGGCCATCCGCAAGCTCAACCCGTTCGCTGGCGAGAAGTCCGCCGCCACCGGACAGCGCAACGCACAGATGAATCGCGACTGAGATTTTCGACCGTCGCGTGAAGCACAACAAGGGGCCGCAAGGCCCCTTTGTTTTATTGGGCAGGTCCTGCCGGGCGTGAGGGAGGCCGCCGCCACGCGCGCGCCGGCAGCCAGTTCTACGACATTGCTGCAACAGGGCCTTGGGAGCGCTACTGCCCGCTATAGCCGTTGGTGATCGGGTAGCGCCGCTCGCGCCCGAACGCACGCCGCGATACCTTCGGCCCCGGCGCAGCCTGGTGACGCTTCCACTCGTTCAGCCGCACCAGGCGTAGCACGTGCTCCACCGTGTCGGCCGCGTATCCGGCAGCGACGATGTCATCGCGCGACTGCTCCTGATCGACATAGCGATACAGGATGCCGTCCAGCACGTCGTACGGCGGCAATGAATCCTGGTCGGTCTGATTGTCGCGCAGCTCGGCCGAGGGCGGGCGCGCGATCACCGCCGGCGGAATCACCGGCGCGCCGCCCACGGTGTTTCGCCACTTGGCCAGGCCAAACACTTCGGTCTTGTACAGGTCCTTGAGCGGGGCATAGCCACCGCACATGTCGCCGTAGATGGTGGCGTAGCCCACCGCGTATTCGCTCTTGTTGCCGGTGGTCAGCAACAGCCCGCCGAACTTGTTGGACAACGCCATCAGGATCACGCCGCGGCTGCGCGACTGCAGGTTTTCCTCGGTGATGTCCGGCTGGGTGCCCTCGAACATCGGCCCCAGCGCGGCGAGCAGCCCCTCGAACGCCGGCTCGATCGCGATGGTTTCCAGTTTGACGCCCAGCGCGCGGCATTGCTCGTCGGCCAGGTCGTTGGACAGGTTGGCGGTATAACGCGAGGGCAGCCGCACAGCGGTCACGTTCTCCCCGCCCAGCGCATCCACCGCCATCGCCAGCACCAGCGCCGAATCGATGCCGCCGGACAGGCCCAGCCACACCTTGCTGAAACCGTTCTTGCGGCAATAGTCCTGCAGCCCGCGCACCACCGCACGCCACGCCAGCGCGTCCATGCTTTCGTCGCCGTCGTCCACCCACACCACCGGGGTGAAGCTGCGCTCGCCGGCCGCGTAATCCACCACCAGCCATTGATCCACAAACGCGGCGGCGGCCGGGTGCACTGTACCGTTGCCATCGGCCACCACCGACGCGCCGTCGAACACCAGCGCATCCTGTCCACCGACCACGTTGAGGTAGGCAATCGCCGCCCCGCTCTCGCGGGTGCGCTCGGCCAGCAGCGCATCGCGCTGGGCATGCTTGCCGCGCTCGTACGGCGAGGCGTTGGGCACCAGCACCAGCTCGGCGCCGGCCTGCACCGTCTTGGCCAGCGGCTCGGCGAACCACAGGTCCTCGCAGATCACCACGCCCACCTGCACGCCCTTGACCGTGACCACGCAGCTGTCGCCATCCGGATCCACGTCGAAGTAGCGGCGCTCGTCGAACACCGCATAGTTGGGCAATTCGCGCTTGCGGTAGGTCGCCTCGATGCGCCCGTCGCGCAACACGCTGGCCGCGTTATAGACCACGCTGCCGGCACTCTGCGGCCAGCCGACCACCGCCACGATGCCGCGCGTGGCGGCGGCGATCCGCGCCAGCGCCTGCTCGCAATGCGCCAGGAACCCCGGACGCAGCAGCAGGTCTTCCGGCGGGTAGCCGCTGATCGCCAGTTCGGGAAACAGCACGATGTCCGCATCGAACTCGTCGCGTGCGGCTGCGATGAAGTCGATGATGCGATCGGTGTTTTGGGCCACCGCGCCGACCGGGAAGTCGAACTGGGCCATGGCGATGCGGAGCGTCTGGGACATGTCAACGGCCTTGTGCGTGTGTTTTCCGAAGCACGGAAGCGGGAAGGGAGGAACGAGCCGCAAGCAGACCCCGCGCGATCATCTCGCAGACGTCGTCGCCGCTGGCCAGAACTGCATTATTCCAGAAGCGCAGCACCTGGAAGCCCTCGCAGCGCAGGAAGGCATCGCGCGTGGCGTCCGCGCCGGGCAGCAGGTGCTGGCTACCGTCGATTTCGACGATCAACGCCCGGGCGAGGCAGACGAAATCGACGATATAGGGCCCTACGGGAAACTGACGCCGGAACTTGAAGCCGAGCAGGCGTCGATCTCGCAACCGATACCACAGCGCGCGCTCGGCGGCGGTCATTTCACGACGCAGGTGTTTGGCGAATCCGGTCTTGGCGGCGTGGCGCATGGACATTTCCGGCAGGAGGATGGCCAAGATGGCTTGCGCCGCCCGGGTGGCGCTATCGGTGTTGATGGCGCTTTGGCGTGGGAGATCGCCGCGAGGGAGGCTGCCCTCACCCCTACCCCTCTCCCGCAAGCGGGAGAGGGGATGTCGCAGCCGGCGGGGGTTGAGCTGCGAAAGTTGCGTGGCCGTGACGTGCTCTGTCTATCAAGCAGGCAACGATCGGCCCGGCATTTCTTGGACCATGATCCCAGCAGCATCTCTTGCTGTTGCTCTTGCTCTTGCTCTTGCTCTTGCTGTTGCTCTTGCTGTTGCTCTTGCTGTTGCTCTTGCTGTTGCTCTTGCTGTTGCTCTTGCTGTTGCTCTTGCTGTTGCTATTGCTCTTGCTATTGCTCTTGCTATTGCTCTTGCTGTTGCTTCCTTCTCCCGCCTGCGGGAGAAGGTGCCCGAAGGGCGGATGAGGGAACGCTTCCAAACACCCACAAAAAAGGCCGCCCGAAGGCGGCCTCTCTAACGCTCACACGCGTACGCGCGCGGGACGTGCTTACTTCACCAGCGCAGCGATCGCCGCACCCAGATCGCCCGGCGAACGGACGGTCTTGACGCCGGCGGCTTCCATCGCCGCGAACTTGCCTTCGGCAGTGCCCTTGCCGCCCGATGCGATCGCACCGGCGTGGCCCATGCGCTTGCCGGCCGGCGCCGAGGCACCGGCGATGAAGCCGACCACCGGCTTCTTGACGTGGTTCTTGATGTACTCGGCACCGGCTTCCTCGGCGTCACCACCGATTTCGCCGACCATGATGATGCCTTCGGTCTGCGGGTCTTCGTTGAACAGCTTGAGGCAGTCGACGAAGTTCAGGCCATTGATCGGGTCGCCACCGATGCCGATGCAGGTGCTCTGGCCCAGGCCCACTTCGGTGGTCTGCTTGACCGCCTCATAGGTCAGCGTGCCCGAACGCGACACGATGCCGATCTTGCCCGGCTTGTGGATGTGGCCCGGCATGATGCCGATCTTGCACTCGCCCGGGGTGATCACGCCGGGGCAGTTCGGCCCGATCAGCACGGTGTCCGGATGCGAGCGGGTCAGCACGTTCTTGACGCGCAGCATGTCCAGCACCGGAATGCCTTCGGTGATGCACACGATGACCTTGATACCGGCCGCAGCCGCTTCCAGGATCGCGTCGGCCGCGTACGGCGGCGGCACGTAGATCACCGATGCATCGGCGCCGGTGGCCTCGACCGCATCGGCAACGGTGTTGAACACCGGCAGATTGATATGGGTGGTGCCGCCCTTGCCGGGCGTCACGCCGCCGACGACCTGGGTGCCGTACTCGACCATCTGAGTGGCGTGGAAGGTGCCCTGCTGGCCGGTGAAGCCCTGCACGATCACCTTGGTGTTCTTGTTAATCAAAACGGACATGGATAGTTCCTTCGGTGTCGTGAATCAGGCGGCGTTCTTGACAGCTTCGACGACCTTCTTGGCACCGTCGTTGATGTTGTCGGCCGGGATGATGGCCATGCCGCTGTCGCGCAGCAGCTGCTTGCCTTCTTCCACGTTGGTGCCTTCCAGGCGCACCACGACCGGAACCTTGACGCCCACTTCCTTGACCGCGGCGATGATGCCTTCGGCAATCATGTCGCAGCGGACGATGCCGCCGAAGATGTTGACGAAGATGCCTTCGACCTTGTCCGAGGACAGGATCAGCTTGAACGCCTCGATGACGCGCTGCTTGTTGGCACCGCCGCCCACGTCCAGGAAGTTCGCCGGCTCGCCGCCATTGAGCTTGATGACGTCCATGGTGGCCATGGCCAGGCCTGCGCCGTTGACCATGCAACCGATGTTGCCGTCCATGGTGACGTAGTTGATGTCCAGCTCCGAAGCGGTCACTTCGGTCTCGTCTTCCTGCGTCTTGTCGCGCATGGCGACCAGCTGCTTCTGACGGAACGCGGCGTTGTCGTCGCTGTCGAACTTGCCGTCCAGCGCGTACAGGTTGCCGTCGTCCAGGATCGCCAGCGGGTTGATTTCAACCAGCGCCAGGTCCTTTTCGTTGAACAGGCGGTACAGATTCACCATGATGCTGGCGAACTGGCCGGCCTGCTTGGCGTTCAGGCCGAGCTTGAAGCCGAAATCGCGGCCGTGGTAGCCCTGCACGCCTTCGACGAAATCGACGTTGAGCGAGTGGATCAGCTCCGGCGTTTCGGCCGCCACCTGCTCGATCTCCACACCACCCTCGGACGAGGCGATATAGGTGATGGTCTTGGTGCCGCGGTCGACCAGGATCGACAGGTACAGCTCCTTGACGATCTCGCCGGCGGTGGTCACCAGCACCAGGTTGATCGGCAGCTCGACGCCGGCGGTCTGGTAGGTCGACATCTTGGTGCCGAGCATCTTGGCCGCTGCGGCCTTCACATCGTCGGTGGTCTTGCAGAACTTGACGCCGCCAGCCTTACCGCGGCCGCCCGCGTGGATCTGCGCTTTCACCATCCAGGGGCCCTGGCCCAGGGAATTGGCGACTTCAACCGCTTCGTCCGGGGTCGCCGCGACCTTGCCGGCCGGAACGGGGATGCCGTACTCGGCAAGCAGCTGTTTTGACTGGTATTCGTGGAAATTCATGCGTCACCGTGGGAAAAGGAAACGACCGCTGCGTGCAACGCAGTCCGCCTAGGCGGCACGTCATGGGACGCGAACGGGCCGCCTATTGTGGCCGACCACGCCGTGCGGCGCAAAATTCGCCGGAATTGGCCGAGCAATCGCACAGCTTGCGCGCCGCCCGGCAATGTGTGCACACGCTGTGCATGCCGCCGCACCTGCCTATACTCGCGGCTTGTTACGGCGGGGAATCGGCTTGGCATCCAGCGCATCGCTCATCGACCGGATCCAGTCCGCGCCGCAGCGCGAGCTGTACTTCTTCTCGCTGTACCGGGTGCTGGTGGCCGGCCTGATCGCCGCGCTGGTGTTCAGCCCCCTGTCCGACGCCATCCCGGAGCCGCGCTACCCCCGGCTGGGCGCGGCGGTGGCGATCGGCTACCTGTGCCTGGCCATCCCGCTGCTGTTCTGGGGCCGCAACGAACGCCGGCTGACCGCCACCGTCCTGTGTGCGGTGATCGCCGATATCCTGGCCGCGACCCTGGCCACGCATGCCCTGCCTGGTGCCAGTGCGGGCATCGCGATGATGCTGCTGTTCAACGTGGCGGCCGCCTCGATCCTGCTGCGGCTGCGTTACGGCATGGGCATCGCGGTACTCGCCAGCAGCGGCATGGTGCTCGAATACCTGTGGACGTTGCTCGAAGGCGGCGGCGCCACCCGGCCGCTGGCCGAGCTGGCCATGTTCGCCACCAGCTACGTCGCGGTGGCCTTCATCTGCGAACAGATCGCCTCGCGCGCGCGCAGCAACCAGGTGCTGGCGGAAGAACGCGGCGCGCAGGTCGCCAATCTGTACGAGATCAACGAGTTGATCATCCGGCGCATGCGCACCGGCGTGCTGGTGGTGGATGCGCACAATCACATCAGCCTGGCCAACGAAGCGGCGCTGGCGCTGCTGGGCGATGGCGACCAGCGCAAGGCACCGACCGACCTGTCGCTGGCCGCGCTCACCCCGGAACTGGCGCGCCGGCTGCAACGCTGGCGCAGCGGCTGGCGGCAGGAGGAAGCGCCACTGCAGCTCGGCGCCGACCGCCCCGAGGTGCAGCCACGCTTCGTCCGCCTGCTGGCCGACAGCGACCTGGTGCTGGTGTTCCTGGACGATGCCACGGTGGTCTCGCGCCGCGCCGAATCGCTGACCCTGTCGGCGATGGGCCGCTTCTCTGCCAGCCTGGCGCACGAAATCCGCAACCCGCTGGCGGCGATCAGCTACGCCTCCCAGCTGCTGGAAGAATCGCCGGACATCGGCGACGCCGACCGCCGGCTGCTGCAGATCATCCACCAGCAGTGCCAACGCACCAACGGCATCGTCGAAAGCGTGCTCGGCCTGGCCCGGCGCGAACGCGCCAGCCCGGAGAATCTGGACCTGGCCGCGTTCGTGCGTCGCTTCGTGGTCGAGTACCGGCAGACGCTATCGATGGAAACCGACATCCTGGAAGCCAGCATCCAGGGCAGCTCTGTGCATGCCCTGGTCGACCCCAAGCACCTGCACCAGATCCTCACCGCCCTGGTCCACAACGCCCTCAAGTACGGCCGGGTGCTGGACGAACCGGCGCGGGTGAAGCTGCGCGTCGAACGCCTGGAGCGCACCGCAGTGATCGACGTGATCGACCGCGGCCCGGGCATTCCGGAAACCGTTGCCGCACAACTGTTCCGCCCGTTCTATACCACCTCCGAACATGGCACGGGGCTAGGCCTGTACATCGCCCAGGAGCTGTGCCGCGCCAACCAGGCACAACTGGACTATGTCTCGGTGCCGGGTGGCGGCGCCTGTTTCCGGATCGTCCTGCAGGCACCCAACGGCTTGCTCGGGAAATAAGCAGGACGGTAAGAAGCGACATGCGCACGTCCGGCTGGCGGGATTGGCTGGTTCGCAGTGCCGGGCATCGTCAGTGCCGCAGGCGTCGATGGCCGCAGACGATGACTACACCTTGCCGCGTTGGGCACTTGAGCTGCAGCGATGGCCGCACCTCTCGCTGCGCCAGACCAGGGCCGAAGGGCTGCCGCCCGAGCGCAGTTCGCGCCAGTTGCAGCGCGTGTTGCGCATCCGTTCCTGCGCATCCGCGAGGCGGTGATCGGGCCAACGAGCAAAGCCAGCGCTGACCGCGCGGCATCGCGCGACACAGGTCCGGCCCGAGTGGTGCAGCCTGAAATGGCTCGCGCCCGCACGTCCCTTGCGGAGGTGGACTGACCCAGCGTTGGAAAGCACCGGCTCTTCCGCAGCGTGGGCTCTGCACACGCTGCCCACGCTGCCGCCAAGTCTCACAGCGATGAAGCGCAGTCGAGCTGCGCGCACCAAGTGAATCGTTGAGCCCGAAGGGCGCGGCAATTGTCGATTGTCATCGCGCTGGGCTATCGTGCGCAGGATGAACGAACCCAAAAGCGCTCTGGTTGTCGATGACGAGCGAGATATCCGCGAGTTGCTTGTTCTCACCCTGGGCCGCATGGGCCTGCGCATCAGCACCGCCGCCAACCTGGCCGAAGCGCGCGAGTTGCTGGCCAACAACCCGTACGACCTGTGCCTGACCGACATGCGGTTGCCCGACGGCAACGGCATCGAACTGGTCACCGAAATCGCCAGGCACCACCCGCAGACCCCGGTGGCGATGATTACCGCCTTCGGCAGCATGGACCTGGCTGTGGAAGCGCTGAAGGCCGGCGCCTTCGACTTCGTGAGCAAGCCGGTGGACATCGGCGTATTGCGCGGCCTGGTCAAGCACGCGCTGGAATTGAACAACCGCGACCGCCCCGCCCCGCCACCGCCGCCACCGGAACAGGCCAGCCGCTTATTGGGCGATTCGACTGCGATGGAAAGCCTGCGCGCCACCATCGGCAAGGTGGCGCGCAGCCAGGCACCGGTCTATATCGTCGGCGAATCGGGCGTGGGCAAGGAGCTGGTGGCGCGCACCATCCACGAGCAGGGCGCGCGCGCGGCCGGCCCCTTCGTGCCGGTCAATTGCGGCGCCATTCCTGCAGAATTGATGGAAAGCGAGTTCTTCGGCCACAAGAAAGGCAGCTTCACCGGCGCACATGCCGACAAGCCGGGCCTGTTCCAGGCCGCACACGGCGGCACGCTGTTCCTGGACGAAGTGGCCGAGCTGCCGCTGCAGATGCAGGTCAAGCTGTTGCGCGCGATCCAGGAAAAGTCGGTGCGCCCGGTCGGCGCCTCGGGCGAAACCCTGGTGGACGTCCGCATCCTGTCGGCCACCCACAAGGACCTGGGCGACCTGGTCTCCGACGGCCGCTTCCGTCACGACCTGTACTACCGCATCAACGTGATCGAACTGCGCGTCCCGCCGCTGCGCGAACGCGGTGGCGACCTGCCGCAACTGGCCGCTGCCATCATCGCCCGGCTGGCGCATAGCCATGGCCGCCCGATCCCGCTGCTGACGCCCTCGGCGCTCGACGCGCTGGACCAGTACGGCTTCCCCGGCAACGTGCGCGAGCTGGAAAACATCCTCGAACGCGCCCTGGCCCTGGCCGAGGACGACCAGATCAGCGCCAGCGACCTGCGCCTGCCCGCCCACGGCGGCCACCGCCTCGCCGCCGCCCCCGGCAGCGCCGCGGCCGAACCGCGCGAAGCCGTCCACGACATCGACCCGGCGTCCGCCGCACTGCCCTCCTACATCGAGCAACTTGAGCGCGCCGCGATCCAGAAAGCGCTGGAAGAAAACCGCTGGAACAAGACCAAGACCGCCGCGCAGCTGGGTATCACGTTTCGAGCGTTGCGTTACAAATTGAAGAAGTTGGGGATGGAGTAGGAAAGCTGGGAATCGGGAATCGGGAATCGTAACAGCGCAGGCGCAGGCCGCAGTGGTTCCCGCGGGAGACGCCGCCATGGATCGGCTCATGCATGCATCACCTTGCCTGTAGCCCGCTGCAATGGTTGACGCTTATCCAGCCAAAAAGGCCCAGGACGTACAGATCCCAGGCTTTTCCCATTCTAGTTCCCGTTCCCCATTCCCGAATCCCCAATCCCTTCTCGATTCCAATCCCCGGCCTTTAGTCCTTGATTACGCGATCGATCTTGGCCAGGCGAGTCACCCGTGCGCAACCTTCATCAAAACCGCATGCCGCGGATCGCGGATACCGATCTTCTGCAAGGCCTCAGCGATTGCATCGCATTTACCACCGCCTCCTTCTCCCGCCTGCGGGAGAAGGTGCCCGAAGGGCGGATGAGGGCCATCAGTCCTTGGTCACTCGATTGATCTCAGCCAAGCTGGTCACCCCGTGCGCAGCCTTCATCAACGCCGACTGCCGCAGATCGCGGATACCGATCTTCTGCGACGCCTCGACACTCTGCATCGCATGCCGCCCGCTCCCTTCTCCCGCCTGCGGGAGAAGGTGCCCGAAGGGCGGATGAGGGCCCTCAGTCCTTGGTCACCCGATTGATCTCAGCAAGGCTGGTCACCCCGTGCGCAGCCTTCATCAACGCCGACTGCCGCAGATCGCAGATACCGATCTTCTGCGACGCCTCAACACTCTGCATCGCATGTCGCCCGCTCCCTTCTCCCGCCTGCGGGAGAAGGTGCCCGAAGGGCGGATGAGGGCGCTCAGTCCTTGGTCACCCGATTGATCTCAGCCAGGCTGGTCACACCGTGCGCAGCCTTCATCAACGCCGACTGCCGCAGATCGCGGATACCGATCTTCTGCGCAGCCTCGGCGATCTGCATCGCATTGCCACCTTCCAGCACGATCGCACCGATCTCATCGGTCATCGGCATCACCTGGTAGATGCCGGTACGCCCCTTGTACCCTTCAGTGCACTCGTCGCAGCCCACCGCCTCATACAGTTCGATCCCCGCAGCGATCTGCTCCGGCGTAAAACCCTCGGCCAGCAATGCATTTTCAGGCAGCGACGACTTGCGCTTGCAGTGGTTGCACAACCGCCGCGCCAGGCGCTGTGCGATGACCAAGGTCACCGACGAGGTAATGTTGTAAGGCGCGATGCCCATATTCATCAGGCGCGCGATGGTCTGCGGCGCATCGTTGGTATGCAGCGTCGACAGCACCATGTGACCGGTCTGCGCCGCCTTGATCGCAATTTCGGCGGTCTCCAGGTCGCGGATTTCGCCGACCATGATGATGTCCGGATCCTGACGCAGGAACGAGCGCAGCGCCGCAGCAAACGTCATCCCGCGTTTGACGTTCTGCTGCACCTGATTGACGCCAGGCAGGCGGATTTCGACCGGATCCTCAGCCGTGGAAATATTACGGGTCTCATCATTGAGGATGCCCAGCGCCGTATACAGCGACACCGTCTTGCCCGAACCAGTCGGCCCGGTCACCAGCACCATGCCATAAGGCTTGTGGATCGCTTCCAGGAACAGCTTTTGCTGATCCGCCTCGTAGCCCAGCTTCTCGATACCCAACTTGGCCGCACTGGCATCCAGGATACGCAGCACTACCTTCTCACCAAACAAGGTCGGCAAGGTACTCACACGGAAGTCGATCTGCTTGGTCTTGGACAGATTGAGCTTGATGCGCCCGTCCTGCGGCACCCGCTTCTCGGCGATATCCAGCTGCGACATCACCTTCAAACGGGCCGCGATGCGCTGGTTCAACTTCACCGGCGCCTTGGCCACATTCTTCAGCAGCCCGTCGATGCGCAACCGCACCCGGTAGTCGTCTTCATACGGCTCGAAATGGATGTCGGAGGCTCCCCGCCGGATCGCATCCACCAGCACCTTGTTGACGAACTTCACCACCGGCGTGTCGTCGCCCTTGGCATCAACCCCGGAATCCCCGCCGGCGCCCATGTCCTCGTCTCCGGTGGAGACGTCTAAATTTTCCATGCCCTCGTCGTCGTCGCCCATCGATGAGCTGAGTGACGCATTACTTGCTTGCCATTGTTCCAAGGTTCGCCGAATCTGATCCTCATCGACAAGGATCGGCTCAACCACCAGGTTGGTGTGGAACTTGATGTCGTCTAAGGCCCTTGTCTGAGTCGGATTGCTCACCCCTACGAATAGGCGATTGCCGCGTTTGAACAGCGGCAGTACTTGAAACTTTTGCAGCAATTCTTCGCTAACCAATTTGATTGCATTCTGATTTGGGTCAAACGACGACACGTCAAGCAGCGGCATCCCGAACTCCACCGAGTTGGCCGCGGCAAGTTGCGAAGCGGTTACCAGCTTCTTCTCCGAGAACCATTGAGGCAATGGAACCTTGGCAGTAGCGGCCTGATCCATCGCAGCACGCGCCGCGCCTTCATCCAGAGCACCGTCCTGCACAAGACGCCGGGCAATTCCGGTAATGCCAACCAAGTTAGCCGTGACGACGCTATTCATAGATCCCTGTCCTGATTTCTTAGTAGTTATAGTATCGCGGCACTAGCAGCGGCACATGCCTGCCTGACCAGCCTGGCCGCTTGCATTCCGGCACTCCGTGACTCCGTGACTCCGTGACTAGCATCTTGGATCAACTCTGGAGCGAGGTGGTCGCGCCTCAGAGGCCACTTAGATAGAGTGCCTGCATTTCGTGATGCGTGAACCAATCGCCCAGCCAGCGTTGATCGAATGGAAAATAGCGTGTTCTTTCCAATCTGAAACCTGTCTCGGCCAGCAGCTCTGAGCGTGAAAGGAACTCGGCGTCAATGAAGGTAAGATGTGTAGGATCGCTGCGAAAACCCGCCTTACCCGGCACGATCACAAGCAGTCGTTGTACGCCCAAGCGACGAGCGGCTAGAGCCAATTTGCTGAAAATCGCTGCCGGCGCCTCAAGATGCTCGAGGACATGACTGACCACCATCGATTCGAACCGAATCGAATCAGGGATCACGCTCAACTGCCAGTCGTCGGCGAATCCGTCGTAGTGATCTACCGCGAGCCCCAGGCTACGACAGTAAGTAACAGTGGCAGCGTTGTACTCAAGCCCTCTGGATCCCTCGGGCAACCGTCCAAGTAACTCTCCCACGCCGCAGCCGAAATCCAACGTCGGGCCGCGCAACAACGATTTCGCACTGCGCAGATAGAACTTGCGTATCAGCTTCCTCAGCGGTGCGCGATCGGTCTGATAGCTAGTGTAGCGCTCATCGAAGTCAGCCACGTCGACCCTCACCCGCCTTTCTATTGACCAACAGGTGCAGAGTCCGAGCAGGCACGGCAGCGATATCGTAGGCGAGGAAACCCAGAATAAGCTGGATCCCCACGATCACCTGCAGCGCTGCAAGCATCACGCTACCAGCAGAACTGAAATACCCGGTCTGCGCCGATTGCAGCCAGAAGAACACGCCGGTCGTCGCACCGGAGAACAGGAACAACACGCCTGCAACCAGCTCCAACGATGCAAGGGACAGGTCGCGCAGGAAATAGTTGTAGAAGATCCGCTTTCCAAAATTGCGTAGATGTCGGATGGCGAAATCCAGGACGATCTTGCGCACACTCAGGTTGCTGACTTCGTCGCCATACCGTGCGTCCATCGGCACATCGACCACCACTGCCCGGATGGTATTCAGACGAAACAGCATGTCGCTTTCAAAAAAATATCGGCGGCTGATCTTGTCCAGCGGCATACGTGCCACTACGCTCGCATGCACGGCCGTGTAGCCATTGGTCGGATCGAAGATGTCCCAGTAGCCAGAAGACAGCTTGGTCAGAAACGACAATGCGGCATTGCCGATAATCCGCATCTTGGGCATCCGGCCGATCTGCGCCAGGTCGTAGAAGCGGTTGCCCTTGGTGTAATCGGCTTCGCCTCGAACGATCGGCCCGATCAGCTCCGGCAACGCATCCGGATCCATCTGACCATCGCCATCCATCTTTACGATGATCTCCATGCCATCGGCAACCGCGGCCAGATAGCCAGCGATCGTGGCACCCCCGACGCCCAGGTTGGAGGGATTGCGACACACCACCACCCGCGGATCCGCGCAGCGCTCCTCTACCCAGGTGCCACTGGCTTCGGGGCAATGATCGTCGACCGCGTAGATGCGTTCGACCTGCGCGGGAATGGAAGCCAGCACATCGAGCACCTTGGTCCTGACCCGGTAGCAGGGAATGACAACCGCCAAGCGCACCTCGAACCTGGCTTCGTCGGTCCCGGGCCACGCATTGGTGGCGTACTGCACTGCAGCCTGCATCGTCATCCCCCGGCGCTGTAGGAGAGACGATAGACGCGCGCCAACAACGCGGCAACCGCAGGCGGCCAAAAACGTTGGAACATCATCAGATCCTCCGTGGCTCGCATGCCCGACAACACCCCGTCGCTGGTGGTACTTGCGGAATGCACACGATGCAGCATGGATACCTTGCGCACACGCACGAACGACCCTTGCTGATCGGCTGCGCGCGTCCACGCGTCCCAATCCAAGTTCAACCTAAGATCTTCCCGAAAAACGCCCCAGCCGGCGTCCTTGCGAACGGTCACCGACGGGCATGGCACCGCGCACCCGAACATCAACAGGCGCCGCTTCGAAGCCCTTGAGCGAATCACGGATGTCCCCAGAAAACCCATCTCCTGCAAGATCCACTTGACCGTCAACATCGGCGTCATTATGCGCCGCTGCTCGCCCGCCAGTTCGCCGTAACCGGTCATGACCAATACGGCACCAGGCTCCTGTGCGATGGCCGCCTTGGTCTCGCTTGCGAAGTCGGGCAGATAGACATCGTCCTGATGCGCCAACGTGACCCAGCGCGCAGACGCCGTACCCAGCGCCAGATTCCAGTCGTGACCGATGCCCCGCGGCGCATCGGTATGCACCACCAACCTGGCGCCGTAGCGCGCCGCTAGTCCCGCAATTTGCGGGCTGGGAGTGGACGTGCTGATCCAAATGGGCGATGGCGACGACTGCGCTGCCAGAGAGCGCAGACACGCGTCCAGATAAGGCGAATCGCCGTATGCGGGCACTACGAACGCGTGGTCGACAGTGGCGGGCATCCCCTCAGCCTGCCTGCGCGGTGAGCGAGACAAGCGCAACCCCGGTGGAGATCAACACCAACCCAACCCATTGCCACGGCGTCAATCGCTCCCCGTAGAGCAACCAACTGAGCAGGGCCAGCAGGAGATAGAAGAAGGCGCCGGAAATCGCAAACGCAACACCCAGCTTGACGTGGCGAACCACCAGCATCCAGACCAGAAACCCGATGCCCTGCACCGCCACCGCAGTGATCACGCTGGGCGACAGCACCGCGGCCAATAACCAGTCGCGTCCCCTAGGCGCTGGCGTCCGCGCAGCGATTTGGGTCAACCCATGCTTTACCAGCAACTGGCTTCCGATAGTCGAACACGTCACGAAAAAAATTAGAGGTATTTCACGTATCATCACATTGCCGCGTTCGGGATGGGGCCTGACCGCGCATCGAATGCCTGCGTGTCGTCGCGAACAGCATAAGTGCTGCGAACCGACCGCACCACTTGCGCAAAGGGGCCAGAAAGAGTGACAAATTTGGTCACCCTCTGACCCTTTTGGTCGCCGCGCAGAGCTGCAGTTCCGGAAGAGTCCGCCTGAGCGCTTGTTAAACGGCAAGCTGCTGGAGTTGGCACGCCCTTTGCTTTGATCAACACGTGGTGGTCACGCACAGCCACGGCCCGATCCCTGACGCTCAGGGCAACGGTCACCGAAGTGCTCTCATCCTGTCCCAATCCAATCCAAGCCAAGGCCGAATCAATGAAGAAGAATATGCAGCAGGGCTTCACCCTGATCGAACTGATGATCGTGATCGCTATCATCGCCATCCTGGCCGCCATCGCGCTGCCGGCCTATTCCGACTACACCAAGAAGGCCAAGGTCTCGGAAGTCGTTCTGGCCGCCTCTGCAGGACGCACTGCCCTCTCGGAGTTTTCGGCTGCGAACAATGGCGCCTGCCCCTCGGGCAACATTATTGAAAGTCAGACAACTGCTTACGTAGGCGGCGTCAGTAATTCTGGTTGCGTCATTACTGCAGTGAGCAATGTCTCGGGCGCTACGGGCAATATCGTACTGCGCGGCACCCCGAACTCGGTCAACTTCCAGATTGACTGGACATGTGGCGGCACGGTTGACACCAAGTATCGCCCTGGCTCTTGCCAAGGGACCAAGCAATAATATTAATTTTTAATTCAAGAGAACCCCGGGAAACCGGGGTTTTCTTTTTGAGATATTTAGTTTATAACCACGGTCATTATGCGAATCCAAATCCCCCCATTGGCTTGGTTTATTACTGCAATAATTCTCTCAATTGCAGTTTATTGGCCCGGATTAAATGGCCCGTTCTTAATGGATGACGGCCGGCATCTCGCACTGATTCAATCCTGGCAAAAAGGCCAGATCGACCTTTGGGCGGTGGTCGCCGGCAACGATAATTGGCTATTCCACCGCTCTTTAGCGATGCTGACTCTCGCTGCAAATGTCGCATTTGGCGGTGACACAAGTTTTTCTTTAAAGCTTGGCAATCTGCTACTACATTTAATCTGCAGCTGCATCGCCTATGCGACGTTGAAACGCATGCTAGCTCTAGACAAAATTCTATGTAAAAATTTTAATTTATTTTCCGTTCTAATTTGTGCAATTTGGCTACTTCATCCACTGAATGTCAGCACTGTACTGTACATAGTACAGCGCATGAGTCAGATCGCAACAATCTTCCCTCTCCTCGGCGTTTGGCTTTACATCAGCATCCGCAACCGCATGTTGGCAGGAAGAATTTCCGAAAAAAACGCAGCATGGATACTTCTCTTAGGAATCCCATTTCTTACCTTTCTTGGTGTCCAAGGGAAGCAAAGTGCGATCGTACTTATTGGCCTTTGCCTAGTAATAGAACTAGGTTGGTATCAACATCCCAAACAGTGGGGGACAACACTCAGATTACTGTACGCATCTCTGCTACTGCTGCCACTTTTGATCATAATCGGCCTTTTAGTATGGAAATGGCAAAGCCTTCACTCTGCAATGCTTGAGTGGGGCATGACGCCAACCGAACGCCTGCTCAGCCAGCCAAGAGCGCTTTGGGAATACTGCAGGATGTTACTCATCCCTTACTCCCCCGCCATGGGCATTTACAATGACGACTTCAAGATCTCTCACAGTTTAATCGATCCCATAACAACACTATGGGGTTTATTTGGGCTAATCGCCACTAGCTTGGCCGCGATATCTGCTCGCAAAAAAATCCCAGGAATATTCGTCGGGTGGTTTTGGTTTCTAGTTGCGCACTCGGTGGAGGCGAGCATTGTTCCTATCGAACTCTACTATGAACACCGCAACTATCTACCGCAGTTCGGGCTATGGTTAATGATTGTCAGTCTCATCGTGGCAGCACTACAGGCACTTAATAGATACGGAGTGCGCGTGAGGGCTATAGGATGGCTGATATCTGTGGGCTTCATAGCAGTCATCTCTGCACAAACGTTTTCACGGGCACTGGTGTGGCGGACTTCGCTCGGCATCAGTGCGTCAGCAATTGATAAGCATCCCGACTCTACTAGAGCAAGTGTGGCGTTTGGCTTCGCAGCTATGCAGGCCGGGCTTGTGAAAGATACTTACGAGGTATTTCAGCGTTTAGCCGAGAACCCAAACCGAAGTATTTCTAGCGTCGGCAAAATGGAGCTTACTGTCCTTAACTGTTCCATCCATCAGGATAGTGATCCTACTCTATTGCTATCGGCTGCAAATCGACACCCCAGGACCCTTGATCCTGTTATGCCATATGCTGTGGGCAATTTATTGGAGATTCGCCAACGTAATGGCTGTGGACGCATAACACCGCGCCTTTTGGCCGATACAATTGTAAGAATTGCAGACCAGGCAATAGACGCAAGCGAAGCCTCGCAACCAAAAGTCACCCTTCGCTATAACGCTGCGCTGGCATACTACCAAGCTGATGAATGGCGTCTCGCGTTGCGTCAAACACGCTTAGCGTGGCCCTACAGCAAGGATCCCTCAATCGCGTTATTCTACGTGAAACTGCTACTGCAGGAGGGCGACCTGACTGAAGCGAAGAGGGCGTTTTGGGAATTGATGCAGCGTGCCGGTTATGAGCGCCCAAGTCAGCTTTCGGGCGCTGCACGCGGCGCCGCACTTAGAGCAATGTTGAAAGAAATTAATCAGTACTCAGCTATGCATGGGATGACTGGCTTGGGCGAGACTGAGAGCGCTTCGCAGAAGTAGCTTGTCCAACTCCAAAGAGCGCCCCATGTGTACAGTAGAACGAGCCATTTGTTCCACGAGCAGCTATAGTGGCAGGACTATGCCGGCATGGGGTGCCGGTGGGGAGACAGACATTGGCCGCGATCACTACGAAAAAAAAAGCGCCTTCAGCGAGTAACCGTACTAGCCAAATGGCGACTTTTGTTTGGGAGGGGACAGACAAGCGCGGCGTCAAGATGAAGGGCGACGAGCTTGCCCGAAATGCCAACATGTTGCGCGCCGAGCTCCGGCGGCGCGGCATTACGCCGACAGCGGTCAAGACCAAGCCCAAGCCGCTGTTTGGCGCAGCTGGCAAGCCAATCAAGCCGAAGGACATCGCATTCTTCAGTCGGCAGATGGCGACCATGATGAAATCAGGCGTGCCGATTGTGGGCGCGCTCGAAATCATCGGCGAAGGCGCCAAGAATCCGCGCATGAAAAAAATGGTGGGTGGAATACGTACCGACATCGAGGGAGGCTTATCACTTAATGAAGCAATCAGCAAGCATCCTGTGCAATTCGATGAATTGTACCGTAACTTGGTCAGAGCCGGCGAGAGTGCGGGCGTTCTCGACACCGTGCTGGAAACGGTTGCTACATACAAGGAAAATATCGAGGCGCTGAAAGGCAAGATCAAAAAAGCGCTGTTCTATCCAGCAATGGTGATGGCCGTTGCGCTCATTGTTAGTTCCATCCTGCTCATCTGGGTGGTTCCGCAGTTCGAAACCGTGTTCTCCAGCTTCGGCGCGGAGCTACCTGCCTTTACTCAGATGATCGTAAATTGTTCACGCTTCATGGTCTCTTGGTGGCTACCAATGCTGCTGGTCGCGATCGGTTCGGTGGTTGGGCTAGTCATGGGCTATAAGCGCTCGCCGAAAATGCAGCATCTGTTCGACAGGCTGATCTTGAAGGTGCCAGTCATAGGGAAGATCATGCACGACAGTGCCATTGCCCGGTTCGCGCGCACCACGGCGGTGACATTCAAGGCTGGTGTCCCGCTAGTGGAGGCGCTGGGCATTGTGGCCGGCGCCACCGGCAACAAAGTCTACGAAGAGGCGGTGCTGCGCATGCGCGAAGACGTATCGGTTGGCTACCCGGTCAACTTGTCGATGAAGCAGGTCAATCTGTTTCCGCATATGGTGATTCAGATGACCGCAATCGGCGAAGAGGCCGGCGCATTGGATACCATGCTTTTCAAAGTGGCCGATTACTTCGAGCAGGACGTGAACAACGCCGTGGATGCATTGAGCAGCCTGCTAGAGCCGATGATCATGATCTTCATCGGTGTCGTTGTCGGCGGCATGGTGATAGGCATGTATCTTCCGATCTTCAAACTCGGCGCAGTGGTTGGATAAGACGTAATGGCATTTCTCGACCAGCATCCCGGTCTCGGCTTTCCTGCCGCGGCCGGACTGGGACTGCTGATCGGCAGCTTCCTGAACGTGGTGATCCTGCGCTTGCCCAAGCGTATGGAGTGGCAGTGGCGGCGCGATGCGCGCGAGATCCTGGAACTGCCGGACATCTACGAGCCGCCGCCGCCGGGGATCGTGGTGGAGCCCTCGCACGATCCCGTTACCGGTGACAAGCTCAAGTGGTGGGAGAACATCCCACTCTTCAGCTGGCTGATGCTGCGCGGCAAGTCACGTTACAGCGGCAAGCCGATCTCCCTACAGTACCCGCTGGTGGAGTTGCTGACCTCGATCCTGTGCGTGGCCAGCGTTTGGCGATTCGGCTTCGGCTGGCAGGGCTTCGGCGCGATCGTGTTGAGCTGCTTCCTGGTGGCGATGTCGGGAATCGACCTGCGCCACAAGTTGCTGCCGGACCAGTTGACCCTGCCACTGATGTGGCTGGGCCTGGTCGGCTCGATGGACAACCTCTATATGCCGGCCAAACCCGCCCTGCTGGGCGCGGCGGTAGGCTATGTGTCGCTATGGACCGTGTGGTGGTTGTTCAAGCAGCTCACCGGCAAGGAAGGCATGGGCCACGGCGACTTCAAGCTGCTGGCTGCGCTTGGTGCGTGGTGCGGGTTGAAAGGCATCTTGCCGATCATCCTGATCTCCTCGCTGGTCGGCGCCATCCTGGGCTCGGCCTGGCTGGTGGCCAAGGGCCGCGACCGCGCCACCCCGATCCCGTTCGGCCCGTACCTCGCCATCGCCGGCTGGGTGGTGTTCTTCTGGGGCAACGATCTAGTGGACGGCTACCTGCACTTCGCAGGCCTGCGTTGACCAGGGCACGACGATGAGCGACTTCATCGTCGGCCTCACTGGCGGCATTGCCTCCGGCAAGAGCGCCCTGGCCTCCGAGTTCGAGAAGCTGGGCGTGCCGGTTGTCGACGCCGATACTGTTGCACGGCAGGTTGTCGCGCCGGGCCTCATCCTTGATGCAATCACGGCCCGTTTTGGTCGAGGCATCTTGTTGCCGGATGGCACGCTGGACCGGCAGACCTTACGCAAAATCGTCTTCGGCGATGCAGCCCAACGCAGAGCACTAGAGGCGATCACTCATCCTGCCATCCGCGCTGAGCTGCAACGCGCCGCACAGGAAGCTGTGGGCCCTTACGCCATCGTCGCAATCCCCTTGCTGACCGAAGCGGGTGGCCGAGCAACTTATTCCTGGCTGGACCGCATTCTTGTCGTCGACGTGCCGGTGGAACTTCAACACGCTCGCCTGATGCAGCGCGATGGCGGTACATCGGCACTGGCTGATCAGATGATTGCTGCCCAAGCCTCTCGCGAACAGCGGTTGGCCATCGCCGACGACATCGTCAGCAACGAGGGCAATGCGGAACTGTTAGCGCAAAGCGCTCAACGATTGGATGCGGTTTACAGAAACGCGCTTCAAGCACGTCGAAGCCAGCTCTGAGCGCCTGAAAACTCTGTATTCGAAATTCCGCTGCGGTGAATCTGCAGTCATTGCCGCCTCGCACAGCGTGCACGCCCACGCGGTGCACGGCAGGTAGAGTGTCTACGAAGTAGAGCGCGGCCGGTCGCACAGCCAGCGGGTTCCCAGCGTGCGCCTGCGCGGGCTGTGGCCGGAGCAGTTGGGGTTTTCGGTTGGCTGCAAGCTGCAGATCACGGCGCGCGAGGGCGAACTGGTGGTGACGGTGGTCGAGCGCTGAGCTGTGTTTTGGTGCGGTTGTTGGCTGAAGCCGTTGCCTTGGGGCGCTATGGGCAAGGCTGTCGCGCCCGGGTGCGCTCCTACGGGAGTGCGGGTGGTTGGTCAGCGATGGAAGGCCAGTGTGGCGATGACGCCGCGCTCTTGGCCTGGGCGCACGCTGACGCGCCAGCCGTACAGGTCGCACAGGCGGCTGACGATCGACAGGCCGATGCCGCCGCCTTGCGAATGACCGGCGTGGGTGCCGCGGTAGCCGCGCTGGAACAGCTTGGCGGCGTCTTCTTCGCTCAGGCCGGGGCCGGAGTCGATCACCTCGACAGCATCGGCCAATACGCGCACGCGCACCTGGCCGTCCTGGGTGTATTTGACCGCGTTGCCGATCAGGTTGCCCAGCGCCACCGACAGGGCAGATTCGGGGGCGTCGATGACCAGGTCGCGTTCGCCTTCCAGCAGCAACTCCAGTGGTTTGCCGCCGAGCTGGGCGCGGTGCGCGTCGATCAATTGTTCGGCTACCTTGGCCACGTTGCTGCTGCCCTGCCCGCGTTCGTTGCGCGAGAGCAACAGGAGCGAGCCGATCAGGTCACTACATTGCTGTTCGGCGCGCTGGATGCGCTGCAGCCGCTGCAGCACCTTTTCGTCGAGATTGGGCTTGGTGAGCAGCAGTTCTGTGGCGCCGCGGATCACTGCCAGCGGGGTACGCAGTTCATGGCTGACGTCGGCATTGAACTCGCGATCGCGTTGCACCACCTCGGTGAGGCGCGCGGAGTAATCGTCCAGCGCTTCGGCGAGCTGGCCCACTTCGTCATCGGGGAAATGCGCGGCCAGCGGCTTGGGCTCGCTCGTGCCGCCGCGGTAGGCGCGCAGGCGTGCGGCCAGGTCCGACACCGGGCGCATCACCTTGGACGCCGACCACCAGCCGATCAATAGCGAAAACCCGCTGAACACCAGCACCGAGAGCATCAAGGTGCGCTTGAGCTGGATTTCGCCCTTGAGCGTCTGGGTCATGTCATAGGCAAGGAAGAACCACTCGCTGGGCGTCTTGCGCACCGCCAGTTTGTACGAGTACGCATTGCCGTTTTCGTCCACGCCGGAAATGGTGTGGATGCCATCGGGAAACTGGTACCACTCCGGCTGCTCGAGGCGCAGCGCTTCGAACTTGTCGCTCTTGACCACGCGCCCACGCATCTGCTGCACCGGCAGATCCGGATTGTGCAGCGGGTCGGAATAGAACCGCTGCGCGAATGCGTCGATGTTGCGGTTCATCACGTCTTCGACCAACTGATTTTCCACGCGCGCGCGTGCCCAGTTGGTGGCGAAGGCGAACAGTGTGGTCAGGCAGAAGCCCAACAACACGAACGACAGGATGATGCGGCTACGCAGGCGCCGCCGGTAGCGGCCACGCCTGCGCGCCGGGCGCGCGCTTGTACGTTCAGGCATCAGGCGACGCGATGCGGTAGCCGATGCCGTGACGGGTCTGGATCATCGGCACGTCGAAGGGCTTGTCGACCACCGCACGCAGGCCATGGATATGCACGCGCAACGAATCCGAATCCGGCAGCTCTTCACCCCAGACGCGGGTTTCCAGCTCCTGGCGGGTGACCACGGCCGGCGAAGCTTCCATCAGCGCCTGCAGGATCTTCAGCGCGGTCGGGTTGAGCTGCAGAAGCTTGCCGCGGCGGCGCACTTCCAGCGTGTCCAGGTTGTATTCCAGGTCGCCGGTTTCCAGCACGCGGGTGTGCACGCCCTTGCCGCGACGCGACAGTGCGTTGAGGCGCACTTCCACTTCCTGCAGCGCGAACGGCTTGATCAGGTAGTCGTCCGCACCGGAGTCGAAGCCGGCCAGCTTGTTGTCCAGCGAGTCGCGCGCGGTGAGCATCAGCACCGGGGTCTGCTTGCGTGCTTCGTTGCGCAGCTTGCGGCAGACTTCGATGCCGTCCATGCCGGGCAGGTTGAGATCCAGCACGATGGCGTCGAACTCGTGCACCACGGCCAGGTGCAGGCCGGTCACGCCATCGGCGGCGAAGTCCACGGTGTGCCCACGGTCTTCGAGATAATCGCCCAGGTTGGCGGCGATATCGCTGTTGTCTTCAATCACTAGAATTCGCACTGGAACCTCATTCGTTAAACTGTTTTTAGCGCTGGCGCCGAGAAATATCGTGTCATTCACAGTGGTCAGACTGCACGCCAGGCGAGCGTCATGCACTGCTTCGTACTCATCTGCACACCAGGTGCTCGCTCGCGCCAGCGTTCTGCCGGTCATCTTCGCTTGCCCTGGACAAAATTCGGGTGACGAGCTTCGGAGGGTTGCAGGTGGCTATTGGCTGGTTTGGCTGCAGCTCCTGTCGCTCCGGCTGCGCCACCAATACCGCTCCAACTCCGACCGGGCACCCCGCTACCTTAGCGCGCTGTTCCTGACTGACATCGGAGCCATTACTTGCTCGCCCCCTGTCGCTATGCCTGTGCCTTACCCGCAGCCGGCAGCGTGCCTGCGCGGTCGGCAACACCGACGTGATGCGCGCTGATCGCGCGCACGGCAGTAACACGTTCAATTGCCTCGCCATACGACCCTTCCCTGCGTCTGACCGGATTTAACAATTGGGGAATGTAGACGCGAACCTCCGGAGCAGCAAGCCATCCACAAAAAGGCCCAAGTGCGACACCGCACTTGGGCCAAAAGTTCATCCCGATCACCGTCACTGCCGAGAGCGGAGCTACGGTTGGCAGAGGCTAGCGAGCGAAGGATTAGATTTTAGTTAAATTTTCGGTAAGGCCGCTATGGCGCAGATCAATGGGCCGACTGCTCCAGGTGCTGGATGATGGCCGCCGCCACATCGACGCCACAGACCCCTTCCACCCCCTCCAGCCCGGGGGTGGAATTGACCTCGAGCACCAGCGGACCGCGTCTGGAGCGAATGAGGTCGACCCCGGCCACCGCCAGGCCCAGCGCGCGCGCCGAGCGTACCGCGACCTCCTGCTCCTGCTCGGTGGCCTGCGCCACTGCGGCCGTCCCGCCCAGGTGCAGGTTGGAGCGGAAGTCGCCCTCGGCCGCCTGCCGGCGCATGGCCGCAACGACCCGGTCGCCGACCACGAAGCAGCGCAGGTCCGCACCGTCGGCTTCGCCGATGAACTCCTGCACGATGAAGTTGGCATAGAGCCCACGCAGTGCCTCGACCACGCCGCGCGATGCGCTGGCCTTTTCGGTAAGGATCACCCCGGCACCCTGGGCGCCTTCGTTCAACTTCACCACATGCGGCGGCGGGCCGAGCATGGACAACAGGTCCTGGGTATCGTCGGGGTTGTCGCCGAACACAGTGACCGGCATGTCGATGCCCTGCGCGGCCAGCAGCTGGTGTGCACGCAACTTGTCGCGCGAACGCAGGATGGCGTCGGAGGGATTGGGCGTGTAGGTGCCCATGAATTCAAGTTGGCGCAGCACCGCGGTGGCGTAGCGCGTCACCGAAGCACCGATGCGTGGGATCACCGCATCGAACCCGGTGATCGGCTTGCCCTTGTAGTGCAGGCTGAAACCGTCGGCAGCGATGCGCATGTAGCAGCGCAGCGGGTCGAGGATGCGCACGGTGTGGCCACGCTTGCGTGCGGCTTCGATGAGCCGCCGGGTCGAGTACAACTTGCTGTTGCGCGAAAGAATGGCGATTTTCATCGCAGCAGGGACACGGCGCGGCCTGGACATGGTCGGAGTCTGATGACGAGGTGACCCAAGTCCACGCATCTGCCGGTCGGGCGCGCGCAGGACGCCTATGCCCTGCTCGCGCCGCGTGACCCGGTATGCGACGGCCCCGAGGATGGAAACGCGCAAGCGTTTCAGCGATGTTGCAGCAACGCAAACGCTGCGCAGCCTCAACCGGATCGATGCTAGCAGGGCGCGCGCGCAGCGCTCAAGCAGCACGCGCCCTTCGACTCGGTCGACGGCCCTAAGCTAGCGCATTGCCGGTCGCAGCGCGTCGTGCGTCACTGCTCGCTTGCGGCTGCCATTGGTAACGCACAAGCAAGCGCCACCGCTCCACGGCGCAACAATTTCTTTTGACGACGCACGGGCTCAACGCCCGCCCTCACGCCGCGCCCGTATTGCCGTAACGCGTTTTGCACAGTTGAAACCGCAATGCTTGAGCCTCCTCAATGCCGGCATGCCGGCGCACCCGAGACTCTCCATGCGACGTCCAGCAAGCGCGGCTTATGCCAACCCCTCCCGCATCCGTCAGGGGCGCCCGTTCCCCCGCGGTGCCGTCTTCGATGGCAAGGGCACCAACTTTGCGCTTTTCTCCGCGCATGCCACACGTGTGGAGCTGTGCCTGTTCGACGAACAAGGCAACGAAACCCGCGTCGACCTTCCCGAATACACCAACGAAATCTGGCATGGCTACCTGCCCGATGCCAAACCCGGCCAGCGATACGGCTATCGCGTGCATGGCCCATACGAGCCGACCGAAGGCCATCGCTTCAACCACAACAAGCTGCTGCTCGACCCGTATGCGCGTGAGCTGGAAGGTGACCTGATCTGGGCCGACGAGCTCTATGGCTACACCGTCGGCCACCCGGACGGCGACCTGAGCTTCGATGAGCGTGACAGCGCGCCTTTCATGCCCAAGTGCGTGGTGGTCGAAGACACCTACGATTGGGGCGACGATGCACGCCTGCTCAAGCCGTGGAACGAGACGGTCATCTACGAAACCCACGTGCGCGGCTACACCATGCGCAACCCGCAGGTGCCCGAAGCGGTACGTGGCACGTTCGCCGGCCTGGCGCAGCCGCAGGTGCTGCAGTACATCAAGGACCTGGGCATCACCGCGGTCGAACTGCTGCCGGTGCACGCCTACCTGGACGACCAGCATCTGCTGGACAAGGGCCTGCGTAACTACTGGGGCTACAACACCATCGGCTTCTTCGCACTGAAGTCGCGCTACCTCTCCAGCGGCCATCGCGATGAATTCCGCGACATGGTCAAGGCCATGCACAAGCAAGGCCTGGAAGTGATCCTGGACGTGGTCTACAACCACACCGCGGAAGGCAGCGAGTTGGGCCCGACGCTTTCGTTCAAGGGCATCGACAACGCCAGCTATTACCGCCTTGCCGAAGACAAGCGCTACTACATCAACGACACCGGCACCGGCAATACGCTGAATCTGAGCAATTCGCGGGTGATCCAGTTCGTCAACGATTCGCTGCGCTACTGGGCCGGTGAGATGCACGTGGACGGCTTCCGTTTCGACCTGGCCACCATTCTTGGCCGCGAGCCAAGCGGCTTCGACCAACGCGGCGGCTTCCTGGATGCCTGCAACCAGGACCCGCTGCTGTCGGAGGTCAAGCTGATTGCCGAGCCGTGGGACTGTGGCCCGGGCGGGTACCAGGTAGGCCACTTCCCGCCGGGCTGGTCGGAGTGGAACGACAAGTTCCGCGACAACGCACGCGAATTCTGGAAAGGCGAAGACGGCAAGCTGGCCGAGTTTGCCACCCGCTTTACCGGCTCGGCCGACCTGTTCGACCGCCGGGGTCGCCGCCCGTGGGCGTCGGTGAACTTCATCACCGCGCATGACGGCTTCACCTTGCGCGACCTGGTCAGCTACAACGAGAAGCACAACATCGACAACGGCGAAGACAATCGCGACGGCTCGTCCAACGATGGCTCGTGCAACTACGGCGAAGAAGGCGAGACCGACAACGCCGACATCCTGCAGATCCGCGAGCGGCAGATGAAGAATCTGCTGGCCACGCTGCTGTTGTCGCAGGGCACGCCGATGATGCTGGCCGGCGACGAGCGTGCGCAGTCGCAAGGCGGCAACAACAACACGTATTGCCAGGACAATGAAATCACCTGGCTGGACTGGGAAAACGACCCGACCGACGGCCGTCTTACCGACTTCGTAAAGGCACTGACCCGGCTGCGCAAACGCTACCCGATCCTGTCGCGCGGCCGTTTCCTCAACGGGCAGTACAACGAAGAAGCCGGCCTGCGCGATCTCACCTGGCTCAATCCTGGCGGCACCGAGATGGAGGATGCGCACTGGACTGACGCAGGCGCGCGTTCGGTCGGTTTGCTCCTGGAAGGCAAGGCGCAGACCTCCGGCGTCAAGGAGTTGGCCAACGACGACACCTTGTTGATCGTGATCAATGCCTACCACGAGGGCGTGACCTTCACCCTACCCTCCACCGACGAGCCGGTGCACTGGAAGCTGGTGCTGTCGACCGATGAAGCGCTTGAGGTGGACATGATGCCGGCAGGCGCCAGCGAATTCCTGGCGCCGCCGCGCAGCGTGTCGGTGTTCGAGTGCAAGAGCGACCAGTAAAGCGCGCTTGCTGATGCGGCTCGCTGTCTGCCGGGAGGTGGGCAGCGAGCTTTTTTATGCGCAAGGATCGGGCACAGGGCTTTGAAGTTGGTCGGCTACCTGCTCACGCACGATCCAACGTTGGTCATCCGGCTTTCGAACCTGGCCAAAGCAGCATTGCGCAGCCGCGCACCATCGATGCGCAAATGATGTGCGCCCCAATCCATGCGCTCTGATGCAATCGCCAAGCCACTTCCCCAGCGCCGATGGGGCACCCAGGCGTATTGCGTAACGAGATCCACCGGACCTGCATACGCAACGGTGAAGGCCACAGCAAGTTAGACGTGTTCGACGAATCCGCTATCCGGTTGACTGAAGACTCAACCCGGGTACAGCGGAAAACGCTTGTCCGGATGCTTGGACTTCCATTCCTTGTAGGAACTGGTGCCTTCCCACGCCTTGAACGCCCGTGGGGTGCGGCCACGCCCGGACCAGGTCTCGCCCGAGTGCGGAAGCCAGTATTTGGCAGCTACTTCACCGGTGGAGGTCAGCGGCCCCTTGGACTTGCCGGTCATGGCCAGCGAGGCGATCTGGGATTTCTGCTTTGCATTGAACCGGCTGCCGAACTGGGTCAGCACCTCGACCACCTGGTCGAAGGCTTCCAGGGTCTGGGCATACTTGAGCTGAGCTTCTTCCTGCTCAAGCTTGCGCAACTCTTCCAGCAATTGGGCTTTGGCGGCAGCTGAGGATGAAGCGGGCGGAACCTGGCGCATTGACAAAACTGAGGTTGGGCGGGTCAACGAGTATTGCCGCTATGCCGTCCAGCGTAAAGCGCCCGGTCCTTTCCGGGCCGACTTGCGCTCAGCCATGCCGCAGCAAGGCGTGTTCGCGGGCCATGGTCAGCACCGGCCCGATGCGTCCGGCGCGAATCAGCTCGCTGCAATGCTTGCCGACAAACTCCACCCGGGGGGCGGTGAACCATTGCACCACCCGGTCCAGCTGACCGGCGTTGATCGACCACGCATGGCAGACCGTTTCGCCCAATTCTTCCACTCCGATCAGTCCCATGTGGCGAATCTGTTCGGGGTCGAGCTTGAACATTTCGAGCACCTTGCCGGCAGTGTCAGGCGTGCCCGGGATGCTGGCCTTCGCCGGCAGGCCCGGGCGGTGGGCGATCGAGGCCGCC
Organism: Xanthomonas sp. CFBP 7698; assembly: GCF_003600855.1. NCBI lineage: Bacteria > Pseudomonadati > Pseudomonadota > Gammaproteobacteria > Lysobacterales > Lysobacteraceae > Xanthomonas > Xanthomonas sp. CFBP 7698. Next base: position 1,559,725 of record NZ_PRDN01000001.1, read on the forward strand.
TGCGCGGATTCGGCGCGACGCATGCCCTTGAGCAGCGCACCAACCAGCTGTGAATGAGTCGTTGTCATGGTGACCGCCAAATGATGGGGACACTATGGCTGCCAGCTCGCGCTTGCTCAATCAGGAGCTTCCTGACTGCAAGGAAGGAAATGACGAAGCTGCAGTGCCATTTTTACCGGGAAAACCGCCTGCAATCGTCGTCATTGCAACTCGTTCGACGAGATGTGTGATGCACGCATCATGCCCGGATGGCACAACGCCGGGCCACAACGCAGCGAACCCCTCGCAAGGGAAAACGCACCAGCACGATCTGCACACAGCTCTGCCAGCGTCATCGCCACCCAGTGCGCATGGACGGGCCACGGGCACCCGAACCTCGAAGGACCAAAGGTGCCGCCAATCTGCCCCCTACGTGACCGCGGCGCACATCTTCGCTGCGCCCGACCTCAGCCCTGCAGGACCTTTTCGATCTCCTTCAAGGTGCGCTCGTAGGAGGCGCGCTCGGCTGCGCTCAGAAAACCCTGCTGACGGACAAGCTTGGGAACCTCCACCGCCATCTTCGATAGTTGCGCGTTCATGGTTTTTGCCTGACGCCCGGTAATCGCGTTGCTCTTGCGCGCATCTGTAATCGCGCTCTGCAAGGTCTCGACACGCTCGGCAAAATACAGCTGTTGCGCGCGATTGACGCGCCAGTGATCGCTGGCATAGTCCGCCTCCAGACCGCTCCCGCGAACCGATTGGATGAATGCCTGATCGGCGGTGAAGGTTCCACTCAAGGCCTGTACGCGCTTGTCCTGCAGCAGCGAGGGATCCACCTCCACCGCGCATCCCGTCTGGTGGGCCAGATCCTGCAATCGTTCGTCCAGCCGCTGGGCCGACAGCGCAAGCGTGAACGGCCCAGGCTGACAGGCAGCCATGACCGGCCCGGCACACATAACAGCACCCACTGCAATGACGATCGAGGACAAGCGACGGCGAACAGCAGACATGACAGCACCCGAAACACACGGACATCCGTGCGAGGCCAACGCTAGACGCTCGACTCCGAACGGAACCGGAATCAACCGCGCCCCACCGCCAGGGTGCGGAGATCGCCGATGACCTGGTTGGCCTGCGCCGACGCGCTGCTCAGGCCGGGAGGCCCGACCACTCAGCTTCCGGACGCACACTGGCTCAAGCCACTCGCCAGATGCCCCGATCCATGCCGGACGAAATCCTGTGCTCCCGTACTTACGCGATACACCAGGCGGCAATGGCAGCCTGGCCCGCGAGTACGTCGGACAACGGCGCCGACACCTTCCGATGACTCCTTGCAAGAGTCTCGGTGACGTCAGCCACAGCTCGACCATACAGCGTGCAGCGCACGCCTACGTCGGTGGCAACCAAAGATCTTCAAGGGAATGTCGATGACCAACCACACGCCATTGCGGCAGTGGAGCGGGCGATGGGAACAGAATCCTCCCACGCCAACCAATTGATTTTCCTAGCTTATCCCGGAGTGGGGTGATCCAAAAATGATACCTTTTGTGATACCCCGCGTGATACCCGATCATAGCCAAGCGAGCCGCAGCTCTTCAAGTCTCTGAGCCTGCGCGCCCTGGACTTCTTGGGGACCGGATAAGCCCCGGAGGGAGGCTAGCCGTCCGGTCCCCCCAGTCTGGTAGGCGCCTATCCTCCAGCGACGCAGAGCCCACTATTTCCCGGCTGACCAGGAGAGCGACGGCACTCCACCTATCAAAATTGGGCATACTAAAAATGAAATCTTTCCTCGTATTCAAATTTGTGAAATAGACCCACAAGCGAGCTCTTGCGCAGTCGGGAATTGTTGATTGGATGAGGGCTTCCCCACACGCAGGAGTTTTCATGACCACCAACCCCCAACAACTTGAGATCGCCGGCCACTTGCTCGCCGGTCTGATGAGCCAGACCCTTTCAGACGAACCGCTCGTGCGACAACGCAATGTCTGTAATGCCTGGGCGTCTGCTGGCGAGCTGATCGTCTACAGCCAGAAGAAGCCGCCAGGCGGAGGCAACGCTACTCAATCGTTGGACCATGCTCCTCCCCAGCCTTCCCACCCGGTGCGCACCCGGGAGGCCGTCATCGTTCGGGAGCTTCCTTCAGTGGAGGAATGGCGAGCGGGCCGGAAGAAGAAAGACGCGCAGCTGGATCCAGTCCGCAGCAAGAAGCGCCCGACCCTTCACTGAATCCTCCATAGGGCCGAGGGTGATGTAATCTTGACAACACCATGGGTTGTTGTCAGGATTACAACATGCGCAGCAAAGGCAAGGTGCTGACCGATCGTCGCGTCAAACTCAGCGACGATGCGTTTGCGGAGATACGTATCGTGCTTGTGCCCGAACCTGTGCGCGGCAGTGCCCATAGCTACAAATATGGGCTGGCGTATGTGGTCGCTGGCAAGTGCGTTTTGCGTTACGACAATGAAGCAGGCAAGGGCGACCACAAGCATGTAGGGATTGTGGAAAAGCCTTACAACTTCACCACCCTGGATCAATTGACTGATGATTTTTGGGCCGATGTGGCCCTACTGTGAGGACAACATGGAAAAGAACATTCTGACCATTGGAGTCGCCACCATAGAGGAAGTGAAAGCGCAGATGAAAGCTGCAGCGCGCGGAAAAGGCGACGCCGTGCCGCGCTTCACTTTCACAAGCGGCGAAGATCTTCTGCGAACGTTGAATGCCAACCGCTGGAGTCTGCTCGAAGCTCTTGCCGGCACCGGCCCTCTGGGCGTGCGAGAGCTTGCTCGACGGGTAGACCGTGACGTGAAAGGCGTCCACACCGATGCGACTGCCTTGGTGGACTGCGGCCTGATCAACAGAACCGAAACCGGTGCTCTGCATTTGCCTTACGACGGCGTGCATGTCGAGTTCGAAGTGCGAGCGGAAGCAGAAGCTCAGGCAGCGTAGTTTAAGTGGTGCCATCGTCCGATCATTTAGAACCACATCAAGACGAGCCCCGCACTGCGGGGCTTTTTGTTTCAGTGGAAGCGCGGCGGCTTGGGAACGTAGACAGGAGCAGGGGAGGCGGAGATGGCAGGCGTTGGACGGGCCTGTTCGGGTTCAATCGCCATGTCGAGCTGGAGGGGATAGCGCTGAAGCATGTCCCAGCTCCAGGCCTCCAGGTGCGCCGCGCTGCCCGACGCCTCTTTCTCGCAGAGGGCTTGTTCCTCCGGGGTCACCCTGGCGTTTGCATAGGCCAGCTCTGCGGTTCTACTTTCCAGAGTGCTCAACCGACGCCCCCGCCGCTGCTTCCAGTCTCCCTGCGTCCACGAGGTCCCTGGCTCGGGATTGTTCGCCAAAAAGTCGTGCCACGCGTTCTCGGCCATGTGGTGCAGCTTCTCGGCTCGGCGCACCGCCAATAGCCTCCGGGCGAACTTCATGACGGCTGCCTTGAAGCGCCGCAACCGCAGCAATAGCTCGTTGAGGTCCGGGCGTAGCCGGGCCTCCTCGGCGAAGGCAGCCACGTGTTCCCTGATCCACTGCATCAAGGCCAGGGTTGCTTGGAGCGTTTGAGCCAAGCGGGGATCCGCTTGAACAGCGACTCCCCATTCGTCGCTGGCCTCCTCCGCGAGCTCGGAGACCGAACGCGGCTCGCGCGACGGCTTGGCCTCCTCGGCCTCCAGCAGTCCCAGCCCACGGGCAATGGGCGCCATGCTGCGGGACACCTCGATGCGCCCTGCCCCAGCCCCGAGCGGCAAGGACAGCACATCAGAAGGCCGGCGAGCCTCGCGCTCGGCCTGGGCCTGGCTGTGACCGTCAGGCACCGGCATGGCGCGCCCTTCCTGCTCAAACACGGCGATGAGCTTTTGGAAGGTCTCCTCGTTGGTCTCCTCGATTCGACGGTTTGCGTCGGAACGCTCCGACGGCTGGCCCCGTCGAGCCAGCGCGGTGCCGTTTTTGCCGACGTGCTTGGTGGGCTCGCGGGACAGGACGGCAGCCGCGGCCAGGTCGCCGCGCGCCAGGGCGTCACTTGCCTGTGCTTCCAAACTGCGGTGGTCCACCCGAATCTCAAGCGCCGCCTTTTCGAGATGGGCGTTGATGGTGGAGGCGATGAGTTCGCGCACCCATTGCACCTCGACACGTCCCGATGGCCCGCCGTCCAGCTCCTTGGTTTTGTCCGTAAGACCGTCTGGTCCCATGCGACGGGTCGTCGCCAGGACATGGACGTGCCAGTTCAGGCCGTCCTTGCTGCCTGGGCTGTGGATGCTGGCCTGGGCCGCGAACCCGTAGCGCCCGACCAATGCGCGGGTGACTTCCACGGCCAGCTCGGAGCGCTGGAGGTCATCGAGTTCGTGCGGCAACGCGAACTCGAACTCCCGTGCGACCGTCGAATCTTTGCGACGCTCAGCCGCCTCTGCTGCCGGCCAGAGCTCAGCGGGGACCAGAGCCCAATCGGGCGCGTCCTCGGGAGCGATGCAGCGCGTTTCGACGACGCCGTCCCGCCGGCGGTAGTCGTGACGCAGGCCGGTGAGCGCGTCCTCGAGCAGCAGGCCGGCACGGTAGGCGGCCGCTGCGACAGATGAGTGCCCCTTGGCGCGGCTGAAGGTTTTGACGTTGGCGTGGTAGATGGCCATGAGGCGTTGCTCCGAAGCGGCTGGGTTGCTTGGTTTATGCCTCGGCTTTGGATTTTCGCAAGCGCCCCCGGCGCTTGGGGTTCAAGGGGCGGAGCCCTTTGCGCACGTGTCACCATGTGACACCTAGGTGCGCTCTTGCTTCTTTCTTTCAAGCCTTGTTTTTCAGCTTTTTTGATTCTCGGGGCGGACGAAATTGGAGACCAGCCCAACGCTTGACGCAAGCCGTTTTCCTGGTTGACTCATTTCCACCAGGCAGGAGAAACGCATGACCGCAACGAATCACTACCGAGACCAAATCCAAAGAGCCACGGAACGCTTGGCTCAGCATCAAGCGCGCGAGCTTTTAGCGCAACAGCGCCAAGCGGTAAAGGCCAAGGAGATGCAACGCCGCGAAGAAGCCAAGCGACGCACGCGGGTGGCAGAGCTCGTGTTTCTTGCGGGAGCAGAATCCCTGGAGGATGCCGAGTTGGTGGGTGCGCTTTTGGCTCACGTAGGAAATCGGAGCGACGCGGCAATCCGTAACCAAGCGAGCTCCCTCGGCGCGTTGCGAATGGAAATCTCGAACGCTGAAGAAGGTCACAGCACGCATTGAACCTGCTCGCCCGCCCTGCCCATCACGCGCCGAAGGGTTGCAGCCGCAACGATGGTCGGTTAAAACGTGTCTGCCAGTGGGGGCATCCCCCCGGTTTTGTGCCCGCATAGCCTCTAGGCTCCGGGTGCCCGAGGTTCTCCTCTAGGAGGCACGGGAATCTTCTTTTGATTCCGGAGCCCTTCCATGAGCAACAAGCGCCTCAAATCTCTTCGCATCCGTGCCTTTCACGCCCAGTCGGGTTGCTGTTTCTATTGCGGCCTCCCGATGTGGCTCGCCTTGCCTAACGAACTGGGCTTAAGCCCCCGCTCGGCCCTTCCTTACCAATGCACGGCCGAACACTTGATAGCCAAGCAGGACGGAGGCCTGGACGTGCCCGAGAACATAGTAGCCGCACACACGCGGTGCAATCAGGGACGCCACAAGCGGCAAGGGCCTGCTCCATCTCCTGACGTGTTCAAGCAGCTGGTTCGAAAGAGACTTGCAATGGGAAGATGGTGGCCCACGCCTCCAACTGGAACTCACATCGGATGTTGATCCGTCGCCTGCTCCCCAGTGCCGTATTCCTGCTGACTGCCTGCTCCCAATCCTCTCCGCCGCCGGCCGAGCCATCGCCGGCCCCGGAAAGCCCAACGCAGCAGCCGGCCGATCGTTCAGTGGTCACGCCCTTCCAAAAAGAGGTCGAGCGCAGCAAGGCAGTGCTTTCATGCAAGTCAACCAAGATCACGCCAGGAAGTTCAGGCTGGGGGGCCCTGTTTGGCTGTATCGGCGGCGAGGCCGAGACAGTCAAGTTCTTTATCAACGAAGAGCCGGAAACCGGCAGGGTGTCCACTACGAAATTCCTATGGAACGATTGGTTCAAGGATCGCGGCTATGGGCTCCACGCAGACGCCAAAGACGCAGACAGGATGATCCACGACCTCATCAAACTTTATCCCAGCGACCACGACAAAGCCCTGCTTAAAGCGTTCAAGGGCAAGAAGAACTTTACCGTGGAAGGCAACGGCTACCGCTTCGAATACACGTTCGACCGAGGGCCAGCCATTGACGAACGCATGATTGTAGTCACCCCGCTTGGCTCGACCCCATAGCACCACGCCTGAGCACCCATTGCCGAGGACACTGACATCCTATGCGAATGAGCGATGCCTTTCGCCGATATGGCGTTGAGATCAAGGACCCGCAATTCAACTCGTCCGCCCTGTCTGAGAATCCGCGCCAGGTCATTTTGAGCCTGTGGTCGCACAACTTTTCTCCCGACATGTCCCGCTATGCGATGGAGACCGTCCATTGGAAGGGCAGTGGCAAGCACACTTTTCGCGCTCATCTCGAGCAGGCCCTCGCAGAAAACTTGCCAATCCGAGTCGTGGTGGCCACCTCCGACAACCCGACGGAAGTTAGGGCTGGCAATGCCACCCGCGCCTCCAAGGACTTCGAGCCGGACTTCAGCCTGGTCGGCCAGGTGGTATCGCTTGAGCCCAATTCTTTTGAACTTGCGTTTGAGCGCGACGGCGAGCTCCCTGAAACAGAGGTGATCCTGCGCGACCGAGCTACCGTGAAATACTGGCACGTGGCTGAGGCCGTGGGAGCGCTGGCCAAGCCTTCCCCCACCTCAGAAATTCGGGAGTGGCTTGGTGCGCACTATCCAGGCGAGGATCACTCCGACCTGGGAGCGAACTTGTCTTTCCTGACCGTCAACGACACGAATCGTCGGCATTACGACAAGACGCGGAAGGATTGGCGCTCAAACTCCAATCATCCTCGTGATCTCCTTTTCAGACGAGGCAAATCCCGAGGCGTGACGTATGAGCCCTTTCGAGCAAGCATCCATGGCCACTGGACTTTGCAGCCGAACGACGGCGGCGTTTGGGAGGCTGTGCAGTTGGCCGCCACCGCACAATCGACAGCCGAGGCAGAAGGGCAGGACGCGGCATTTTCGCATCTGCCTCCATTGGATTCAGACCATGACGCACGTGTCTGGGCCATGCGTGCAGTAGCCCAGCGCCGCGGTCAAACTTTTTTCCGAAATCAATTGCTAGACGCGTATGGCAGCAGTTGTGCCATTACTGGCTGCTCGGCGAGGGAGGCCTTGGAGGCGGCTCATATATTGCCTTACCGGGGAGACCACACCGACCGGGTGGACAACGGCTTGTTGCTCCGCGCCGACCTCCATACCCTTTTCGACTGTCTGCTGCTCTGGATCACCCCAGAGAACAAGGTTGCGTTGGCCGCGTCGTTGCTTACCACTGATTACCTTGCTCTCAAAGGCCAGGCCGTGCGTCAGCCGGAATCAAAGAAGAACCACCCCAATCCCAACCATCTGAGAGAACACGCCCGGCGCTGTCAGGAGCTCTACGGCGCACCAAGCCCATAGGTCGATGAGCATCATCGCGCATTCGAAACGGTGCGCAGGCTAACGGCACGGTATTGCTTCTGACTGCCGAAACGCGGCCCGTTCTTTTCGAACGTTGCACAGATCCTTCCTTCGCCACAAGGTGCTAAATCAGCGCGCGCAACCCGCTCCCAATAGTCGATTGAGGTGCGGAGCTGCACTAGCTCGTTCCGCTTTTCGTTGATGATGCCCACCGAGTAAGCCACTGCACCCAACCCCAGCACGCCCGCCACGAGCATCGTGGCGGATGCAATGCCCATGCGTCGAGTAATCTTTGTTTCCAACGACTGCTGGGCCTGCGCGTAACGCCGAGTGGCTTGCTGCAACGTCTCGTCCGCACGGGCCATCTCTTTGTTGAACCGCTTGGCGGCCGGCTCCAGCGTCTGCGTCAACGCCTGATTGGTCAGCTGCGTCAGCCTTGGCAGTGCGTTGTCCAATACTCGAGTGACCTTGGCATCGGCGCTGCTGGCCGCGTTCTGGAGCACCTGGAGTTGTTCGGCGATCACCTCGCGCAGCCGTTGTTCGCGCTGCTGCGTGGATGCAACCAGCGTCGTCAGCACTTTGACCGTCTCCTGCAACGAGGCGTTCGATGCATTCAACGTGGCCATCATTTCCGCCATTGCGGCCGCGTCTTGCCTGTCCATGAGGTCTCCTAAGCTCGACTAATCACGGAGGCGATTTTGACTAACCGCCGCCGCCTCCACCACCACCACCACCGCCTCCTCCCCCGCCGCCACCGCCGTCTCCACCCCCACCGCCGTCCCCTTGGGGACCGCTCTGCATCGGTCCCTTGGCAAACTCCGGCAGCGTCATCACCATGACCGGCCCGCGGCTGGTGTTGATTTCCGCTGAGACATCCATCCCCAGCGCCTGACGTGTGGCGGCGAGCTCCTGGGCCTCCTGCTGGGCCTGCGCTTCCAGGAACTCATTGCCTCTTTTGATCAGCGCCTGCGTCGCTGCGCTGTTTGCCACCCGATTCAAGGCCTGCTCGATCGCCAACTCGTTCTTGCTGTCGAGCGCGTAGAGGACCTCGTCCACGTCGGGGTCACCGGTGATGGATTTCCGCGCCACCTGCGAAGAATCGTCTGGCGCATCCCTTCCCCCTGGACCGACGAAGCCCTGAGCCTGAGGCGGGAAGACATAGGTTTGCTCAGCCGTTTCGCTAGGAGAGCGGCGATCCAGTTGGTGCGCGCTGAATGCATCGATGCTGCCACCCTCTTGGTCTAGCGCCCTCTTTTGAGCGAAGGGATAAGGTTCTCCACGATCGCGATACTCCTTCCATTCCTGGTGGAAGCGTTCGTCTTCTCGATCAGCCCGCTCAATCTCCTGTTGCAGCTGGCGCAGCGAGCGCATGGTCTCTTCCAGGAATAGAGCACCGCCCGGGTCTGCGGCGCTGCGGTCCTGCGCTGGGGTCGATTGCGTTTGTTGGTTTTCTGCGTCTGCTGCCCCGACGGAGGAGCGACTCACGGCACTGGCTTCTGGGGACTGCTCGTGTGCTTGCGCGAGGTGTTGAGGTGGCAGCAACGGCGCACCATGAGCAGCGATCAAGGTGTCTGAAGGACGGAGCTGCTCTGCCTTGGTCTCTTGCTCAGGAGTTGAAAGCGCCCTGGCCTGTGGTGCCATCCATGGGTCTGCTGTCGCAGGCGTTGTTGGAGCCATGACGCGAACCGGCTCTGTCTCTTGCTCACGTGCCGCGTCTTGCTGGCGGATCGGCGCTTGCTCCATCTCCGCCCGCTGCGTTTGCACCTGATGATCCAGCGCCGGGATCACCGCATCGGCCTGCGCACTTTGCAAAGGTGGGTTGCCCGATTCCCGGTCCTCGGAGGGAGGCACCTGGATGCGCGCGGTGTCGCGGCTTTGCAACGATTGCGGTTCGAACGCGCGCTCCGCTTCTTGTGCTTGACGCAGCTGCGCATCACCTGGACCAGGGGTTTGCTTCAGTGGGCCAGATGGGTTGTGAGCCAGCTGTTCGCCTGTCTGTTGGTTCTGGACTTCAGACTGCTGACGCGCGTCTTCCTGCGGCAACTCGGGCCGTGGCGTTTGTTGAGACAGCGCCGCATCTGGAGCTTGCAGCTGAGCGTCTGGTTGCTGCGAGGCGTGCTGGCTGGGGGCTTGCTGCTGTGCTTGCTGAGCCTGGCGTTCCTGGACCTCAGTTCGCGTTGCTTCTTGAGCCTGGCGGTCTTGTTGCTCCCGCTTCTGATTGTCAGCTTCTCGTTCCTGCGCCTGCCGTTGCTGGACGTTTCTCTCCTCACGCTCCTCCAGCTCGCGTTGCCGGCTGGCCTGCGCTTGGCGCTCCTGCACCTGGCGCTCTTCTAGCTCACGCTGCTGCTCGGCTTGGCGTTGACCTTCCAACACGGCCTGCGCCTGGACCGCTTGTTCGCTTTGTGACCTGTCTTCGTGCTCAGGCTGCACCTGCTGGAGGTGCTCGCGCACCTGCGCTGTGTGTTGCTCTTGCGCGAGGCGATCTTGCTGTTCGCGTTCTTGCCGAGCCTGCGCCGCGACAGAGGCTTGCATGCGTGCCTGGATATCCAGCACTTGCTGCGGATTGGACGACTCGGAGGTCGAGGCGTCCCCATCTCCCGTCGCTTCGGACGCCCGAGCAACGGTTGCCGATTCCTGTCGGTGGTCCCGCGCTTCACTCAAAGCCTGCCGGATCTCGTCGCTACTCGTAATGGCCACCACACGAGTGACGCCATCGCTGCCGCGTTGGAGGTGCGCGATGGGGCTGTCATACCCATATTGCCCCGACTCATTGCGTTGTAGCTGCTGCATCGTTGGCCCGGTGATGCCGTTGGCCTCCATGGTCCGCTGCGAGGCTAGCTCCACGGCCTGCTGGGTGTCTGGGTTGACGTTCAAATCGACGCCGGCGGCCCGGTAACGGTGCAACAGCTCGTTGTGCTCCATCTGCGCAACCGTGGGCGCAGGAAGCGCCTGGATCGCCGCCAGGGTCTCCTGAGCGCGCTCCAGCGAGGGCTGGCGGATCTGGTTGGTGAGCTCCAGCTCAGCCGCCAAGTTGCCGCTGGCAACGCCATCCTTGCCGGACCACTGTCCTGTCTCAGCGCGCTGGTAAAGCTGAGCATCTGAGCCCACCACCGCGCCTGACTTGGCTTGGGCTGCTTGCACCGCCGCCGGCACTTCCACTCCATAGGCCCCGGCACGCTGCGCCGCATGGTTTTCCATGTAGGCAGCCGCAATGGCTTCTCGCCCGGTAGCGATGTTGCTTTCGATGCGGCTAAGGGCTTCTTGGTTGAGCTGCTGCGCGCGTTCCGGGGAGGCGGATTGGTGTTCGTAGCTGCCCCGGTCGTTGGCACCGGACACCGCGGTTTTGACTTGGCGTTCCCATGCTTGGCTCTCGGGATTGCGCTGCCAGTTTTGGTTGTCCAGTCCTACCTGGTCGCTAGCTCTTGCAGGGAGGTTGAACGGGTTCTGGGGTGGCGGCGCTTTGCCCAACGCCAGTTCCACCGCTTTGGCGTTGGCCAGAGCGCCCAGTTCCTGGGATTTTTCGTAGCTGGCGACCACGGGCTGCTCGCCCGACGTGCGCCGGCCACCCTGGGCGAGGTCGATGGCCGCTTCACGCTGCCAATTTCGACCGTTGAACTGCCACTCCACCCCAGCCTTGTCGGTCTGGTGGTAGATGGCGCGGTTGTCCAGCAGATCGGCACCTTTGTCGAACGCCTTGCTCATCAACAACGCATCGCCGACCACCAGCGCCGCAGGCACGAATCCGCTTCCGCCCAGCGCTGCGGCCGTGGACGCACCGCCGGCCCAGCCGCCCGCATTGCGGGCAATGGCATGCTGAACTTCCGATTGCGCGGCGGTGGCGTTGCCTTCTTCCAGCAACTCGGCAGATCGGCGAGCGGTTACCACCGCATCCGCGCCAGTTGCCAACAAGCCGCCCGAACGCACCAGGCTCCTGGCCGATGCCTCGCCCAGCAGCAGTTCCATGGATACGCCACCGCGCTGGCCTCTGGGGACGCGCAGGTTGTGTGCGGCCTCCTCACCGAGAACCTGCTCGACCTTAAGGATGCCCCGCTCGGAAAAGACCACGCGCCCGTCATGATGGGCATTGGCGATGGCGAGTGACAACCCATGGCGCTGAAGCTCAATGTCCCCGCCTCGAATGATGGCGGTATTGCTGACATGGATCTGGTTGAGCGTGGTGACGATGCGCGACTCGGAATGCGCAACAGCTCCCCAACCGTGGTCCACGCCCGTGAAGCCCTTCAAGGCTTCAATCTGTTGGGCATGGGTCTGCTGGTAGGTCGGGATATCGCGGAAAAAGTCTTGAACCCTCTGGCTAGTCTGCGCAGGGGTTAAACCAATAGGTGTATTGGTGTTCAAGTCGCCGTTGATTAGGCCTACTTTGACTGTATCGCGTAGTTGCTCGACGCGCTGGACAACGCGGTCCATTGCCGCTGGGTCGCCCTCCAACATGGCTTGTCCATCTCGAGACGCGTAAATATCTTCAAGGCGATCAAGCAGCCCATACTGGTATGCGCCAAGAGGGCCGCCGCTGTGTGGCGTGATGCCCATCGTTTGAGCGAACGCGGGATTGGCCGGCAGGAACAGTCGGTTTTGCGGTGCGTGGATATCGAACTTTCCCGCCCGCTGAAGCTCATCAAGCAACTCGCTGTTCTTCAGCGTCTGCTGTTCAATATTGTGGTGATCCTGAAAAAGCGTTCGGTAGTTCGGCACGGATCAGGCTCCTTCCTTGCGACCTTGTGGCTCGCCTTATCGGTTGACTACGTCGTAGAACCAGAGGCCGTCCGAATGACCTTGCGCGCCTATCCCGGCTGCTTTCACAGCATCCTTGAACACCCGGTCACAAAAAACACCGCCGTGAAATGGCAGCCTGAACACGTGCGCCAACCCCAGCACGTCGCGTTTGAAGGCCAGCCGAGAGCCCCCCGCCAGGCTGTAATATTTACCGTCTTCGTATTCGTCACTCACCTTGATATCGAGTTGAGAGGCATCTTCATCCAGCGCGTCCACCGTGCGGACCACATCGCACAGATAGACGTTTGGCCCCTTCGAGCCATCAGCCAAGCGGTAGTCGGTCTCGGCAAACTCGAACGCCGCAGGATCTACCATCTCCATCACTCGACGTAGGCGCTCTGACACCAGCCAGTAACCACTGAATCCCCCTTCCAGGTCTTCGGGAAGCACGCCTTTACTGGGGTGGTAGACAAGGTGTGGGATCTCGCGCAAAGCGGGAAATCCGCCGTCCTTGGGCTTCAGAATTAGCCTTGGCGGAGTGAGGAGAGCGTCTCGGTTCTCAAAGACAACCCCATGGCCTTTTCCCCCGCGCCGAACGTCCGGCTGCAAGTGGAAGAACTCCCCTTTCTTAGGCTGATTGGTCGTCGTTGTTTCCATGCGTTGCGTCTCGTCCAGTCCACTAGGGTATGGTCTCCACCTCAGTCGAGCAGAGTCTACCGTCTCGATAGCAGACTTGGGCAGACAACGGGGCTCAATTCCGACTTATCGCAGCTCGCTCTACCGCAGCCCGGCTTCGTCTACTCAAGCGCAGGACGAATTCCTCCTGACGCCAATATGGCCCTAACCTCCAACGGCCCATTAGGCGAGCGCAAGGAGACGCCTAGCTCGTTCAGGATGCTGCACCAGCAACGGTCAGACGCTAAAAGATCGACCGGACGGCTTGGCAGCTGTCCTTTGGTCTCGCACCTTAGGACTAGACCACGAACCACTTAAAATTCCTGATGGTTTAACCTACATTTTGGCAATGGTGACATTGCTACGACTTACCTAGAACCTAGGTTAGACGCGAGAAGCCTTTGGTGCCTGAGCAGAATAGCGTGCTCGATGCTTTGATCGCTCACCAGTGGCGGTGGGAGGCAAGAGCTTGACAATACGAAACAATTCGTATATTTTGAAATGGAGTTCAGTATGGGGTTCAAGGCAGTAAAACAGAAGGTAGTCGCGGGACTGCTCTCAGGCGACTACGCCCACGATGGTCGAGCTGACATTGATGACAAGAACCTGCTTCAAACAGGCAAGGTGAGTCCGCAGGAAGTTGCGGAAGTGCTCAAGAAGAGCAGCGGCAAAAATCACTCCAGCAGCCTTCATCATCAAGACAGCTCCATTGAGGTGCACGTGATCAAGTGTAGGGCCTGGTATGTCAAATTCTACTTTTACCCCGACACAGTCTTTATTAGCGTTCATCAGTAAAATGGGATCCTACAAATGAATTTTTTCATGCCTGGCGACAAAAAGAGCGCTCTCTGCCACCGAGACGGCAGAGTAATGACTACTTTTGGTTACAGAGACGTGCCGTTCCGAGACGGCAATGGGGTGGTGCAGAACGTATTGGTCGGCACTTGTGACGTGTGTGGCGATGCGATTCTCATCCCAGCTCAGTCAACCCCAGCAATCGCAGCTGCGCGAAAGAAAGTAGAGCACTCGCTAGAAGTGAACATCCCGGCCACGTTCGTAGATGCATTAGACGCGGCCATTGTGCGCGTGACTGCTCACCCGAGCCCTGACTTCCGAAAGCAACTGCTGGTCTATTACGTCAACCGCTACGCGGCTGGGGAGGAAGATTCTGGTGAACTTAAGCGCCTCATCAACGGCACTTCTGTCCTGCTCAAGTCTAAAACAGTTCCGAAAAGACGCCTGTCGATGAAATTCAATGGCGTCATTGATGGCCGAATCGAGAAGATCAGAGAAGACACGCTGCTGTCCAAGACAGACTTGGTCAAGTCGATTGCTATCAAGATCTACGACGACATCGTGCAACCTGATGAGCCAAAACACCACAAGGCACTGTCTGAAATCGCAGATGTGCTTTACGCCTGACACAGGTTCGACACTATATCGTGTATCGCTGGCTATCATTTGTGTAGGCAAAAGTGTAAAAGCGGCCTGAGCGCTTGCCTCCCGTGGGTTAGAACACCCTCTTAACCGAAGTATCAGGGATTTCCATCATGGCAGATAAAGAAAAAGAAAATACTTCCAAGGCGCCTTTACTGAAGAAAACTGATCTTCAACACGAGTATTCCTGGAAAGCGTCGAAAGGCGACAATCCTCACGTCGTTGGCGCCCCCGACAGCACACTACTCAGTAGGCTCGAGGGTTACGAAGTATTGGACTTCATTAATCATTTTGCGGAGCAGCACAACCTAAAGCAGAAAAACAGCGGAAAAAAGACGGAATGGCTCATTAAAATAAAGCTCCCCTCTGACGTCCGCAGCCACGCTAACGTTAAAAGTTGGCTAGAGAAGAACTGGAAAACCTTCAACGACGAATGGGACAACAAGCTAAAGCGCGGCGACATCATCGGTTGATTAGCGGCAATAAAGGCCGGCGATATCGCCAACTTCTAGAATTTCTGCAGGAAATCGGCTCATCGCACCCGATCGAGGACGTTGCGGATCTCATAGAGTTTACTACTCGCGTCATGCAGCCTTGAAATGAACTGATCGAGGAACGAGTTGGAGACCTCAAAACTCTGGCCATGCTTGGGCTGCCGATAAAGTATCTGGGCATTCTCTCCGTTGGTGATTGGATAAGCATGTACAAAGTGGGAGCGGTCCTTATTGAGGCTTCTGATAAGGCGAAGTGCCATCCCTCCTGCTTCCTCGGTGTAAATACCCCTATCATTAGCATCTGCTAGTGCCTTTTCGAACTTACCACACAATTTTCCCGTTTCTAGAGCACTGAGTTCGTCCTGGCTCCCATTAGGAACAAGACGGCAAATGATCTCAATCATGAAACTCGTGATCGATGCGAAGCCGTAGAGCGCGACTCCAAGGCGGTAGAGGTAGAAGTCATCAGCAGGGAGAGCAAGCCTTGTCTGCTCGCGGACAATGTCGAAATTCATAGTTAAATTACTCCAATTTGGTTGGTTGTGCGGTCGACTTCTCTTTTTTTGCGCTTTAGGGCAGCTAGATACCCGATGCGTCGATAAAAGAGATGCCGCTTTCACCAGCATCATCAGGAATCCCCGCGTCATGGACCGCGTCTTTGAAGGCCCGGTCGCAAATTACAAATGAGCTGAACGGCGTAAGGAATACGTGTGCTTGACTCACGACTTCCGGCCTAAAGGCCAAGCTGGCTCCTCCTCCCACCGAGTAGAACTTGCCATTGACGTAGTCGTCGTCTACTTCAATTTGTAGCTTCGAGGCAACTTCGTCCAAGGCATCAAGCTCGCGAACAACGTCGCACAAAAAGTGGCGCGGACCTCTGGCTCCGTCGGCCAAGCGGTAGTCCACCTCCGCAAAAGCAAAGGCGTCGGAGTCCACCGACACCATGACATCGTGGAGTCGCTCGGAAACCAACCAATAACCACTGAATCCCGGCTCTAGATCGCGCGGGGCCGGGCCTGTCTTGGGGTCGCAGGTCAGCTGAGGTGTTTCGCGGAACGTCGGAAATCCTCCTTCCCCCGGCCGCAAGATCAACCGCGGAGGGGACAGCAGGTTGCGGACATTCTCAAACCTCACCCCACAGGGCGGCCTGTTGCTCTCCATGTCTGCTTCGAACATGTAAAAGCTCTCGGCCTGCGGCTGATTGGGTGTTGTTGATGGCATGCGTTTCATCCCGTCCGTGCGCGGTGGTCTCAGCTGACAGAAAGAGCTTAACTCGGCAGCTTTGCCGACCCAAGCAATGAGGCAACGGAGAGCCCACATCCCACTTGCCGACCGGCCATGACCAAATGGTCTAGGACCCAACTGTCGAGAGGTGCCAGCGTCTGCTCTCCTAGATTGGGACCTGAGTAAGAAAACACCTACCGTCCAGCCCGCCTTTCACTGATAGTGCCATCGCCCTTTTTCTTCATGATGACGTTCCGCCTAAGGCGGGGTTTGCCTGTAGGTGTCTGGCCTAGCGTCAGACACTCAGAGATTCTTAACGCCATCAAGGAGGATCGCTATTGGGCGCTACGGCAACTCGGCAGGTGGGCGATTACCTGCTTACAGCTCACATCATCCCGTCAGACGGGAAGTTCTTACCAGAGCTCTTAATTTCGAGGCCCGGCGGCATCACGCTTCATCGCCACCCGGCCACTGGTGCGGCCTTCCCTAATCGAGACGCGGCGTATAACTATGCCAAGCACTGGATGGCCACGTGCTACGTGTCGAGCACAGGCTCGGTGGCCATAGCCTAATAACTGCATAGCTTCAGCCTTGACCGTCGGAATTTGCTAGCCCGTGCCGGGATCAAGATTTCCTCGGCGCGATGGACGAAGAACTGCACGTCCTTCACTTTTCCCCCTAGCTCTCAATGGCATCGGCCATGCTGGCGAAGGCTTGCCAACAGTGGCGGCGATCAGGAGGACCGTAGCCTAAAGCTTCAGATTCATCCGCGCCTTAGTTCGATACCAAGGTTCAACCTCTCCAGCCTGCATAGCGATTTCTGTCACATTGCGCGTCGATTTCACCACCCTCCAAATAAACCGCTTGCCATCGGACGGCTTATGCCAAAACTCCGCATTTCCGGCGGAAGGATCAAGCACGAAAAAAATAGTTTTTGGACGTGTCGTGTTCCTTTGGCCATGAAATTCATCCGCACAACAAAGGAGCATATAAGGAATCAAATTCACATTGAAATCCTTAAATGACCACGCATTCCAATCAGTCGCCGTCTCCAGCAAAGGAAGAAACTCCTTCCACCTGAGCTGCGGGCAGTTAGCAGCCGCCCGATAGTAAATGCTCTCGATATTATCAAGTGCATACTGCTTAACCTTCCTGGCCTCAGCGAGACCAGACCTTTCCACGGCTTTAAATATCGAGTAGGCATTGGCAGCTGCCTTGACAGTGGGGCACTTGGAGCCCTTCCGATGCGCAAAATGTGTTGCCCGCTCGGTCGAGAGGTCCGCCGAGATCCTCATGGCTTCGCCACATATGGGGCACGACGGAGTGTCGCCATGGTTGTGGACTACCCACTTATCGATATCGATGATCAAGCTTGACGACGTTGCTCTATTGACCGCGACCCTCATGACTATCCTGCCGCATCCTGGATTCGGCATAGTTTAGCAATCGAGGTGAAGCCAATTGAGCACGAACCTCTATTTTTTTGCCAACAGGCGCTTTGGCAGCAGAAATTCCGTGGACCAAGCAATCAGCTCATCATCTCTGAAGAAGTCAGGCTCGCCTGAGCCTGGGCTTTTTTCAGGTGAAAAAAGCAGCCAGTTCGATTCATGGCGCTCTCGAGGATCCGGCTCAACTGTGTAACCGATCCGCCTGAGCTCGCGGATGCATTCGTCAATTTTCATTGACATCTTTTACTGCGAAATCAGAATAAGTCAATGCCTGCGCGGCATACACTTATCGAACAAGGCAAGGCCAAGCCAAGCCAATGACGTTAGCGTTCGCTCGGCCGATACTCGCAATCGGCTGACAACAAAGGGGCGGCCGGTAGTTCATGAGGCTGCTGCGGCAACTCAGGCCCACCGAACCCTCTATAGAGCTCTCCTGCCAGCTGATCACGTCTTGCAAATCCATAGTTTGACAGGTGAGGATTCGGAGCGAGAACAGTCTCCAGGCAGCCGGCCAATACGCTAAAGAGGTCGGCGCGGATCAGCATCAACATCACGTCGCCTTGGGTCCAACCCGGCCCGATTCTGCGATTGAGCTGCGGCGTTCCCCCGTGCGCATACTTGTGGAGCCACTTAGCAGCGCCTCCTTTTTTAAACCCATCCACTATGGCTTGGATGCCCGGAAACGTAGAGGTCAGCTTAGCGGCCATGTCTCGCAACATCGGGACATCATCGATGGGGTTGTCAGACCCATCCAGTTGAAGGCTCTGAATCTCCTCGAATGAAGCCACGTAGACGAACCAAAAGCCAATCGTTGCGGCTTCCAGAATAGGGCGCAGCAACGCAGCCGCAGCGCCGTATTCGCCCGCTTCAACCACACGAATCAATGCCGAGTGGTGCTCCAGTGCTAAATCGATGGCAGATCGAGCAAAGCCTACTCGCAACGAGCGTAATCCCTCCTCGGGCAATAGGGACCTGAAGAGTTCGTTCTGCTGCCGCGACTCAGCACAGCGGATCAAGATGATATTGAGAGATTCGGCTTCCACGGCTTCTCGTAGTGCGGTCGGTTCTGTCGGTATGGCGCCAGACCAACGACTGCCCACCTTATTTAGGCTACCCCGCGAGCTAGTCCAATAATCGCTTTGCATCCCGTCTTAAACGACTCATCTGCGCTTCTACCTTCCCTTCACTCCGCCCCCGATTCGTTGGGAGCACCGGCCCTAATCTCCTCTACGGCGGAAATCTCGCTCACCAGCCATCCATATCTATCGCTGAGCGCTTCGGCGATGCCCTCTTCGCTCTCGCATTCGACCGTGGCTTCAGTGGGCAATGACGGACGCTTGCCGTCGGTCTCCCAGACAATTCCTCGCACGCGAAATGCCTTCATTCCTGCTCCATGGATGTGGATCTACCTTGGCAGTCTAGCCCTGACAGGCCAAAGAGGTGAAGGGGCGGGCTATACCCACCCCCTTGCCGCCAGGCTGACGTGCTGCCGGCCGCCGATAACCAGGTGGTCAATGACCCGAATGTCCAGGAGGCCCAATGTTTCCTGCAGGCGCTTGGTGACTTGGCGGTCGGCTTGGCTGGGCTCCGGGTTCCCGCTCGGATGGTTGTGGAAGAAGATGACAGCGACCGCGTTGAGCTCCAGCGCGCGTTTGGCAACGACTCGGCTATGGACTTCGCAGCCGTCGATGGTGCCGCTGAAGAGATGCTCCGTAGAAATGATGTGGTGCTGGTTGTCCAGGAAGACGACACCGAAGACTTCGTGAGGCAGGTGAGCGCAGCGGGTAATCAAGTAATCGCCGGCTTGGTCGGGGCTGTGGATGCGGCCTTGGCGTTGAAGGCGCTGTTCCAAGATGGTCGCGGCGGCGAGCAAGATGCCCTCCTCGTCCATCTGGAGTTGATACTGGACTGCTCGGTCTTGGGTGCGCTTCATCGGTTTGTCTCAACCAGCGCGTTGTGCGCCTCGTGGGAACCGACAGGCGAAGCGTAGGCTCGACCGCACCCGGGAGTGAGCACCGTTAGGCGCGCAGCGGAGGGCCGCAACAGAGCGCCAGCGTCGAGGAGGAGGCCTGCACTTGCGGACAGGGACAGCGAAGCTAGGATTCCCTTTAAGAGGCCCAGCGCTGGTTGAGACAGGCCCATGCATGCCCTACTAGGCCTGCGGGCCGAGCGGCATTCAGATGGACGGAGTGACTGATGTCAGCAGCGATGGCTTGGCTTTGCGGCCAGTGATCGAGCTACTGCGGACCTGTGCATGCTTGCCCTACGCAGCATCGCTGCGCTTGAGAAGCACGCAAGCATCGAATGGGCAGGTCCGAGCCGGCGGACTCAGACGTGATCGCCCAAATTTTCAAGCCCATGCCAAGACAAGATCTCCTCGGCCCTGCGGCCGACGAACTGCGCGTCCTCGCTCGTCGCTGCCTTGCTCTCGATGACAGCAGCCATGTTGGCAAAGGCTTGCCAAAAATGACGGCGATCAGGACTTGAGGCCCGCAGAGCGGGCACCGCAGCGTCCAGGCGTTCGAGATGATGGCGCAGCTCGGCTCTGTCCATGGGCTCGAGTATCGGCAGCTTGGTCGCACCACTTGAGACGCATCGTCACGAGGGCAGCACGGGGTTAGTTTCTTTCAGGTGACGGCACGGCGCTGCTCAAGCATTCCGTGGGTGGGAGATTTTTGAGGCCTGGCAACAGCCAAGCTCGGCCTTAGGCAGGCGAAACACTCCTGGCCGCGCAGCGCTAAATCTCTTCATCCGTTGCAGAACTATAAAATCAACGTGCAGCAAAGAAAAACGCCCCAGCGATTGACTGGGGCGCTCTTGGCTAAACTAAATCGTATCGTTAGCCCGGCAGGGTTTCGATTGGACCCACATCACCAGTCGGAATTCTGCCACCACATGAGCCGTAGCAGCCGCCGCCGATCAGCACCCCGCCGCCACCACCACCCGTTCCAGCGGAGCCGCCACCACCGCCACCGCCGCTCGAAGGCTGCTGAGCAATCTTCTCGGCCATTTCCTTTGCCTTCTTTCCGCAAGGCTTCTCAATGTAGACCATGCCGCGGCCAGTATAGTTGAGAATCTTTACGGTGTAGGAAACATATCCCTTGTAGGAGTTTGTGACCCAGTTTCCCTCACCCAACAGTTTGGAGGCTGCCGAATCAAGCCTATCCATAAAAACGGCATTGGCAGGATTCTTGCTGTCGCTAAACTTAGGCAGCTGCGACAAGGGCACCTGAATTGGCACCAGTGGCGGCATCGGGAGTTCCGAGCACGCAAATGCAACCCCAATAAGACCCGTCAGTGACATCGCAGCGACGCCAACTTTCTTCATAATTCCCATTTACGCACCACTCCTTTGAAAAACCAACCAAACAACCTACTGACCGATTGGACGCTTATCCAAAACGGGCGCCCTACCGTGCTTCGACGTATAGATCCGGTCTATTTCAGCGTTGAGCCGCAATGCCTCTGATTCGCCAAGCATCTTTTGCTCTGTTGAAAGCGGCTTAGACATCATGACATCGCGCGTGATTGCTGCACGACTGTCGCCACGCATTTCAGCAACGCGGGACACGGCATATGCCGCCACGGGATCACCACTGGAGCTGCCACCCTGGAAGGACGCCAGCATGTTCAACGCAAAAAGGTTGCCTTCCGCTCCGGCGTCTACCAAGCGCTGTTGCGCCATGGGATCAGACGGCAGAAGCCGCGCATCCAAAATCGTCTGAGCGACCTTATCCCCAGCCTCTGAGGCCTGCTTCAACAGGGCCTCCGGGGCGCCCATGTAAGCCTCTAGCTGCTTTTCATTGGGATAGCCATGACGATCCAGCCACTTCTGCTCGGCCTTGCTTTCGGCATAGCCAGGGTCATTGTCGAAGCTCATTCCATCTCGGGTTTGCGGAACCTCAGGGAACGGATGCCTGACGCGAGAGTCACGTCGCAGATCGGAGCCCCTGTCAATCGACCGAGATGCGACTTGGTCTTCGACTGAATCGCTCGACACAGTCGAGGTCTCATTCCGAGATATGTCGTGCGTTGAGCCATCGCTCTTACGCGATTCGTGCATCCAGATGATGCCCGCTACTACAACGGCCAGTGCTGCTGCACTTAGCGCTACTGCTTTGTTACCCATCTCACCTTCTCGTAATTCCATTACAGCTGCGTATGCGCAGTCCCAAGGAGGATAGCGTTGCAGATCAGCTCGCTTCACGCAAGCTTAATCTTTCAAAAAACTTAGCTTCGTATCGGAGCAAAGGCCTGTCGAAGCAGCGGACGATGAAGACGTGAGCGCGACTCGGATCTTCTTGCTCATTCGGGGCCATGATCCCGAATGAGACCAAGCCTCGCCGTGTTGTGACGGGTGAACTTCTTGCAGGGTGCCGACGTGACGCTGCTCAATCGTCCGCGAGGAGAGCGACCATCGGTCTCGCGTCCGGCAATGTCATATTTCGCTTAGGTTGTTTCGTAATCCACAGGTTTCAATTGCCTCGCGATGTAGGGAATTTCTGAATCGACTCCACCGCCACAGCCACCGATAAACTTAATTAAACTAACAATAATAGGCTAACATTTAACTTATATTCATTTCTAAAATCGACCGTAAAGCTCATTTAGTTAGCTTATTTACTGCAAACAGTACGCAATTGACTGCGATAAATCGGCCTCAATTCGCTGCAAACCTTTGGCCCATAAGGCTTCCCACCAGATAATAGATTGGCGAGTCTGGTAAGCATCCCAGCGGCGATTCCTCAACGCCTAAGGACTTCGCCGTCGCCGCAAATTTTTGTATCGCCCCCGTTGACGAATTTCGGTGGTGTCATATCCCTACTTCCATCTCCGATGGAAGTGACCCATGACCGCTCTACCCTCCGCAGCACTCAACGATTACATCGCTTCGCCCTTCGGCCTCCTGCACTTGGAAGGCATCCACATCGGCCGGTTCCGCATTGACCGCGCCATCATCCGAGGCCGGGAAGCGGCCATCAACCTGCAGGAATGCATCCTTGCCGCGCTCGACGAAACCGGACGAAAGAGCGGCCTGAAGAACAGCACGCGCTACCCCGCCCAGCTGCCCATGGGCACCCCGTCGCGCCCTTTGGCCAAGGAAATCGAAGACCACCTAGAGGACATGCGTCGCCGCCAGCTTGACCCGAAGACCGTCCAGTCCACCGAGCGCACGTTGAAGCTTCTGCTTCTTACCTGCGGCAACATCTCCGCGGCTCGAGTGGACTATCACCACATCCAAGCGCTCTGGACGCTGCTGCGCTGGGCCCCAAGGAATCTATTGTCGGATCCGCTGCTGAAGGACCTCTCCTTCGATGAAGCGATCGCGCTGGGGAAGGAGCAAGACGTGCCGCCGCTGGCGCCTGCCACCGAGGAGCGTCACCGCCGATTCCTTGTTGCCTTCTTCAACCACTTGGTCAACGGACAAGCCATCGACTTGTCACCGATGAAGGCATTCCGAAAGCCCAAGAAGGACGACACCATCGATCCCGACAAGGCGATCCGACTGTTCGAGGACGCAGACCTGCAAGCCATTTTTGACCCCGCGACATTCATTCCTTGGGCCAAGAAACCGCAGTATTGGTGGGCACCGATGATCGGCTTGTATACCGGTGCCAGGGTCAACGAAGTCTGCCAGCTGAAGTTGACCGACATCATCGAGGAACGCGGGGTGTGGTGCATCGCTTTCCAAAAGACGTTGGACCAGGACTTGGCCGCGGACCCGAAGCGACGGCGGCGCAGCCGGCAAAGCATGAAAGGCGCGGGGTGCATGCGCATCATCCCCATTGCCAAGCCGTTATTGGAAGCGGGCTTCCTGGAGTTCGTGGAAGACTTGAAGGAGACGGGCCATCCGCGGCTGTTCCCGCTGCTCTCTGCTGGCGTAAACCGCACGACAGGGGAAACCAATGCACGTTACAGCCAGCAGTTTGTGGTCGATTTCGGCCGCTACCTAAAGAGCCTGGGCTTCCCCAAGGGCGTCGGGTTCCATGCTTTCCGCCACACGCTGGCCACTGAGCTCGACGTCAACGACGTGCCGGAGAAGGAGATTGCCTTGGTCACCGGCCACAGCACCGATCCCCGCGACCGGGTCCAGGTCTTGCGCCAGCACTACCTGCACAAGAAACCGCAGGTGACGCGGAGCAAGCAAATCAGCGCCTTGGAGCTCTACCAGCCCAACGTGGAGCTGCCGCGCTACCAGCGGGGGCAGTTTGCCAAGTCCTTGGCAGATTCAAGCAAGTTCTACCCGTAACGCATCGAAAACGCTGACCAGCGAGAAGTTCTCGCTGGTGCGCGACAGGATGTCTGGCCTGTTGATCCGGAGGGCTGAAGCTAGAGCTGGCTTAGGCCAAATCTTTTGCGCGCGCGGCTGCTAGCTCCTTAGGCAACTTTAGTGACGCAGTGGCATCGAAAACCAACTCTTTTGGGACACTTTTCCAAAAGGACTCAATGGCGTTTGCGAATTCGTCCAAATGCGTGTCCGTCACCTTCATACTGGTGTCGTCAGGGAATGCTCGAACCCATCCATTGACCACTGGAACGAACTCTGGGTAGGCCAACCGGAGATCATCCATCGACCTCCCCTCTCCATGCTTGAACACATTGACGACCAGTCGCATTGCATCCAGGCGAGCATATCCTGGGAAGGTCGCAATACTCAGTCCAAGTGCCTCCAAAAATCTTTCTAGCTGGATGCTATCCATCGTCCACATTGCCCTTCTCGTGTGGATACCTATAACAAACCCAGGTAGCCGAAGCTGATCCACCAAGAAACGTCGCCAAGCTTTGTCCCAGTGATGGAACATACCAGCGACAACGCTTAGGCGAGTCCGCTCATGCATTTCCGAGAGCAGCTCGTAGAAAATGATTCCATGATTTTGCGCATCCTCAGCCTGCTTCCCCTCGTCGTGGATGTCGGGATTGAAGTTGCGGCCGGACTCCTCCCAATGAGCGTCTGCTGCCGCATCTGCCTCCGCCGAGATGTTCCCGAACTTCGAAAGCAGCCTGTCTTTAGCCTGTTGGACATAGAAGCGATGCGCTGTGATCAGCGAATGCCTAACTGGATCATCTAACATGAAAGCAGAACGCATCTTGGAGGTCATGCTTCTTCCTCGACTTCAACCGGAAGCTGAGACAACCAATTCACCATCTCACGAACTCCTGCTGCATCCGCACAAGTAGCATCCACGCCCTTGGTCTCAATATCAATCTGACAAGTAAGCCAAGCGTGTTCGGTTTTTTGCCCGAGGCCAACGTGAGGCTCTATAGCACCACGACTCCAGAGCCAGATGGCTTGACCACGGAGCTTCGCTACTAACGAATCGATGTGAGCAATGGCATCCGCCTCCGCGGCTAGGAGCTCAAATGCCCTGGATGCCGGACCACGCGCGTCTTTCTTAGGCAGGCCGCTTGCGTCCAGAGTGATCACATCATTCTGAGCAAGTCTCGCAAGGATTTCCCTGCAAGCAGCGATGTCAGGATCATCATCCGCGAGGAACCCATGCGCCTGCGCATTACGGAAGGCGTAATCAAGATCCACAATGGCGCACGCGGGAAGACCCAGAGCCGCGAGCACCTCTATCGATTTCTTGGTGTCGGCTACACCGCTCATTGGCACAATCGCCAGCGACGACTGGCCCAGCGTCTTACCAGCAATGGCCTGGAAGAGACATGGGAGCAATCGAAGCTCTGTTTTTCCTTCCGCCAACACCACCTTGTCAGCGAACAACACCTGAGAAGAGTTGGTCAGACTAAAGATTTGGTGCATCTGGTGGGTAGGATTCTCCACCAACTGTTCTATGACGGATAGCAGGCGCGGCCTTGCTTTTGTCCCGTGGGGATGTTTCTTGGTCATCAACAACGCGTTCTTCGCATCCTTGGCAAGGATCATCTGGGCGGAGTGCGTCGAGAACACAACCTGATACCCCAGGTCCGACAAAGCGCGAAGTGCTTCACGCACCTGTTCCACGGCGAAAGGGTGCATGAATAGCTCTGGCTCATCCACTAGAAGCAAGGTGGCCCCACCGGCGGCTGCCGCCCCTCTCTTCAAGTCAGCCAAATGCCGGACCATGGCCATCTGAATAGCTCGCTGCGCTCCATGCCCATATGAACCAAAGGAACGCCCCTGCCCTTCACCCTCGTAAACCTTGACTGTCCCCGCCTTAATCAGATCGTTGAAAGCAGGAACAGGAAAATCAAGTTTGATGCTGATTCCGGGGAAGAGGTTCGAGATCTTGCCATTGATGGACGCATCGATACGACCCAACTCGTCAAAGCGGTCACCGCCCTCAGCTGAAATCATCCCCAGAATTGCCGCCAAATGAGGAGTCAAGGTCTGCTCATGCTGCTCTTGAATAGCAGACAGCATCGATGCAAGCAGCTTTCCGATGGTCGTAGTCGTCTTGGCCTTGCTCGCGTCCTCCTCCGCATTCTCCATCGCCCCAATGCGGATGGGATCCGGGAACAGAGCAGTGATGGCGTTATCGATTCCAGCAGGATTAGGGTCCCACTGGTTGGTGGCCGGGTCCAAAATTGTCAAAGTCACCTCACCACCAGGCACCTCCTGGACTCGCCGAATTTGCAGGGTGCCGTTGTGTATATGTGGCTCGATCTTCTTACGGTGCTTGCCCTCCAGAACATCTAGATCAGCATCTGTGATGCCGACCAGCACCCCCGTAACCTGGACGGGTTGAGCCGGGTCATGGAAGTCTTCAACGGCCAACTTGGCCTTTCGGACTAACCACTGCAACGCCGTGAGGCAGTTGCTCTTTCCGCAATTGTTCAGACCGACCAGTGGAGTGAAGTTGGTTAACTGCAAGGAAGTAGCAACGCACGAGCGAAAATTCCGGATATCCAACTCTGAGATGTAAACAGCCATTCCTTTGCCCCCTAGTTCAGCGGTGAATTACTGAAAGCTGCCCTCATTTGATCCTTAAGGCAATTGTTGTGTTCGCCACCAAGCTCGACTCACGTAGCCGCGTTTTTCTTTGCTGTGCTGCTTGCATAGACAGAACACGCGCTTTCCGTGGCCAGTCAGTCCCGCCGCTTTTTGCTTAGTTACAGGTGGCCGGCTTGTAATGGCCTGTCATCGATAAGCGAGTGTCCCAGTCGCATGTGCCCCGGCCCAAGCCTCGAAATGGCATCGAAGCGCTGCCGATAGTCTTCAACCTCCCAGAGCCAAGCCTCCTGCATTTCATAGTGCGGGTTGTATAGCACCCAGATCAGCCGATCCCACTCGTAGTTCGACGGCTTGGGAACCCGGGTCACTGTGCTGCCTCGCTTACCACTGGGTCGGTTTCCCTTCACTTGGTAGCGCAGGCCCTGATAAACGAAGTCATGGCCCCGCTGGACAGCAGTCGCACCGCACATGCAAGCAGAGTAATCAGCCAGGGAACATCCCAACAGCACGGCAGCGTCGTATTCCGACAATGCAGAGGTGATGGCTGGAGCATTCCCAAAGGCGGCCTCCCAAGCCAAGGAGGCCTCAACTAGCTGCTGGCGCATGCTCTCCATCACTACTTCTTCAGTCCCAGCCAGGTCAGCACAACTGTTAGCGCAATCGCGAACAGAAGGCCAATCACGGCCTTGCCCAGATTATCGGCCAGCCATGATCCCAGCCTGCTGTAAACACTTGCCTCACCTGGGGGCCCATAGATGTAGCTCCCCGTGACGTCCGCGCCCTCACCTATCAAATCCTCGTTGCTCCAGAACAAGTGCCCCATGAACATGACTGGGCCGCCCCGGTTGTTGAGCTCATCGGTGTGGCGGCGACTATCTTCTTGCAGCCTCTCAAGTGTGGGCTCGGCAGCCTCCACTGTCGTGCGAATCGAAGTCCAAGTGATGTCGCGGGTTTGGACCACGGTGTGGTCGATAAGCAGGACCGGTTTGCCCCGCTTGTAGGGCCTCACAAAACGCTTCTTCAGTTCGCTTGGCGACAAGTCAACAAAGAGGGCTTGCTTCTTGTCGGCACCCTTGAGGGTGACGAAAACGTGGTGGAAGCGTCCGCTACCTTCTTGGGCGGTCATGCTTCATTCCAAGAGCAGTTTCTGCGCCAAGTTCTGATTCTTTTGGTGTAGCCCTTGTGTGACCACTCCATGGTGATTCTTGCTCATTCGGATAGCGCAGAGCAGAGATTACTTCTTGGCTTTGCTCACGGCAAAAGATGCCTTCTCCGAGGCACCGGCAAACTCACGCATGTGGTGCAGCAGCTCCTCTTGCTTCGCTGGAGTCAACTGGGAAAGCACCAAGATGGCCTCAGCCATCGTGTCGCTGACAGCGTGGAAATAGGCCACAGGCAGCTCTAACGCCTCCGCCAGCTTTGCCATGCTTTCGTTGTCGGGCATGCGGTCCCCCCGCTCGTAGCGCGAAATCCTGGGAGCTGCCGAGTTCTGTTCCTCGAGCCCGAGAACAGCCCCCAAGGCGGCTTGGTTCATGCCCCGCGCAAGCCTGGCCTGACGAAGGCGACGGCCAAAGGTGTATGCGGGAGGCAGCGGAGCAGGCATGAAGACCAACGAAGGATGAATTGACCCCCAAGTCTGCCGCTTCCAATCCTGCGCTGCATTTGCCATATTTGCAAATACGCCAAACGGGCAGTATTGCAGGGGTTTTCGATGAAGCACGCAGGACACGAAGCGTTCACTGCGCTCTTGGCGTTGACGATCGTCTCGCCGTTCACCATCTACGCCCAAGATGTGCCGGCACAGAAGCCCGGCTTCTTCCGTCAGCTGGGAAAGGGATTGGGCGACGCCGGGAAACAGATGGTCGGCATCAAGCCGAACGCGGCAAGCAAGGCCGGCAGCCAAGGCACTGGCTCGATTTATGAACCCCTTAGCGGTGCCGGGAAGCTGCGCGGGCTCTTCAAGGGCGACAACCACCAGCAAGCCCAACTCGGGAAGTTGGACTGGCCCCGAGCCGCGTTGACCTTCACCGAGTGGGGCGCTTCGCTGCCCTGCTGGACGGCGGAGGCCCGCATCTGGACCAACGCCACGGCGTCTACCACCGAGACCTTCCGCACCTGCTTCGATGCCGCGGTGACCGAGACCGACGACCTGGGCGACACCGCCGAGCTCAACACCTCCGCTCTCTGGAAAGGCCGGGACACGCTCAACGGCATCCGGGTGCCTTCCAGCAAGCCCAATACGGGCGCCCAGCGCTCCACGGGCCCCAACCCTCCGGCCCAGCCCTTTGTCGTCAACGTGAGCCGGCCCGGCGTGGCTGACCGCGCCGTCGATGTCGCCCTGCGCGTCGCCTGGGTCTCGGGATTTCTCCAGACCGCAGACCTGCACCCGGGGTCGTCGGGAATGCTGACGCCCTTCAAAGACACCAGGCTCTGGATTGCTGGTTTTAAACCCGACGGCAATCGCGACAACTAGCAGGCCCCGGCTTTGCCCGCTTTCCCATCCCTCAGAAAAGGAACGACATGAAAAATGCATGGATCGGCCTGGTCGCATCGACCGTGGCCCTGGGCCTGACCGCCTGCAGCGGCAAGCCGTCGAACGGCAACGCCAAGGAAGCCTTTGTCCAACTGCTGAAAGACAGCGGTGCTGGCCAAGTCACCGACGTTCAGAACTTCGAGCTTTCCGCCTGCGTGGAAGCGGAGGGCGCCGAGGGCTACCGGTGCGACACCCGTGGCCAAGCCTTGCTCAACATTGAGGGCCGGCAGGTGCCGATCCCCGTCAGCAAGAACCTGAGGTATGCCAAGGAATCCGGAACCTGGAGGGCCTACGCCAAATGAGCATGAAGGCCGATTCGATGGCAGGAACGTCCGTCGACGCCCTGGGGGCCGGCGGGGACGCCGCGCGGCGAGCTGTTCCCAGGAAGGTCATGACCCCGCACAACCGCTTCTTCTGGTGGTTCTCGCTGAGCCTGCTCTTCCTCGGCCCCTTCGGCTTCATCGTCGGGCCACTCATGGCGAGGCGAGGATTGCGGAAAGCAGAGCGCTTTTACGCTTTCGAGGCTCATATGGCACGTCAGCATGATCGTGGCTTCAGCTGGTGGCAGTGGTGGGTCATGACGCCGCTGACCGTCATGGGAGCTTTCTGGGTCACCTCGGTGCTCAGCGGGCTTCCCATAGTGCTGCTGGTGCTTTGGGTGCAGCTCACACAATAAAATTTTTTAGCTAAATGCCTCAAAAGCGCAAGGACGCGCGCTCGCTTTATCGGCTTCTTCTCTATGAGGGTAAAACCGGCGTAATGTCTGCCTGGATGCTAAGCATCCAAGAGCAATGTCACCTTTGAATCGCTACATACTTGATTCGCAAGTGCCGACAGTTATACGAAAATCTACCCGTTCAAAACTTTTCGAAAATTATGCTCTTCAATTCCAAGCATGAGCGATGCTTCGGTCACACTAAGGACTCCGGAGTATGCCTTGGCCTGCGTTCTAAGCAAATAGCTGGCTGGGTCCCTTGGATTCATTATAAAACCAAATGCAAGCCTGGCCAAAATCAAACTATCGAGACGGCGGTGGCTCCTCCAGAGAGCTTCTCGCCGTCCACTCGGAAAATCAACTCCGAGCCGATAGTCAATTGCTAAGTCCAACTCGCGACGCATGATTTCACGCTGCTGAGCCCTCTTGACAATCGGCGGATATTCGCTCCGGATTCGGACCGACGCAGCGATGTATTCAGCGCGACTAAGCCGCCGTCCATAGCTAGAGTCCGGGCGGCCGGGGGCGATTGGGGGATGATCCGGGGGAGTACGCATTCTTTACGATCTCTGGGTCTGAGAGAACAATGCGTTCGTTTGGGGAAATGTCAAGCAAGGACGTGTAGTCCCTATCGCTTAGGAGATGCTGGAGCTCCACCTGAAAATCAATGACCAACTCGTCAAACGCCTCCACAAACGCTACCCATCTGTTAACGGGGTCCACTGCTAATGACAACTCAAGACGAAGCCTATTCACCTCAAATTTTCTACGAATGCTTATCATTTCCATATAAATCGACCTATCAAATTCTCCTTCTTCCCGCACGCGGCTTCTATAGCGCAATAGCAAGCCGAAATGCTTTAACTCAAAGGCCAGAGCCTGTTGTGCCCGTTCATCCCAAAGCTTCCTCAAATTTTTTTCGAGAACGTCAGGAGATGTAAATTCATCAAGACTAATTTCACCTTGGATGCTCTCAAGCCATTTCTTCTCCAATTCATGTAGCACAAGACTTTCGCGCATGAATGCTCGACTGTGCCTTCCCGCCGCAGACCCAGCGGGTGTGTTACCGATACTGTCAGCATAAGGTGAGGACAGACATTGACCTATGTCCCCTGAAACGTCAGCATGCTCAAAGAATGGAGCTTTAAAAAGGCCCAAGCCAGCAGATTCACGACCATAAATATGGAATAGCGCTACAGATAGTAGATAGCCTCTAGCATTTTCCGCAACGATGTCAGCCGGCTTAAGAATCCTGTTTGCAGCCTGATGGCAAACCCCATTGACAAGATAATGGGTGATACCCGCTCTTTCATCTGGCTCTGCAATTTTTTCTGCACGCAGTGTGCTCCCGTTCCCAACGTCTACTACTGTCCCGCCCTGCTTGCCTCCCCAACACCCCCATGCAAAGGCACCGCTCCCACAAGAAACATAGGTGTGATCGGCTAAGTTAAGAGCAATTGTTGTCGGGTAACAGCATACTTGCAATATTCCCACGAAAAGCCCTCGAAGATTATTGAACGGCTATTACGTCGCCAGCATAGAGCCACTAGAGATGCATCCCATTCGTTGGCGCTAAGTTAGAGAGTCCCTTAGATTGTTTTCAAATTGCCATTGGCTGTAGACGGGAAGCGAGACAAGCAGATTTAATTTCGTAAGCGTAGCCACCCGGTCTGGCAAGCTCCGCCGGTCAATGTAGAACTTCTCCAACACGGTCTGCCCAGTCCCGTGCCCCGTGAGGGCCCCAATCGCTGAAGCAGACACCCCCGCCTCGTCGAGCTTTGAAGCGATGGTATGGCGGAACCCGTGGAAACCTTGCCCCTTCTCCGACACCCCTTGCCGCTTGATGTAGACGGAGAACTGGCGGCTCAGCTGCCGTCCGTAACCCAGCCCTGTCGAGTTGGGCAGGTCCGGGAATAGCCGCTCCACTCCAGCCTGTCGGGCCTCTTCTACGTAGGTCAGGAAGCCGCAATCGATTACCGGCTGAGCCAGCGGAATAAACCGCCGGCTGTGCTTGTTCTTGATGCTCTGCTTCTTCCCGAGCTTGCGGACGAAGAAGCCGGGCACCCCATCAATGGTGTCGATGTCCTCCAGCCGAAGCTGTGCGATTTCGTTGACGCGAGCGCCGGAGTAGAGCCCCAGGATCGGGCCAAACCACCGATGGGGGTATTTCGACGCCCACTTCGGGAACTCTACCGGGTCAAAGATGGCCTTTAGCTCGGCATCGGTGAACGGCGAGCCGGTGTCTTCCGAGTCAGGCGTGGAAATCGCCCGGATGCCTGCCAGGGGATTCACCGTCAGATGCTTGCCCTCGACCAGCGACACCAGGAACACGCTCAACCGTTGCCGGTGCTTCGCCATGGTCCACGCCGCCGGTTCCGGCTCCTGGTTCTTCTTCGCCAGCTTGATGACCTCGGGCACCGGCAGGTCGCGGTAAGCCGGCCGCTTGGTCGCATTCGACGGCCAGTAGCGCACGCCCTCAAAGAAGGCCCGCACGTGATCCTGGGTCAGCGAGGCCACGGGCACATCCTTGCCGATGATTCCGGCAAACAGCCGCAGGGTGTGACGGCTTTCCAATACGGTCTTCTGATGCAGGCGCGCGCCGGCCAAGTCCTTCAAATGATCGGCCATCGCCTTGGACAGCATCAGCGCCTTGAGTGCATCGCCGCCGCCGGAGATGCGTTGACTGCCCTCGCGCAACTGTTGCCGACGCTTGGCCACCCTCGCCTCCATGACCTCGGTGGGCTCTGTCTGCCGCGCCCGCACCATCAGGTCTCCGAAGATCCCGGCATCAGCAGGATTGTCCAACTGCGCCTGAGCGATGCGCGTGCCGTCCGGCAGCGTCACATCTTTCAGGGTCAGCTCTTTGATGTCCCCACTGCGAACCTTTTCCAGCAGTTCTTCCAGATCCACGGTCATCCCTTTCCGCATGGCATCGAATGCCATCGATAGTGCCATCCCCATCGTGGCGGCCGCCAGCCTGGCGTGGTCCCCACGACGGTTTCCCAGCGACCGGACAAGGTAACGCGAGCCAATCGAGGCTCGAAGATCGGTGGGAACAAAGAAGCGCGCATACAGGCCGGCCGAGCGCGACATCATCAGAGGCTTGGGCAAGATTGATACCTCGATTGATACCTCAAGGGGCATCGCTCGGAATCATCAATCGGCCAAAATACCCAACTCAATCAAGCGGTTAAGGACTGAGTAGAAGCTCTGGAGCGGGCGATGGGAATCGAACCCACGTCAGTAGCTTGGGAAGCTACAGCTCTACCATTGAGCTACGCCCGCACGGCGTTGGGAGAGTTTAGGCGGGTGTAGGCATCGGGCGCAATGCGCAGACGTGACGGGGGCCGGTTGCCCGGCCCTCGTGTCTTGCAAGGTGCTGCCTGCAGCGGTTCGGCGTGGCTCAGAAATTGCCGCTGAAGTTCACGAACAGCGTCGCATCGCGGGCACTGCGCTGGGCGGTGGTGGTGCTCAGGCCGATGTTGCTCTGCAGGCCCCACAGGCCGGTGCGCGCGCCCAGCACCACGGTGGCGTAGTTGCGGTCGAAGTTCTGGCCCGGGACGGTGTACATGCCCACTTCCGGCATCGACTGCAGCCAGGCGCTGGCTTCGCCACCGTCCTTGAACTCGTGGTCGTAGGTCGCCTGCAGGTACGGCTTGATCGCGGCGCCGTCCAGGCGTACCTGGAAGCCGACGCGGCCGATCAGCGAGTCGATATCCTGGTCGGCATAGCCCAGCGCGGTGGCACTGGCGTCGCTTTCGGTATAGCCGTCGAGCTTGATCTTCTGCCAGGTCAGGCCGGCCACCGGGCCGTACTTGACGTTGCCTTCGCCCAGCGAATAGCCGGCGTTGAGCGCGGCGGTGAGATTGCTGCCGTCCGGCGAGCCGCTGTGCACGCGGGTCGCTGGCCCCAGTTGCACTTCACGGTCCACGTCGTAGCTCAGCCAGCTGTAGCTGACCTGGGCGTTGACCCACACCGGGCCGGTGTACCAGCCGAAGAAGCCACCCAGGGTGGTGTCGTCCTGCTTGAAGCTGCCGCTGCGGTTGCCGAAGTCCGCGTCCATGCGGCCGAAGCCGGCAAAGCCGCCGAACACCAGGTCGCCGGCCGTCCAATCCACGCCGAACAGGCCGGCCGGGGCCATGCCGTCGTACAGGTCGGCGTGGTCGTAGCGCTGCATGTCGCCGCGCACGCTGCCCCACCAGCGCAGCCCGTCGGCGTCCGGCTTGCCGTCCAGATGCCAGGCCACTTGATCGGCACGGGCGCGGCCACCGGCCTGCGCCGAGTGCGTCAGCACCTGCTGCAGGCGCGGCGCTTCCAGCAGCGAAATCGCGTACTCGCCCAGGATCTGGTGCACCGCCGTGGTCGGGTGGATGCCGTCGGCGAAGACGTAGGTGGTCGGTGCGTTGGCGGCGACCAGGCTGGTCGGGTTGCAGGCCGGCAGTTGCAGTGCCGGGTTGCAGGCGGTGTTGGTGACGTTGGTGAAGCCGAAGGTGCCCGGCGCGGCGACGATTTCCTGCAGCATGTGGAAGGTGTCGAGCGGGATCACGCGCAGGCCGGCCGATTGCAGCCCGTTGAACAGCGCGGTGTTGTAGGTGGTGGCCGCTGCGGTGCCCTGGGCCATGGCGGCTGCGCCGCCGGCGCGGAAGCGCGGGGTGATGCCGATATCGGGAATGGTCGGCACCATCACGTAGCGCGCGCCGGCAGTCTGCAGCGTGGCCACGGCGCCCACCTGGGCGGTGACCGCGCTGCCAATGATGGCCTGTGCCTGTGCCGGCACGGTAGCTGCGGCCAACAGGTCGTTGGCGCCACCCCACACGCTGTACAGCGCGTTCGGGTTGGCGCGGCCGCCATTGGCGGTGAGATAGGTGTTGATCTGGCTGGTCACCGACGGCGCGGCACCGAGTGCGCTGACCGAGCTGGCCTGGATGCGCGCGCCGCCGGCAGCGTAGTTGTCGCCGGTCTGGCCATTGCCGTTGGGCGCAGCATTGGTGCCGAAGTGGTCGCCGACATATTCGGCCCACACCCAACCCGGGTTGGTGGTGAACTTGCCGGTGACCGGGCGCGAAGCAGCCGGCAGCAACGGGGTGTAGTAGCCGCTGTCGGTGAGGCTGTCACCGAAGAACACGGTCTGGTCGAAGGCCTGCTCGGCCATGGCCGGGGTGGCCGCGATAGCGATGGCGACCGCCATCAGGGAGCGGATCGGGCGAAGTGTTGAAGCCATGGGAGTGCCTGCTTGAAAGTGGATGGGACCGGACCGGCCTGCATACGTACGCCGGCGAATGGCAATGGTTTCACCCTCGCCGCCCGCGCTCACGCTGCATCGCCGCATAACGCAAAAACGCGCGCCCTGACGGCGCGCGATGCAACAATGATGACATGAACATTCGACTCAACGGCGCCCCGCGCTCGCTCCCCGACCACCTGCCGCTGGCCGCCCTGCTGGAACAGGAAGGCCTGACCCAGCGACGCGTGGCAGTGGAGGTCAATGGCGAAATCGTGTCGCGCGGGCGGCACGCCGAGCATGTGTTGCGCGAGGGTGATGTGGTGGAGATCGTGCACGCGTTGGGCGGCGGTTGATGCCCCGCGCGGCCGGCGCATCCGCGCCCGATCGGTGATAATTGCCGAATGACGAATTCCGCCCCCTCTGATGCGCTGGTCATCGCCGGCAAACGCTATCGCTCGCGCCTGCTGACCGGCACCGGCAAGTTCAAGGATCTGGACGAGACCCGCCTGGCCACCGAGGCCGCCGCGGCCGAGATCGTGACGGTGGCCATCCGCCGGGTGAACATCGGCCAGGACCCCAACGCGCCCAGCCTGCTCGACGTGCTGCCGCCGGAGCGCTACACGCTGCTGCCCAACACCGCCGGCTGCTACACCGCCGACGACGCGGTGCGCACCTGCCGGCTGGCACGCGAGCTGCTGGACGGCCATAACCTCACCAAGCTGGAAGTGCTGGGCGACGAGCGCACGCTGTATCCGGATGTGGTGCAGACGCTCAAGGCCGCCGAGCAGCTGGTGGCCGATGGCTTCGAGGTGATGGTCTATACCTCCGACGACCCGATCCTGGCCAAGCGCTTGGAAGAGATCGGCTGCGTAGCGGTAATGCCGCTGGCCGCGCCGATCGGCTCCGGCCTGGGTATCCAGAACAAGTACAACCTGCTGGAAATCATCGAGAACGCCAAAGTGCCGATCATTGTCGACGCAGGCGTAGGCACCGCCTCGGACGCGGCGATCGCGATGGAGCTGGGCTGCGACGGCGTGTTGATGAACACCGCCATTGCCGGCGCGCGTGACCCGATCCTGATGGCCAGCGCGATGCGCAAGGCGATCGAGGCCGGGCGCGAAGCGTTTCTGGCCGGGCGGATTCCGCGCAAGCGCTATGCATCGGCATCGAGCCCGGTGGATGGTGTGATTGGATGAGTGGGTGGTCTGCGTTGACATTGGGGCCGAGGCGCAATGATTGGCAGTACGGAGTGCCGGATATGACCGCTGCCAGATCGCGCGTTGCTGCGAGCGCCCCCCTCACGCCGTACCCTCACCGGACCCCCGGGCCGCGCCTGCGTCGCGGGCGCTCCCAGGCACGCGCGCCCACGGCGCGCACGCTGTGCCTCCTCGCCCCGGTGGAAGAGGGGCTTTCGTTTTGCTGATGACTTAATTCATGACTGACCCCTTCACCAGCGACGGCGCCAAGATGCCGCCCAAACCTTTCACCATCGAAGAAGGCCGCCGACAGGTGCGCAGCTTCGTGCTGCGCCAGGGCCGCTTCACGCCTGCGCAGCAGCGTGCGTTCGATGAGTTGTGGCCGCGTTTCGGGCTGGACTACACCGGTGCCCCGCGCGATCTGGCTGCCACGTTCGGACGCGACGCGCCCAAGGTGCTGGAAATCGGCTTCGGCAATGGTGCGGCGTTGCGCTTCGCCGCGCAGCAGGACCCCAGCCGCGATTACATCGGCATCGAGGTGCATGCGCCCGGCGTGGGCCGTCTGCTCAACGCGCTGGACGAGGACGGCAGCACGCATGTGCGCCTGTATCACCACGATGCGGTGGAAGTGCTCGAACACGAGATCGCCGATGGCGCACTGGACGAGGTGCGCATCTATTTCCCCGACCCGTGGCACAAGAAGCGCCACAACAAGCGTCGCCTGATCCAGCCGGCATTCGTGCAGCTGATGGTGCGCAAGCTGCGCGAGGGTGGCCGCCTGCACGCGGCCACCGACTGGGCCGATTACGCCGAGCAGATGTGGGACGTACTCGACGCCACACCGGGCCTGGTCAACCGCGCCGGCCCGCGCGGCCACGTCGAACGCCCCGCCTGGCGCCCGCAGACCCACTTCGAAACCCGCGGCCAGAAGCTTGGGCACGGCGTGTGGGATCTGGTTTATGACAGGGATTCGGGAATCGGGATTGGGGATTCGTAACGGCGCCTTCCCGCACACTCGACGCCGCAGCAGCTCAACGAATCCCCACTCCCGAATCACGAATCCCGGCCCCCAATGGACACCGCGCTGACGCTGACCAACGATATGAAGCTCGTCCTCGGGCTGGTCGGTTTCACGATGGCGATGTTCCTGTTCGAGCGCATCCGCGCCGACGTGGTGGCCTTGATCGTGCTGGTAGTGCTCGGCGTCACCGGGTTGGTGGCGCCGGAAGAACTGTTTGGTGGTTTTTCCGGTAATGCGGTGATGAGCATCATCGCCACCACCATTCTTGGCGCGGGGCTGGAGCGCACCGGTGCATTGAACCGGTTGGCCACCTGGCTGCTGCGGCGTTCGCACGGCAGCGAGCAGCGCCTGATGATGATGACGCTGGCCATCTCCGGCTTGAATTCGTCGTTCATGCAGAACCCGTCGGTGATGGCCCTGTATCTGCCGGTCGCCTCGCGGCTGGCCGCGCGTACCGGGCTCACCCTGCAGCGCATGTTGTTGCCGATCGCCGCGGCGATCGTGATGGGCGGCGCGCTCACCATGGTGGGTAATTCGCCGCTGATCCTGCTCAACGACCTGCTGGTCTCGGCCAACAACAACCTGCCCTCGGGCATGGCCAGCATCGAACCGTTGACCATGTTTGCGCCATTGCCGATCGGTGTGGCGCTGCTGATCGCCGCACTGCTGTACTTCCGCTTCTACGGCGACCGCAAGCTGATCGAAGAAGAACGCCTGATCAACGAAGGCGTCACGCCCTCGCGCACCGAAAGCTATTTCGCCAAGACTTACGGCATCGACGGCGACGTGTTCGAACTCACCGTGACCGCCGAAAGCCCCTTGGTCGGCATGACTCTTGGCGAGGCCGAGGCCATCCATGACGCGCCGTTGCTGCTGGCCCTGAAGACTGGCAACGACACCCGCCTGGCCCCTCCGGCGGACATGCGCATCTGGGTGGGCAGCGTGCTCGGCGCCATGGGGCCGCGCCAGGAGGTGAACGATTTTGCGCAGAACCACTTCCTGCGCATGTCCTCGCGGCTGCGCAACCTGGGCGACCTGTTCAACCCCAGTCTTGCAGGCATTTCCGAGGCGCTGATCCCGCCCAACTCGCGGTTGATCGGCAAGAGTGCCGGCGAGCTGCGGCTGCGCAAGCAGGCCGGCATCAGCCTGCTGGCGATCAACCGCGACAAGCAGGTCATCCGCGAGGACGTACGCAACGTGCCGCTGCGCGCCGGCGACATGCTGGTGTTCCACAGCATCTGGCAGGACCTGGCGCAGGCGGCGGAAAGCCGCGATTTCGTGCCGGTCACCGACTTCCCGAAAGGCGAGCAGCGCCCCCACAAGTTCAAGATCGCGATGGCGATCTTCGCCTTCACCATCTTGATCGCACTGACCTCGCGCCTGCCGGTGGCGCTGACGCTGATGACCGGCGTGGCCTGCATGCTGGTGAGCGGCGTGCTGCGCATGGACGAGGCCTACGCCTCGATCAACTGGAAGACCATCTTCATGATGGCCGGGCTGATCCCGCTCGGCTGGGCGATGGACAGCAGCGGCACCGCGGCCTGGGTGGCCGGCCACACCATCGACCGGCTGCCCGAAGGCATCCCGGTCTGGGCGCTGGAAATCAGCCTGGCCTTGCTGACCACCGCGTTCTCGCTGGTGATCAGCCATGTGGGTGCGACCATCGTGATGGTGCCGATTGCGGTGAATCTGGCGCTGGCCGCCAATGGCAACCCGACGGCGTTTGCGCTGATCGTGGCGTTGTCGGCATCCAACAATCTGATGACCGCCTCCAACCCGGTGATCTCGATGGTGGCCGGCCCGGCCAACTATCAACCGCGCGAGCTGTGGCGCGTGGGCGCACCGTTGTCGCTGATCTACATCGTGGTGATGGTGTCGATGATCAACCTGATGTTCTGGTGGGCGGCGCGTTAGAGCCGGGCCCAAGGCCATGATGCTGGCGCTCTGCTTCGATGGCGCGGGCATATCGCAGCCAAGCCCGCAGTAACGCCCACTGCGCGACACCGTCGCGTTGAACAGCATTGCAATGCAGCGGCGCATCCCTGCGTGCGCCAGTTGCCAGCGCTCACGCACCTGGTGCAGCGCTACCCCAGCACCACCTGCTCGCCCTCGACACGCACCGGCACCGCTACCAGCGACTGCCCGCGACAGGGCCCGCTGATGCATTCGCCGGCATCAAGCTCGAACGCGGCGCCATGGGCTGCGCAGACCAGGTGGCCATCCTTGGTCGTGAGGAACTGCCCCGGTGCCCAGTCCAGCCGGCGGCCGGCGTGCGGGCAGATGTTCAACCACGCGCGCACCTGCAGGCCCTGGCGATACACCACCAGCGACTCGGTGCCCTCGCCCAACGCTGCTTCGACTTCCAGCAATCCGGCATCGGGAATCTGCGTCAACGCGATGCGTGTGGTCGAGGAAGACGAGGACATAGACCTGAAAGAGGTAAGAGTGGCCGCCGATTGTGGCATGCGACTGCGCGCGCGTCGGCGCGCTGCGTGCCGGGCGTGAGTGCCCGCAGGACCGGACGGTAACTCGTACACCTTGGCTACGGCAGACCTCGGTCGTCGCGCCACATGTGATGCGTTTAACAAAACTGGCGTTGGATTAACGAAGTTTTCACTCAATGACATGAAACCGCAACGATACTTCGCGCTTGTTTCCTGCCCGGCAGCCCACCGCCATGCCTGCACGCTTGTTCCAATACGGCAACCTCCATTCCCTGTTTGCGCCCCGCAAGCCGCGTCACCCATTGGTGCGCGTTGCTGCCGGCCTGGCAGGCCTGGCGATTCTTGCGGTGCTGATCTTCTTCAGCGTGTTTGTCGGCGCGGCCATGATACTGGGCGGTATTGCCTGGAAGGTCCTGAGCAAGTCGCACCGTAGCCCCCCGCAGCAGGCGCGCGTGGTCGATGCCGAGTACCGCGTGGTACGCAAGCCCGCGTTGCCGATGTCGCACTGAGCGTCCACACGCTTGCGCTGTACATCCCGCATCGTCTGGCCGCGGGAATGAAACCCCGCTACCTCCATCGGCATGTGCTCGCACATGCCGTTCTGCATTGCGGGGCCTGAACATGTTGGGTCCTCGCCGTGCGGGCCACCGTCCAAGCGCGTTTCAGCAGTGAAGGTTCCGTCGTACACAGCCGAGCGGCTAGACTCACGCGTCCCCCGTTCGAGGATGCGCGCATGACCCACGATGTGATTCCCGCCGCCGATGTTCCGCGCATTCCGGTGGTGGGTGGCGGCAGCTTTCCGGTGCACCGCATCTATTGTGTGGGGCGTAACTTCGCCGACCACGCGCGCGAGATGGGCGCCAGTGCGCCGGCGTCCAAGGCCGAACGCGGTCAGCCGACCTTTTTCATGAAGCCTGCCGATGCCATCGTGGTCGGTCACGGCGACCAGATCCCCTATCCGCCCGGTACCAGGGAGCTGCATCACGAGGTGGAACTGGTGGTGGCGCTGGGCAGCGATGCACCTGAGGGCGAATTGCCGGTGGAGCAGGCCGAGCGCCTGATCTACGGTTATGGCGTGGGCCTGGATCTGACCCGCCGCGATCTGCAGGCCGCTGCCAAGGCCAAGGGCCTGCCGTGGGATATCGCGAAAGGCTTCGACCATTCCGCACCGGTCAGCGAGTTGGTGCATGCCGGCGAAGTCGGCGCGCTGGAGGCGCTGAATCTGTCGCTGGAGGTCAACGGACAGGTGCGCCAGCAATCGTTGCTGGACCAGATGATCTGGAACGTGCCGGAGATTTTGCACGAGCTGTCCAAGCTGTATGCACTGCGTGCGGGCGATCTGATCTTCATGGGCACGCCGGCCGGCGTCGGCCCGCTGCTGCCGGGTGATCAGTTCAGTGCTCGCCTGGAAAACGTCGCCGAACGCCACGGCATCATCGCGGGCTGACATCGGCCGGGCTACGATCGGGCTGCGGCAGTTGGTCCGCGTCCGCATCAGGAGTGCGATATGGGAATGGTCAGCGAATTCAAGCAATTCGCGATGCGCGGCAATGTCATCGACCTGGCTGTCGGTGTGGTCATCGGTGCGGCGTTCGGCAAGATCGTCACCGCGCTGGTGGAAAAGATCATCATGCCGCCGATCGGTTGGGCCATCGGCAATGTGGATTTCTCACGCCTGGCGTGGGTGCTCAAGCCTGCGGAAGTGGATGCCACCGGCAAGGAGATTCCGGCGGTGGTGGTCGGCTACGGTGATTTCATCAACACCGTGGTGCAGTTCGTGATCATCGCGTTTGCGATCTTCCTGGTGGTCAAGCTGATCAACCGCCTGAGCCATCGCAAGCCCGACGCGCCCAAGGGCCCGAGCGAAGAAGTGCTGCTGCTGCGCGAGATTCGCGACTCGCTCAAGACCGACACGCTCAAGACGCCAGGCGCGCTGTAAGCGGACGCAACCAACGCGCGCTTCGCGCGCAGGGATGACTTTTCGCACGCCGACCGGGGACCTTGCGCTGATAAGCTCAGGGTCCCCTCGTCGTTGGAGCGTCCTGCATGCGTCGCCTCGCTGTTGCCATCTCTGCCCTACTCGCCTGCTCCTGCGCGC
This sequence comes from Xanthomonas sp. CFBP 7698, assembly GCF_003600855.1. NCBI lineage: Bacteria > Pseudomonadati > Pseudomonadota > Gammaproteobacteria > Lysobacterales > Lysobacteraceae > Xanthomonas > Xanthomonas sp. CFBP 7698. Next base: position 1,601,422 of record NZ_PRDN01000001.1, read on the forward strand.
TCGCCGCACAGACCAGCATTTCCGACAGCGCATTGCGCACCGCGGCGCAGTTGCGCGAGCAGGCCCTGGCCGATGACACCGGCTTTGCGGTGGTGCAATCGCTCACCACCGAAGTAGGCCCACGCATTGCCGGCGGCGAAGCAGATCCGCGTGCGGTGGCCTGGGCCAAGGCCAAGTTCCAGTCGCTGGGCTTCGACAAGGTGTGGACCGAGCCGGTGAGCTTTCCCAAGTGGGAACGCCGCAGCGAACATGCGGCGGTCGTCGGCGCGCACGCGCAGCCACTGACCGTCACCGCGCTGGGCGGCAGCCCCGGCGGCACGGTCGAAGGCGAGGTGGTGCGGTTTGAAAACCTGGCCGCACTGCAGGCCGCGCCGGCCGGATCGCTGGCCGGCAAGATCGCATTCGTCGACTACCAGATGGTCAAGGCGCGCGACGGCAAGGATTACGGCAATGGCGGTGCCGTGCGCAGCAAAGGGCCGTCGGAAGCGATTCGCAAGGGCGCAATTGGATTTGTGATGCGCTCGGCCGGCACCGACTCGCACCGGGTGCCGCATACCGGCATCACCCGTTTCGATGACGGCCTGACGCCGGTGCCGGCCGCGGCGCTGTCGGTACCCGATGCCAACCAACTGGCTCGCCTCGCTGCGCTGGGCACGACGCGCCTGCGGCTGGCGCTGGACTGCGGCTGGGACGGCACGGCCACCTCGTACAACGTCATCGGCGAGATCACCGGGCGCAGCAAGCCCAAGGAAGTGGTGGTGATCGGCGGGCATCTGGATTCGTGGGATCTGGGCACCGGTGCGATCGACGACGGTGCCGGCGTGGCGATCACCATGGCTGCCGGCCACCTGATCGGCCAGCTCAAGCAGGCACCCAAGCGTACGATTCGTGTCGTGGCCTTTGCCAACGAAGAGCAAGGCCTGTACGGCGGCAAGGCGTATGCCGCCGCGCACGGCAGGGATGCCAAGGACCTGGCGCTGCATCAGATTGGCGCAGAGAGCGACTTCGGCGCCGGGCGCATCTATGCGTTCAACACCGGCTCTGCCGCCCCGGACGACTCGCGTGCCGCGACCAAGCAGATTGCCGAGGTGCTGGCACCACTGGGCATCGCGTATACGCCGGACAAGGGCGGCCCCGGTCCGGATGTGGGGCCGATTTCCGCCAAGGGCGGCGCCTGGGCGTGGCTGGCGCAGGACGGCACCGATTACTTCGACCTGCACCACACCGCCGACGACACGCTGGACAAGATCGACCCAAAGGCGCTCGCGCAGAACGTGGCCGCCTACACCGTGTTCGCCTATCTGGCAGCCGAGGCAGATGGCGATTTCGGCAGCCGCGCAAAGTCTGTGCAACCGCCGAACGAGTAATCTGGGAACGCAGCACGGCGTTGGCGTTTCTACTCCAGGACGAGCACACACGATGGTGGCCAAGCGGCAACGCAGTGCAAACAACGCGGCGACGTTGCTGGACGTCGCCAAACATGCAGGCGTGTCACCGATGACCGCATCGCGCGTGATCAACCGGCATCCGCATGTCGGCCAGGACATGCGCACGCGTGTGGAAGCGTCGGTGCAGGCGCTGGGCTACCGCCCCAATCTTGCAGGCCGCTCGCTGCGTACCAGCGGCCTGTTGCGCATCGGCGTGCTGTACAGCAATCCCAGTGCGGCCTACCTCAATCAATTCATGCTCGGGCTGCTGGAGCAGAGCAGCCTCAACGGCAGCCAAGTGCTGGTGGAAAAATGCGGCGCCATCCGCAGCCAGCGCGCAGCGACCGAACGCCTGCTCGCCGCCGGCGTGGATGGGGTGATCCTGCCGCCGCCACTGTGCGATTCGCGCCAGACCATTGCCGAACTGGATGCGCGCGGCATCCCGGTGGTGGCCGTGGCCAGCGGCGCGCCGATGGCGCAAATCAGCTCGGTGCGCATCGACGACTATCAGGCCGCACGCGCCATCGTCGCGCACCTGATCGAGCTCGGGCATCGCCGTATCGCGCTGATCAAGGGCGACCCGAAACACACCCCAAGCGCGCTGCGCGCCAACGGATACCTGGACAGCCTGCAGGCCGCCGGCCTGCCGATCACCGACGCGTTGATCGCCGAGGGGCTGTTTACCTACCACTCCGGTCTGCTCGCAGCGCGTAGCCTGCTGGCGCAGCCGCACCCACCCACTGCGATCTTTTGCAGCAACGACGACATGGCTGCCGCAGCGGTGGCGGTGGCGCATGGTCTGGGCCTGCGCGTGCCCGAAGACGTGTCGGTGGCCGGCTTCGACGACACACCGGTCGCCACCACCATCTGGCCGGAACTCACCACCGTGCATCAACCGGTCACCGCGATGGGCCGTGCAGCGGTGTCGTTGCTTGCCGACGCCATTCGGCAACGGCGCAAGGGCGATGCCGCCCACGGGGTGCATCAGGTGATGAAATACACCCTGGTCAAACGCGGTTCGACGGCTGCCCCGCCAAAGGGGTAGCCACCGCACCGGCAGTGCCGCGCGCGCCGCAGCGACGCAATGTCATCAAAGAAGATACTGCTGCCCGGAATCATCGCACTGGCCCTCGTGGCGACACATGCCAATGAATTTACGAGCAAGGCGTCATTGGTGCGATACGGGTGGTTCATAGAGACAGAATCGGTATGGTGTTGGATCCGTATCGCCTCTTGCTCGGTCTATGCGCAGACAGACCAACGATCGAGCGAGGTAACGGGCCAACCGCACCTGCGGTATCCCCGGCAGCCGAGTGGCTGCCGGGGACATTTACACAACATCAGCGACACAGCGGTAGCACCCTTGCAGTGGACGCCATCGCAGACCTCAGGATCGGCGATGCGGGCACGCTGGGTGCGCCTGCCGCGTCACCTGTTCGGCTTGGCTCGCACGACAGCTGACGGGGCGCTCGCTCCTGCCGCGCTGTTTGCAGTCACCACATAGTCGTAGTCGGCGCCATTGCTGACCGATTGATCGACATACGATGCCGCTGCGACATTGGCACCCACCGTAGTGAATGCACCGGCTCCACCGGCACGCCGCTGCACCGTGTAGCTGGTAGCGCCGGCCACTGGCGACCAGCTCAGCCTGACCCGGCTGTCGCCGACGGCGGCGGTGAGGCCGCGCGTTGCGCTCGGCGCGGCGACCGCTGCCGCGGTGGCCACCGCGGTGCTGGCAGTTGCGATGACCGGGTACGCGTTGTTCACCAGTTCGATGAACTGGTTATGGAACCATGCACCGGAGATCGGCGCACCGGCGAGCGCGCCGGTCAACACGCCATCGGCCGTGGTGTACGTGGGGTCGCACATGCGGTCGAAGCCCTTGCCCTCGTTGTTCGGAATCAGGGTGCTGGACCCATCGGACTCGCCCGGCGGCTTGACCCAGGCATACGCGTCCAGATGCGGGCCCGGCGCGGCGGTCGGAAGTGCGCCGATGCCTGCGCCACTTTGATTGCACCAGTTGCCGCGATGCAGGCGGCGATCGATGCGGCCGGTATTGACGTACGAATTGATGTCGCTACCGAAGGCGCTGGTCGGGCGATTCGGACCACCCCAGCCGTTACGGCCGGTATCGATGATGAAGCCGATCGTGCTGGGCCAACCCGCGCTGACAAATCCGTTGTACAGGGCCTGGGTGAAATCGGTCTCGTCGAAATACGGATTCCATTCGTAGAATTTCGCCGACTTGATCGGCTGACCATTCACGCTCAACTCGGGATTGGGCAGATTCGGCTCATTCAGCGGCGTGGTGTTGGCGGTATTGGTGACAAAGCCATCCACGCTTGCCAGACCCGCATTCGTCCCCTGCACCACCCGGGTATACAGCGAGATGGACGGGCCGCGGTTGCTGTCCCAGCCCAGCCAGCCGGAGTGGCCGATATCCAGATAATTGTAGGTATTGGGTATCGCGTGCAGTTTATTGAGCGCGTACTTGATGCCTTCTTCGTAGATCCCGGTCGAATTGGCAAGCGCGCAGCGCATGTCATTCAAATTGGTGACCAGATTGGGCAGGCTGTCGGGCTCAATGACATTGACGATGCGGATATCTTTATATTTGGGATCGGCAAAGATGGCCGCAATCACATCGATATATTCCTTCTTGTAACGCTCCAGCGCGGCGGGCGTGAGCGGCAATTCACCATTGGACGCCAGCGCATGGCAATCGCGCCCGGGTAGATCGTAAATGACGAAGCTGGCAGTAATCGGCGTATTGGCCTTTTTCTGCGCCAGCGCCGCATCCAGATGCCCCCTCAGACCGAGCCGCCCGGCATTTTGCGAACCACCGGCGATTGCCGCAATACGATCCAGCCACACTGCGGTCGGCAGGGTTTTGACCACGCCCATCTTGGCCTTCAACGGAACGCCCTTTATCTTCCCGATCGATGCATCGACTTTCTTGGCGTAATCCGGATTGACATAACCGGTGGCACCAACGAATGGATTATCGACGTGGGCCTGCGCGCAGACCGTCGCCACGACCATCGGGTTCAATGCCAACAGCGATAACGCCATGGCGCGCTTGACGTGACGATGGATGCCCTTGCTGGAATTCATGATATTCACCTGGTTTTATTGGATGGTGTTTATGCCGATTCACTGCAGCACTGCCTGTCTTTGGCTTGCGTTCTTCCTTTGTCGGGGCACCCATCGGAGATAGCTGGAGCCACTCAAACACGCTCCGTCGGCGTCCCGCCGAAGAGCATTTGCATGGCATTACGTTGATGATGCCCAGGCAGAAACGCAGGCCAATGGCCTGTTTGTCTCTGAGGACAGCACCCAAGACCTCGGATTTGGCGGCTAGCGCGCTCGCAACGCGATCATCCTTGCGATGCTGGCCACCGTGATGTGCGGAGTATCTCCAGGGAGCGAATGAGCGATCAGCATGGGAAGCTGTGCCTGCGAACCGGGGGGTCGGGTTCGCCATGCGGAAACTACGCTGCATAACAAGCATAAGCAATCGTCAAACATTGCGGTTGCACACAGATCCAGCCACTGCCCGCGACCGAGTTTCAACAGCAGGCAGTACTACACAAATGGATGTGCCATTACGCACAAAAAAAACGGCCACATCGCTTCCCGACGATGCGGCCGAATGGGAGGGTACCCAACGTTGCCGTCGGGCGTACTGCAACACCGGTAAACCGGTGACGGGAAGAAAGCGCAATGACCGCTTGGAGAGGGAGAAACAGAAAACCATGTGCGACACGGCGCAGGGGTGCGCCGTGTCGCACATTGGTACATCGCATCAAACCGTCACATCAGAAGCGCAGACGCAGGCCGGCGTAGTAACGACGCTCGAAGATGTTCTGGTCGTAATAGTGGTTGGTCCACTGCGCGTAACGCCGCTCACTTTCGCCAGTGAGGTTGGTGGCTTGCGCGTAGAGCGTCAGGTGATCGTTGACGTCGTAACTGAAGGAGGCGTCCAGGTAGCCGACGTCGTCGTTCCAGATGGCCAGCTCATCGCCCCACGCACCGCTGTTGACCTGACTGAAGCGCTTGCTGCGCCAGTTATAGGCCACACGCGCCTGCAACTTGTCCTTCTGGTACCACAACACCGCGTTGGCCTGATGCTTGGAGTTGTCGCCGATGGGCAACGTATTGCCTTCGATATCGGTGTTGTCGGTGTCGGCGTCGGAGAAGGTGTAGTTGATGTTGGTGCCGAACCCGCTCAACCAGCCTGGCAGGAAGTCGAACGCCTGCTGGTAGCCGATTTCGAAACCCTTGATCTTGCCGCCACCGCCGTTGACGATGCGCTCCACCGGGCCGCCCAGCCGCACCACGCCATCGGCGTCGGGCTGGGGCTCGATGTTGGTCACCGTGGTCGGGAACGACTTCACATCGATCAGGAAGGCACCCACGCTGATCAACGACGCGTCGGAGAAATACCATTCCCACGAGGCGTTGTAGTTGGTGGCGCGGTACGGATCCAGATCCGGGTTACCCGAGCGTCCGTTGAGGAAAAGCACCGCATCGGAGGGCAGCGCCGGGTTGCGCGGCGGGGTGCCGTTGACGGCATAGAAGCTGACCAGGCCGCGACCCAGATCGGGCAGGTCCTGACGCGCGACAGCCTTGTTGTAGGCAAAGCGCAGCTTCTGCGCGTCGGTGATGTCCAGCGACAGGTTGGCGGTGGGCAGCACGTCGGTGTACTGACGGTTCAAACGGTTGGTCCCGATCGCCGGGCTGACGCCATTCCATTCCACGTTGCCGATAAACACATTGCCGCTGCTCAGGTACTGATCGATCGCCAGCTTGGTCTGCACGATGCGTGCGCCGATGTTGGCCGTCCACGGCACCGCAGTGCCGGTGCCACCTTCCAGGTTCGCAAGAAAGTACGCTGCAGTGCTCTTCTCGGTGACCTTGTACGAGTCGGCAGCCTGCTGGTACGCCACGTTGCCCGGATACAGGCTGTTGAGATACGCCACCGGGTCCTTCATGACCTGCGGGTTGATTGCCGGCAAGCCCTGGCTGCCCAGGCCGGTGACCTTGAGCGGATCGAAGTCGTTGAAGTACGCCCAGTAGCCGGGAATCGAATTGAACGGCAGCAGGCGCGCTTCCGAGACACCGCTGCAGGTGTCCACGATCAGCGGGTCCTTGAAGTAATACAGCGAACGGTTGGGATCGGCGCAGCTGGTGGACACCGGCGACAGGTACCGATAGGTGTCCAGCTTGACCTCGCGCTCGCCATAGCGAACGCCGAACTGGAAGCCGCGCACCACGCCTTCATCGAACTCGAAGGTGCCGTCGGCGCGGAAGGCGTCCATCGTCGCTTCGATCTTGTTGCCCTGCGCCCAGGTGGACATCAGCTGCCAGTTGTCCGGATTGGACACGTCGGTGCCGAGGTTGACCGCCGGGTAGGTGCCACGGAAATCCACCGAGGCATCCACCGTGGGCAGGCCGTTGGCATTGGCCCATTGGGTGACACCACCGGCACGCGTGATCTGGTCGCCACGCGTCACCACCGCATCGGCACGCGCTTCGTCGTAGGTGCGCTGCGCATCGCCGTGCACCCAGCGGAACGATGCACGGAACGGGCCGCCATCGTCGAAACGCAGTTCCAGATTGGTATTGAGCGAATCCGAATCGGCAACGCCGGCCATCGAGTGCGCCTGGAACCGGTTGTAGCGGAACTGGCCGTATTCAAGCACACCGTTGGAATCGACCACCGACCCCGGTTGCAACTGGTTGGTCGCCCAGCCGGTGTGCAGCTGCGCGGCCACCGAGGTGTCCTGGTCTTCGAGCTTGGTGTAGGCCGCATCGGCCAGCACCGTCCACGAGTCGTTGATGTTGAACTGGAACGAGCCGTTGACGCCGGTACGCTGGCGATCGGTGCTGCGGTTGTCCAGTTCCGTCGCCACCCAGTTGTAGAAGTAATCCCGCGGCAGGTTGGACGGATCGGTATTGCTGCCGATACGGCCATCGCCATTGAAGTCGAAGCCCACGTTCTGCTCGGTGGATTTCTGCGCGCCGTTGGAATACACGCTGGGGTGCTTGTTCTCCAGCGTGGCATCGGAATACGACACCGCCAGCAAGGCGCCCCAGCGCTCGGTGCGGAAGCTGGCCAGCCCCGAATACAGCTCGTTGAGTTCCTGCACGCGATCGCCGTAGGAGCCCTCGGCCTGGCCGCTGAAGGTCCAGCCTTCGGGCAGCTCGAACGGGCGCCGCGTCTTCAGCGACACCGTGCCACTGATGCCGCCATCCAGATCCGCGGCGGTAGGCGACTTGATGACGTCCACGCCACTGAACAAGGTCGGCGGAATATCGACGAAGTCCGGCTGCGCGCGACCGATGTTGGGCTGGCCGAACTGGTCACCGCCACCGGCGCTCAGATACAGCTCACCGTTCATGGTGGTCTGCACCTGGGGCATGCCGCGGATATTGAGCTGCGAGCCTTCGCCGGCCGAGCGCCGGATCTGGACGCCGGGCACGCGCTGCAGCGAGTCGGTGATGGTGACGTCGGGCAGCTTGCCGATGTCTTCGGCCGAGATCGAATCAATGATCTGCGCAGCGGTGCGCTTGTTCTCGATAGCCTCGGCCTGCGCGCCACGCACGCCCTTGACCATGACCTTGTCCAACTCGGTGACGCCCGGGGTACTACCGGCGTCCTGCGCGGCGGCCTGTGCAGCCGCCAGGGTGAGTGCAACCGCGAGCGCGGCGGCCAGCGGGGTGTGGCGGGTACTGCGATGCAGCTTGTTCATGGTCCCCTCCCAGGGATGACGACAATCCACGACCGTTTCGAATGGCAATGCCGGGGGGCACTGCGGTGTTGGCTGGCACGCCGGGTGGCGCGCCAGTGCAAACGCCGTGCACGGCGCACGGCGTGGCAAGGTATCGGCGCGGCTACGGAAGCCCGCTCGCAGCGCCGGTTGAGGGTTCGACATTCCAGCCGCGCACCTGCAGCGTGGCGTTACGCAAGGTGGCGGCCGATGGCACGCGGATCTCCACCTCGCGCTGCTCGCCCGGTACCAGGCTCAGGTAGTTGTCGCTGTAGTACGCCGGCAGGATGCGTTGGCCCTGCGCATCCACCAGGGTCAACTTGGTGTTGAGCGCCACCTGCTGCGAGGGGTTGCGCACGGTGGCACGCAACACCGGCTCTGCGCCGTCTTCCAGCCGCGTGGTGAGCTGCACCGGTACCGCGGCCAGCGCATCCAGGCCGCGCATGGCAGCCGCATCGCGCGCTACCCAATAGAAGTTGCGCGAACGCACCACCGCATCGCGATCGAGCAACTGCAAGCGCACAAAGCCCAGCCCGTGGGTGTCCTTGAGCAACGGCGCCAGCTGCATCACCGGTGCCGAGACGGCAACAGCTGCGGCATCGACCGCTTGTTCGCGTTGCTGCAGCAGCGCACCGTTGGTGCCATAGATCTCCGCCCGTACCCGCAAGCCGCGCACCGGGTCGGTGGCGTTGTTGACCACCACCACCTCGTGACCCGGCAGGTTCATCTGCACATGCAGCATCTCAGCCGCGTTGCGCACACCGTAGTAGGCGGCATGGGTGTCGTAATCGTGGCTGTAGATCTGCCACATGTTGCTGGGCCAGGCGGGATGGCTCATCCACAGCAGGCGCCCGCTGTTCTTGGTCCACAGCTGCGCGTTGAAGCCTTCGAAGATGGCACGATGGGTGTCGTAGTTGAGCAGCTGCGCCTTGCGCTCGAAGTCCTCCAGGCTGGTGGGCGCACCAAGCTTGTCGGTGAGCGAGCGCATGAAGCTGGCGGTATCGCCATTCCCGGACTGGTGCCAGTCGTGGTACGCCCAGGCATCGCTGATCGGCCACTGATCGCCCACTGCCGGGACCGAGGCCTTGAACGACTCCAGGGTGGAAAACGACGGCGTGCCCACCTCTACCGAAAAGCCCTGCGCCAAGGCGTTGAAGTAGCCCACCGGCTCGCGGTAGTTGTACGGACCGCTGCCCTGCAGATTGACCTGATTGGAACTGCCGGTATACCAGCGCGTGCCGTCAAGTTCGGCCACGAGCTTGTCCAGGCCTTCGTTGAGGATGGGGGCAGGCACGCCTTCGTTGCGGCCGAACCACAGCACGATGGAAGGGTGATTGCGGAAGCGCTTGATCACCTCGGCCGCGTTGTCCAGGAACAGCGCCGCGTCGGCCGGCTCCATGTTGTAGTTCTGGGTGGACTGCCAGAAGTCATTGAGCACCAGCATGCCGTACTCGTCGGCCAGATCGAAGAAGCTGCTCTGGGTGTTCTGCCCCACCCAGTTGCGCACCACATTGAAATGCGCATCGCGCTGCAGCCGGAAGTACGGCTCCAGCCGCTCGCGCGATACGCGCTTGCGCCAATCGTCCATGCCCCAGTTGCCGCCCTTGACGGCGATGCGCACGCCATTGATGCGCAGGGCCAGGTACGGCGCCAGCGCATCGTCCTTCAGTGGTGTGACCGCCGGCGACACGGCGGCACCGGGATAGAACGATTGCGCATCGCCACCGGGCACGGGACGGATTGCACTGTGGCGCGCATCCACAATGCGCTCGCCACGCAGGCGCGCCTTGTTGAAATCCACCAGCACCCGCCGCAGCGCGCCATCCTCATCGAACAGCGACAACTCGTAGGTGACCTCGCGAATGCCGAAGCGCAACTGCTGCGTGTCCGAGTGCCCACCGGCAACCTCCACCCCCACCTGCAGGGTGTACAGCGCCGGCTCGCCATAGCCGTTGGGCCACCACAGGCGCGGGTTGGCGATGATCAATTGCGGGGTGTCGGCGGCGCTGAGCTTGAGCGTGGTGCCGCCTGCCGGCACGTTGACCTCGCGCTGGATGCGCACATCGCCAATGGCCAACTGCACGGTGCCCTGCACGGGCGCAGCACTGTCGTTGCGCAGCGGCACGCTGACTTCGAGCTCGGCGCGGCGGTGATCCGGCGCCAGGCGCGCGGTGACCACCTGGGTGTCGCCGATGGTGACCGGCCCGGTGGCATGCAGCTGCACGTCCTGCCACAGACCGGCATTACGGTCGCGCACGGCCGGAATCCAGTCCCAGCCCTCGCTTGCGATGAAGGTGGGCCCGTCCAGCGCCTGCACGCCGCCGTTTTCGCCGACGCCTGCGGTCATGGACTGCTCATGCGCAATGCCCGGATGCGGCGGTGGCGATACGCGCACTGCGACGACATTGCGGCCGGGCCTGAGCTGCTTGCTGACATCGAAGCGACCGCGTGCAAATGCACCGCGCGTGCGCCCGACCTGCGTGCCGTTGACCCAGATTTCGCCGGCATAGTTGATGCCGTTGAACAGCAGCTCCAGCCGCTTGCCTTGCGCGTCGGCGGGCAGATCGAAACTGCTGCGGTACCACCAGTCCTGCCGGCTCAGCGATTCGGGAATGGCCATGTTGTTGAGGCCGATATCCGGATCCGGATACACGCCGCGATCGACCAGCGTGGTGAGCACCGTGCCCGGTACCGTGGCGACACGCCAGGCGCCGCCAACGGCCGTGTCGCCACGCGACAACGTGGCGCCGGTGGCGGGCCCGAGATCGGGCGCGGCAGCCAGTTGCCACGCGCCTACCCGCCAGGCAGCGGCATCCAGCGGCTGCAATGCCGGAGCGTTCGGCACCGGCTTGGCCACCGGCGCAGAAAACGCCGCTGCACTGCGCGGCAACGTTGCGGGCGCCTGTGGTGCTACCTGCCCGGCCATCTGCTTGACCTGCACCTGCCACGCTGGCGATGCATCCTCGAAGCGCTGCAGCGCCGGGTCCGGCGTGTGTGCGGCCAGCTGCGCGACGGCGGCCGCCTCCAGTGCCTGCGCCTGCGCGGTGAAGCCGGCGATCTCGCCACCGAAGTGCTGCGTGTAGGCGCCCGGTTGCTCGCGCGGGCCGAACATCAGCACCGGCGCCACTGCACGTTGCCGGGCGGCACCGCTGGCAACCTGGCGGCCGTTGGCGTACAGCGTCAGACGCCCGCCACGGGCGACGGCGGCCACCTGCGTCCACTCGCCTGCGCGTAGCGACTGCTTGCTGCGGAGCACGCTATCGGCACCCTGCACGAAGCCGAGCGTGCCGGCATCGATCGCGAAGTAGCGGCCTGCATCCTTGGGATCGCCGACACCGGCAATCAGGGCCGGCCCGGTGCTCGCACGCGACGGGCGCACCCACGCCGACAGGCTCCAGTCCGCGTTGGCGGCCAGCAGCGGTGCATCGGCGGCGAGCTTCTTTGCCAGTCCCATCCCGCCCGCGAGCACGCGGACATCGTAAGGCCCCGGCGGATTCGCATCGGCGGGCGCAGCCTCCACTGCAGTCCAGCTCATGCAACCACACAACAACCACAGCGCTCCACGGCGGAACGCCTTGCGAACCATCAGCATTAGAGGCCTCTCCCAAGCTCTACTGCCACGCAACGGTGCACACCACGTCCGTGCAAGCGACCAGCGTCCATCCGGACAGTGCGTCGCTCGCGCTTGGTGATGCAGCCCGTGGCTGCCGCCCCTGTTTCAGCGGCCATGGTGCGAGGTAACGTTACCCCAAGGTGATATCGACGACAACCTTTCTGCGTTAGGGTTGGCGCTCCCAGGAGGAGGGACTCATGCGAAACCTGATCCAGTCCGCACTACCGGCGGCATGCGCATTGCTGTGGTTGATCGCAACGCCCGCAACCGCGCAGCGCCTGCGTGTGCAATCGCCCGACGCACGCACCGAAGTGGAATTCACCCTGCGCGAGGGAGGCGTGCCCAGCTATCGCGTGCTGTACCGCAACACGTTGGTACTCGACGACGCACCGCTCGGGCTGGATCTGGGCAACGCCGGCAAACTCGGCAGCGACATGCGCGTGCAAGACAGCACCACCGAAACGCATGACAGCCGGTTTGCCTTGCAGGTCGGCAAGACGCAGCAGGTCCGCGATCACTACCGCGCGCTGCGCGTGCACTTGTCCGATCGACAGCAACGCCGGCTCACCATCGAACTACGCGCATACGACGACGGTGTGGCACTGCGTTACGTATTGCCGGAAGCTGGCGAGGTGCGCATTCGCGACGAACTCACCAGCTTTGCGTTTCCACGCGACTACCCCTGCTGGAGCTTGAATCTGGGCCGGTTCGGAACCAGCCACGAGGGCGAGTACGACGCCATCGCTGCGTCCAGATTGCGCCCGCACAACCTGCTCGAGTTGCCGCTGGTCTGCCAGACCGATGCCAAAGGCACCACGCTGGCGATTGCCGAAGCGAACTTGCGCGATTACGCCGGGCTCTACCTCACTGGCCGCGCCGATGGCAGCCTGGGCGTCTCGGCCAGGTTGTCGCCACAGTTGGACAACCCCAGGCTGGCGGTCAGCATCGACGCCAAGGGGCGCGATTTCGCAACGCCGTGGCGGGTGATCATGCTGGGCGACACGCCTGCCAGCCTGATCGAATCCAACCTGATTTCCGCATTGAATCCACCGCCGGCGTTCGATGCGCGCTGGGTGCGCGCGGGCAAGTCGGCATGGGACTGGTGGTCGGGCAATCTGGCCAGCGGGGTGGCCAACCCGGGCATGAATACCGCCACGATCCAGCGCTATATCGACCACGCGCAGCAGTTGAAGCTGCAATACATGCTGATCGATGACGGCTGGTATTACGGCAGCACCGGCGATGGCCAATACAACGCAGACGCCGATATCCGCCGGCCGGTGGAGCAACTGGATCTGCCGGGTCTGGTCGGCTATGCGCGCAAGCGCGATGTCGGCCTGTGGCTGTGGGCACACTGGCGTGCGCTCGATGCACATATGGACGACGCACTGGCGTGGTACCAGCAACTCGGCATCAAGGGCATCAAGGTCGACTTCATGGACCGCGACGATCAGCAGATGGTGGACTTCTATCATCGCCTGCTGAGCAAGGCTGCCGAGCACAAGCTGCTGGTGGATCTGCACGGTGCGTATCACCCGACCGGCCTGACCCGCACCTATCCCAACTATCTGACCCAGGAAGGCGTGCTGGGTGCGGAATACAACAAGTGGACCACCCGCATCACCGCCACGCATAACCTCACGCTGCCGTTTACGCGCATGTTGCTCGGGCCGATGGACTACACCCCGGGCGGCTTCCGCAATGTGCGCCCGGCCGAATTCAAGATGCAGCACATCGCCCCGCAGGTCATGACCACGCGTGCGCAGCAGCTGGCGATGTATGTGGTGTACGAAAGCCCGTTCGCGGTTGTGGCCGACAGCCCGGAGCAATACGAAAACGTGCCGGCCGCTCAATTCCTGCGCGATGTCCCGGCAAGCTGGGACGAAACCCGCGCCCTGGACGGTGCGATCGGCGAACATATCGCATTGGCGCGGCGCAGCGGCAAGGACTGGTATCTGGGCGCGATGACCAACGAACAGGCACGCACGCTGACCCTGCCGCTGTCGTTCCTGGGCAAAGGCAGCTGGACGGCGACGATCTATGCCGACGGCCAGGCTCCGACCGACGTGCGGATCGACACCCGCACACTCACCCGCAACGACACCTTGCAGTTGGCATTGGCAGCGAATGGCGGCGCGGCAATCAGACTGCAGAAAAAGTAAGTAGAGCCATGCCGAAGTGACGTGACCTCACGCACCTTTGCGCAGCGGCAACTGTCGTCTGCACGGATGGGCGTGACTTTCGACACGGCCTCCGAGCAATGCATTGCGCTCTGCGTGTGTGCGATATCACGCAATGCATATTTGCTTCTGCGTGCGCAGTGGCAGCCGCTAGCATGCGCACGCCCTCATCGCAGGTCTGGATGCCACCGTGCAGCGTCAGGCCTGCGCAATGACGGCACTGCACTGCACGTCCGCCGCGTGCAGGCAGTCTCGTTCCGGCGCAAGGGGAATTACGCATGACCTTCTATCCCACCCGGCCGATGCTGATCGGCCGCACCATCGCTGCGCTCGTCGTCTGTTCATTGGCGCCTGCCGGCGTCGCCAGCACGCTCGTCCCACCGTCGATCTCTCCCGCCCGCGACCGCAGTATCGATGCGCTGATGCCGCCGCTGTCGCACATATCTGCCACGGCATCGGTGACAGACGCCCACGCCGATGCCGTACACCACAGCACTGCCGCCGCATCGCGCGCGTTTCCGCAGGTCACTGCCGAGTTCAAGCAGTTTCTGAACACTCAGGCGCACATCACTTACGCCACGCATAGCGCTACCGCAAAGGTCGCCGACCCGATTGCATTCGCCGAGATGCAGCGCTACCTGTTCAACCGCTACAACGGGCTGACCGTGATCAGCAGCCTGCATGACGGCACACGGGTGTTCGACTGCATTCCTCAGGCTCAGCAACCGGGTCTACGCAACGGCGACCACATCGCGCTGCCGCCCAGCATCGCCCCGGCCAAGGCACCAGGCGACTCCGATCCAGCGGCGCTGCGCTGCGATGCCGGAACGATTCCGTTGCAACGGGTTGGAATGGCCGAGTTAATCCGCCATGCAGACTTGAATGCCTTCCTGCATGCAAACGCACGCCCCGTCTCCGCTGCACCAACGGCGGCGGCCCCTGCGGCAGCGTCGGATGGGCATGCCTATTCCATAGTCTATCTGGACACCGCCGGATCGGCGGTCACCGGCGCAGGTGCCGATCTCAATCTATGGGCGCCAGCCTTACGCAGTGCCGATGAAACGCAGACCATCAGCCAGATATGGATCGCTGGAGAAAGCGCGAGCAAGCAGACGCAAACACTTGAAGTAGGCTGGGAAGCACAGCCAGCAGGCTGGGGTGACAAGCCGATCATCTTCATCTACTCCACGCAGGATGGGTACGTCAGAACCGGCTGCCACAATCTGGACTGCAGCGATTTCGTGCAGACCAGCACCAAACACGTGCTGGGCGCTCAGCCGGCAGCCGGATTCAGTACTGCGGGCGGCAAGCAGACCATGCTGAGCGTGGAATTCCAGCGCAACACGGACGGCAACTGGTGGCTGCGCCTGGACGGAGAATGGATCGGCTACTACAAGGCGGCCCTGTATTCGGGCGATTTTGCCAACGGACGTGTTGCGTATCTGAGTGCCGGCGGCGAAGTTTCGACCGACAGCGGCGCGGTCAGTCCGCGCATGGGCAGCGGCCAGTTCGCAAGCGCAGGCTACCGCCAGGCCGCGTTTCAGGCCAATCACTTCTATCGCGACGCGGCGATGGCAACCCATCCCGTGCAGCGCCTGTCCTCGCTGCGCGTGGAGCACCCTTCCTGCTACACGCTGGCGCTTGCCGGCTACACCTATCCGTACGCACTGGGCATTGGTGTGTCGCGCACCAGTTTGTCGCCAGAGATGCAGAATGGTGGCTTCTACTTCGGCGGACCGGGCTGCGCACCTTGAGTCGAGCCGAGCGCGCGCACTGTTACCGTGCGCGCGCTTTATTCGTGAAAACAACCACGCAGGCGACGCAACGCAGTGCCGCGTAGTGAGCGGCGGACAGCTTCAGTCGTACGCTCGATACCGCTGCAGCACCTGCGGCCTGGCAGCCGCGCAAGGCGGCATTCAATCCATCGCGTGTGCCGCCGGAATGCACAGACGGCTGCACCAGTACTTCGGATGTTTGACTGTCATGGCAAGCGCTGCGGCTTGCCGTGACTCAACGCGTGGTCGTCGCGGCGACGGCAGCCGGCATTACGGCAAATCCACCCCTGCACACACGGCCGGGCGCGCATCCTTGATGGGCTGCACGCCACGTGCATCGAACTGCAATGCTGCATGCTTGGGCGCAAACGCCGGCCAGGCAGGCAAGCCCTTGGCATTCGGGTTACCGCGCTGCACGAACGCAGCCCAGTAGCGCTGCAGCGACACCGGCGGCTGGCCGACCGGCAGATTCTTGAACAGGAACGGCAACTCGGCGCTGTGCGTGACCTGCGCGCCGGGTGCAGCCGTGTCGAACACGTAATGCCACACCGGCACCCCAAGAGAGGCCTGGTGCTGGGCCACCGTTACTGCCGGGCAACGGAAGGTGAGATCGGTGGACAGCTGCATCGCCGCATTGCCCTGACGTGCGGCACGCTGCTGCGCATGCGCGCGTTGCGCCTGCAGCACCGCATCGGCACGCTCGGGATAGTCGCGCCGCAGACGCGCCTGCGCGCCCTGCTCGCCACCGTAGGTGAGCTCCTGCACCACATAGCCGATCAGCAGCGGCACCTTGGCCTGTGCGCCACTTGCCAGCAGCTCGGCCGGTGCACGCGGCAGCACGCGGCCATCGACCACAGCCTGCAGCCAGATGTAGCCGTCGTCGTCCAGCGTCGGCACGTCCACGCCCTGCCCGGCCTTGAGCAACTGTTCCACCGGCAGCGCGCGCAGTTGATCCAGGCGCGTTGCCGGATCCTCGATGCCTGCGCGTTTGGCGATGGCAACGCCCACCGCGCGATTGTCTTCCAGGCTGCGTGCCGGCAAGCCGAACCCGGCGGTGCCGCTCTGTTCGATCGCCGCAGAAAACAGGCCGCGTGCCAGCGGGCTGAGCATCAGCAGGCCCACGTCCTGGCCACCGGCCGATTGCCCGGCGATGGTCACCCGCGCCGGGTCGCCGCCAAACTGCGCGATGTTGTCGCGCACCCAGCGCAGCGCGGCGATCTGATCGAGCAGGGCGTAATTGCCGGCGGCCTCGTTGTCGCCATCGCGCAATTCCGGCAGCGACAGGAAGCCCAGCGCGCCCAGCCGGTATTGCAGCGTCACCACCAGCATGTCTTGCGCGACGAGGTTGGTGGGCAGATGCCCATCGGCCCCGCCAGCCACGTTGGCGCCGCCGTGGATCCACACGAACACCGGCAAGGGCTTGGCCGGATGCAACGCAGGGGTCTGCACTTCCACGTACAGGCAGTCTTCGCTGCCGCGCCTGGCCATCGCGTCGTTCCAGCCGAGCGCCGGCTGCACGCACGGCGTGGCCGCCTGGGTGGCGTCGCGTACCTGTGTCCAGGCGGCCGCCGGTTGCGGCGGCCGCCAGCGCAATGCGCCCAGCGGCGGTGCGGCGAACGGGATCTTGCGGAACACCGCGCTGCCGTCGTCCTGCCACTGGCCGCGCACCACACCGTGATCGGTGCGCACGTCCGGTGGTGCGGCAGGCGTAGGCGCCGTGGCAGCAGCAGCGCTGCCGGTGATAACGCAGGTAGCAGCCAGTAGCCAGGCAGACACACGCATCAGAGATCTCCGGTGATCACACGGGCACGCCAGGCGGCCTGGAAGACGGCGGTGGCCGAGGCCACGTTGAGACTTTCGACCTTGCCGCTGCCGCCGATGGACAGCTGCAGATCGCAGTCGCGCGCGAACTGGCGGTCCATGCCCTCGCTTTCCGCTCCCATCACGTACACCAGGCGCTGCGGCAGGCTGGCAGCGAACACGTCCTGGCCACCATCAACGAGTGTGGCGGCCACCGCAAACCCGGCGTGCCGCAACTGGGTCAGCGCCTGCGCGGTGTCGGGCAACTGCACCAGCGGCACCGCTTCGGCACCGCCTTCGGCCACGCGTGCCGCAGCGCCGGACAACCCCAGCGTGGAACCGGCCGGCAGCAGCAAGCCGCCGACACCGAAATGCGCGGACGAGCGCAGGATCGCGCCGAAGTTGTGCGGGTTGCCCACGCCATCCAGCCACAGCGCCAGCACCGGGCCCTGCGGCAACGCGGCCAGCCACTCCTGCAGCGGTTGCGGCGCCACGCGCAGCACCTCGGCCACCACGCCTTCATGGTGCGCACTGGCGGCCAGCTTGCTGAGGTCGGCGTCTTCCACCACGCGATAGCCGATACGCTCGGCCACGCACCAGGCCAGCAAGGCCTTGAACTGCGGAATCCGCGCCTCGCTCAGATAGAGCTTGCGGATGGCCTGCGGGCGCGCCTTGAACACGGCCTGCACGGCGTTGATGCCGTATAGCCGCACCTCGCGCGCGCTGCCGCTTGCCGCAGCGGCAGGTGGCGCGGTGGCGGGCGTATGCTGAGCCGGCGCGCGGGGTGCGGGACTGCGCGGTGCAGATGTGCGCGGCGCGGCGCGGCCCCACGGGTTGTGCGAGGCGCCGGAGCCGCCATCGCGTGGCGGCCGTGGGCCGCGTCCATCGTGCTGTGTCATCGTCGTATCCAGAAGTTGGTGTTGCTTGCAGCGCGAAAAAGGTTTTTCGGCCCCTTCCGCAGTGTGGTGTTGGTCGTGCTGCAGCACCGGCAGGGCCGCAACCGCAGGAACAGTGACGACGATGGTAAGCCACCGACGCGATGGGGCGTATACGGTGGCCGGGCTGAGCCACTGCGGACGTCTTGCCGTCCTGTCGAGGAACGCTGCCGAGGAGACGAAACGCACGCAGCTTCTGCGTGCCCCTGGTGGAGCGGCTAATACACCTGGCGAGCAGTCGTCAGGTGGTGTGGACGGCGCGCAGCAACCGCAATCTACGCAGTGCAACATGCCGCACCAGCACCAGCCGCGCCCGCCTGGTGGCGAGCGCGGTCGCTTTTGGCAGCTGTACCGTATCTGCCTGCTGCAGACCGCAATCACGCGCGTGCAACGATGCCCGGCAAGACAATACGAACAGGCATTCAGGCTAAAGCGGGCGGGTTCACCCGTGCGAACACACGTAAGTCGTGTAGCCCGTCCGGCTTCATCAGCGCACAGCGGCTGACACCCTCTTCGACGAAGCCGTTACGCAACAACACCGTAGCCGATGCGGGATTGGTGTCGAGAACGGTGGCCTGCACGCGGTAGAGCGGCAGGGTCTGCATCGCCCAGGCGACATAGGTGCCCACGATGCGTGTCATCCAGCCGCGGCCCCAGTGCGTGCGACCGATCCAATAGCCCAACTCGGCCGAGAAGCGGCGCTCGCCCTGCCCTGGACGTACCCCAATCGTGCCGCAGGCCTGGCCGTCGATCTCGATGGCCAGCACCGGATGTTGCAGGTTGACTACCCGCCCAGCTAGAAAGGCGTCCCCATCGGCACGCGTATACGGGTGAGGGAATCGTTCGCTCAATCCGCGCGGTACCAGCGGGTCGTTGGCATGCCGCAGCAAGGCAGCCAGGTCGTCCTGACGCCAGCGGCGGAGCACGAAGCCATCTCCCTGCAGCGTCAGCAATTCATGCATCTGGTGGGTCCTGGCTTGCGCAGTATCGACACCGCCGATACTGCGCACACCAGACGCACGCCGCAACTCAGCGCTTGGCGGTCTGCGCCTGCTGGAGCGCGGCGCAGAGGCGGATGGTTTCGCCAGTCTGGGCCAGGCCGCGGTCGGCGCCGCTGAGGGTGGCCAGCCGCGGCTTGAAGAAGGCCTCCAGGCGGTCGGCTTCCTCGCTGCTGCAGCCGCCGCTGGCAGCCAGTGCCGGCAAGCCGCCGCCGTCGAACGAACCGCTGCGCTGCACGATACGGTCGAAGTTGGCGGTGAACCAGGGCCACATCGATGCATGCGAGGCCTGCTCGGCGTGGCCACGCCGCAGCAGGCTCTTCATCTCGCCGACCTTGATCGCATCGGTGAGCGCGAAATCCCGTACCTGCTTGAGCAGCGCCGGGTCCTGCACCGCGCCCAGCCCATCGATCATCGCGTTGCGCTGCGCCGGGTCGGCATGCGTGCGCAGCGCGGCGATCAAGGCATTCACCGCGGCCGCGCCACGTTCCTGCACAGTCACCGACAGTGCGCTGCCGAGCAGGTCGGGATTGGCCGCGGAGAACTCCAGCGCCCCGTTGCCGCCGCCCAGCACGGCGTCGCCCTGGGCGAGCAAGGCCTTGCGCACCTCCGGCGTCTGCAGGCGCAACCCGAACAGGCTGGTCAACGCGCTCCGCAACGCGACGTCGTCGACCGACTCACCACTGCGCCGCGTGTAACCCAACTGACGCAGACGCGGCAGGTAGGCCTGCTCGGCCACCTTGCGCAAGGCGCTGCGCTGCGCCTCGGTGCTGGCCTGGTACTGCCAGATCCACACCAAGCGGTCCACCAGCGCAGTGGACACATCGGCCGATGCGGACGGCGCCAGCTGCTTGATCGCTGCCAGCACTGCATCGCTGTCGGCATCGCCATGGCGGTACGCCGCGTCGATCGCATCGGCATAGGCAAGCTGCTCGCTGTCGTCGAGCTGGCCGATCTGCTTGCCCAGCGCGGCCAGCTGCTTCTTCGGCAGACTGAAACGGTAATAGCCGGCGCCACGCGCGTTCGGGAAGACCCAGGTGTTCTTGCCGGCGCCTTCCAGCACGATGCTGCCGCTGGCGCTGTCCAGCAGCTGGCAGGCAGTGCCGACCTGGTTCTTCTCCTTGCCGTACTTCACGCACACCGGTACGCCCCACTGCTGCGCGGTGGAGCCGGCCGAGCCCAGCGGCAGAAAGCGCTGCTGCTGCAGCTTCACCACGGTCTTGCCGCCCTCGCGGGCCAGCTGGGTTTGCAGGTACGGCACGCCCGGCTGATTGAGGAAACTGCGGAAGGCGGCCTTGAAATCGGCGCCCTTGCCGGCCGCTTCGGCGATCGCATCGACCAGATCGTCGGCGGTGGCGTTGGCAAACTTGTGCTTGGCGATATAGGCGCGCATGCCTTCGCGAAAGACGTCCTCGCCGACGAAGGCTTCGAACATCGCCAGCACTGCCGCACCCTTCTGGTAGGTGATGCCGTCGAAGGCGGTTTCGATATCGCCATTGCCGGTGATCGGCTGGCGGATCTTGCGCGCGCTGACCAGGCTGTCGTTGTTCATCGCATATTGCGCACCGCCGATCCGGTCCAGGTTGGCGTGGTATTCCGGATGCAGCTGCATGGTGATCTTCTGCTGCATCCAGGTGGCGAAGGCCTCGTTGAGCCACAGGTCGTCCCACCACGCCATGGTCACGGCATCGCCGGTCCATTGATGCGCCAGCTCATGTGCGTTGGTGTTGAAGGAACGCTGCACGTTCACCGCCGGCGAGTCCTTGTCCAACAGCAACAGCCAATCGCGGAAGGTGACAAACCCCGGGTTCTCCATCGCGCCGGCACTGAAATCCGGGGCGGCGACCAGATCGAGCTTGTCGAACGGATACCCAAACGCGTAATAGTCCTCCAGCGCAGCGATGATGGCCGGGGTCTGGTCCAGTGCGGGCGTGATGCGCGGGCCCTGCCCCTTGGCGGCGATACCGCGCAACGGCGTGGCCGTGGGGCGCTGCGGGGTGGCCGGCATGGCCGGCACATCCACCACATCCCAGGGACCGGCCGCGTAGGCCACCAGATAGGTGGGCAGCGGCACGGTGGGCGCAAAGGTCACCGTCTTCCAGCCCTTGCCGGCCGGCTTGGTCGAGGTGGCGATGGTGTTGGCCAGCGCCTGGTCGTCGCTGGGCACGGTCAGGCTCAGGTCGAACGGCGTCTTGAACGCCGGCTCGTCGAAGCCGGGGAACGCGTAGCGCGCACTGATCGGCTCCATCTGCGTCATCGCATAGGCGTTGCCCTGGTACTTCACCTGATACAGGCCCTGCAGCTGCTGATTGAGCGGCGCGCTATAGCTGATGTCCACGGTGAGCGTCTGCGGCTGCAGCGTGCGACCGAAGTCCAGGCGCACTACGCCGGTTTGTGCATCGGCCTGCACGTAGCGCGCGGTCAGCGGCTTGCCCTTGCCGGGCTTGACCGTGGCCTTGCTGACCACCAATTCCTTGCCATGCAGCCACAGGTGATCGGACGCCTGCTTGAGCTGCACGCGAATGGTGGTGCGGCCACTGAACTGCGTCTGCTCCGGATCGATCTTGAACGACAGGCTGTAGCGCTCTGGCACCGCCCAGGTCGGCAGGCGCCCATTGGGCACTGCCTCACCGGACGTTTGCGCCAGCGCACTACCGCAGCACAGCGCAAGAAGGGAAGGAGCGAGCAAACAGGCAAGACGACGCATTGGGCAATTCCGGTCAGGGTAACCGCCGAAGTCGATCACAGCCGGGCATGCGTGTCATGTGAACTTAGTCATTGGATGGGCGGGACGGCTGCTGCGGGTGGGCAGGCGCCGGCTGCCTGCCAGCAGTGGCAACGATGGCGGTCGCATCGTGCCGTGCGGCCGGCGGCATGTGCACCTGAAGATGCCGCTGCAACCGGTGCAGCACTGCACGCAACCAACGTACCGCCGCAAGAACGGCTCGTCTGCGCGGCCTTGACACCGTTGCGTGTCACGGCGTGATGCTGGCGCTGCGCACCAGCGCGCAGACCGGCATTCGCATGCAGGTGGCATGACCGCCCTGCACAACCGCACCCAACGTGCGGCCGTGCAGCGTGACAGGCACGCTACGCGTGCCCGCCCACCGATGGGGTGTCCGCTTCCAGGGTTTCCAGCTGGCGAGCCAGTGCTTCCGGCGACTTGGTGTACGGGGCGATCAGGCTGTAGAACGCCGGCACCACATACAGCGACAGCAGCGTGGACAGCGAGACGCCGAAGATCACCACCACACCGATGGTAGCGCGACTGGCCGAGCCGGGCCCGCCGGCCACCACCAGCGGGATGGCACCCACCACGGTGGCGATGGAGGTCATCAGGATCGGGCGCAGCCGCACCGAGGCGGATTCGACAATGGCCTGGTGCACGCTGCGGCCTTCGTCGCGCAACTGGTTGGCGAATTCCACGATCAGGATGCCGTTCTTCGCGGCCAGGCCGACCAGCATCACGATGCCGATCTGACTGAACAGATTGAGCGTGCCGCCGGTGACCCACAAGCCGACCAACGCACCCAGCACCGCCAGCGGCACGGTGAGCATGATCACCAGCGGATGCGCAAAACTTTCGAACTGCGCAGCCAGCACCAGGTACACCACCAGCAAGGCCATGCCAAAGGTCAGCAACACCGCACTGCCGGATTGCTGGTACTCGCGCGATTCGCCCTTCCAGTCCAGCTGCGCGTATTCCGGCAGTTCTTCCTGTGCGGCCTGTTGCGCCCAGGCGATGGCGTCGCCCAACGGGTAACCCGGCGCCAGACCGGCGGTGATGGTGATTGCACGCAGCCGGTTGAAGCGGTTCAAGGTGCCGGCCTCGGCCACTTCGCTGAGCGTGACCAGGTTGGACAACGGAATCAGTTCGCCGCGGCTGGAGCGTACGCGGATGGCGGTGAGGTCTTCCGGCGACATGCGGCCTTCGCGCCCGGCCTGCAGCATGACATCGTATTCCTCGCCGTTGTCGACGAAGGTGGTGACGCGCCGCGAGCCCATCATCGCTTCCAGCGCGCCACCAATGGCCGTCACCGGCACGCCCAGATCGGCCGCACGCAGGCGGTCGATATTCACGCGCATCTGCGGGCGGGTTTCCTTGTAATCCGAATCCGGCCCGACCAGGCCGGGATTGGCCTCCATGCGTTGCAGGATGCGATCGCGCCACTGCGCGATTTCCGCGTAATCCGGGCCACCGAGCACCAGCTGGAACGGCTGGCCGCGGCTGCGCACCAGCCCACCGCTGACCTGCGTGCGCGCACGCACGCCGCTGAGCACGTTGAGTTTTTGCTGCAGCTCATCGGCCACCTCGGTGGTCGGGCGGGTGCGTTTTTCCCAGTCCTGCAGGAACACGCTGACGCGGCCGGTGTGCATTTCCTCGCTGCTGCCAAAGCCGCCGGGCACGCGCGGGTTGGCACGCACGATGGGTTTGTCCGGGCCCAAGTAGGGGCGCAGGATGTCTTCGACCTGATGCATCTGCCCCACGGTGTAATCGAAACCGGCACCCTCGGGGCCATCGATCATGATCTGAAAGTTGCCGCGGTCTTCGGCCGGCGCCAGTTCGGAGGGAATGCGCCCCATCAACCATGCGCTTGCGCCCAGCGCCAGCAGCATCAGCAGCGCGAAGATCCAGGTGCGCTGCACGTGCCGCTCCAGCGAGCGCCCGTATGCGCCGGACACCGCCTGCATGCGCCCGTCGAACCAGTGATGGAAGCGATTGGGCTTGGCCACGCGATGCGAGCGCAGCAGCTTGGACGACATCATCGGCGTCAGCGTCAGCGCCACGAAAGCCGAGATCGCCACCGCCGCCGCCAGTGCCACCGCCAATTCACGGAACAGGCGCCCGGTGTTGCCTTCCAGAAAGCCGACCGGCAGGAATACCGCCACCAGCACCGCCGTGGTCGCAATCACCGCGAATGCCACCTGCCCGGTGCCGCGCTTGGCCGCCACCAGCGGCGGCTCGCCCAGGTCGATGCGGCGCTGGATGTTTTCCACCACCACGATGGCGTCGTCCACCACCAGCCCGATGCACAGCACCAGCGCCAGCAGGGTGAGCAGGTTGATAGAAAAATCGAACGCGTACAGCGCGATGAACGCGGCGATCAGACACACCGGCACCGTCACCGCCGGAATCAATGCCGCGCGTGCGCTACCCAGAAAGACCCAGATCACCACCAGCACCAGCACCACCGCTTCGACCAGCGTGTGGTACACGCGCTCCACGGCCGCATCGATGAAGGTGGTGGTGTCGAAGGCGACAAAGATGTTGGTGCCCTGCGGCAGCGATTTCTGCACTTCCTCCGCTTGCGCGCGCGCCTCGCGGGCGACGTCCAGCGCGTTGGCGGTGGAGTTGCGCACGATGCCCAGGCCCACGTTGGGCACACCGTTGCTCTGGAAATACGCGCGGCGTTCGGCCGAGGTCAGCTCGACCCTGGCCACGTCACCCAGCCGCACCACATAGCCGCCCTCGCCCTTGCTGAGCGGCAGCTTGGCAAAGTCTTCCGGCTTGAGATAACTGCGCTCCACCCGCAGGGTGAAATCGCGCTGCGCCGATTCGATGCTGCCGGCCGGCAGCTCGACGTTTTCGTTTTCCAGCGCGGCCTCGACATCGGCGAAAGTGAGCGCACGTGCGGCCAGCTGGTCGCGGTCGAGCCAGATGCGCATGGCATAGCGCTGGCGTCCGCCGATCCGCACCTGCGCCACGCCATCCAGGCTGGAGAAGCGGTCCACCACGTAGCGCTCGGCGTAGTCGGACAGCTGCAGCGTGTCCATCGTGCTGGAGCTCATGTTGAGCCACAGGATGGGGTCGGCGTCGGCTTCGACCTTGGAAATCTCCGGCGGGCGCGCCTGGTCGGGCATGCGGTCGGACACGCGGCTCACCGCATCGCGCACGTCGTTGGCAGCGGCTTCGACATCGCGCGATTGCACGAACTCGATGCTAATGTCGGAGGAGCCATTGCGGCTCCGCGCCTCGATGGTCTCGATGCCCTCGATGCCGGCTAGCGCGTCTTCCAGCACCTGGGTGATGCGGCTTTCCACCACCGCCGCCGAGGCGCCGGTGTATTCCACGTCCACCGACACGATGGGCGGGTCGATCGCCGGCAGCTCGCGCAAGGTGAGCCGAGTGAACGACATCACCCCCAGCACGATCAGCAGGAGGCTCATCACCACCGCCATCACCGGGCGGGTAATGGACAGGTCGGAGAGTTTCATTGTGCGGCGGCCTGCGGGCGCACCGAGGCGGGCGCGGCCTGGTCGACCACCTTCAGCCCGGGACGCAGCTTGCCGGTGCCATCCACCACGATGCGCTCGCCGGCCTTGACGCCCTCCAGGATCTCCACCTTGCCATCGCGGCGCTCGCCCAGGCGCACATCGGCGCGCTCCACGCTGCTGTCGGGCTTGACCCGGAACACGTACGACTCGCGCCCCACCTGCACCACCGCAATTTCCGGAATCACCACCGCCTGCCGCGCCGGCTGGAACAGCCGCACATCCAGCAGCATGCCCGGGCGCAGGCGCCGGTCGTCATTGGGAAAATCCGCACGCACCGTCACCGAGCGGGTGGTTTCGTCGATACGTGAATCGATCGCCGCCACCTCACCGTCGAAGCGCGCGCCCGGGTAAGCGGCCGCCGTGCCGTTCACCACGTTGCCGAGCTGCACCAGACCGAACTGCGATTCCGGCACCTGGAAGTCCACGTACATGCGCGCCACATCGTCCAGCATGGCGATCACCGTGCTGGAGGTGATCAACGACCCCGGACTGATCTGGCGGATGCCAAGCACGCCCGCGAACGGCGCGCGAACCTCGCGGTCGGTGATCTCCGCACGCATCTGCTGCACGCGCGCCTGCGCCGCATCGCGCAGCGCGCGTTGCGTATCGACGGTGGACTTGGCGACCAGCTGCTGGCCAACCAGGCTCAACTGACGCCTGTACAGCTGGTCGGTTTCTTCGAAGGTGGCCTGCGCGGCGGTCAACGCCGCCTGCTGCGAATTGCCGCGTAGCCGCAGCAGCAATTGCCCGGCCTTGACCTCATCGCCGCTCTCGAAATACACCTGCTCCACCACATCGCTCACTGCAGCAGTGAGCGCCACCGATTCGCGCGCACGCACGGTGGCGATCGATTGCACGGTGGAATTCCACGGCTGCACCGCAACCGGCTGCACCACCACCGGAATCGGCTTGGCCACCGCCGGCGCACTCGCCTGACGGGCGCAACCGGACAGCCACACGGCCAACAAGAGCGCGACGCAGTGGCGCGCGCTGGGCAGAACAAGCATCAGAACATCCTGGCGGGGTACCTCGAAAGTTTACCGACCTGGCCGCCATGCGTTGACAGAAAGGGCGCGCTTTGCACCATGACCAACGACCCTTGCCGTCGCCGCCACGATGCGCTGGCCAGCGCCGTCATCGATGCCGCGTGCGCCCCCCATGCGCGCCAGGCCGGCGCAGAACCGGGCGGCAACGTGCTGCCGGTTCCTGCCAATCCCGTGACGCGCCGGGGGCCGCTTGCAGCGCCCTGATGCCCGCGCTCAGCGCTCCAGCCCCAGAAACTCGAGCACGTGGCGCGCCAGCGCCTCTACATTCTCACCATCGGCGTGAAGATGGATCTCCGGCGTTTCGGGCGCCTCGTAGGGCGAGTCGATCCCGGTGAAATTGGGGATCTGCCCGGCACGGGCCTTGCGGTACAGCCCCTTCACGTCGCGCGCCTCGGCAACGGCCAGCGGCACGTCCACGAACACCTCGACGAACTCGCCCGCATCGAAGCGCTCGCGCGCCAGTTGCCGCTCGGCGCGGAATGGCGAGATGAAGCTCACCAGCACGATCAGCCCCGCGTCGGCCATCAGCCGCGCCACCTCGGCCACCCGGCGGATATTTTCCACGCGGTCTTCGTCGGTGAAACCCAGATCGCGGTTGAGCCCGTGGCGCACGTTGTCGCCGTCCAGGATGAAGGTGTGATAGCCCAGGGCGTGCAGGCGCTTGTCGACCAGATTGGCAACGGTGGATTTGCCCGCACCCGACAGGCCGGTGAACCACAGCACGCGCGGCGCCTGCCCCTTGATGCGCGCCCGTGCGCTGCGATCCACATCCAGATGCTGCCAATGCACGTTGCCGGCGCGGCGCAACGCAAATTCCAGCGTGCCGGCCGCCACCGTGGCATTGCTTTGCCGGTCGATCAGGATGAAGCCACCGAGCACCCGGTTGCGCGCATACGGCGAGAACGCGATGGGTTCGTCCAGCGCCAGGTTGCAGTAGCCCACTTCGTTGAGCTCCAGCCGCTTGGCGGCCAGCCGCTCTTGCGTATTCACATCGACCTTGTGCTTGATCTCGCTGATGCTCACCGTGACAGTGCGGGTGCCGATCTTGAGCCAGTACGGGCGGCCCGGCAGCAGCGCGGCATCGTCCATCCACAGCAGATGCGCAGCGAACTGGTCGGCCACTTCGGGCGGGTCGTCGATGGCGGCGATGATGTCGCCGCGGCTGATGTCGATCTCGTCGCGCAGGGTCAACGTCACCGCCTGCCCGGCGCGTGCGCTGTCCACCTCCCCGTTGGCATCGAGCACGCTCGCCACCTGCGTGCGGCGCCCGGACGGCACCACCACCACCGCATCGCCCACACGCACCTGACCGGCAGCAATCGTGCCCGCATAGCCGCGGAACTGCGAGTTGGCGCGATTGACCCACTGCACCGGCAGCCGCAGGCCGCTGCCGGCTTCCGGCGGCTCCAGCTGCACGGTTTCAAGATGCTGCAACAGCGGCGGGCCCTGGTACCACGGCATCCGCGTCGAGGCGCTGGACAGATTTTCGCCAGCCAGCGCCGATAGCGGGATGCACTGCACATCGGCGATGCCCAGCTGCGCGGCCAGCGCGCGATAGCCTTCGGCAATGCCAGCAAACACCTGCGCGTCGTAGTCCACCAGATCCATCTTGTTGACCGCCAGCACCACGTGCCGGATGCCCAGCAACGACACGATATAGCTGTGGCGGCGCGTCTGCGCCAGCAGGCCCTTGCGCGCATCCACCAGCACCACCGCCACATCGGCGGTGGATGCGCCGGTGGCCATATTGCGCGTGTACTGCTCATGGCCGGGGCAATCGGCCACGATGAACTTGCGCCGGTCGGTATCGAAATAGCGGTACGCCACATCGATGGTGATGCCCTGTTCGCGCTCGGCCGCCAGCCCGTCCATCAGCAGCGCGTAATCGATACCCTCGCCCTGCGTGCCATGCCGCCGGCTGTCGCTTTCCAGCGCCGCCAGCTGATCGTCGAACAAACGCTTGCTGTCGTACAGCAACCGCCCGATCAGCGTGCTCTTGCCGTCATCCACGCTGCCGCAGGTGATGAAGCGCAGCAGCGGCTTGGATTCGTGCTGCTGGAGGTAGGCAGCGATGCTGCCGGGAATCGGGAGTCGGGAATCGGGAATCGCAAAGGCGTCCTCTTCCATGGTGACGTTTGCCGGCAACCGCTGTTGCGATTCCCCATTCCCGATTCCCCATTCACTGCCCATCAAAAATACCCCTCAAGCTTCTTCTGTTCCATCGATGCACCCGGTGCGTGGTCGATCATGCGGCCCTGGCGCTCGGAGCTGGTGCTGACCAGCATTTCGGCGATCACCGCTTCCAGGGTGTCGGCGCTGGACTCGATCGCACCGGTGAGCGGGTAGCAGCCCAGCGTGCGAAAGCGCACCGAACGCAGCTGCGGGGTTTCGCCCGGGTGCAACGGCAGGCGCGCGTCGTCGACCAGGATCAGCGCGCCGTCGCGCTCCACCACCGGGCGCGGCGCGGCGAAATACAGCGGCACCACCGGGATCTTTTCGCGGTAGATGTAGAGCCAGATATCCAGCTCGGTCCAGTTGGACAGCGGAAACACGCGCACACTCTCACCGGGCCTGGTGCGCGCGTTGTACAGATTCCATAGCTCGGGGCGCTGGTTCTTCGGGTCCCAGCGATGGCGCGCATTGCGGAACGAGAACACCCGCTCCTTGGCCCGCGATTTCTCCTCATCGCGCCGCGCCCCGCCGATCGCCGCATCGAAGCCGCCCTGCTCCAGCGCCTGCTTCAGGCCCTGGGTCTTCATGATGTCGGTGTGTACCGCCGCGCCATGGCTGATCGGGCCGATGTCCTGGGCGATGCCGTCGGGGTTGATGTGCACGCGCAGGTCCACACCGGTTTCGGCGGCGCGGCGGTCGCGGAAGGCGATCATCTCGCGGAACTTCCAGCGCGTGTCCACGTGCAGCAGCGGGATCGGCGGCGGCGACGGCGCGAACGCCTTGAGCAGCAGATGCAGCAGCACCGAGCTGTCCTTGCCGACCGAATACAGCATCACAGGGACCCGGAATTCGGCGGCGACTTCGCGCAGGATGTGGATGCTTTCGGCTTCGAGCCGGTCGAGATGGGACAGCGGCAGCAGGGTCATCGGGGTGTCGTCGGGATCGGCAGGCTCGCCAATCGATGGTAGGCCAAGGCGCCGCAGTGTGTCCCGGCCTTATGCCAGCCCGAAATAAGCGGCTGGCATAACACGATAACGGCTGCTCCTTTCTGGTCCCCGCAACGCTTCTCTAACATCGTCGGTCTCATCAAAGCCCCCGGACCCGAATGACTGCCGCCAGCTCCGCGCTACCGCCCAGCCCCTTGCCCGACGAGCGCAAGGCGCTGCTGGACCGGTTGGTCGACGGCCTGGATGCCGCGGCACTGTGGTGGTTGTCCGGCTATGCCGCCGGGCTGGCGCAGGGCCACCCGCCGCGTTCGCTGGCGGTGCTGCCGGGCGGGCAAGCCCAAGCAATCGCCCAGGAAGGCCAACGCCTGACCGTGATCTACGGCAGCCAGACCGGCAACGCCCGCCGCCAGGCCGAGCAACTGGCCGCCGACGCCGAGGCCGCCGGGCTCAGCGTGCGCCTGCTGCGCGCAGACGCCTACCCCACCCGCGAGCTGGCCAACGAGCGCCTGCTGTATGTGGTGATCAGCACCCAGGGCGAAGGCGACCCGCCGGACGATGCGATCGGCCTGGTGGAGTTTGTGACCAGCCGCCGCGCGCCGAAGCTGCCCGAGCTGAAATACGCCGTGCTGGGCCTGGGCGATTCCAGCTATGCAGACTTCTGCGGCATTGCGCGGCGCATCGATGAGCGCCTGGCCGAGCTCGGCGCCAGCCGCGTGCAGCCGCGTGGCGAGGCCGACCTGGACATCGACAGCATTGCCGCCCCCTGGCGCGTGCAGGCGCTCAAGCATGCACGCGAGCAGCTCAAGAGCGCCCCGCACACGGCCACGATCACCCCGCTGCGCAGCAGCCCCGCTGCCCCGGCGTGGTCGCACCAGCATCCGTTTGCCGCCGAGGTACTGGCCAACCAGATCATCAGCGGGCGCGACTTCAAGGGCCCGGGCTTTCGCGTCTATGCGCAGCCCGGCAAGCGCGTGCGGCATCTGGAGTTCTCGCTGGACGGCAGCGGCCTGAGTTACGAGCCCGGCGATGCCCTGGGCATCGTCCACCGCAATCCGCCGGCGCTGGTGGATGCGCTACTGCACAGCCTGCAGCTGGACGGTGGTGCCGCCGTCACCGTCGGCGACGAGACGCTGTCCTTGCACGAGTGGCTGACCACCCGACGCGAACTGACCAAGCTGTCGCGGCCATTCCTCACTGCCCACGCCGAGCGCGCCGCTGCAGCCGATCTGCAGGCGCTGCTGGCCCCCACCCAGACTGCCGGCCTGGCGTCGTTGCTCTCCGATCATCAAGTGATCGACGTGCTGCGGCGCTGGCCGGCGGATTGGGACCACGCCGGCCTGCTGGCCGCGTTGCGTCCACTCGCCCCGCGCCTGTATTCCATCGCATCCAGCCGCAAGCGCGTGGGCGATGAAGTGCATCTGGCCGTGGACGAACTCAACTACCAGGCCCATGGGCATGCGCATCTGGGATCGGCCAGCGGCTTTCTCGCCGCGCTCGCCGAGGGTGAGACCGCGCCGGTCTACATCGAACCCAACGAACGCTTCCGCGTGCCGGCCGACACCGATCGCGACATCCTGATGATCGGCCCGGGCACCGGCGTGGCGCCCTTCCGCGCCTTTGTGCAGGAACGCGCCGAAACCGGCGCCCGGGGCCGTAACTGGTTGTTCTTCGGCGCCCAGCATTTCAATACCGATTTCCTGTATCAGGCCGAGTGGCAGCAGGCGCTGCAACGCGGTGAGCTGCACGCCCTGGACCTGGCGTTCTCGCGCGACCAAGCCGAAAAGGTCTATGTGCAGCACCGCCTGCGCGCGCGCGGCGCCGAGGTCTATGCCTGGCTGCAAGGCGGCGCACATCTGTATGTCTGCGGCGCCATCGGCATGGGCAAGGACGTCCACGCCACGCTGCTGGACATCGTCACCACCCACGGCGCACGCAGCGCCGAGGACGCCGCCGCGTACCTCACGCAACTACAGGTGGAGGGGCGCTATGCGCGCGATGTCTATTAATGCCGGGAATCGGGATTGCGGAATCGGGATTCGGTACTGCCCGCAACTGAGTTCTCCTGGCAGACCGACCCGCTTTCTACGATTCCCCATTCCCGACTCCCGATTCCCGATTCCCATGACTCACTCCGTCGAAGACATCAAATCCGAAAGCCGTCGCCTGCGTGGGTCGCTGGAGCAGAGCCTGGCCGATGCGGTGACCGGGGCGTTGCGTGAGGACGATCAGACCCTGATCAAGTATCACGGCAGCTACCAGCAGGACGACCGCGATATCCGTGACGAGCGACGTCGGCAGAAGCTCGAGCCGGCGTATCAGTTCATGATCCGCACCCGCACGCCGGGCGGGGTGATTTCGCCCACGCAGTGGCTGGCACTGGACGGCATCGCCACCCGGTATGCCAATCATTCGCTGCGCATCACCACGCGCCAGGCGTTCCAGTTCCATGGCGTGATCAAGCGCGAGCTCAAGGCCACCATGCAGGCCATCAATGCCACCTTGATCGATACGCTGGCGGCTTGCGGCGATGTCAATCGCAATGTGCAGGTGGCGGCCAACCCGCTGCTCTCAAAGGCGCACGCCACGCTGTACGCAGATGCCGCGCGCGTATCCGAGCATCTGTTGCCCAATACACGGGCGTATTACGAAATCTGGCTGGACGAAGAGCGCGTGTCCGGGTCGGGCAGTGAGGACGAGCCGATCTATGGCGACCGTTACCTGCCGCGCAAATTCAAGATCGGCTTCGCCGCGCCGCCGCTCAACGATGTGGACGTGTTCGCCAACGATCTGGGCTTTATCGCCATCCTGCGCGATGGGCAGTTGCTAGGCTATAACGTGAGCATCGGCGGCGGCATGGGCGCCTCGCACGGCGATACCGAGACCTGGCCGCGCGTGGCTAACGTGATTGGCTTTGTGACCCGCGATCAATTGCTCGATATCGCCACCGCAGTGGTCACCACACAACGGGACCTCGGCAACCGCGCAGTGCGCAAGCGCGCACGCTTCAAGTACACCATCGACGATCATGGCCTGGACACCATCGTGGCCGAGATCGAACGCCGCGCCGGCTTTGCACTGCAGCCGGCGCAGCCGTTCGCGTTCGACCACAACGGCGACCGCTATGGATGGGTCGAGGGCGAAGACGGGCTGTGGCACCTGACCCTGTCGCTGCCGGCCGGCCGCATTGCCGATACCGACACGGCAGCGCATCTGAGCGGGCTGCGTGCGATTGCGCAATTGAACGTTGGCGAGTTCCGCATGACGCCCAACCAGAACCTGGTGATCGCCGGCGTGCTGGCGAGCGAGCGCGCACGCGTCGATGCGCTGGTGGCGCAGTACGCGCTGGATGCCGGCAACCAGGCCGCCAGCGCCCTGGCGCGCGGCGCGATGGCCTGCGTGGCGCTGCCCACCTGTGGCCTGGCGATGGCCGAGGCCGAGCGCTATCTGCCCGATTTCAGCGCTGCATTGCTGCCGCTGCTGCAACAACACGGACTGACCCAGACACCGATCGTGTTGCGTCTCTCCGGTTGCCCCAACGGCTGCTCGCGCCCGTATCTGGCCGAGATCGCGCTGGTGGGCAAGGCACCCGGCCGCTACAACCTGATGCTGGGTGGCGACCGCCGCGGCCAGCGCCTCAACACCTTGTACCGCGAAAACATCACCGAAGCAGACATCCTGACCGCCTTGGACCCGTTGCTGGCGCGCTACGCCGCCGAACGCGACCAACCCAACGATGAAGGCTTCGGCGATTTCCTGCACCGCAGCGGCCTGATCGCGCTGCCGCCCTACCCCACGCACCGTCACCTCGACCTGGAATTGCTCGCATGACTGCGCTGCCTGCCGCATCGAACACGTCTTCCGCGTTGGACGACCTGGACACGCTCAACGTGCAACTGGAAGGCCTGCATGCCGACGAGCGCGTGGCCTGGGCGCTGCAGCACGGCCCGCAGGAGGCGGCGCTGTCGTCGAGCTTTGGCGCGCAGTCGGCGGTCACGCTGCATCTGCTGACCCAGCAGCGCCCGGACATCCCGGTAATCCTGATCGATACCGGTTACCTGTTCCCGGAGACCTACCGTTTTGCCGATGCCCTGACCGACCGGCTCAAGCTCAACCTCAAGGTATATCGCCCGCTGGTCAGCCGCGCCTGGATGGAAGCCCGTCATGGCCGGCTGTGGGAACAGGGCATGGTCGGCATCGACCAATACAACAATCTGCGCAAGGTCGAACCGATGCGCCGCGCCTTGGACGAACTCAACGTGGGCACCTGGTTCACCGGCCTGCGCCGCAGCCAGTCTGGCGGCCGCGCGCAGACGCCGATCGTGCAGAAGCGCGGCGAGCGCTACAAGGTCAGCCCGATCGCCGACTGGACCGACCGCGACGTGTGGCAATACCTGCAGGCGCACGACCTGCCGTATCACCCTTTGTGGGAACAGGGTTACGTGTCGATCGGCGACTTCCACACTACCCGGCGCTGGGAACCGGGCATGCGCGAGGAAGACACCCGCTTCTTCGGACTCAAGCGCGAGTGCGGCATCCACGAGGATATCTGAGCTCCGCGCAATCACGCCTCGTTCTGCAGGGTGCAGGCGCTACGCCGCCTGCACTCTTTCGGTGGACACGTCATGGAGTGCGTTTGCGCGTGAGCCAATACGCAGCACCATGACAGTGGCGCGGGATTCCTCATGGCGCCGTAAACCGTGTGTGATCGCGCTGCCTCCAGTAACGGTCGAACAGCCACATCAACAGCAACGATAGCCCGACCAACGGGAAGATCAGCCCGCACACCACCAGCAGCACCATCAAGCCGCGCAGTGTGCGGGGATCGGCCGGCAACGGTGGCACGCCCAACCCGCCGCTCGGGCGACGCTTCCACCACATCACCGCCGCGCTGACGCATAACAACACGATCGCGATGCAGGCAGCCAACAGGATCAGCTGGTTGGCAGTGCCGTACTGGTGCCCCAGGTGCACATTGATGCCCCATTCCAGCAGCTTGGCCAACGGCCCGTAGTTGCGATAGCGCATGTCCAGCAGTACCGCACCGCTGTACTGATCCAGGTGAATTACCCGCTGCCGCTGCAGATCAGCCGGATATACCGAGGCGGTGTACACGCCGGTGGCACCCCGCGGAGGCGCCACGCTGTAACCCGGCGCGATGCCGCGTGCGTCGAAGCGCGCCATTGCCGCGTCCAACCCGATCGCCCTGTGCCCGGGCGCAGCCACACTGCCCGCGCCGCCGTGAGCTGCGTGCTCGCTATCAGCCGAGTGCGCGTGTTGCACCCCCTTGTCCAGTCCGGCGGAGCGTTGCTCGGGCAACACCGATTCCGGCACACGCGCCTGCCGCAGCGACCACGCAGTGTCGCCACTGTCGGTGAGCCGCTGCTGCGACATCGGTTGCTGCACGCGCAGCCCGGCCGGATAGCCGAAATCATGCCCATTGGCCCAGCGATTGACCTGCGCGCCCCATAGCCACGACCACGGCATGCCGGTCAGCGCCAGAAACAACAGCACTGCGCCAACGCCCGCACCGGTCACCGCATGCAGGTCGCGCCAGAACAGCCGTTGCCTGGGCTTGCCACGCACACTGATCACGCCACCGCGGCGCCCACGCGGCCACCACAGATAGACGCCGGTGAGCACCAGCACGATCGCCCAACCGGCGGCCATTTCGATCAACCCACGCGCAAACGGCCCGACCAACGCAAGGCTGTGCAACCGGCGGATCGTCCAACTCAGCGTGCCATGCTCGGGCAGCATGCCCAACACCCGTGCACGATACGGATCGACATACACCACCTGCCGCACGCCGCGCGCATCCACCAAGCCGACCTCGGCACTGCCATCCGCCCGCCTGGGCGTGGTGTACACGAACAACCTGCCGCCGTAGCGGTCTTGTGCAGCAGCAACCAACTGCCGTGCAGGCATGCGCGCAGCGCCCACCGCAACCACCTTCAGATCATGGTGCACGCTGCGATCGATCGCCTCCTGATACAAAAACGCAGCGCCAGTCAGCGCCAGCCAGATGATGAAGGGCAGCACCAGCAGTCCGGCATAGAAATGCCAGCGCCACACCGCGCGATAGAAGCGCCAGCGGCGGTCCTTGCGCGCCTCGATCACGTCGCCACCAGCCGTGGGTGCATGCATCAGAAGCTCCAGTCCCATGACAGCGACAGCACACGACCATCGCCCGGCGAATAGCCGGAGCTGCCGCTGTCGTACCACGCATACACATACGCGCGATCGGTGGCATTGCGCAGCTGCAGACTGAGCGCATTGCGCGCATCCACGGTCCAGCGCGCGCCCAGATTGAGCAAGGCGTAGCCACCGGTGCGGCCCAGGGTATTGCTGCGCTCCAGGTAGTAGTCGCCCTGCGCGTTGCCCCAGGCGCTCAACTGCACAGCCGCACTGACCTGCCACTCTAGTCCAGCAGTGGCCAACCAGTGCGGCACGTTCTCAATCTCCTTGCCGCGCGTGGCAGGCGCGCTCGGATCGGGCGTGGCGATGCTGGCCTTCTGGCGCGAATACGACACCCACGCGCGCCAGTGTTCGGCCGGCTGCAGGTTGAGCTGGGCATCCCAACCGCGCCGCAGCGTGCGAC
Source organism: Xanthomonas sp. CFBP 7698 (assembly GCF_003600855.1). NCBI lineage: Bacteria > Pseudomonadati > Pseudomonadota > Gammaproteobacteria > Lysobacterales > Lysobacteraceae > Xanthomonas > Xanthomonas sp. CFBP 7698. Next base: position 1,637,962 of record NZ_PRDN01000001.1, read on the forward strand.
CGACATTGGCCACATCGCCGACACCCGCCACGCCATTCACACCCAGAATGGTCGCAACCTCACCGGAGGCGCGCTGCTCCCAATAGGCCAGGCGCCCGTCCAGGATCGCCGACGGTGCGAACTTGAAGCCAGTCTCCCAGCCGTCGTTGATCGACGGTCCCAGATTGCCGGGCTGGCGACGGTAAGCGCCATCGCCACTGCCGATCTGGAAGGTGCGCCCCCAGTTCGCATACACACTGCTCCGCTCGCCCACGCGGTAACTCGCACTGAACTTGGGTTGCTTGATGGTGCCGTAGTCGTAGGTGGGCGCGACGACTCCGGCAAGCACGTCGTGCAACTGGCCATCGACGCGATCGATGCGATACCCCGGCACCAGCTGCAAGCGCGCCACCGGCGTCAGCACCGCCTGCACATACGCACCATGTGTGCGCAGGTCGTAATCCCAGTTGCGCAACTGCGCGCCGCGTACGCGGGCCACGGTGCGATACCGCTGCGACTGATTGTCCTGCCACTGCGCGTCCGCCCCGGCTTCCAGTGCCGCGTTCCACACGCCTCCCTCAGGCTGCCAGTTGCCCCGCAGCAGCAGGCCGCGATGGGTTTCATCGGTATCGCGCTCCTGTTGCAGACCGGCAGCAGAAAACCGCACCCAGCGCTGGTTGCGGTAGTCGTTCTGGTAGGCCTTGGCGCTCCACTGCGCCTGCGCGCCGAGCTCACCGTCGGCGTGCAACGCGGTCTGACGAACGCGACGCTCGCTACGGTCGTCCTGCGCATAGCCCGGCGAACTGCGCGGCGCCGCACGTGCGGTGGCGGCGTCCAGGTAGCCGGCTTCCAGCGCCTGGTTGTCGTAGTAGCGCGTGGTGAGCCCGGCACGGAATGCGCCGTCCGGGTCGGTGTAGAACCACTTGCCGGCCACGCTGCGTTTGCGCGCATCGGCATGATCGCGATACCCGTCGGAGTCGCGCCAGGCCAGCACGTAGTTCTGGCTCCAGGCACCACGCTCGATGCCTTTGCCCAGCTGGACCTCACGCGCACCGAAGCCGCCGCCGGTGATGCTCAGACGGCCATCGTTGCCACCGGTGCGGGTCAGCACGTCCACGCTGCCGGCAATCGCGTTCAACCCGTAGCGCGCGTCGTTGGTGCCGCGCACGATCTCGATGGCGCTGATGTCCTGCGGAAACACTGCATCCAGATACGGCATGCCACCGGCGTTGTCGTTGCTGGGAATGCCGTCGATCAGCAGCTTGACCGCATTGATCCGCCCTTCGCCATTGAAGCCCCGGAACGAAAACCGCCCCGCATCGGTGCCCATGCGGAACTGGGTGACCTGCACACCGGGCGCGCGCATCAGCAGCTCCCAGCTGTAATCCACGTGTTGATCGTGCAGCAGCTCACCGCCGATCACATCCACCGAACTCAGCACGCGCGCCGTACCCGGGGTGCGCTGGGCGTGTTCGCGCACCTGCACCTGGCCCAGCGTCAACGCCGCATCCTGCGCTTGCGCATCGCAGGCAGGCGCCCACACCAGCGCCAATGACGGCACATACCAGAACGTCTTCAACAATCGCAATTGCATGACCAACCCTTCGCCGTGACACCACGGCACTGCAGCCGCGCGCCGCCGCAAGGCGGCGGGCACCGGCTTCATTCAATGAGGACGCGTGCTCCGTTGGGTGCGCGTGGGCGCACAACGCTGCCTGCAAGACACAGCACAACGAAGACCCGCAATGGGTGGGGAGCAACCCGACGACACGCCTGCGTTTGATGCTGGCTGGCGCGCGAACCGGACACGCCTCGAGCGGGCAACCCGGCATCGTTGACGCACTCGACGCCTAGACCTGACGGTGACCCGTTAGGCGGCGTCAGTTGCTCCCGGGCTCATGCGGACAGCGGCGGCCCGCGTGCCCCGAGCGCTGTCCAGCGCCATGCCGACCATGCCGACAGGCGGGTGTGCCCCGGCGTGGGCGATGGCAGAACCCGCAGCAGGCAGAGCACCAGCAGCGCCAGCCAGGGCAGCAGGCGTGCCGCCAGCACGCAGTAATCGCAGGCTTCGCCATGCAGGCTGGCATCCTGGTCTCCCACCCGATGGCTGGCTGCAGAGCCGTGCTGTGAGTGGCCGGCATGCTGGGCCGGCAGGTGGCCGGCATGCTGCGCGGCGACAGTATCGAGCGCCGGTCCGCTGGTGCACATCGGCTCGGAGGTGCGCACCTGGTTCCAGCGGCTGACCAGCGGAGCCACCAGCATCAGTGCCACCGCCAGGCAGGCAAGCAGGTGCAACAGGCGATGGCGACGGACGGTATGCAGCATCGCCGCAGTGTAAGCCGCCCTCTCTCCGGGAGCGATGGTGGCGGCCGGTGCGCGACCGGATGTCGCACCCCTTGTTGTGGCGGTGCCGCCAGGACATGCATCGCGCGATCCTGGGCCCCAGCCGCTGCACGGACCCGCAGGGGGCACGTCGGAAACCAGCACGCGAATGCCGGCCCAGCCGGCGCGGCCCTCACCCAATGCTCACACGCGCCGCCTTGTCCAGGCCGGCAGTCACAGTTTTGCTGGTACAACGCGCCGGCGATGCGTGCTGCGCACGGCCATGCCCTATGCTTGCGTGTCATCCCATTCATCCTGCGCGCGCATGAGTACCGTCCTGTCCGAACCAGCGGCTGAGCCACTCCCCTGCGCGCCCAAGCCGCCGAGCGAAGCGCTTCGGCTCCAGGCGCTACGCAGCTACGGCATTCTCGATACGCCACGCGAAGCGGCTTTCGAGGACATCACCCGGCTGGCGTCGATCATCTGCCAGACCCCGATCGCGCTGATCAGTCTGGTCGACGCCGACCGCCAGTGGTTCAAGAGCGAGCTTGGCATGGGCGAGCGCGAGACCCCCTTGTTCAAGTCGATGTGCGCGCATGCGCTGCTCGACAACGACGTGCTGGTGGTGCCCGACACGCGTCAGGACACGCGCTTTGCACGCAACCCGCTGGTTACCGGCGACGCCCCGCTGTACTTCTATGCGGGCGCCTTGTTGAAGACGCCCGATGGCCTGCCGCTGGGCACGGTCTGCGTGCTCGACCGGCAACCGCGCGAGCTCACCGACGAACAGGTCGAAGCGCTGCGTGCGCTCGCGCGTCAGACCATGGCGCAGCTGGAACTGCGCCGTGCGCTGCTGATCGCCGAAGAATCCGACCGCTACCGCAGCCGGCTGATGGCCATTGCCGGGCACGATCTGAAAACCCCGCTGCGCACCGCCGCCTACGCCATCGACAAGATGCGCCGGCACGCCAACGTCGATTCCATCCCCACCCTGGTGACCGCGCGCGATGCGATCAGCCTGGTCGGGCGCAGCCTGGACGAACTGGCCACGCTGGCCGCCGCCAGCAAGGCGGCAATGCCGGATCTGCAAGCGCTGCAGCTGGAAGACGTGCTGCACTCGGTACTGGGCGTGTGGCGCCAGCAGGCCAGCGACAAGTGCCTGGCGCTGCGTCACGTGCCGACCTCGCTGCGCGTGCGCAGCCACCCGACCCTGCTGACCACCCTGATCGGCAACCTGGTCGGCAATGCCATCAAGTACACCGAACGCGGACGCGTGCTGGTCGGCGCCCGTCGCCGCCCCGGTTACGCGGTGGTGGAAATCATCGACAGCGGCATCGGCCTGAATCTGGAGCAGCCAGAGCAGGTGTTTCAGGCGTTCCGCCAGGCCGACCCGCGTAGCGACGGTCTGGGCATCGGGCTGTGGATCGTGCATCGCACCGCCGAGACGCTGGGCTGCGAGGTGACGGTGCGCCCGCGCTCGGAAGGCGGCACCTGTTTCTCGGTGCGCATTCCGCTGGCCTGACGCATTACGCGCCGAGTGATGCGCGTTCCGCTGGCCTGGCAAAAAAAAGGCGGACCCGAGCTCCCGACCCGGATCCGCCGCCAAACACGCCAGGTCTCTCCCCAGGGACCCGGGTGCGCCAGCCGCTGTGTGCGCAGCCTCGCGCAACAGTGATGCGACAGCGCTAGCAACCCATCGACGACACCGCTGAGTCGGACCGGTGAGGCGATGTCTGCATCGCCGGTCCTGCGCCGTCCACCCCTAGACGTTCGGAGGTGTCGTGACATGGTTGCTATCACTGTTTACGACAGCGCCACGCCCAACTTGATGGAAGCCAGCGACGCCGGCCAGACGGCCCTGACACGTGTAGGGAGAATCACCGACAGCGCGCGTGGCACCGCGTTGAGTCGCTCGCGTATCGCCCTGATTCGATTGAATAAATTGGTTCGGGCCCACGCTGCAATGCAGCAGGCGTTCGCATGTGGCGAGCACAACAACAACGGGACATAACACGTCCGCAAACGAGCGGATGCGGCACGGGCTCCATCAGTCCGGACTGCCTGGCTACGCCTTCACACCCCGAACGGATCCACATCGTCCTGATCGGCAAACCACTGCGCCGAGTGCACTTCGTCTGCCGCCACTTCCAGCACCTGACGCAGCACCGTCAGCGGGATCTGCACGAGCCTGCCGTCAACCTGCAGCGCCACCCACAGCGATTCGTCCTGGGGGTCGGCCAGCACCGTCAACGCCGCATGCTCGCGGCCGTCGATGTTGGCCGAGACCTGCAGCGACATGCCGCCGTCCGGGTCGGGCGACCACAGTCTGCTGAGCGGGGGGCGCACGGGCTCGCTCATCGCGCGCGGCTCAACTGGTGATGGTCTGGGTCAGCGATTCCCAGGTTGGCGGCAGCGGCCAGTTGGGGGCCTGGTTGCCGTCCAGCACGCGGCGCAAATCGCGCTTGTCGATCTGCGGCGCCAACACGTGCACCAGGTCCAGCGCGTAGTCGCGCAGCACCCGGTCGCGCGGCAAGACCGCCCAGGCGATGCATTCGGCGATCGGCGCAGGCGCCGGCCAGGCGCGCAAATCTTCGTCGAAGGCGTTGACTGCCATTTCCGCCACCAGGCCCACACCCAGCCCGGCGCGCACGTAGGTCTTGATCAGGTCCGCATCCAGCGCAGTCAGCGCGATGCTCGGTTCCAGCCCCACCTGCGCAAACGCCCGCTGCAGCGACGAGCCCGGCCGGGTGGAAGATTCGTAACTGATCAACGGATGTTCGGACAGCGCCTGCATGTCCGGCGCAGTACGCGGGTTGTCCAGTGCATGCCCGCGCGGCACCACCACCAGCCGCCGCCAGCGGTACAGCGGCACCGCAATGCCGGCACTGGGCTCGCCGCCGGCGGTGCTGACCACCGCGATATCCGCATCGCCCTGGCTGAGCAAGTCCAGCGCCGCGCTCTCGGCGGCCTGCTGCAGGTGCACGCTCACCTGCGGATAGGCGTGCTTGATCTGCGCCACCGCCGGCGGCAGCACGAAGCGCGCCTGGGTGTGGGTGGTGGTCAAGGTCAGCTGGCCCTGGCTCTCCCGGCGCTGGTTGGCGGCATAGGTGCGGATGTTGTTGGCCTCCGACAGCACCGCGCGCGCGCGCTCGATCACTTCCACCCCGGCCGGCGTGACCGCGTCCAGGCTGCGCCCCTTGCGCACGAACAACAAAAAACCGAGCTCGTCTTCCAGCTGCTTGAGTTGCTTGGACAGACCGGGCTGGGTCGCGTGCACCCGCGCAGCGGCCAGCGTGATGTTCAGCTCGGCATCGGCAATGGCGACCAGATAGCGAAGTTGGGTCAGCGTCATGGGCTTATATCCAAAAAAGCGCGAGGCGCTACAAGGACTTCGACTGTAGAGGAGTTCCAGTGGCCAGCTTATAACCGAACGCTATTTTCAGGGTGTATGAAGTCATTTCCGACGGCTATATGCCGGCGTTACGGTCTGGCCCTCCCCTTCGATACCCCGGCCGTGACCTCTGCGTTTCCGTTCCTTGCCGACCTGCATGGCCGTGCCGTCCTGGTGGTTGGCGGCGGCGTCGATGCCGAACGTACCACCGCCCAGCTGTTGCAGGCCGGCGCCTTGCCGCTGGTGGGCGCGCCGCAACTGACCCCGCAGTTGCAGCAGTGGACGCGCGCCGGCCGGATCCGCTGGCTGCCCGGCCCGTTCGACCCGGTGTGGCTGCTGCAGCCCGACACCGCCCCGCTGTGGCTCACCATTGCCGCCAGCGACCTGCCGGAGCTCAACGCGGCATTGTGCGCAGCGGCCAGCAGCCACCGCCTGCTGACCCATCGCGTGGTGCCCGCCGCGTCGGCGTCCCCTCCGGCACCGTCCCCGGTGCAGCCCACCCGCCCTGCCACGCCGTCCCCCGGCAGCGTGACGCTGGTAGGTGCCGGCCCTGGCGACCCCGGCCTGCTCACCCGCAATGCCCTGCGCGCGCTCCGGCAGGCCGAGGTGGTGCTGTACGACCGTCTGGTCAGCCCGCAGATCCTGCGCCTGGCCCGTCGGGATGCGCTGCGCGTGGAGGTCGGCAAGGCCGCGCAAGGCCATAGCACCCGGCAGGAGCAGATCCACGCGCTGATGCTGGAGCACGCCCGTGCGGGGCGGCGGGTGGTCCGCCTGAAGGGCGGCGACCCGTTCGTGTTCGGCCGTGGCGGCGAAGAGCTGGAATTCCTGCGCGACCACGGCATCGGCTTCCAGGTGGTGCCTGGCATCACCGCCGCGCTCGCCTGCGCCGCCTACGCGGGCATTCCGCTCACCCACCGCGACCATGCGCAGTCCCTGCGCCTGATCACCGCCCACTGCAAGGATTCGCTGGACACCCTGGACTGGCAGGCGCTGGGCCAGGAGCGCCAGACCCTGGCCTTCTACATGGGCGTGGCCGGCCTGGAAGGCATCCAGCAGCGCCTGCTGCAGGCCGGCCGCGCACCAGGCACGCCATTTGCCCTGGTCGAGAACGGCTCGCGCCCGCAGCAGCGGGTGATCACCGGGTCGCTCGCCACCCTGGCCGCCACCGCACGGCAGTACACCGTGCAGGCTCCGGCCCTGCTGATCCTGGGCGAGGTCACCGCGCTGGCGCAGTCCCTGCACTGGTACGGCGCCGCCCCGCTGCACGCCGCGCCGCCGCACTCACCCATCGCAACGCCCGACACGCCCACACTGGCCCACGCAGCCTGATTCCGACGGAGACCCCATGGCCCTGTACGACAACATCCTCGACACCATCGGCCGCACCCCGGTGGTCAAACTCAACCGCCTCGCTCCGGACAACGTCACCCTCTACGTCAAGGTGGAATCGTTCAATCCGGGCGGCTCGGTCAAGGACCGCCTGGCACTGGCCATCATCCTGGACGCCGAGCAGCGCGGCCTGCTCAAGCCCGGCGACACCATCGTCGAAGCCACCTCCGGTAACACCGGCGTGGCATTGGCCATGGTCGCCGCCGCACGCGGCTACAAGTTCGTGGCCACCATGGTGGAAACCTTCTCCATCGAACGCCGCAAACTGATGCGCGCCTATGGCGCCAAGGTGATCCTGACCCCCGCCGCCGAGCGCGGCAGCGGCATGGTGCGTAAAGCGAAGGAACTGGCCGAACAGCACGGCTGGTTCCTGGCCAGCCAGTTCGCCAATCCGGCCAACCCGGCCTACCACCGCAACACCACCGCCGCCGAAATCCTGCGCGACTTCGCCGGCCACCGGCTCGACCATTTCGTCACCGGCTGGGGCACCGGCGGAACGCTGACCGGCGTGGGCGAAGTGCTGCGCGTGGCCCGCCCGGAAGTGCGCATCACCGCCACCGAGCCGGCCGGCGCGGCGCTGCTGCAGGGCCAGGACTGGAAGCCGCACAAGATCCAGGGCTGGACGCCCGACTTCGTGCCCGAGGTGCTCAACCGCGAGGTCGCCCATGAGGTGCTCAGCGTGGAAGACACCGACGCCATCACCGTGGCGCGCCGCCTGGCCGCCGAAGAAGGCATCTTCACCGGCATCTCCGGCGGCGCCACCGTCGCCACTGCACTACGCGTGGCAGAAGGCGCGGTACCGGGCGCGGTGATCCTGGCCATGCTGCCCGACACCGGCGAGCGCTATTTCTCCACGCCGCTGTTCGCCGACATCAACGAAGGCTCCGACGACGACTGGCTGGCTGGCCTGCCCTGATCGGTCATGAGAGGGCTGCGAAGTGGAGGCCGCGCGGATGCGCGGCCTTCTTTTTTCGGGACCCGGGCTTTTTTCGGGACCCGGGACCCGGGACCGGGGACCGGGGACCGGGGAACCAAGAACTGGGAACCGGGACCGGGACCGGGGAACCGGGAAAGCGTAAAGGCGTCGTGGTGTGCGATCTGTCCGTTGGATCGACTGCCTGGCTTGCGTTGGGGCAAGGTTGCCGCGCCGATGCTGAGGGTCGTATCGATTGCAGCGCGCACACTGGCGGGTGGACGGGGTGCTCTGTAGCGCTACACACGTGCGCTCGCATTTTGCAGTTCACGGCAGGCACGCGCTGCTCGCCATTTGCGTGCCGGCTTTCCGGGTCACAGCCTGGCTTTCTAGGTCACAGCTGCGACTTCCCGCACTCCCGCCCATGTCAAGGAAACGTTAGGATGACGGCCGTGATGTAGGGAGAGATGCGTGAGCAACCAGCCGTATGGACACAGCGACACCCGCGCCTCGCGGGCGCCATGGCTGGTGAAGATGACCTCGCCGGTGCACTTCGCGCTCGCCCTGGGTCTGGGCGCGTGGCTGCAGGACGCGCTGGAGCTCCCCCTGCCCGCTCCCACGCCACTGGCATGGATCGAACTGGCCGGCGGCGTCATCGCCTGCCTCGGCCTGGCGCTGGCGGTGAGCTGCTTCATCCTGTTCGCACGTCGGCGCACCACCATCATGCCGAGCGGCCATCCATCGCGCCTGGTGCTGGACGGCCCATATCGCTTCACCCGCAACCCGATGTACCTGGCGCTGGTGCTGAGCTACGTCGGCCTGTGCCTGCAGCTTGGGCTGCTGTGGGCGGTCGCGCTGGTGCCACTGCCGTGGCTCGCGCTGCGGCTGTATGTCATTCCCTTCGAAGAGGCGCGTCTACGCGCAGAATTCGGCCGCCATTACACCGACTACTGCACGCGCGTCCGCCGCTGGCTCTGAACGGCGGCACGCAGGCTTGCGTGGAGCCGCGCCATCCCCTCGTCGGGCGACCGTGCAGATCCCGGACCGTCGCGCATCGGCGATAAATTGTTCCAATCGGCGGTAGCGCAAAGCCGCCTGGATCGCCCGATTTCGCGTGCGCCTGCCGCAGGGTTCGCGAGGTCCGGCGTGGTCGCAGCCGATGAGATGAATGGCCGCTAGCGTGGGGCTCCGCAACGCCTGATCCCCATCACGCGTTCATCATTCAAATCCCATAACTATCTCGCCATGAAAATCGAAGTCTGGCAAGGCGACATCACCGAACTCGACGTTGACGTCATCGTCAACGCCGCCAACGAATCACTGCTGGGCGGTGGTGGCGTGGATGGCGCCATCCATCGCGCTGCCGGCCCGGGTTTGCTGCAGGCCTGCGAAGCCCTGCCGCAGGTACGCCCGGGCGTGCGCTGCCCCACCGGCGAAATCCGCGTCACCGACGGTTTCAACCTGAAGGCGCGTCACGTGTTTCATACCGTGGGCCCGGTGTGGCGCGACGGCAAGCACAACGAACCGGAACAGCTGGCCAACTGCTATTGGCAGTCGCTCAAGCTTGCCGAGCAGATGCTGCTGCACTCGATCGCATTCCCGGCGATCAGCTGCGGCATCTACGGCTATCCGCTGCATCAGGCCGCACGCATCGCAGTCACCGAGACACGCGACTGGCAGCGCTCGCACAAGGTGCCAAAGCACATCGTGCTGGTGGCCTATAACGACGCCACCTACAAGGCGTATCAGCAGGCATTGGCAACGCAGGAGACCGCAGCGGCCTGACGCCACGAGACGCGCATTGCACTGACGGGCGCCGCAAGGCGCTCGTTGCGTTTGAGCCTATGCATCAGGCTGCAAGCCCGGCCGGCGGCGGATGCTCGGCACGCCAATGCTTCGCGCCGGTCACCGCCGCATTTGAAGCACCGCCGCTGCGCGGCCTGCTCACCCGACCAGCCGATGCATTGCCATCGGCTCATGCATTGCCATCGACGCCCAATAAAAAACGCCGGCATCGCTGCCGGCGTCTTCATGCCTGAGTTTGGCCCGGCCTTGCAGCCGCGATCAGCCCCGATCAGCCCTTCCACTTACCCAGTGCAGCCAGGCCGTTTTCCTTGGCGCGCTCGTAAATGATCTGCTGCGCCTTGGCGAAGTTGCCGGTCATGTCCTTGGCCCACAGCTTCAGTGCCGCCTGCTGCATGGCGCGACCGTAGGAGAAGCTCAGCGGCCACGGCAGGTTGCCGAGCTGGTGCATCTCATTGAGGTGCGCGGTGGACTGCTCGTCGGTCTGGCCGCCGGACAGGAACACGATGCCCGGCAGGATCGCCGGCACGGTCGACTTCAGGCACATCACGGTGGACTCGGCCACTTCCTCGACACTGGCCTGCTCTTCGCAGCCCTTGCCGGAGATGACCATCGAGGCCTTCAGGATGGTGCCTTCGAGCACGACGTTCTGCTCGTACAGCGCGCCAAACAGCGAGCGCAGCGTGGCTTCGGTCACTTCGTAGCAGGTCTCGATGTCGTGGTCGCCGTCCATGATCACTTCCGGCTCGACCATCGGCACCAGGCCCTGTTCCTGACACAGCGCCGCATAACGCGCCAACGCATGCGAGTTGGCCTCGATGCAGGTGCCGGAGGGAATGTCTTCGCCGATGTTGATGACCGCACGCCACTTGGCGAACCGTGCACCCAGCGTGTAGTACTCCTCAAGACGTGCGCGCAGGCCATCCAGACCTTCGGTGACCAGCTCGCCCGGCATGCCGGCCAGCGGCTGGGCGCCCTTGTCGACCTTGATGCCCGGGATGATGCCGTGCTCGGCCATGTACTTGGCGAACGGCACGCCGTCCTTGGTCTTCTGACGGATGGTCTCGTCGAACAGGATGGCGCCGGAGATGTAATCGCTCAGCTTGGGCGTGGTCAGCAGCAGTTCGCGGTAGGCGCGACGGTTTTCTTCGATGTTCTCGATGCCGACGCTGGCAAAACGCTTTGCGATCGTGCTGGTCGACTCGTCGATGGCGATGATGCCCTTGCCCGGGGCGACCATGGCCTGGGCGGTTTCGGCAAGCTGTTCGATGCTCATGTAGTTCCTGTGGCAGCTGCGGGGGAGAACGAAAGTATAGCGACGAAAGTCGTACACATTCCTTCACGGAATGCCTGCAACCGATTACACCGTGCGCGCATGACGGGATGTGTGGCGCCGCTCGCATGCGGGAATCGGGAATCGGGAATCGGGAATCGTTATAGCTGAGCATGCCGTGCAGCTTGTTGCTTGCTTTGCTGCGATGCGTGGCACCAACAACGTGCGGCGGCGCGGCGAACCTGCACCACGCATGCGTTGATTGCGTTATGGGTGTTGGCCCGTTGCATGGAGCTGCCTGCGGCATGGGCTACTCACGTCACGACGAGCCTCTCCCTCTTCGTCACCTATCCGGTCACCCCGCGCGGCGCTCACCTTCGCTCCGTTGCGTCGACGAGCGGGAAAGCGGAATCGCCTTCGTAAGCATGCATCGCCTTGTGAAACTTATGGCGCGCGGTATCAACACCGTGACGCAGCGCGGCGGCGATCGTGCGCTGGCCGGGCAGTCGCCGGATCCGGCCGTTGAGCAACCCGCCGACCCAGGCCAAGCATTTACCCGCGCCCGGCATATCCACACAGCACAACGGCGGCCCTGGGGCCGCCGTTGTGTGTCGCGTCTTCCGGCTCAGGTCATGCGCCGGGTACCGTCAAGGGAGATTACAGCTCGCCCAGGCCAGTGGCGCGGCCGTCTTCGCCCACTTCCAGCAGGCGCAGCGTGTTGGTGGCGCCGTGCATTTCCATGTGCTCGCCGCTGGTGAACACCACGCGGTCGCCAGGACCCATGCGCTCGTTCTCCACCAGCAGGCGGATCGCCGCCCGCGCGGCTTCGCGCGGGGTCAGGCCGCGGCTGTCGAAGCTGATCGGGAACACGCCGCGCATCATCGCCATCTGGCGACGCGCGCCGTCGTGACGGGTGAAGGCGTAGATCGGCATGTTGGAACGGAAGCGCGACAGGAAGCGCGGCGTGCCGCCGGATTCGGTCAACGCCACCACGCCGCCCAGGCCGATGTGCTCGGACAGGAACATGGTCGCCATGGCGATGGCTTGGTCGGCACGCTGCAGGTTGCGTTGCGCCGCTTCGAAATCGGTATCGAACTCGAACTGATGCTCGGCACCCAGACAGATGCGCGCCATCGCTTCCACCGCGCGCACCGGGTAGGCACCGGCGGCGGTTTCGGCCGAGAGCATCACCGCATCGGTGCCGTCGATGACTGCATTGGCCACGTCCAGCACTTCGGCGCGGGTCGGGATCGGGCTTTCGACCATCGACTGCAGCATCTGGGTGGCAGTGATCACCACCTTGTTCTGCGCCAGCGACTCGCGAATGATCTTCTTCTGCAGGCCCGGCAATTCGGCATCGCCGATTTCCACGCCCAGATCGCCGCGCGCCACCATCACCACGTCGGAGGCTTCGACGATTTCGACCAGGTTTTCGATCGCTTCGGTGCGCTCGATCTTGGACACCAGCTGCGCATCGCAGCCGTGCTGCTGGGCGATCTGCCGCGCGTCGTGCATGTCCTGCGCGTTACGGCAGAACGACACCGCGATGAAGTCCACGCCGATCTTGGCAACGATGCCGATCAGCTCCTTGTCGCGCTCGGTCAACGCGCCCAGCGACAAGCCGCCGCCCTGCTTGTTCAGGCCCTTGCGATCTGACAGCACGCCGTCGTTGAGCACGGTGGTGACGATGCGCGCGCCCTGCACGTCGGTGACCTGCAACTGCACCAGGCCATCGTCCAGCAGCAGCACGTCGCCTGCAGTCACGTCCTGCGGCAGGCCCAGGTAGCTGACGCCCACCTGCTGCTGATCGCCGGCCGGTGCATTGGCGTCGGCCACCAGGTCGAAGCGATCGCCCATGGTCAGCTTGATCTTGCCTTCGGCAAAGCGCTCGATGCGGATCTTCGGGCCCGGCAGGTCGGCCAGGATGCCGACCTCGGCACCGGCACGCGCCGCGGCGGCACGCACTTCGGCAGCACGCTTGGCCTGGCCGGACGGATCGCCATGACTGAAGTTGAGGCGCACCACGTTGACGCCCGCCTTGAACAGCTTATCCAGCACCCCGGGCGCATCCGTTGCCGGTCCGAGGGTGGCGAGGATCTTGGTGCGGCGTTGACGTTCTTTCATGATGGCCTCCCTGTAAAAGCCGCGAAACTTAACACACACGTCACGCACCAAGGATGGCATTGCGGCATAGCCACCCTTCTATTCCGGCATGTCTTACAGACAGTGCGGGACAGTACGTACGTCTACGCACACGTTGCGCCTGGCAACGTGTGCGGTCGCCACCCTAACCCGGTGGCGGTGAAGAGCTGCGTGCCGGGTCGCGCCGTGCAAGGCGCCGGCGACGACCAAGCGAACGCGACGGCCGATGCGCACGGATCACGCGTCGATCAACTGCCGCAGTTGCGCCGGTGTCTGCGCGATCGCGCCGGCACCTGCAGTACGCAGTTCGGCCTCGTCACCGAAGCCCCACAACACGCCGATGCTGTGAATGCCGTGGTGGTTGGCGCCCTCGATATCCATCCGGCGGTCGCCGATCATCACGCAGCCGGTCTTGTCGATCTGCAGGCGGCGCAGCGCTTCGGCGATGAGGTCGGGCTTGAAGCGGCGCTCGCCATCCTCGCTGGCACCGATCACGTTGTCGAAGCACGCACCGAACGGCAGATGCTCGACGATGCGCCGCGCGTAGCGTTCGTTCTTGGAGGTCACCACGGCCAGCCGATGACCGGCGCGATGCAGGCCGGTGACCACATCGCCGATGTCGTCGAACACGCTGAGTTCGGTCCAGCCCACCGCGTCGTAGCGCGCGCGGTAGAGGCCAAGCGCGCGCTGCACCAGCGCCGGGTCATCCGGAAAGCACTCGGTGAAACTGTCGCGCAGCGGTGGGCCGATCCAGGCGCGCAAGGTCTGCGCAGAGGGACGCGGCTGCCCGATCTCATCGAAGGCATGCACGATGCTGGCGACGATGCCCGGCTCCGAATCGACCAGGGTCCCGTCCAGATCGAAGAACAGCGTGGCTGCGCTCACTTGCCGCGGGCCTCGAGCGCGGCCACGGCCGGCAGGGTCTTGCCTTCGAGGAACTCCAGGAACGCGCCGCCACCGGTGGAGATGTAGGTGACGTCCCGGGCGATGTCGTATTTGTCCACTGCCGCCAGGGTGTCGCCGCCGCCGGCGATCGAGAACGCCTTGGAGCTGGCGATCGCACGTGCCAGCGTTTCGGTGCCGTGGCTGAAGGGCTCGAATTCGAACACGCCCACCGGCCCGTTCCACACCACCGTGCCGGCATTGGCGATCAGCTCGGCGTAGCGCTGCGCGGTTTGCGGGCCGATGTCCAGGATCAGATCGTCCGCATCCACCGCATCGAGCGACTTCACGCTGGCCTCGGCATCGGGGAGGAACTGCTTGGCAACGACTACATCGGTGGGCAGCGGAATCTCTGCGCCACGTGTCTTGGCATCGGCCACAATCTGGTTGGCGGTCGGGATCAGATCAGGCTCGTTCAACGACTTGCCCACGTCGTGACCGGCGGCGGCGATGAAGGTGTTGGCGATGCCGCCGCCGACGATCAACTGGTCGACCTTGTTGACCAGGTTGGACAACAACTCCAGCTTGGTGGAGACCTTGCTGCCGGCCACGATCGCCAGCAGCGGCTTGGCCGGGTTGTCCAGCGCCTTGGCCAGCGCGTCCAGTTCGGCCATCAGCAACGGGCCACCGGCGGCGACCGGCGCGAAGCGGATCACGCCATGGGTGGAGGCCTGCGCGCGATGCGCGGTGCCGAAGGCATCCATCACGAACACATCGCACAGCGCGGCGTACTTGCGCGCCAGCGTCTCGTCGTCCTTGCCTTCGCCGACGTTCATGCGGCAGTTTTCCAGCAACACCACCTGGCCCGGCGCCACCTCCACCCCGTCGACCCAGTCGCGCACCAGCGGCACGTCCACGCCGAGCAGCGCGGTCAGGCGCGCGGCCACCGGCGCGAGCGAATCGTCTTCGGTCCAGCTGCCTTCCTTGGGCCGGCCCAGATGCGAGGTGACCATGACCGCGGCGCCCTTTTCCAGCGCCAGCTTGATGGTGGGCACCGAGGCGGTGATGCGCTGTTCGGAGGTGATCTGGCCGTTATCGATCGGCACGTTGAGATCCTGGCGGATCAGCACGCGCTTGCCGGAGAGATCGAGGTCGGTCATACGGACGATGGACATGGGCTTGGCTCGCTAAGTCTGGGGATTAGGGAATCGGGATCGGGGATTGGTACACGGCGCCGCGCGTGGGTACATGCTCTGCGCGCGGAGGAATGGCGCTACTGCGCCAGCTTGGCGTGGCGCCGTCGTTCACAACGCTGCCGCCATTGCACCTGCAGCAGACGCCGACGGCAGTGGCTTGGAGACCACGGTCAAGGCGACTGCCTTGGCGGCGGGGATCGGGCAATCAGGGCTCGGAATCGGCCCGCCGCACCGCAACCCGGCGGTGCGCTGGGCGGGCGCCACCGCAACTGAGGAGGGCGCAAACTCTGGTCGGTCGAACACGACGGGCAATGCGGCTGCCTTGGCGACGGGGGATGCCCATTGTCCGGCCTTCGCCCCAATGCGGCAAACCCGCATCCCGGACGCGGCCGGCAACCGCATCCGGCCAAAGGATCAGGCCGGCCTATCGGTGCCGGATGTGCGCAGCAGGCTCAACGCCAGGCCGCCCACCAGCAATGCGCCGCCGATCAACAGCGCCCACAGCAGCCAGCGCTTCCAGTCGCGCGGGGTGGTGGCGGGCTGCAGCGCTGCGTCGCCCGCCAATGGCTGCGCCTCTGCAGCCAGGCGCACCGTGGCCGGCTGCCACTGTGCGCCGCGTTCACGTCGTAGCGCCTGCAACATGGACGCCAACGGTGCGTCGCCGCGTCGCACGCGTGCGCTGCCGGCCACCAGCGCATACGGGGGCTGGCCCTGGGCGAGAAACATCAGCCGCTCCGGCTGATAGCCCACCCGCAAGCTCGGAACCGCCGGGCTGCGCCCCTGTGCCGCCACCAGGCGCCATTGACGATCGCGTACCGGCGCGGACAACCGCTGCGGCGGCGACGCGCCAGTGCCAAGCCGATACGCCAGCCACGGCCCTGCCCGCCGCAGCCAGGCGGCGTCGTCGGCATCGCGGCTGTCCGCCGTCCATTCCACGGCCTCGGCCTGACCCGCGCCGACATCCAGCTGCGTGACGGGAAAGCGGCCGGGCAGGCGGTAGGTCACGCCCGTGTCCTGTGCGGCGCCCGGCAGCTCCAGCCACGACAGCGGGGTGGGTGCGGTACGCCCGTCCAGTTCTGCCTCGACATTGCGAAGTGTCGGCAATGCGCCGGACACGGGCACCAGACGCAGGTAGCGTGCGCCCTCCTCCAGCGCGATACGGCGTTGCTGCAGCCGCTGCGCCTGGTTGTCCAGCGCCATGACGGTGGCATCGGAGGCCAGCACGCGCCAAGTGCGCAGATCGTCGCTGCCCTCCACGCGCAGACGGGCCTGCACCGGTGTCTCGCCCGCCCAGTCCAGCCAGAGCGCGCGTGGCTGGTCGCGCAGTGCGCTGGCATCGAGCAACCAACTGCCGCCACTGCCGGGTGCCGCGGGCGCACCGGTGGCGAAGCGGCCTTCCAGCCGCCGCACCGCACCGCTGGCATCGCGCTCGGCGATGAGCTGCAGGTCGCCGTTGGCCGCCGCTGCACCTTCGGGCAACGCGAACAACGGCAACCCCTGCCGACGTGGCGCTGCGGCCGGCGCAGCGTCGGCGGCCAGCGGCGCGGTGGGCATTTCTTCGCCACGTGCATCGATCACTGCGACATCGCGCAGCCCGGCGTCGACGGCACTGCGATACACCGCCTCGTTCAAACTCACCTGGTACAGCCCGGCGTCGGAGCCGGCCACCTGCAACGGCCATTGCTGCCGATAGTCCTGCCGCACATCGGCCGCCTGCGCCACCAGCGGCACCAGCAACACCCATCCCCACCGTTTGGTACTCATGCCTGATCCCTTGCCGCGTCAGCGTTGTCGACGGCGCGTTCCTCGACCACCGGACGAGGTGGCGCCGGCGCCAGATACCCCACCACCGTGCACAACAGGCCATAGGCCATGAACGAGCCGATGCCGAGCAGATTGCCCAGATGCTGGCGATCGACCAGCACCAGCTTGGCCAGCACCAGCCCCATCAACAACGCACCGCCCAGCCACAACCCGCGCTGCCCGCGACGCGAGCCGATCACCCAGCCCAGCACACCCAGTACGCTCCACACGATGGTGAGGCTGGTCTGCGACACCGTCGCACCCAGCAGCGCGGCATCCCACGGCACCGCGCCCCAGTGATGCACGCTGTGCAGCGTGCTGCCGGTGATCAACGCCCAGCCCAATACACTGAGCGCAGTGACGCGCCGTGCCTGCAGCATCGACGGCGCAGCGGCCGACCATGCCCAGCGCGCAACCAGCGCGAGCACCGCCAGCTGTGCAAGTTCGGCCGGGTTGAGCAACGGCACCCATGGCAGCGGCGCAGCGCTCACCGGATCGACCAATGCGAGCAACCAGCCGACCCCCAGCACCGCAAGGACGCAGCCCAGCAGGGCAGTGCGGGCCGCATCGAAGCGCACACCTTGTGGCCATGCCAGCCAGCGCCAGCGCAGCAGAGCGGTCGCCGCCATCGCCAGCCATGGTGCTGCCAGCAACGCGCACCGCCAGCCATTGGCGAGCGCGAAGGCATCGGCCAGCCAGGCAATCCCCAACGACGCCACCATCGGCCACAGCAACCACCAGATGAACTGCGCGAGCATCGCGCCGGCGCCCGGCTGCATGCGCAGGCACCACAACGCGCGCGTGCCGGCCAGGGCAAACCCCAGCCAGGCAAGTGCACCCCAGTGCGCAAACGGCTGCATGTGTGCATGCTCCTGCCACAGCGCCAACGGCGCGGCCAGCGCCAGGCCGGCCATGACCGTCCACACCAGCGCCGCTGCCGGACGACGGCGGTGCACCTCGGCCGCCAGCCACACGCTGAGCGCGACAAAGCCGAGCAGCAGGTCCGGCTCGCTGCGCAGGTCGCCGGCAAAGCGCAGGATCTCGTGCACGCCGCACAGCACCCACCATCCCAGGCCCCACAGATACGCCACCAGCGCACGCCGCGGATGTCCTGCGTCGCGCAGGAACCAGGCACTGGCCCAACCGGCAACCGCCAGCAGCACGGTGCTCATGCAGGTGGCGTTGGCCACCGCCATGGCGTCGTTACGCCACGCGTCCACGCCGAAGGCCACGCCAACGGCGGCCAGCAGTTGCAACGCCACGCCACTGACCTGCGAGATACGCCGCCGCTGACGCAGGCCCAGCCACAACAGCCCGGCGCCTTCCAGCGCAAACACGCTGGCGGTGACGCGCGCAGACAACGCCAACGGCACGGCCAATGTCGCAAAACCGACCGCCAGCATCGCGTGCGCCTCGCCAAGCAGGCGCGTGGATGCACGACGCAGCAGCCACGTTGCCAGACCGGCGTACATGCCGGCCACCGCCACCGCGCACAACGCCAGTGTCAGACGCTCGCCGTCCAGCAGGCGTGCCTGCATCGCGAAGGCGACCAACGGCGTTCCGAACAACAGGCTGCCATCGATGAGCCTGCCCGCACTGCCATCGCCACGCCGCGCATGCAGCACCGGAATGGCCACATAGATGGCAAAAAACAGCAGCAGGAACGGCTCGGTGCTGGCGAACTTTGCCGGGGTGTACTGCAGCGCGCCCCACAACGTCGCGATGCCGAAGGTGAAGGCAAATCCGAGCAGGTTGAGCACCCGCCACGGCCGCGCCCATGCAATCGCCACGATGCCGGCGTTGAGCACGGCGTAATACGAAAACAGCGCGACATGATTGCCGCTGCCGGTGGACAACCAGATCGGCGCGAGGAAGCCGGCCAGCACACCCAGCACGGCCAGCGTGCGCGACTCCTGCAGCACCGCCAGCACGCACATGCCGGCAATCAGCACCACGCTGATGCCCATCGCCAGGCCTGCGCCGAGCAATCCATACAATTTGAACGCGGCGAACACGGTCAACAACAAACCGCCGATCGACCCGCCCTGCAATGCCAGTGCAAAACCCGGCCGCTGCCCGCGCTGCTTCCAGCCGAAGACCAGGCCGGCCAAGGCAAGCACGCTGATACCGGCCAAGCGCAGTTCGATCGGCATGCGCATCCAGCCCTGATCGCTGGCGTACTTCAGCAGCGACGCCACCCCGGCCAGCAACACCAGCATGCCGACCTTGACCGGCACATTGCCCTCGGTGAACCAGCGCTTCAACGCACTGGCCGCGCGCGCGACTGCGCCCGGCTCGGCCGGGATGGGGGGTGACTGCGGCGATTGCGGTTGCGATTGCGCAGGTTGAGACCGGGTTGCCTGAGCGTGCTGGTCTGGCAATGCCGACGCCGCGTGCGCACCGCGTGCCGTCGCATCTGCAGGGGCCTGCGCAGGCAACGGGGGCGGCACCGCCCTGGAAGCCGCATCAATCACGCCCAGATCCGCAGGCGGATGTGCAACGGCAGGCGCGCTCCCGCCGTGGCCCTGTCGAACAGCGCCAGACCTACCGAACCCAGGTGCATCCGTGTAGGCACCAGCACTCAGAGTGGAATCGAGATCGGGCGCTGCACCAGGCTGCTCCCACGCCCTGCCCTGCGCGTCCACGGACGCATCCGTTCGCGCATCCGCGCCCTCGCCAGTTCCGGCTTGCCACTGCGCCAGCCGCTGCTCCAGCGTCTCCACCCGGCGCCGCAGCCCGGCAATCCACACCAGCGCGACCACCACACCCACCGGCACGGCAAGCAGCACCAGGGCCACCAACACGATCATCGTTTCCAACGCAGCAATCCCCGAGCCGGCGTCCAGCCGAATGCGCGAACCATACAGCCTCGGGCCGCGGCTGGGCAGCAATCTGCAGATCATGCCGCTGGTTGGAGAGTGGACAAGCAGCGGCGTTACGCGTGGCTGCAGTGGCACCTTGCATAAGAAAACGCCCGGAGAACCGGGCGCTTTGAACACTTATTCGCGGTAGCCGCTGTCGTTCTTGTTATGGATGATCCAGATCAGGTTGCCGCCGGTATCCATCGACTTGCCAGCGAAGACCAGACGCCCCTGACCCTTGTAGGCCATCTCATGGCGATAGCGGTCGCCACCATAGAAAAACGGGATAAAGGCCTTGCCGGTGACATACGAGCCCTGGTCGGTTGGCTGCCCGATCAGATCGGTCACCTGCTTCATCGGCATCCCGATCTTCAACTGGGTGAACTTGCTGTCCGGTGCCGGCTTGCCGGTGATCTCGCCTTCGTAATCGTTGACGCCCTTGACCGTCTCGCCGTAGCCGGCTTCGACATCGGACGATTTGATCACCTCACCATCGGCATTCATCCAGGCCGGCGTACCGGTCTGCTTCTTGGCCGCCCAGCTGTCCAGCGGAGCTGAAACCGCAATGACCACACCGAACGCCAGTGCGCCCGCAAGAAATTTATTCATCGTCATTCTCTCGATCCATGGAGTTCCCCGATCCTTCGTACACGACACGGGAACGGCCGCCGTGCGGGTGAATTAGCGCACGTGAGTCGGTCAAAGTCCACTTCTGAGCCGCCAGGCAAGGGGCAACAATGCAGGACACACGAAAATTCGTGGCCAAAAAAAGCCCCGGCATGCCGGGGCCCTTTTATTTCAAGCCAAAAACTTACTTGGCAACCACCCGCACCATTTCCAGGCACTTGTTGGAATAGCCCCACTCGTTGTCGTACCAGGACACCAGCTTGACGAAGGTGGAGTCCAGCGCGATGCCGGCGTCGGCGTCGAACACCGAGGTGCAGGTTTCGCCGCGGAAATCGGTCGCCACGACCTTGTCTTCGGTATACCCCAGCACGCCCTTCAGCGCGCCTTCGCTCTGTGCCTTCACTTCCGCGCAGATCTCGGCGTAGGTGGCCGGCTTTTCCAGTTCGACGGTGAGGTCGACCACCGAGACGTCGGAGGTCGGCACGCGGAAGCTCATGCCGGTGAGCTTCTTGTTGAGCTCGGGAATCACCACGCCCACGGCCTTGGCCGCGCCGGTGGAGGACGGAATGATGTTCTCCAGGATGCCGCGGCCGCCGCGCCAATCCTTGTTGGACGGGCCGTCCACGGTCTTCTGGGTTGCGGTCGCCGCATGCACGGTGGTCATCAGGCCGCGCTTGATGCCCCACTTGTCGTTGATGACCTTGGCCAACGGCGCCAGGCAGTTGGTGGTGCACGAGGCGTTGGAGACGATGGCTTCGCCGTTGTAGGTCTTGTCGTTGACGCCGTAGACGAACATCGGGGTGTCGTCCTTGGACGGCGCCGACAGGATCACCTTCTTGGCGCCGGCATCGATGTGCTTCTGCGCGGTGTCCTTGGTCAGGAACAGGCCGGTGGATTCGATCACCACGTCGGCGCCGACAGCGTCCCACTTGAGGTTGGCCGGGTCGCGTTCCTGGGTCAGGCGGATCTTCTTGCCGTTGACGATGAGCGTGTTGCCATCGACCGAGACCTCGGCCTTGAAGCGGCCGTGCACCGAGTCGTACTGCAGCATGTAGGCCAGGTAGTCGGGCTCGAGCAGGTCATTGATGGCCACGATCTCGATGTCATTGGCGAAGTTCTGCACCGCAGAGCGCAGCACGTTGCGTCCGATGCGACCGAATCCGTTGATGCCAACCTTGATTGCCATGTTCACAAGCTCCTGCGGCCGCGACAGCGCGGCGGATGGAAAGGGGCTGCCATTCTAGCAGCGTCCTTCTGGTACGGCCGTGCAGCCGCGTCAGCGCTGGCAGTGCGAAGGGGGAGACGGAAGGAGAGCCGCAGAAGAGGTGGCAACGCCTGCTCTGGTTCAGTAGAGATCGGCACGGTCCGGCGCGGGATGCGGTTGGTGACGGGCCACCTGCCTGCCAAGCGGGCCTGACGATGCCCGCTTGCATGACCAACGCAGGCGCGGGCGCACCACGCCATGCACCGGTCTACTTTGTTTTCCAATAACTTACCTTTCAACCAACTATGCCGAGAAGCGTATTCAGGCATATGCCGACCAGCAGCATTTCGGCACTCCGTGGATTTCGATACTGGCCCTGCCTGCTGAGGCACCCACTCACTCACACGGAGATTCCCCATGCGTCGCACCCTGTTCTCTGTCGCTTTGGCATTGGCCGCCACCCCGGCGCTGGCCGCTGGCGTGATGCATTACACCGAAAAGGCTTCGCTGCCTGCCGACGGTGAAGCGCGCGAAGTCGCTGCGCTGTTCGACACCTGGAACGCGGCCCTGGCCTCGGGCAACCCGCACAAGGTGGCCGATCTGTATGCACCCGATGGCGTATTGCTGCCGACGGTCTCCAACGAAGTCCGCGCGTCACGCTCGCAGATCGAAAAGTACTTCGAGATGTTCCTGGCCAAAAAGCCCAAGGGCGTGGTCAATTACCGCACCGTGCGCGTGCTCGATGACGACAGCGCCGTGGACGCCGGTGTCTACACCTTCACGCTCACCGACAAGGACGGCAAGAAGAGCGACGTGCAGGCGCGCTACACCTTCGTGTACGAAAAGCGCGACGGCAAGTGGCTGATCATCAACCACCACAGCTCGGCGATGCCGGAAGTGGATACACCGAAGGTCGCCAGGGCCAAGTGAGTGCGGTCGCATCGCGACACGCCACCCGCTGACTGCGCCCTGGCGCGCGTCACCGTCAGCACACCTCCCCTGCCGACGGTGGCGCGGCCCGCGGCGCACGCCGCAACCGATGCGCCGCGCGCGCTTGATCTGCTCCACGGCGAGCGCTGCTGCCACACCTGCGACGCAGCGCAGCAGCCGGTGCCTGACCGCCGGCAACGCGCGCATCCATCGCACGCAACCGGCCCTGGTTTGATCAGGATCAAGGCGTCGCCGGGCCAAACCCACAAGACTTCGTCCATCCCCTGCACACAACGAGAGTTTCCATGCGCATGCGCTCTACCCTCCTGCTCGCCAGTCTGGCCGCCACGTTCGCCAGCGTCCCCGCACTGGCTCAATCCAAAGGCGACTGGACCGTTGCCGTCGGCGCCCACCAGGTCGCTCCCAAATCCGATAATGGCCGCCTGGTTGGCGGCACGCTGGAAGCAGACGTAGGCAAGGACATCAAGCCGACCTTCACCGCCGAATACTTCATCGCCGACAACCTCGGCATCGAGGTCCTGGCCGCGCTGCCGTTCGAGCACGACATCGCGCTGCGTGGACTGGGCCGCGTCGGCAGCACCAAGCACCTGCCGCCGGTGGTGTCGCTGCAGTACCACTTCAACAGCCAGGGCAAGGTGTCGCCCTTCCTCGGCGCGGGCATCAACTACACCCGTTTCTTCAGCACCGACACCCGCGGCGCGCTGGCTGGCAGCGAGTTGGAGCTGGACGATTCGTGGGGCCTGGCCCTGCACGCGGGCCTGGACGTCAAACTCAGCGAACGCGGGTCCCTGCGCGTGAATGTGCGCTGGATCGACATCGACAGCGAGGCCCGCCTCAATGGCACCCGGATCGGCACGGTCAACATCGATCCGCTGGTCTATGGCGCGGCGTACGTGCACCGCTTCTGAGTCACAGCGGCAAGCGCGGTGCATCTCTGGCACACTGGCGATCCAGGGACGTGCATCCACCGCCGGAGTTGCGGACAGGTCGGTCACGTCGAATGCCTGTCCGACCTACCGGGGATTCCATGAGCACGTTCATCCGCACCGCCCTCGCCATCGCACTGGCCGCTTCGGCCGCTCCCGCTCTTGCACAGTCGGCCGGCCATTGGACGACCGGCTACGGCGCCGGCTATGTCTCGCCCAAGTCAGACAGCGGCACCTTCGGCGGTGCACACGGGGAGATCAAGGGCGCGCCAGCGCTGTCGTTCACCTACGAATACTTCCTGCGCAACAATCTGGGAATCGAAGTGCATGCGGCGGTGGCAGGCAAGCACGACATCGAGCTGGAAGGTGCCGGCAAGGTGGGCAGTTATTGGTCGGTGCCGCCCAGCGTGCTGTTGCAGTACCACATCAACGGCTATGGCACGGTGTCCCCGTTCGTGGGCGTCGGCATCAACTACACCGCCTTCGTGGGCGAAGACACCGCGCAAGGCATCGGCAACGGCGAGTTGCGCTTCGGTGATTCGGTGGGCGCGACCGCGCACGTCGGTGTGGACTTCATCTTCGATGATCGCAGCGGCCTGCGCATCGACGCACGCTGGACCGACTCGCGCAGCAATGTCGATTTCAACGGCGCACGGCTGGGCAAGGCCCGGGTCGATCCACTGACATACGGCATCTCCTACCTGCTCTATTACTGATCGTGCAGGTGGTCGCCATTGCGCGGCGGCGACATGACTGCAACCGCCATCAAACCGTCCCGGGTGGTTGCGTACAATCGGGGGATGAAGACCTTCTCCCCCGCTTTCGTTGTTCTTGCCGTGGCGCTGACCACGGCGATCCAGCCCATCACCGCGTTCGCCTGGGGCCCGCAGGGGCACCGCCTGGTGGCACGCGTGGCCGAGACCGAACTGAGCCCGCAGGCACGCGCGCAGGTGGCGCAGTTGCTTGCCGGCGAGCCCGATGCGACCTTGCATGGCGTCGCGACCTGGGCCGATGAATTGCGCGAGCACGACCCGGACCTGGGCAAGCGTTCCGGGCCGTGGCATTACGTCAACCTGGGCGAACAGGACTGCAGCTATGCGCCGCCGCGCGACTGCCCGGATGGCAACTGCGTGATCGCCGCACTCGATCGGCAGACCGCCCTGCTGGCCGACCGCAGCCAGCCGCTGGAGGTGCGTCGTCAGGCATTGAAGTTCGTGGTGCATTTTGTCGGCGACATCCATCAGCCCATGCACGCCGGCTACGCGCACGACAAGGGCGGCAACGACTTCCAGCTGCAGGTCGATGGCAAGGGCAGCAACCTGCACGCGCTGTGGGACAGCGGCATGCTCAACGACCGTCACCTCAGTGACGCGGACTACCTGCAACGGCTGCTAGCCCTGCCGGCGGCCTCCGCCGTGTCGCCGGTCCTGCCGCCGCCCGCCGCCGCGTGGGCGCAGGCCTCGTGCAGGATCGCCGTGACCCCTGGCGTCTATCCGGCCACGCACGTCCTGCCGGCCAGCTACATCGCCACCTATCGACCGATGGCCGAGACACAGCTGCGCCTGGCCGGCGACCGATTGGCCGCCGTGCTCAACGCAGCACTGGCCACCCCCTGACCTGGAGACACCGATGCAGCCCGAGGTGCTTGCGTTCTTCCATGCCGAGAGCAACACCTTCACCTACGTGGTCGCCGATCTGGCGTCCGGCGCGGCCGCGGTGATCGATCCGGCACTGGACTATGCAGCCGACAGCGGCCTCATCGAAACCCGTGCCGCGCAGGCCATCGCCGATGCCATCCGGCAGCGCGGCTGGCACCTGCACTGGCTGCTGGAAACCCATGCGCACGCCGATCACCTGTCGGCAGCGCAGTGGCTGAAGCAGCACTGGCCGCAGGCGCGCATCGCGATCGGCGAAGGCATCCGCCAGGTGCAGCAGACGCTTGCACTACGCTATGCGCTGCCGCAGCACTTCCGTGCCGATGGCTCGCAGTTCGATCATCTGTTTGCCGATGACGAGCGTTTCATGCTCGGCGGCATCGCCGCACGCGTCATTGCCGTGCCCGGGCACACCAGCGACAGCATCGCGTACCTGATCGGCGATGCGTTGTTTCCTGGCGACTCGCTGTTCATGCCCGACGCGGGAACCGCACGCTGCGACTTCCCCGGCGGCGATGCACGGCAACTGTATGCATCGATCCAGCGGCTGTACGCGCTGGCGGACGACACGCGGGTGTTCGTCTGCCACGACTATGGCCCCGGTGGTCGGGCCGTGGCGCATGAAACCAGCATCGGCGTGCAGCGGCGCAGCAACATCCATGTGCGCGAGGGCGTGGACATCGAGAGTTTCGTGGCCCAGCGCCAGGCCCGCGATGCCACCCTGCCGGAGCCCAGGCTGATCCGCCCGGCCTTGCAGGCCAACCTGCAGGCCGGCCGCTGCGACGACCTGGCTCGGTAGCATTCGCTGGCGTTCGCCACGCCGGTCACGGCGCAGCCGCTATGATCGGTGTCTGCCCCTGCTGGAGTTGCCCATGCGCACGATCGGTTTCTGGCAGCGCGCGTTGTGCGTGCTGATGCTTGCCCTGCCCGTATTGGCCGTTGCGCAAGCTGCGCCGGTGACGGTGTTTGCGGCGGCCAGTCTGAAGGAATCGATGGACGAGGCTGCGGCCGCGTTCGAGAAGGCCACAGGCACGCCGGTGCGCGTGTCGTACGCGGCGAGCTCGGCGTTGGCACGCCAGATCGAACAAGGCGCGCCCGCGGATGTGTTTTTTTCGGCCGATCTGGAATGGATGGACTATCTGCAACAGCACGGCCTGGTCGCGCCGGCGCAACGCCCCGATCTGCTCGGCAACACGCTGGTACTGATCGCGCCGGCCGCCAGCAAGCTGCAGCTGGATCTGGGTACGCCGGGCAGCATTGCCAAGGCGTTGGGCAAGGACGGGCGCATGGCGGTCGGCCAGACCACCAGCGTGCCGGCCGGTAAATACGCGGCCGCCGCGCTGCGCACGCTCGGCCAGTGGGACGCGCTGCGCGCGCACCTGGCCGAGTCGGAGAGTGTGCGGGCAGCACTGATGCTGGTCTCGCGCGGCGAGGCGCCGCTGGGCATCGTCTATGGCTCGGACGCGCGCGCCGACCCCAAGGTGCGCGTGGTGGCCACCTTTCCCGCTGCCAGCCATGCGCCGATCGTGTATCCGGTGGCCGCGCTGAAGAACAGCCGCAACCCGCAGACGGCAGCGTTCGTGCAGTGGCTGCGCAGCGCACCTGCCCGGGCGATCTTCACCCGTCGCGGCTTCTTGCCGAAGGATTGAGGCGCACCGTTTGTCGATGTTCACCCCGGAAGAGCTGACCGCCATTGCCCTGAGTCTGAAGGTGGCCGGCGTGGCCGCGCTGGCCAGCCTGCCGGCAGGGATTGCCTGTGGCTGGCTGCTGGCACGGCGGCGTTTCCCGGGCAAGGCAGTGCTGGACGCGGTGTTGCATCTGCCGTTGGTGATGCCACCGGTGGTGACCGGGTATGCGCTGCTGGTCCTGCTGGGCACGCAGGGTCCGGTCGGCAGCTGGTTGCTGGAACACTTCGGCGTGCAGTTCGCGTTCCGCTGGACCGGTGCGGCGCTGGCCTGCGCGGTGATGGGATTTCCGTTGATGGTGCGCGCGATCCGGCTGTCGATCGAAGCCACCGATCGCCGCCTGGAAGCGGCCGCCGCCACGCTGGGCGCCGGCCCGTGGCGGGTGTTCTTCAGCATCACCTTGCCGCTGGCCTGGCCCGGCCTGGTGGCCGGCATGGTGCTGGCCTTTGCCAAGGCGCTGGGTGAGTTCGGTGCCACCATCACCTTCGTTTCCAATATTCCGGGCCAGACGCAGACGCTGTCGTCGGCCATCTACGGCCTGATGCAGGTGCCGGGCATGGAATCGGGCGTGTGGCGTCTTGCCGGCGTGGCGCTGGCGATTTCGCTGGCGGCGTTGCTGCTGTCCGAATGGCTGGTGCGGCGGCCGCACCCGCGTGAGGAAGACTGATGCTGGAGATCGATCTGCAGCTGCAGCGCGGCCAGTTCCGGCGGCACATCCTCATCCAGGATGCGGCGCGGGTGGTGGCACTGGTGGGGCCGTCCGGCGCCGGCAAGACCACCGTGCTCAATGCGATCGCAGGCTTGGTGCGCCCGCATGCCGGGCATATCCGCATCGATGGACGCTGCCTGTTCGACGACCGGCACGGCGTGGACCTGCCCACGCACAAACGCCGGATCGGCTACGTATTCCAGGATGCGCGGCTGTTCCCGCACCTGGATGTGCGGCGCAACCTGCGCTACGGCCGGCATGCGCGGGGGGCGGCGCCATTCGGGTTCGACGATGTGGTGGCCCTGCTCGGCATCGCGCCGCTGCTGCAGCGCCGGCCGCGCAACCTGTCCGGCGGCGAGGCGCAACGGGTGGCGATCGGGCGTGCGTTGCTGTCGCAACCGGCCATCCTGTTGTTCGACGAACCGTTGTCGGCGCTGGACCAGGCACGTCGCGAAGAGCTGATCCCTTATCTGCAGCGCGTGCGCGATGAAATCCGCCTGCCGATGCTCTACGTCAGCCACAACCCGGACGAAGTGCAGCGCATTGCCGACAGCGTGCACGTGCTGGCGTGAGCGCCCCCGGCTGGAGACCCACCCGTTGCAGGACGGCGTAACGCCGAAGACCGACGCAACACAGGCTGACGCAGGCCTGCGAGAGGTTGCCGTCACCGCGCAACCTTGCCGGTACGCACGCTCACCTTGCCCTGCCGCACCTCGAAGGTGAACGCAAACGACAGCGTGACCGGCACCGGTTCCTGCCGCGTCGCCCCGGTGCAGTCATCCAGGGCGGACGGTTGCGCCGCGCCGGGCGCGTACGTACACAGGGCCGCCGGGACGAACTGCCAGTGCAGCACCGTGCTGCG
This sequence comes from Xanthomonas sp. CFBP 7698, assembly GCF_003600855.1. NCBI lineage: Bacteria > Pseudomonadati > Pseudomonadota > Gammaproteobacteria > Lysobacterales > Lysobacteraceae > Xanthomonas > Xanthomonas sp. CFBP 7698. The sequence goes on from NZ_PRDN01000001.1 coordinate 1,666,535, forward strand.
TACGGCCTGCATCAGATCCGCATTGCTCGGCAACAGCCCGGCGGCGCACTCGTCGCGATCGGACATCGGGTCCACGCGTTGCACGGCGCCGTCGGCGGACAGGATCACATGCGCACACACGGTGGTTGGCGGCAGGGTCTGGCGTGGCGAGTCCGGCGGCAGCGCCGGCGTTTCGCTGCGCAGCGCGCGTGGCATGCGAAAGCGCTGCGTTTGCGACAGCGTGTAGGAGGCAGTGGAAGCGCTCCCCGCACCCGACTGCGACGGCAACATGCGCTGATCCACCGAATCCTCGCGCTGGTGGCGCTGCGGCTCCGCCACGCGCTGGCTGGCGCATCCGCTGATCAACAGCACACCCACAATCCACCACCCACGCCGGTCGTTCATTGCAGCATCTCCTGCGGTACGCATCCGGTTGTCGCGCAGGCGGCAAGGCGCCCGGACGCTGGAGCATGCCGACCCTCACCGCCGGCATCGGCGTCAGTGGCCGGCGGTTCCGGCGGTTCCGGCGATTCCGGCGGGTCCGGATCGAACCGCACCGGCACGCGTATCTGCGCGGCCACTGGCTGCCCATCCACCAGCGCGGGCTGGAAGCGCCAGTGACGCGCGGCCTCCAGCACCACCTGATCGAATACGCCGGCGGGCCGGCTGTGCACGATGGCGATGTGGTCGGGCGCGCCACGCGGGCTCACCGCAATCTGCAGTTCGACAACGCCACCGAGATTGGCGGCGATCGCGTTCGCCGGGTACCGCGGCGCCTGCATCGTCCTGTAGTCGAAGGCAGCCGCCGAGTCGCGCGTGGCCTGCACAGGCGCAGGCTGGAGCAACCAGCCGCCGACGCTGACCAGAAGCGTCAGCGCCACCACGCTACGCAGGTTCCGGCGTGCACGCCGCGCATCCGGCGCCGGCGCATGCACGGCCGCCAGCCGCTGCAACAACGCAGGCCTCGCCGCCCAGTGGCAGGCCAGCGGCGAGGTGCTGCCGGCGAGCTGACATTTGAGCATCGCACCGGCATAGCGGCGGCGCTGGCCCGGATGGCGTGCCAGAACCGCTGCATCGCAGGCCAGCTCCTGATCCAGGCGAAACGCGCGCCATGCCAGATGCACTAACGGGTGGAACCAGCCAAGGCAGAGCAGCACGCTGGCCAGCAGATTGGCATGCAGATCGCCGCGGCGCAGATGCAGGCGCTCATGCGCCAGGATCAACGCACGCTCCCCGGCGCTGTAACGCGTGGTGAAATCCCCCGGCAGCACGATCCGCGGGCGCCAGATGCCCAGCGACGCCGGAAGGCCGCCGTCGTGCGTGGCCACCCACACGGTGCTGTCCAGCGCACGCAATGGCCCTAGGCTGCGCACGAAACGCCGCTGTCCACGCCAGAGGGAAAGGCCCGTCAGCAGCGCACCGGCCAGCCACACGTTGAGCAACATGCGCTGCCAGCCGGCGCCCTGCCCGTCCGGATGCGCCGCAACCGGCACGGGCACCGGCGCCGGCATCTTCAACAGCGCGATCTCCATCGAGGGACCTGGCAGCAACGCCGCCACCAGGGCCAGCGGCACCGTGCCCCAGAGTGCATAGGCGGCCCCTGCCCCGAGCCGGCCACGCAGCGGCCGGCGCAGCAGCAGGCAGGCCAGCAGCGCTGCGGTGGTGTAGAGCGCGGCGCGCAGCCACAGCACGGGATCAAGACTCATCGTCCAACTCCTTGAGCAGCCGCCTCAATTCGGCAATGTCGGACGCGCTGAGCTTTCCACGCTCGCTGAAGTGCGCCACGAGCGGCGCCACCCGTCCACCGAACAACCGCTGCAGCAATCCTTCGCTTTGCTGCTGCACCCAGTGCTCGCGCTGCAACACCGGGGTGTAACGGTATCTGCGTCCGTCCTTCTGCGCCGCGATGGCGCCCTTGGTGAGCAGGCGGTTAAGCAAGGTCTTGATGGTCGGCTCGGCCCAGTCGGTGCTTGCCAGTGCCGCCACCACTTCCTCTGCGGTCCGAGGTGCCCGGTCCCACAGCACCTGCATCACCACTGCCTCTGCGTCGCTGATCGCCATGCAATGACACCCGTCATTTTTTTCGATTACGCGCGTAAACGAAACTCATGTCAAGCGCTGACCTAGGCCCATCGCGTGCGGCTGTCGCGCCGGTTCTGCAACACGCGCTCTCCCATCGGCTCGGCTACCCTGCACCGATGACCGAACACCTCACCAGCCTGTCCGCCGCCGTGGAGCGGATCCTGCAACGCATCGATGGCCCGCTCCGGGTGGGCGCGCCACTGGGCATCGGCAAACCGCACCGGTTGTTGAACGCGCTGTACGCGCAACTCAAGGACACCCCGTCACGGCCGCTGGCGCTGTACACCGCGCTCTCGCTCAACCCGCCCAGGCCGGGCGCGGGGCTGGAAGGGCGTTTTGCCGCACCGTTCATTGCGCGTCACTTCGGCGAGGAGTTCCCGCGTCTGGCGTACGTGGACGCCATGCTGCGCGACGCCTTGCCCGCGCATGTGCAGGTGGAAGAGTTCTACATGCAGTCCGGCGGGTTGCTGCATTCCAGTCAGGCCCAGGCCGACTACACCAGCCTCAATTACACCCACGCCGCCGCGGCAGTGGCACAGCGTGCGCCGAACCTGATCGTGCAGAAGGTCGCACGCGAACCCGGCGGCGCGCGGCTGTCGTTGTCGTGCAACAACGACATCACCCAGGACACCTTGGACGCGGTGCAGGCGCTGGGCCTGCCGCGTCCATTGCTGGTGGCCGAAGTGGACCCGCAGCTGCCGTGGATCGGCGGCACGGCGGCGGTGGATGCGGCGTTCTTCGACCTGGTCATCGACCTGCCCGGCCCGTCGCCGCGGCTGTTCGGGCTGCCGCGGCAGCCGGTCACCAGCGTCGATTACGCCATCGGCCTGTATGCGAGCACGCTGGTACGCGATGGCGGCACGCTGCAGATCGGCATCGGCACCCTGGCCGACGCGCTGAGCCATGCGCTGGTCCTGCGGCATACCGACAACGCCACCTATCGGCGTGTGCTGCAGGCGCTGGACCCGGATCTGGAACAGCACCCTGCCGTACGCGCCAGCGGTGGCCTGGCGCCGTTTGAGGTCGGCCTGTACGGCTGCAGCGAAATGCTCAACGAAGGCTTCAAGCAACTGGTGGACAGTGGCGTGATCCGCCGCAAGGTGCACGACGATCTACCGCTGATGCAGCGCATGGCCGACGGCCGCGCCGACGCTGCCGACCACGCGCGGCTGGCGCAGGAGGGCGAGTTCCTGCATGGCGCGTTCTATCTTGGCTCGCCGGACTTCTATCAATGGCTGCGCGACCTTCCGCCCGCCACGCGCGCTGCCATCGGCATGCGCCGCATCAGCCAGATCAACCAGCTCTACGGCGGCAATGAAGCGCTGGAGCGCTTGCAGCGCCACGATGCGCGCTTCTTCAATTCCTGCATGATGGCCACCGCGCTGGGCGCGGCGGTGTCCGACGGCCTGGACGATGGCCGCGTGGTCTCCGGCGTGGGCGGGCAGTACAACTTCGTAGCGATGGCGCATGCCTTGCCGCAGGCACGCAGCACGTTGATGCTGCGCTCCACCCGCGAGACCGGCACACATGCGGCCAGCAATGTGCGCTGGAATTACGGCCACACCACCATCCCGCGCCACCTGCGCGACGTCTACATCACCGAATACGGCATCGCCGATCTGCGCCACAAGACCGATCAGGACTGCGTGGTGGAAATGGCCGCCATCTGCGATGCGCGCTTCCAGGACGAGCTGCTTGCCCAGGCGAAACAGTCGCGCAAGCTGCGCACCGACCCGGTGCTGCCGGCGCGTGCGCAACGCAACACGCCACAGGCACTGGAACAGGCGCTGGCGCCATTTCGACGCGACGGCAGCCTGCCCGATTACCCGCTCGGCAGCGACTTCACCGAGATCGAGCAACGTCTGCTGCGTGCATTGAGCTGGCTCAAATACGCAACAGCTGGCACCGGCGGAAAAATCGCCACGGTGTGCCGCGCACTGCTCGCACGCAAAGCGTCGGATGCGAATGATGTTGCCTGCCTGCAACGCATGGCGCTGCATGCGCCACGCAGCCTGGGCGACCGCGTGCAGGCGCGGTTGCTGACCTATGCGCTGCAACAGACCGCCCCGTCATGAAAAACAGTGTCACGATGTTGCAAACGACACGAACCGATTGCAGCAAGACCTGACGCATCACGGACACACTGCGGAAAGATCTGCGTCAAGCTGGGCCGCGATGATGGCGACCTCGTCGCTTTCCGGCTGTGCTGCATGCATCTTTCTGGCGCTTTTACTGCTGTCACGTCAGGCATCACCCGCAAACCGAAGCTGGTGCGCGCGAAGCGAAGAACCACCACGCGTATCGTCTTCTTCACCGCGCTGGTGCTGAGCAATGTTGCCGCGCAAGCTGCGCCGCGTCTCACCGATCTGCAGTACATCGGCAGCCACAACAGCTACCACGCCGGCTTTGCACCCAGCGAAGCGGCTGTGTTGAAGCAACTGGACCCGGCACTGTTTGCTGCACTGGATTACCGCCATCCCGCATTGACGCAACAACTCGACGCTGGCGTGCGCCAACTCGAGCTGGACGTCTTCGCCGATGCACAGGGCGGGCGCTATGCGCACCCGTCCATCGTCGCGCAGATCGCCAAAGCCGGACTATCGGCCGCACCGGCAAGCGCGCCGGCCGGGGTGATGGAGACGCCGGGCTTCAAGGTCATGCATGTGCAGGATCTTGACCAGCGCAGCAATTGCCAACCGTTGATTGCCTGCCTGCAGGACATCCGCACCTGGTCGAAGCAGCACCCGGGTCATGTGCCGATCTTCATCCTACTGGAAACCAAGCAGACGCCGATAGCGCTGGCATTCCCCACCACGCAACCCGAACCATTCGACACAAAAGCGATGGATGCGCTGGATGCCGAACTACGCTCGGTGTTCCAGCCCGGTGAGTACATCAGCCCCGATCAGGTGCGGGGCAGCGCGCGTACCCTCAATGCAGGCGTGCTCGCGCATGGCTGGCCGTCGCTGGAACAAGCGCGCGGCAAAGTGGTGTTTCTGCTCGACCAACGCGCTGCAGGCGCCAGCTACCTGCCCGGCCATCCATCGCTGCGCGGCCGCGTGTGTTTCACCAACGCGGTACCGGGCGAGGACGATGCGGCATTTGTCGAGCGCAACGATGGCCCCGTCGATGACATCGCGCAGTTGGTCAAGGCCGGTTATCTGGTGCGTACGCGTACCGATGCCGACCTGAAAGAAGCGCAGCGCAACGACACCTCCCGGCGCGATGCCATGCTGGCCAGCGGCGCGCAATTGCTCAGTACCGATTTCCCGGTCAATGAGCCGGCCGATAACGGCTACGTGGTGCGCTTCGATCACGCTGCGGTGGCGCGCTGTAATCCGCAGCGACCGCGCGTGCACTGCAGCGGCCTCGACCTGCGCCACTGAGCGCCGCGCCGCGCATACACACGCCAGCTGCCCCACGCATCAGACCTGTCGCAATGGAAGGCGTCGGCGATCTAAGCCCGTGCCCGTTCACCGGATGCGGGCACTCCTCCCCACTTCCGCGAGCCCTCAGCATGCAGTCTTTCCGTCCCTTCCATCGCCTGAGCTGTGCCATTGCCGTGGTGCTTTCCGCACCAGCGTTTGCACACGCTGCAGAGCTGACCACCACCACGTTGGATTCGGTCAACGTGCAAGCCACCCACGCCGCGGCGCCGGGATCGCTGAACGAGCAACGCGTGGCCAACAGCGTCAACAGCGTGATGAGCAAGCAGCAGATCGACGCGATTCCTTCCGGTGGCATCGCCGATGTGGTCTCGCACATGCCGGGCTTGTCGGCCTACAGCGACATGCATCTGGGCCAGGCCACCACCGGCGAAAATGCCTACGTCAGCATCCGCGGCATGGACGCCAGCTATAACGCGTACACGCTCAATGGCTTCGCCATGCCGGAAACCGACTCGTCCACGCGCGCGATCTCGTTGAACATGCTCGCGCCGTTCGGCATCCAGTCGGTACAGGTGTCCAAATCGCCCACGCCCGATATGCCGGGCGATTCCATCGGCGGCGCCATCGACATGCGCACGCCGAACGCCTTCGATTTCGCGCAGGATGTCTATGCCAGGACCACCGCGCGCGGCCAGCTCAATGCATTGGCCTCGCATCTGGGCGGTTCCGATGGCGGCGGCACCGTGCAGCAGGAGCTGGCCTGGATGTTCGGCGACGGGCACGCGTTCGGGCTGTATGCCTCGGCGTATTACGGCAAGAACAACAACATGGCACAGGCCCCGGCGCCCAACAGCAAATACGTTCCGGCCGACCCGGCGCTTGCCGACGCCACCGACCTGCGCAACGTCGGCCCGTTGATCGGCACCCGCTACAAATACAGCCTCTATACCAGCCAGATCGAGCGTTACGGCGGCAGCCTTTCGCTGGACTGGCAAGGCGACACCAGCGCCCTGTATGCGCGTGCCATCTATGGCAGCTACGGCGTCACCGGCCAGCAGGATCAGTCCAGCGCGCGCCTGGAGACCATTCGCACCCAGCCCACCGCCGTGCGCGGCGGCTACTTCAACACCCACGACATCGACGAAACCCTGGCGACGCTGCAGTTGGGTGGGCAGACCACCCTGGATCGTCTGCGCTTCGATTACGGCAGCTCGTTCGGCCGCGGCACCCGCAATCGACCGGACTATGTATCGGCCAGCCTGTATGGCTTTACTCCCGGCAGCTTCGCCTTCGACCTCAGCGACCCCACCTACCCGAGCATCGGCCCGAGCACGCCGGCCTTGAAGGACTTCTTCTACGACCTGGATTCGTCATTGCTGTGGAAGGTGCAGGGCCACGATGCCGGCAGCCACGATAACCGCGCCAATGCGCACACCGACATCACCTATCGCACCGACGGTGCGGTGCTGGACAGCGTCAAGCTGGGCCTGTCGGCCGATCGTTCGGCACGGGAGGCGTACGATCATCCGTTCTTCCACAAGGACGGCAACTTCGTCACCAACGGCCCCTATTTCGGCGGGCCCAATTACGCATTCCCCACCGCCGGCGGCCCGCCGCTGAGCGCGATCCCCGGGCGGCTGACCTACAACGCATTCGACGGCCACTATGCCGGACCGTTCAAGCTGCTGGATCGCCGCTGGATGCGCGCCCAGGCGGTGCCGTACAAATACATCGACGATCCGAACGGCGCCGGCCGCTACACCGCCAACGACTACAACGCCAACACCACCTCCAGCACGGAAGCGATCTACGCCGGTTATGCGATGGCCGCCTTGCACCTTGGTTCGGTGAGCATCCTGCCCGGCGTGCGTTACGAACTGACCCGCTACTCGGCCGATGCGTGGCAGTCCAGCGGCGACGGCGTCACCGGCCGCTTTGTCGGGACCGGCAGCACCTATGGGCAATGGCTGCCGGGGGTGAGCATCAACTATCGCCCAGACGATCTCACCGTGTATCGCGCCTCGTTCCGGCGCAGTTTCAGCCGCCCGGCGTTCGGCCTGATTTCCGGGCAAACCGTGTATTCCATCGACGACACGCAACAGGTGGTCGGCATCTCCAAGCCCAATCCGGATCTGCAGCCAAGCAAGGCCGACAACGCCGATCTGTCTGCCGAGTTCTACGACCACAGCGGCGGTGTGCTCAGCGCCTCCACCTACTACAAGCGCATCTCCGGCTTCATCTATACCTCGCAATCGGCCACCAGCAACGACAACACGCTGGGCGGCCTGGTGCCGACCGGCACCACCTTCGAAAACGGTGTCCCGGTGACCATGCCGCAGAACGGCGGCACCGCAACGCTCTACGGCCTGGAGTTGGCAGCGAGCAAACGGCTGCAGCAGTTGCCGGGAATCTTGAGCAACCTGGGGGTCACCGCCAACCTCACACTGCAACATAGCCAGGCAGACAGCAGACGCAGCGATCAGCCGGAAAAGACCTGGCTCCCACGTGCGCCCGAACGGCTTTACAACCTGGACCTGTTCTACGACGACACGCACCTGCGCACCGACCTGAGCTACAACTACACCGGCCTGCATTTGCTGGGGCTGACCACCGACCGGCTCAACTACTACCTGCAGCCGGTGAAGTCGCTGGACTTCAATGCCACCTATCACCTGCCGCACCATGTGGATGTGGGCGTGTCGGCCAAGAACCTGCTCAACGCCGCCACCTTCTACGAGACCCAGGGCAAATCCAGGCGCTACATGGCCTACGATCCCGGCGCCGACGGTGCCTATGTGCAGACCGGGCGCGTCTACATGCTCACGCTGGGCTACACCTACTGATGCCCGCAGGCGTGGTGTTGCGCGCGCGTTGACGCGCGCGCAACACCACGCAGCAGTAGCTATCGAACAGCACAGATGGCCATACGCCGCCGTGCCTGATTCCCGGCAATGCATCCGCCGGCGCAATCCCCCGCTCTCACGATTCCCCATTCCCCATTCCCCATTCCCGCCAGCCATGCCCTGTCGAACCCAAAACCGCCTGCCCAACCGCTCAGTTCCTGTGCAGCCATTTCACGCAGAAAACGCAGCCGGCTGCGGCAAGGTGCGCGCATGTCTCCCTTGGATCTGCACATGCCATCACGCTCCTATGCTCGTGTCTGCTTGCTTGCCCTGGCGCTGAGCGCGTCGCTGCCTGCGCTGGCGCAGGCACCGCAACCTGCGGCGGCCGCTGCGCCGGCACCGGCAGCTGCGCCTCCTGCCAAGCAGGTGGACACCGGGCCGCGATCGGATCTGCATGCGCAGGTGCTGCTGGACCGCGCGCATTTTTCGCCGGGCGAGATCGATGGCGAACGTGGCTCCAACCAGAAGCGGGCGGTGTCCGGCTTTCAGGCTGCACACAAGATCAAGGTGACCGGCGAGCTGGATGACGCCACCTGGCAGGCGCTGCAGGCCGACAGCACGCCGGCGCTGGTGCAGTACACGCTGACCGACGCCGACGTTGCCGGCCCTTTCCAGCCGATTCCCAAAGGCCCGGCCGAGCAGGCCACGTTGTCTGCGCTGGGCTACGCATCGGTGGACGAGGCGCTGGGCGAACGTTTCCATGCCGCGCCGGAACTGCTGCGCCAGCTCAACCCCGGCGTAGAGCTGGGCAAGGCCGGCAGCGTCATCCAGGTGCCGAACATCGACGGCGTCGCGCCCCTGGCCAAGCCGGCCAAGCTGGTGGTGGACAAGTCCGAATCGACGCTGCGCCTGTTCGATGCCGACGGCAAGGTGTATGCACAGTTCCCGGTGTCTTCCGGCAGCAAGCACGATCCGCTGCCGATCGGCCGCTGGAAGGTGCTGGGCGTCGCGCGCGACCCGGTGTTCAAGTACAACCCCAAGTTGTTCTGGGACGCGAAGAAAGACGACAAAAAAGCCACGTTGCCGGCAGGCCCGAACAACCCGGTCGGGCGCGTGTGGATCGATCTGTCCAAGCCGCACTACGGCCTGCACGGCACGCCGGAACCGGGCCACGTGGGCAAGACCGAATCGCATGGCTGCGTGCGCCTGACCAACTGGGATGTGGTCAATCTGGCCAGCGTGGTCGGTCCGTCCATGCCGGTGGTGATGCAGGAGTAAGCATGAAACTGCTGATGATCTTGATCGCAGGCGTGGCGATCGGCGCAGGCGGCTATTGGTGGCTGGAGCGCAGCGCGCCCGAGGCGCAGGTGCCGTCGCCAGCGACCGCTGAACCGGCCGTTGCAGCGCCGTCCACGGCAACCGCGGCCGTGTCGGCAGCTGCGCCTGCACCCGCACCCACCGTCCCGGCCGCGGCAGAGCCCGTGAGCGCTGCCCAGGCACCTGCCGCCTCAGCCCCGGCGGCCGATGCGTCGGCGGCCGGCTCCGGCCTGCTGATTCCGGTGCAAGGCATCGGCCGCGAGCAGTTGCAGGACACCTTCACCGATGCGCGCAGCGAAGGCCGGGTGCATGACGCCATCGATATCCTGGCACCGACCGGCACACCTGTACTTGCGGTCGCCGACGGGACGGTGGAAAAGCTGTTCAACAGCGAACGCGGCGGTCTCACCGTGTATCAGTTCGCGCCGGGTGGCACGTACTGCTATTACTACGCCCATCTGGAACGCTATGCCGATGGGCTGGCAGAGACGCAATCCATCAAGCGAGGCCAGGTCATCGGCTATGTAGGCAGCACCGGCAACGCAAATCCGGCCGCGCCGCATCTGCATTTCGAAATCCACCGCCTGGGGCCGGAAAAGCAGTGGTGGAAAGGCGATGTGCTCAATCCCTATCCCATCCTGCATGGCGACCAGCCACTGCAGTGATTCCCCTGACGCTGCGCCCTCATACCGGAGTGCAGCGTCATCGCAGCTGGACCTGCCGCACGCGGCGATGGCGTTCTGACCGACGACATCGCCGCACTGCGGAGACGCCTCAGATCAGCATCCCGCCGGAGACTTCGATGCGCTGCGCGTTGATCCAGCCCGTGCCCGGCGCCAGCAAGGCCGCCACCACCGGCCCGATATCGTCCGGCAGGCCCGTCCGGCCCAACGCGGTGACCGAAGCCACCATCGCATTGACCTGCGCATTGTCGCGCACCGTGCCGCCGTTGAAATCGGTCTCGATCGCTCCCGGCGCCAACGTGTTGGCACGGATGCCGCGTGCACCCAGCTCCTTGGCGAGATAGCGGGTAAACACTTCCACCCCGCCTTTCATCATCGCGTAGGCGGAGGAACCCGGCAGCGCGAAGCGCGCCAGCCCGCTGGAGACGTTGAGGATGCGTCCACCGTCGGCGATCAGTGGCAACAACGCCTGGGTCAGGAAGTACGGCCCCTTGAGATGGGTGTCGACCAGCGCGTCGAACTGCGCCGGCGTGGTGTCGGCGATGGCGGCATGCAGGCCGGTGCCCGCGTTGTTGACCAGCGCATCGAACTGGATGCGCCCCCACCCGGCCAGCACCGCCTTCAGCTGCGCGGCGAATCCGGCAAAGTCATCGGCCTTGGCGACATCCAGCTGCAACGCGTGCGCGCGCCGGCCCAACGATTGAATCTGCGCCACCACCGCTGCGGCTTCGTCGGCTTGGCTGCGGTAGGTCAGCACGATGTCGTTGCCATCGGCAGCGAGCGCAAGCGCGGCATTGCGCCCCAGCCCGCGGCTGCCGCCGGTGATCACGGTGATGGGTGTGGAGGTGGTCGACATGGGCAAACTCCTGGGGTGATGACGGCGATAGGTGGCGTGGCGACGATCAGACGAGGCGATCGCGCAATGCGTTACGAACGCGCTCAGGCTAGTGCGCTTGCCGTGCCGCATAAATCAGCTCAATCTGACTTCACCGTTCAAGATCGCCGACCAATCGATGGACACCATGGAGTCGTTGCGCGCCTTCCTGCGCGTTGCCGAGCTGGGCAGTTTCACCCGTGCCGCCGACACCCTGGGCCTGCCCAAGGCCAGTGTCTCGACCGCCGTGCAACGGCTGGAAGCTTCGCTCGGGACCCAGCTTCTGCATCGCACCACGCGACGCGTGCAGCTCACCGGCGATGGCACCGCGTTCTCCCAACGCGCCCGCGACATCCTCGACGACATGGAGGAGTTGCACGGCATGTTTCAGCGCGAACGCGGCCAGCTGCGCGGTCGCCTGCGGGTGGATATGTCGTCCGGCATCGCACGCAACTTCGTGATCCCTGCGCTGCCGTCGTTTCTGGCCCGGCATCCGCAGCTGGACGTCGAGATCAGCAGCACCGACCGTCGCGTCGATGTGGTGCGCGAAGGCTTCGATTGCGTGCTGCGCGTGGGCACGCTTGAAGACACCAGCCTGGTCGCCCGCCCGCTGGGTGCGGTCCGCATCGTCAGCTGCGCCAGCGCCGACTATCTTGCCCGCCGCGGCACGCCAAGCTGCCTGGACGATCTCGCCCAGCACGACCTGGTGCATTACGTGCCAACGCTGGGGCAGCGCTCGCCCGGCTTCGAATATCACGACGGGCAGCGCTATCGACTGCTGCCGATGCAGGGCCCGGTGACGGTGAACAACGGCGATGCCTATCTTGCCGCCGCGCTCGCAGGGCTGGGCATCATCCAGGCGCCGGCCAGCCCGCTGCGCCCGTATCTGGACAGCGGCGCGCTGCGTGTCGTGCTTGCCGACCACCCCGCCGAACCAATGCCGGTGACGTTGTTGTATGCGCAGCGCCGCCATCTGCCGCAACGCGTCAGCGCCTTCATGGAATGGGTGGCGCAGGTGCTGGCACCGCAACTGGAACCGGTGATGCGTTGAGCGATGGTCACCGCAGCGATGCGGCGCAGTGTCGTTGGAGTGCTGCAGGCATGGCGCGCTGCAGACGCCGCACTGCGGTCATGCCAACCGGGTCGTGCGCGTTCCCGTCCGCACCACGCCGTTCCAGCGCGACAGCCAAGGGCTGCCACTGACAAAGCGCTCCGCTCCACGGCAGACCCGCCATCCCCGTCACTGCGTGGACGGATATAAAAAAACACAGGCACCGTTCCGGCTGCCTGTGTTTTTGCTCGACAAGACCGGGCAGCAGGGCGCCCGGCGTGGCCGTGGATCAGAACGTGTAGTTGAAGGTCAGCATGCCGTTGCGCGATGCACCCCATGCGCCATAGCCGCCGTTGAACTGCGCGTAGTAACGCTTGTCGAGCAGGTTATCGACGTTGAGTTGCACGGAGAACTGCGGCGACAGACGGTAGCGTGCGAATGCGCTCACCAAGGCATAGGCGCTCTGCTGGAAGGTGCCGTAGACCGGGTCCACGTAGTACGCACGGTTCTGCCAGTTGACGCCACCACCGACGGTGAGATCGCTCCACGCACCCTGCGGAGTGTAGCTGCTGAACAGCTTGATGGTGGTGCGTGGCAGGTGGGTGTTGATCGAGGTGCCGCTGTCGTCGCGTGCGGTGTAGTGCGAGGCGCCGAAGGTGGCGTTCCAGCCCTGGGTCAGGCGGCCGGAGAGCTCGAAGTCGAAGCCTTCGCTGACCACGCCGCTGGCAGCCACGAATGCGGACTCGCTGCTGCCCGGCACGAAACCGCCGGTGGCCACGCCCAGGTTGTCCTGCTCGATGCGGAACAGGGCCAACGAAGCATTGAGCTGATCGTCGAACCATGCGGCCTTGACGCCGGCTTCGTAGCCCTTGCCGCTCAACGGGTCCAGGTAGCCGCCATTGGCATCGCGCAGCGTCTGCGGGTTGAAGATCTCGGTGTAGCTGACGTAGGTCGACCACACATCGTCGATGTCGTACACCAGACCGGCGTACGGGGTGACTTCGGTCTGCGTGTCGGAGAACGGTACAAGCCCCTGCACCGCATCGACGTTGCGGCCATCGATCTGCCAGTCGGTATAGCGCGCGCCCACCAACAGCGTCAGCGGGTCGGCCAGCGAGAACCGTGCGGCCACGTAGGCGGCCTTCTGCTTGATGGTGCCGTCGCTCTGCACCGAGCGCGGGCTCCAGTTGGGCTCCGGATAGGCTCCGGTCCAACCGAAGTAGCTGTCCAGCGGCGCCGGGAAATCGAAGGTGCCGTTGTTGACGTACTCGCGGCGGTTGTAGCTGGCGCCGGCCACCAGGTGATGCTCACGGCCAAACAGCTGGAACGGGCCTTCCGCATACACATCGGCGCCATCGGCCTTGCGCTCGGTCTGGTAGTTGCCCGAATACGGCACCACGCCACCGCCGGTGGCGCGGTCGAAGCCGAAGATCGTATAGAACGGGTAGAACAGGTGGTTGGCCGCTTCGGTCTTCTCGTGGCTCACGTTGGCCTTCAGCAACCAGCCGCTGTCGAAGCTCTGCTGCAGGCTGGCGAAGGTGCGCTGCAGGCGCGTGTCCCAGAAGGTCCAATCGGCGGCCGGGTTGAACGAGCGGTCGTAGTTGGTGCGCGTGCCATCGCTGTAGAACAGCGGGAAGCCGCCCCAGGTGACATCGTCTGATTCCTTCTTCTGGTACTCATAACCCACGCTCAGCAGCGTGCTGTCGGTGAGGTCGGCATCGATGATGACCGAACCGATCTTCTTGCGCAGGTTGTAGCGGTCCATGTCGGACTCGCCGTCCTGATACACGCCCACCACGCGCGCACGCACGGTGCCCTCGGGGCTCAGCGGCACGGTGACATCGGCCACGCTGCGGGTCTTGTTGAAGTCGCCGCCGCCCACCGACACGGTGCCGGTGAAGTCGCGGCTCACCGCATGCTTGCGCACCAGGTTGATCGATGCCGACGGGTTGCCCGAACCGGTGAGCAGGCCGGTGGCGCCACGCACTACTTCGACGCGGTCGTACAGCGCGACGTCCAGCGCCGAGTCACCGTAGCTCCAGGCCTGCTCCATGTAGGCCGGGATGCCGTCGAACTGGTAGTTGTCGATGTAGAAGCCGCGTGCGTAGAACTCCAGCCGCTCGCTGTCGCTCTGCGCCACCGAGATGCCGGTAACGTTGTTGAGCACGTCGGTGATGCTCTGCAGGTTCTGGTCGTCCATGCGGTCGCGCGTGATCACGGTGACCGACTGCGGAATCTCGCGCAGCGCCAGGTTCATGCGCGTACCGGCAGTGGTCTTTTCCACCGTGTAGCCCTTGGCCTGCTCGCCCTGCACGTTGAGCCGGTCCAGGGTGGTGACCTCGGCTTCGCCGGCCGGCGTTTCGGCAAGTGCCTGGCCGGCGGCCAGTGTGCACAGCGCGGCAAACACCGCATGCGACAGCGCGCGCGGGCGCCCCGCGATGGGAAGAAGACGCATTACGGTAGGACGGTTCATCACAGCTCCGGCGCAGACAATCGAGGGCGGCCACCGCAGGATGTGCGGCGGCAGACAAAGGGGGAAGGACACCACGGACCCGTGGCAGCGCCGCATTTTAATGGGAATGATTCACATTTTAAACAGGCAATGCACACATCGCCTTGTGCGGCTGCGCGTCGAAGCGAACGCTTCAGCAGGATTCGGGCCGCGCAGGCCTTGCCGGGCCGTGCTTACCCCCCGGTGAGAACGCCGTCTGGCGCCGCGACCGGACTCATCAGGTTCACCCGTGCCGACGTCTCCGGCGCAGAGGCGACCGCGACAGCAAGCCCCTGCATCCCAGTTTGCCGGGGGGAGATTTCACCCAGGTCGCGACTGGCGGCACCAGCCTGTCGATGCCCGGATCTTCGATCTATGTTGCTGGCGGCTAGTGCGCCGGCAGCTCGGGCATGCGCGGCAAGTGACCGGGTGTACTCCATGCACGCTGTACCACGCTGGGTGAAGGATCGCCTCCACCTGCCTGAGTGCGACGTAGCAGTAGTTGTCGCTTCAGCGTCCCTGCAAGCCCACGTTGCGCCCGCACCGACACCTCCCTGCCCCGCGCGCACGCACGCACGCAGCGTGCATTCAAGCGCCCCGGCATGCACACGCTCGGCGTCATCGGCCCATGGCAATGCCCGCACAGGACACGCGACGCGCTGAGGTAATCAACAAAAAACGCCGGCAAACGCCGGCGTTTTTTGTTGCGACACTGCGCGGATTTACAGCGCCTTCGCTGCCTGTACCACGTGCTCGGCAGTGATCTTGAAGTACGCATACAACTGATCGGCCGGCGCCGAGGCGCCGAAGGTGTCGATGCCGATGACATCGCCATCCAGGCCCACGTACTTGCGCCAGAAGCCGGTCACGCCCGCTTCCACCGCCACGCGCTTGCGCACTGCCTTCGGAAGCACGGATTCGCGGTACGCCGCATCCTGGCGGTCGAACACATCGGTGGACGGCATCGAGACCACGCGCGTCTTCAGACCCGCGGCGTCCAGGGTCTTCTTGGCTTCCACCGCCAGACCCACTTCCGACCCGGTACCGATCAGGATCACGTCCGGCGTGCCGCCTTCGGCATCGGCCAGCACGTAGCCACCGCGTTCGATCAGCTTGATCTGCTCGGCGCTGCGCGGCTGGTGCTGCAGGTTCTGGCGGCTGAAGATCAGGCAGCTCGGGCCGTCCTTGCGGGTGATGGCGGCCTTCCAGCTCACCGCCGACTCCACCGCATCGCCCGGGCGCCATACATCGTTGTTGGGGATGTAGCGCAGCGAGGCCAGGTGTTCCACCGGCTGATGGGTCGGGCCGTCTTCGCCCAGGCCGATCGAGTCGTGCGTGTATACGTGGATGGCATGCGCCGGGTTCAACGCGCTCATGCGCACGCCGTTGCGCGCGTAATCGCTGAACACCAGGAAGGTGGCGTCGAACGGAATGAAGCCGCCATGCAGCGCCAGGCCATTGGCAATGGCGGTCATGCCGAACTCGCGCACGCCGTAATACACGTAGTTGGCGTCCGGGTCGTCGGTGGCCACCGACTTGCTGGCCTTCCACAAGGTCAGGTTGGAGTGCGCCAGGTCGGCCGAGCCGCCGATCAACTCGGGCAGCAACGGCGCAAACGCTTCGATCGCCAACTGCGAGGCCTTGCGCGAGGCGATGGTCTGGCCGTCTTCCTGCGCCTTGGCGATGTAGGCATCGGCCTTGGCGATGAAGTCGGCCGGCAACTCGCCGTGCGAGCGACGGGTCAGCTCGTCGGCTTCGCTGCCGTACTGCTTGCTGTACTTGTCGAACAGCTGCTCCCATTCGGCCTGACGCAGGGTGCCGGTGCCGCCGGCGCGCCAGCCGGCGTAGATTTCTTCGGGAATTTCGAACGGGCCGTACGGCCAGTCGAGCGCCTTGCGGGCGCCTTCCAGTTCTTCCTTGCCCAGCGGCGCGCCGTGCGAGGATTCCTTGCCGGCCTTGCTGGGCGCACCGAAACCGATCTTGGTGCGGCAGCAGATCAGCGTGGGCTTGTCGCTGTTTTCCAGCGCGGCCTCGATGGCGGCCTTGATCTTGTCGGCGTCATGCCCGTCCACGTCGCGGATGACGTGCCAGCCGTAAGCCTCGAAGCGTGCCGGGGTGTTGTCGCTGAACCAGCCGGCAGTGTTGCCGTCGATGGAGATCTGATTGTTGTCCCAGAACGCGACCAGCTTGCCCAGGCCCCAGGTACCGGCCAGCGAGGCGGCTTCGTGCGAAATGCCTTCCATCAGGCAGCCATCGCCCATGAACACCCAGGTGCGGTGATCGACGATCTCCAGCTCCGGGCGGTTGTAGCGCTGCGCCAGCAACTTTTCGGCCAGCGCAAACCCGACCGCATTGGCAAAGCCCTGCCCAAGCGGACCGGTGGTGGTCTCCACGCCGGGGGTTTCGCTGCGCTCGGGGTGGCCGGCGGTCTTGCTGTGCAACTGACGGAACTGCTTGAGCTGCTCGATCGGCAGGTCGTAACCGGACAGGTGCAGCAAGGCGTACTGCAGCATCGAGCCATGCCCGTTAGACAGCACGAAACGGTCGCGGTTGAACCACTGCGGGTTGTTCGGGTTGTGCCGGAAATAATCGTTCCACAGCACTTCGGCGATATCGGCCATGCCCATCGGCATGCCGGGATGACCGGACTTGGCGGCTTCGACCGCGTCTGCGGCAAGAAAACGGATGGCGTTGGCCAGCTGGCGGCGGGTGGGCTGGGTCATGGGCGTCTATGGAAGCGGAGGGGAACACCGCTGGAAGCGGAGACACCTATTCTCCCATACACGGCGTTATGGGAATCGGGAGTCGGGAATGGGGAATCGGATGCAGCGTTGCGGGTTGGTCGATGGACTCCCCTCCGCACCGGGCCGGGCCGCTTCGGCGACGCGGCAAGACCACGCATCACTCCTTACCCTCGCAACAGCCCGCTTTAACGATTCCCGATTCCCGATTCCCTATTCCTCGCCCTTGGCCACCAACGTCGTCAGCGCCAGATCCCCGGTCACGTTCAATGCCGTGCGGCACATGTCCAGGAAGTGATTGACGCCCAGGATCATGCCGATGCCGACCGGGTTGACCCCGACCATGGCGCAGATCAGCGCCACCACCGGCAGCGAGCCCGACGGCACGCCTGCAGTGCCGATGCCGCCCAGGATGCAGACCAGCATCACCATGAACTGCTGGCCCAGGCTCAGGTCCACGTTGAAGAACTGCGCCAGGAAGATCACCGTCACGCCTTCGAACAGCGCGGTGCCGTTCTGGTTGGCGGTGGCACCCACGGTCAACACGAAGCGCGATACGCGTGGCGGCAAGCCCATCTCGTCGGCCACGCGCAGCGCAGTCGGCAGGGTGGCGTTACTCGACGCGGTGGAGAACGCCATCATCGTGGCCGCCTGGGTCTGCTTGAAGAAGCCCAGCGGCGAGCGCCCGGCAAACTTCACCGCCAGCCCGTAGCTCACCACCATGTGCAGGCCCAGCGCCAGCACCACCACGCCCACATAGGCGCCCAGGCGGATCAACAGATCGAAGCCGAACAACGCCGCCAGGTTGAACATGAAGCAGGCCACCGCATACGGCGCCAGGCGGATCACCAGCCCGATCAAGGTCATGGAAATTTCGAAGATGCCCTCGATGCCGCGCTTGAGCGTGGCGACCTTTTCATCGGCGGTCAGCACCATGCCCACGCCGAACATCACCGCGAAGAACATCAGCGACAGGATCGCGCCATTGCTCGACGCGGCAGCAATCACGTTGTTGGGCACGATCGACAGCAGCATGTCCATGCCCTGCGGCTGGGTGCCGGAGCTGGAGATGATTTCGCGGGTGCGGTCGGCGTTTTCCTGGATCAGCTGGTTGGCCAGCTGCGGGTCCACGCCGGCGCCGGGCTTGAGCACGTTGACCAGCACCAGGCCCAGCAACACCGCCACGCCGGACAGCACGACGGTATAGCCCAGGGTGCGCCAGCCCACCCGTCCAAGGGCACGGATGTCGCCCAT
Source organism: Xanthomonas sp. CFBP 7698 (assembly GCF_003600855.1). Classification (NCBI taxonomy): domain Bacteria; kingdom Pseudomonadati; phylum Pseudomonadota; class Gammaproteobacteria; order Lysobacterales; family Lysobacteraceae; genus Xanthomonas; species Xanthomonas sp. CFBP 7698. The sequence goes on from NZ_PRDN01000001.1 coordinate 1,685,239, forward strand.
TTCGGAAATGCCCATGACCAACGCCGAAAACAGCAGCGGCACGATCAGCATGAAGATCAGATTGAGGAACACCTGCGAAAACGGCGTGGTGACGTACTTGGTCACCAAACGCACCCACTCGGCGTCGCTGCCGGCCAGGTAATAGACCGCAAGACCCAACAACAGGCCGACGGCAAAGCCGATCCCCATCTTCCAATGCAGGGGCAGGCCCGGGCGGCGCGCGGCTGGGGATGCAGTCATCTGGTCGGCCTTGTTCTGGACACAAAGGCCGGAGCTTAACAAACGCCAAGAATGCGGCCACCTACCCGGGTGCTCCTGCGCGCCTGCTGGCGGGTAGGTGCACCTCCCAATCTTGGGTGATGCAAGCGTTGGAACTCGCTTTGCACCTGACTGTTCCCACCTGCGCGACAACGGAAATCTCAAGTCGTAGCGGCGCCTCCTATGTCGTCAGATGCCTCAGGTCGAAAGCCTGGTGTATCGAGTGCGCGGTGCCCTCACCGCTCGCGGGACACGCCGTCAACCCGTCCATGGGGGCTCGGTGGCGGCATCCATGCCGCCAACGGTCCCGCAAGCGGTAAGGACACCGCACCAGACAGTTGGCTGGTGGTTTTGTTGAAGAGCGAAGTCAGCGCACTAGACAGTTTGCTGGCTGCTTTATTTAAATCTATGCAAACCGACCATCTTGACTGGTCCTTGCCCGCCCACCGTCGCGGGACCTTGAGCGGCATGGATGCCGCGCCAGAGCCTCCAGGGACGGATTCACGGCGTGTCCTGCGATGGTGGGCGGGCAAGGGCCCTGCAGCAGACTCGCAGCAGTAACGTTTTTCTCGGCGACACGGTTTTCAAACCAGCCGCATGGAGCTCAGAGAACTACGGCGACGTAAAAGTGATAACCATCGTCGCCATCAACCGCCACCGATTCATCGCAGCCGATCAAGACACCGGCGGATACAACGGCGCCAGCACCTCGGGCTCTGCCGCGCTCGCATGCCGCCAGCGGGGACCCTTGGCAAATGCGTCGCGCAGCGCGGCGCGTGCCCCTGCCACATCCCCGTCGCCACCCCAGCGCGCACGTTGCATTCGCGCCACGGCGTCGCGCTGGGCGGGATCGGCCAAGGCGGCCAATACGCTGTCGATATCGGCCACACCGGCCATGCCACAGAGCACGTTTGCCACATCGTCCATGCCCCCGCTGTCCAGCGCGCGGCGCAGCTCGGCCACGCCATGGGTTGCACGCTTGCCGGGCATGGGCGCGTCGCCGACGGTGGCCTCGGCAGAACTGCGTGCCGTGCCGCGCCGGCGCCGCAACGCCCATACCAACGTCACCACCCACAACACCGCAAAGCCTGCGGCGGCGGCCATCCATCCCCACGGCCGTTGCGTAGCTGGCGACGGCTGCTGCTGCAACGTCAGCGCACTGGCTGCTGGCGCAGGCGCCGCGTCGTTGCTTGCCGGGCTGCCTGTGGGCGCAGGTGCCGGCGCCGGGGCCGCAAAGGCCCCGCTACCCGCCGCAACATCCAATGTCAGATCCGGCACCGCTGCAGTCTTGGCCGCGCCTGCGCCGACATCCCACCAGGCCACCTGCAGCCCCGGCACGACCAGCGGGCCGGCGCGGTTGGGCACGATCGAATAGCGGCGCGTCAGGCGCAGCTGCGGCGAGCCGTCCACAAAGCGTTCTTCGTATTGCGGCGGCTCGGCGAACACCTGCGCATCGGGCACGCTTGGCGTGGGCAGCTCGGGGAACTGCGCCTGGGTGGCGCCGCGCGCGCTGGCTTCCACCACGAACTGCGTCGCCTCCCCGGCAGTGGCGCGTTGCGGCGTGGCCGTGTAGCGCAACTGCAGGCTGCGCAGCGGCAGCCAGGGCTGCGGCGCGTTGACGGGCTGGGCGCGTACCTGCAGCGGAATGCTGGCACTGCGCGCGCTCAGCTCACCGTTGCCGCGACCGAAATGATCGTCGAAGAATCCGCCGACCGATCGCCCGTTGAATCGCGCCGGGGGCAGCACCAGCCGGCCGCTGCGCTCGGGCACCAGCAGATAGCGCCGCTCCACCACGTTGTACTGGCGGCCGTTGACCAGCTTGACCGAACTGACGTCATCGCCGATGCGTTGCAGCGACGCGCCATCGGGCGCTTCCAGATCCAGCTCGCCCGATGCCAATTGATTGGCAAAGTACAAGCGCACCACCACCCCCACGCTCTGCTGCACATAGGGCTGCGGGTCGTCCACCCGGGTCTCGACGAAAGCTTCTTCATTGCCCTGCGCCGCACTCGGCCCACCGGCAGCGCCGCTGGAACTGCTGGCGGCATCGTTCGCCGCTCCAACCACCTGCAGGCGCAGCGGTTCGGTGCGCTCATTGCCCACCCGTATCGCCGGCACGATCAGCTCACCACTCTTGCGCGGCGTCAGTACCACACCGAACAAGGCACGCACCGTCACCGAACCGTTGGTCACCTGCATCTGCTGATTGGCGCTCTTGGCGCCCAGCGAAAAATCGGTGCGCAGCGGCGTGTAATCCGGATCGACGCCGCGTTGGTCGGTTTCGATGTTCAACATCACCACGTCGCCAGCATTGGCGCTGTCGCGATCCAGCCACGCGCGCGTGACCGCACCCGCTGGTGCGCCAACCAGCAGCATCATGCAGGCCAGCATGCCGATCGCCGCGCGGCGCAAGTGGTGTCTGCCGATCATCGTCCGTCCCGTTGCCTGCGTTCGTATTCCAGCCTGAATTTGGTCCGCAGCAAGCTGCCCGGATCGTCCGGTACCCGCCGCAACCACGCATCCACCGCCTGGCGTTGCTCGCGTTGCTGCGGCGTCTCGCTTGCGGCGGCGGCGGCCTGCGTGCCGCCTGCGTCCGCCTGTTTGTCGCCCGCCTGCGCCATGGCTTGTTGCATCTTGCGACGCTGCGCCTCATCGGCCTGCTGCTGCGCCTTGGCATCGGCAGACTGCGGTGGCGTGTCCTGCCTGTTCTGCTCGCCTTGCCCGTTTTTGGACTGCGCATCCTGCGACTTGCCGTCCTGCGGGGTCTGCGCGTCGGAAGGCTGCTGCTTGCCGTCCCGCGGCTTCTGCTTCTGCCCATCCTGGCCGGACTGCGCGTCCTGCTGATTCTGGCCCGTCTGCTGTTGCCCGTTTCCATCCTGGCCGGATTGTTTCTGATCCTTGGACTGGCTCTTGCCGTCCCGACCTTTGCCGTCCTCGTTGCCCTGCTGCTGCCGCTTGCGCGCCGCGTCGACTGCCGCGCGATTGGCGATCGCATCCTGCTGGTTGGGATGTTGCTTGAGCGCGCGATCGTAGGCTGCAATTGCCTCGTCGTAGCGGCCCTGGCGCGCCAGCGCATTGCCCAGGTTGTACAAGCCCTCGTCGGTCGGCACCGCTTCGAACGCCTTCTGCGCAGCGGCAAAGTCCCCTTTGCGATACGCCTGCACCCCGGCATCCAGACGCTGTTGCTGCACCTGATCGGCACGCTGCCACAAGGTGCCGTCCGCCGCCCGTGCAGGTTGCGCCAGCGGCAACATGCACACCAGCGCCAGCACCGCCACAACCGCGCGTCGACGAAACGCCAGCAGCGCCAACAGCATCACCGGCATCACCAGCCAGTAACCCTCATCGAGCCAGGTCTTGCCGCCGCCGGCTTCGGCCGCCTCATCGGCAAGCGGCTGCTGGGCAGGATCGAGCACGCCCAGCGCCTGCAGATCCGAGTCGTCCGGGGCAATGCGCGCATAGCGCCCGCCACCCTGACCGGCGAGATCGCGCAGGCTGCCCTCGTCGAGTTTTGCCTGGGCGATCTCGCCGCTACCGGTACGGTAAGCGGCACCACGCACACTGCCGACGCCCAGGGCGGAGACATGGAACCCGCGTGCGCGTGCGGTGCGGGCAGCGCTTTCTGCCGACCCATCGGCACCGTCGCTGACCACCAGGATGTCGCCCTGCTTGAAGCCGGCCTGCTGCAGCAACTGGCTCGCCGCCGTGATCGCCCGATCGGCGCGTTTGCCATCGACCGGCATCACCGACGGCGACAGCGCATCCAGAAACACGGCCACGTTGGCGGCGTCCTGCGTCAGGGGCGCGACGGTGAAACTTTCGCCGGCATAGACCAGCAACGCCACATCGCCACCGGCACGCTTGCGCAGCAACGTGGCCAGTTTCGCGCGCGCTTGGAGCAGGCGCGAGGGCGGCAGGTCGGTGGCGAGGCTGCTGGAGGACAGATCCAGCACCACCACCAACGGCATGCTGGATTGAAACACCGGGCGCTCGGTCTGCCGCCAGCTCGGCCCGCTCATCGCCACCACCGCCAGCGCATAGGTCAGCGCGGCCAGCGTGAAACCCAGCCATCCGCGCCGCCCGCCGGCCACCAGCAAGGCCGGCAGCAGGTGCGCGTCCACGCTGTGACGCCACACATCGGCACTGCGCCGGCGTACGTGCCACAGCAGCGCCGCCGGCACGATCGCCAGCAACGCCCACAGCCAGTCGGGGCGCAACAGATGCAACGCTGCCAGCAATTCGGTGGGCGCGCTCATCGCCATCTCCGCGGCAACACGTATGCCAGCAACGCGATCACCATGGCTGCGCCCAACGGCCAGTAGTAGCGTTCGACCCGCGGCTGCACCGAAGGACCCAAGGCCTTCACCGGCTCCAGGCGATCGAGTTCGGCGTAGATGCCCGCCAGCTCTTCCGTATCGCGGGCACGGAAAAAACGTCCGCCAGTTTGCTCGGCGATCTTGCGCAGCCCATCCTCGTCGATATCGTCGTTGCCGCCAGCCGGAATCGGCACGCCGAACAGCGAGTAGCCGCCGCTGCCACCGAAAGCGATAGTGTGCACACGCACGCCCTCGGCCTTGGCCAGTTCGGCCGCCTTCAACGGGTTGAGCACCCCGGCGGTGTTGACGCCATCGGTGAGCAGGACCACCACCCGTTGGCCCTGCTTCTGCTCGCGCAGCCGCTTCACCGACAACGCGATCGCATCGCCGATCGCAGTCTCGCGCCCGGCCAGCCCCACCACGCTGTCGGCCAACTGGTCGCGTACGGAGGTCAGATCCGCGGTCAGCGGCGTCAGGGCATACGCGCGCTGGCCGAACACCAGCAAGCCGACGCGATCGCCGTCGCGCCGATCCAGAAAGTCCGACAGCACCGCCTTGGCGGCGGTGAGGCGATCGACCACGTTGCCACCGAGCACCATGTCCGGCTCGCTCATGCTGCCGGACAGATCCACCGCCAGCATCATCTGCCGTGCTTCGCGCGGCGGCTGGATCACCTCGCCCAGCTGCTGCGGACGCGCCAGGGCGGCGCACAACAAGAACCAGCCCAGCCACGCCAGCCAGCGCGGCATGCGCAACGACGGCGCGCGTTGCGCCTGGGCCACCGCATGCAGCTGATCGGCATACGGCACGCGCAGCGCCGCAGACTCCTGGCCGCGCTGCGGCCAGAACCACATCAGCAGCGGCAGCGGCATCAACCACCACGCCCATGGCCAGGCGCAATGCGCCAGCGCGTCCTGCCACTGCGACCACTGCAGCCAGTTCATCGCTGGCCCCGCATCAGACCCAGAAACCGGGCACGCGCCAGTGCCTGCACCGCGTCCAGGTCGGCCACCGCCGGGGCGCGCTGAAAGCCGCCGTCGAGCAGCGCGCGACCCGGCCCTTGCGAAAATGCGCGCGTCTTGCTGTTGCGGCCATCCAGAAACTGCAGCCAGGCATCGCCCTGCAACCGATCGGCCCGCGCATCGACGCTCCGCGCAGCGCGGCGCAGCAGCGCCGACAGTGCTGCCAGACGCTGCGCAGGCGTTGCGGCACGCTGCAGCTCTGCATCGAAAGCCGCCAGCCAGCGACGTTGCCGTTGGCGGCGACGCCACCACCAGAACCACACACCGGTCAGCACCAGCACGAATGCCGCGATCAGCAGCCACCAACCCGGCGCCAGCGGCCACCACGGCGGCGACGGCGGCAGATGAACATCGCGCAGCGGCAGTGCCTGCGGGCTCATCGTCATGCGCCCCGCACGAGGGTGCTGCCGCCCAGCCACGCGTCGCTGGCATCGTCGGTGGACAGGCGATGCACGCGTACGCCGCGCGATTGCAGCAGTGTGGCCAGCTGCTCCAGCGGCGCGACGAACTCGGCCTGCCAGCGCGCGCGCGCAGCCTGGCTGGCAAGATCCACCGCGATGCGCTCACCGCGCACATCGAAACTCAGGGCGCGGGCTGGCGGCGACAGCTCCAGCGGGTCGACCAGCACGATCACCACCACCTCGTGATGCAGCGCCAGGCCGGACCAGCGCGTTGCGGAGATCCGGCTTGCACTGCGCGCATCGGCCAGCACGGTCAGGCGCGCGCCTGGCCGCAGGAGCCGCGCCGCATGATCCAGGGCAACCTCCAACCCGGCGTCGCCAGCAGGCGGCTGCGCATACCAGCGCGCCAGGGCATCGAGCACCGGCAGCACACCGCGCTGCCCCGACCGCGGCGCGATCGGCGCCTCGCTGGCGGTGCCGCGCAAGGCCGCGACACGGTCGCCCTGGCGCTGCGCCAGCCATGCCGCCACAGCGCCGGCACGGGCGGCCTGCACCGACTTGTAACGCACGCGGGTACCGAAGAAGAGCGCAGGCGCGGTATCGGCCACGATCAGGCTCAAGCGCTCGCGCTCGGCCTGAAACAGCTTGGTATGCGCCCGCCCGGTGCGTGCAGTGACGCGCCAATCGATATGCCGCGCATCGTCACCGGCCACGTACTCGCGCGACTCGGCATATTCCATCCCACGCCCGCGCGTGGCGGCCGGCACCGGCCCCACCAGCCCATGCCGGCCACGCCCCGGTTGCCCGCGATGCTGCGCGGTGCCGCGCAACGCGATCAACTCGGCAAGGCTGGGGCGCAGGCCGTCACCGGCCACGGATGCCGGTGGGTTCGCTGGGAGGAAGGACGGAATCGAAGACATCGGGCTCGGGCGGGAGAGCGGCATACCTCGGTAGCACACTGCCCGATCAGGGCAGCGGAATCTTGTCCAGCAACGCGGTGACCAGGCGCTCGCCATCCCACCCTTCGGCGGTGGCTTCGTAGCTGGGCAATACGCGGTGGCGCAGCACATCCGGCGCAATGGCCCGGATGTCGTCGGGTGTGACGTAGTCGCGCCCGGCCAGCCACGCACGCGCACGCGCGCACCGCTCCAGCGCGATCGAACCGCGTGGGCTCGCGCCCCAGGCGATGCGCCGCGCCAATGCCGGGTCGTAGCGCTGCGGATCGCGCGAGGCCAGCACGATCTCGATCAGATACCGCTCAAGCTGCGGCGCCAGGTGCACATCCAGCACCACGCGGCGTGCGGCGAAGACGTCGTCCAACGGAATCCTGTCGGGGACGGTCTCGTGCTTTTCCAGGGTGTCGCGGGCCGCCTCGCGCGCCAGACGCAGGATTTCCGCCTCGGCATCGGCCTGCGGATAGCCAATGCGCACATGCATCAGGAAGCGGTCCAACTGCGCTTCGGGCAGCGGGAACGTGCCCTCCTGCTCGATCGGATTCTGTGTCGCCATCACCAGGAACAGCTGCGGCAGCGCGTACGTATGCCGGCCAACGGTCACCTGACGTTCGCCCATCGCCTCCAACAGCGCCGACTGCACCTTGGCCGGCGCACGATTGATCTCGTCGGCCAGCAGGATGGGATGGAAGATCGGCCCCGGCATGAACTCGAACCGGCTGTCCTGCGGCCGCCAGATCTCGGTACCGGTCAGATCGGCGGGCAACAGATCCGGGGTGAACTGCACCCGCGCAAAATCCGCTTCCAGCCGCGAGGCCAGCGCGCGGATCGCGGTGGTCTTGGCCAGGCCCGGCGCGCCCTCCACCAGCAGGTGGCCATCGGCCAGCAGGGCGATCAACAGCCGTTCCACAAGCGCGGACTGGCCGACGATGCGCTGCGCCAGCGACTCGCGCAGCGAGGTGAATTGACGATGCAGCCGGTCCTCGGCGGGCGCGGCGGCGGCTTCTGGCGGGAGGAGCGGCGGTGCGTTCATAGGTCCAGTGTGACCGATTCGAACGCGATTGGTTCACCTTCAACCCACGCATTGTTCAGTGAGTGACGGGAGTCATGCCCGGATTAGCCAGCTGCAGACATCCATACACGACAAAGCCTGGCAGCGAGTCGCATGCCAGGCTTTGTCTAAGCCAGCAGATCAGCGAACCGCGGACGCGACGCGGAGCACCTTCGGCGTAATGAACACCAGCAGTTCGGCCTTGCTCTTGCTGCGGCCGCGACTCTTGAACAGATTGCCAAGGAACGGGACGTCACCAAGAAACGGAACCTTGTTGACACTGGCGCGATCAGTGAACTCGTACACGCCACCAATCACGACCGTCTGCCCGTCGTCCACAAGCACGGCCGTGTTGATTTCGCGACGGTTGATCGACGGCACCGTGCCGTAGTTGGGCAGTTCGATCAGCTGATCAACTTCGTCCTTCTTTACATTCATGTTGAGAAAGACGCGATTGTCGTTGGTGATCGTCGGCGTTACCTTCAGCTCCAGGAGCACTTCCTTGAACTGGACATTGGGCGTCGCCGCCTGGCCCGCAGTACCGCCGGTAATAGTGACATAGCCAATTTCACGCCCCTGCTTGATCACACCTTCACGCTGATTGGACGTCACGATGCGAGGGTTGGAGATCACCTCGCCTCGACCTTCCTGCTGGAGGGCGGAGAGCTCAAGATCCAGATTGAAATTGGAACCCAGCAGCGTGTAGGCGAGGCTCGGCGCAGAAGCGCCGCTGGTAAAGGCGCCCGTCGGCAGATTAACGTTCAGGCCTCGACCCGCAGCAGTTCCACCGCCGCTAACGGTATTGCCGATAGTCGCAACGTTATCGCCATAAGTATGCGTACCGCCCAGCCCGAATCGCGCACCCAAATCACGCGCAAACGTATCGGTTGCAATCACGATACGACCTTCGATCAACACCTGATCCACGGGGCGGTCGATATGCGAGATCAGCTCGCGCATCTGCGCGACCTTCTTCGGAATGTCGCTGATCATCAAGGTGTTGGTACGCTCGTCGGCCACCAGGCGACCGCGCGGCGACAGGAAGCCATTATCCTGCTGACCTGCACCGCCACCGCCACCGCCACCACCGCCCTGACCACCACCACCACCGCCAATCCCCTTCGCCTCGGTCAGCGCCTTAAAGATCACTGCCGCATTGTGGTAATTGATCTGCACATAATCGGTGATCAGATCCTCGCGGTTCTCGATCGCGATACGGGCGTCTTCCTTGTCCTGCTCGAACTTGGCCAGCTCCGGTTGCGGGGCGACCCAGACCACGCCGCCATCGCGGCGCTTGTCCAGGCCCTTGGCGCGCAGCACGATGTCCAGCGCCTGGTCCCACGGCACGTTCATCAGACGCAGGGTGACGTTGCCCTGCACGGTGTCGGAGGCGACGATGTTGAGGTTGGACTCTTCGGCGATCAGCTGCAGCACGGTGCGCACCGGCACGTCCTGGAAGTTGAACGTCACCGGGCGACCACTGTAGCCGCGCGCGGCAATCTGCGCGGCGGCTTGGGTGACCGACGCGGCGCTCACGCCGCCAACGGCTGGCTGGCCCTTGCGCGGGGTGATTTCCACCACGTATTCGTTGCCGGTCTGATAGGCCAGCGAATCGAAGGCGCCCTTGGTCGACAGCACCAGCTGCGAGCCGGAACCGGACGGCTTGACCTCCACCCGCTGCACCGGCGTGGCGAAGTCGGTGACGTTGAGCGGGCGTTGCAGCTCGGCCGGCAGCCTGGCGTTGCTGATGTCCACCAGCACGTTGTCGCCCTGCGTGCGCAGGTCCGGGCTCGCGCCCTGCCCGTCGAACTTCAGGATCAGGCGGCCCGCACCATCGTCACCGCGTTTGAAATCGATCTTGGACACCGCCAGGCTCGCCGGAGCGGTCTTGGCAGGGTCCTGCACGGGCTGTGTCAGCGCGGCAGCGGCAAACGCGCTGCCGCCGGCCAGCGCCAGCGCGCATCCCAACGCGCAGGCCTGGAGCATCGCGTGGCGTCGAACCGGACGCAACCGCTGGGCATTGGAAAACGTCATCGTGCTATCCCCTATCACTTTATTGATCATCCAATGCGAGCGCGGCCGGCCGTTCAAGCCATCCACCCGCACCGTCCGGCACAAGTTCAATCAGCTCGATGCGGTCTTCGTAGACCCCGGTCACCCGGCCATCGCTCTGTCCCAGATACACACCCGGCCGCACGCGGTAGGTCACCTTGTCCGGTGCCATCACCAGCGCGATCAGACCCGAGCCGCCCCCAATGGTCCCCACCATGTCGAGAGCGTCGAGCGGAAAGGCCTCCAACGGCTCCTTGCGCCGGTTCGGATCCGGACGCGTGCCGTTGCCGCCTTCCGCACTGACCCAGGCATCGCTGAACGGGTCGCGCATCACCTGTGCGGCATATTCGAACGTCTCGAACTGCTGCATCACCGGCAACGGCTCCAGCGGCGGCGCAGGGCGCGCGCGCACTTCGGCCACCCAGGCTTCCAGATTCGGCGCATCGCCCGGGGTGCTGGTCACACCGCGCGTGCACGCCGGCAATACAGCAATTAGCGCCACGCAGGACAGGATCTTGAGCAGTTTCATGGTCATTGGCCGCCCTTCTTTGCCGCGTCGGCCGCCGCCTTCTCCTGCTCGGCCATTTCCTCATCGTCCAGATAACGATAGGTCTTGACCGTGCCGGACAGCTCCAGCGCGCCGCGCGGTGTGATGCCGGCCTTGGCATCCTTGGGCTTGAGGTTGATGTCGTGCATGGTCAGGATCACCACGCGCGGCAGCGATGCCACGCCGCTGACGAAGGCGCCAAACTGGTGGTAGCTGCCCACCATGCGCAGGGCGATCGGCTTCTCGGCGTAGAACTCCTTCGGCGATTCCGGTCCCGGCTGGAACAGCTCGTTGGACAGGCCGCTGGACAACGCGGTCTGCGAGATATCGATGATCAGATCCGGCATTTCGGTCTTGCTGGGTAGCTGACGCAGCATCTGCTGCAGCACCTGTTCCATCTGCGCGAGCTGCTGCTTGAGCGGCTCCAGATTCACCGCGCGCCCCTGCTGGGTCTCGAACTCGGTGCGCAGCTGCGTTTCGGTGCCTTCCAGCCCTTCCAGTTCATCGCGCTTGCCGCTGATCAACAGGAACCAGGCCAGCACCAGGATGAACAGGCCAACCACCACGCAGAACACGATGCGTGCCTGCTGCGGCCAACCACCGATGTTGTTGAAATCCAGATCGCTGAGCTTGAATGATTTCTTACTCATGACGCCGCCCCCTCCTGCGGCCGATTGGCGGGCGCCGGTGCTGCCTGCGTCGGTGCAGGCGCCGCGGCCGGCGACGTTGCGGGCGCAGGCGCCGCTGCCGGGGCAGCAGGCGTGGCACCGGCAGGTGCTGCACCCGGTGCTGTGGTACCCGGCGCGGCCGGATCTACCACGCCCGGCGTAGTGCCGTTCTTGTCAGCTTCGTTCGGGTTGGCCAGCTTGACCTTGAGCGTGAACACGTACGGCAGCGTCTTGGTGTCCATCGACGAGGTCGCAGGCTGCCCGGCCTTGTCCTGGCTCTTGGCCTCGATGATCGACAGGTCCGGATTGGTCATCCAGCCCGAACCTTCCAGGTTGCGCATGTAGGCACTGACGCGGGCGTTGGATTGCGAGCGGCCTTCCAGCGTCAGGATGTCGCCGTCCTGCTTGATGTTGGTCAGCGCCACGCCATCGGGAATGGTGCGCACCAGCGAATCGAACAGGTGCACCATCTGCGAACGGTTGGCCTGCAGCTCCTCGATCACCTTCTTGCGCGCAAGCAGGCGGTCCTTCTTCTTGTCGAGTTCCTTGATCTCTTCGTTCTGCGCCTTGACCTTGTCGATCTCGGTGGTCAGGAACGCATTGCGCTCGGTCTGGCCGGTGATCTGCGCGTCGTAGTAGAACCAGATCAACGCCGACAACAGCACGCCGCCCAATGCGGCGAAGCCCAGCATCGAATAGAACTCGCGCTCGCGCGCCTTCCGGCGCTCGGCGCGCCAGGGCAATAGATTGATTCTTGCCATCAGTCAAAGCTCCTCAGGGCCAGGCCGGTGGCGATCATCAAGGCCGGCGCATCCAGCGCCAGCGCATGGGCCTGAACCTTCGGGCCCAGCGTCATCTGTGCGAGCGGGTTGGCGACCACGGTGGTCACGCCCAGCTGCTCTTCCACCATCTCCGGCAGGCGTGACAGCGCGGCGCACCCGCCGGCCAGCACGATGCAGTCGACGCGATTGAATTCGCTGCCCGCATAGAAGAACTGCAGCAAACGGCTGATCTGCTGCACCGTCGCTTCCTTGAACGGCTCCAGCACTTCGACCTCATAACTTTCCGGCAAACCGCCCTGGCGCTTGGCCAGGCCAGCTTCTTCGTAGGTCAGGCCATAGCGGCGCATCACTTCGTCGGTGAGCTGCTTGCCACCGAACACCTGTTCGCGGCTGTACAGGCTGCGCCCGGAGCGCAGCACGCTGAGCGTGGTCATGGTGGCGCCGATGTCGACCAGCGCAACCACCGCATCGGCGGCGACCGGCAGTTCGCTGGCGACCAGGGCGAACGCGTTTTCGACCGCGAAGGCCTCCACGTCCATCACCTTGGCGGTCAGGCCACCCAGTTCCAGCGCCGACTGGCGCAGTTCCACGTTTTCCGAGCGCGAGGCGGCCAGCAGCACCTGGACCATGTCCGGGCTGTTGGGCATCGGGCCCAGCACCTCGAAATCGAGATTCACTTCCTCGATCGGGTACGGAATGTAGTTGGTGGCTTCCAGTTCGACCTGGGCCTCCATGTCGCTGTCGTCCAGGTCGGCCGGCATCGGGATCAACTTGGTGATCACCGCCGAGCCAGCCACGGCAGCTGCCGCGTTCTTGGCCTTGCTGCCGGAACGGTTGATGGCGCGGCGAATGGCTTCGCCGACCGCCTCCACTTCGACGATGTTCTTTTCCACCACCGCATTGGGCGGCAACGGTTCAACCGCGTAGTGCTCCACGCGGAAACGATTCCCGCTGCGCGACAGCTGCAACAGCTTGACCGCAGTGGAACTGATATCGACACCAATCAGTGGCGACTGACTCTTGGGTAGAAGCCCCACGGTAACTCCCCTGCCGACGGGCACTTGGACGCATGTCTGCGCCCTCGTATTAATAATCAAATTTTAACAGTTGACAAGCCCTTCACGCGCAAGGCAGTGACCTCGCGACCGTGACCCCTTTGCTGTCTTCTGCGATCCCCAGAGTTCGGCCCCAGCCAAACCCGGCGTCATCTATACTCTGTGACCAAGAAATCTGCAATCGGAATCTCTCTTACATGCCCCGTATTCGCCGTTGGCTGGGCTGGATCCTGGCCGCGCTCGTCGTGCTCGCACTGCTTGGCGCTATCGCTGCCGGCGGCCTGTATTACGCCATTTCCTCGAAGTTGCCCGATGTGCAGTCGCTCAAGCAGGTCGAGCTGCAGGAGCCGATGTACGTGTATGCCAGCGACGGCCGCCTGATGGCCGTGTATGGCGAGACCCGGCGCTATCCGATCCAGATGAAGGAGGTGCCGTTGCGGCTGAAGCAGGCCTTCCTGGCGACCGAGGACGCGCGCTTCTACGAGCATGGGGGCGTGGACTACAAGGGCATCGGCCGTGCGGTGTGGCTGCTGGCCACCACCGACGCCAAGCGCGTGCCGGGCGGCTCGACCATCACCCAGCAGGTGGCGCGGCAGTTCTTCCTCAGTTCCGAGTACAGCTACACCCGCAAGCTCGCCGAGATCCTGCTGGCACGCAAGATCGAGAGTGAGCTGAGCAAGGACGAGATCTTCGAGCTCTATCTCAACAAGAGCTTTTTCGGCAATCGCGCCTACGGTGTGGGTGCGGCCGCCGAGTACTACTTCGGCAAGAAGATGAGTGAGCTGAGCCTGGACGAGATGGCCTCGCTGGCCGGCATTCCCAAGTTCCCGTCCAGCGGCAACCCGATCAGCAACCCGGAACGCGCCCGCGAACGGCGCGACTACTACGTGCTGCAGCGCATGGCCGACCTGGGTTTCGTCAGCCAGGCCGAAGCCGATGCGGCCAAGGCGGTGCCGATGCATGCCAAGCCGCACGAGCCACCGGTCGAGGTCTACGCGCCGTACGTGGCCGAACTGGTCCGCCAGGAGATGATCGCCAAGTACGGTGGCGATGTGCTCAACAAGGGCTACCACGTCACCACCACCATCGACGCCACGCTGCAGACGGGCGCGGACGCCGCGATCAACGACGGCCTGCGCCTGTACGACCATCGTCATGGCTGGCATGGCGTGGAGCAGCACGTCGACGTGGCCGCAGATGCCGACGCGCCCGCGCTGGCCAAGCATCTGTCCGGGGTGTTCACCCAGGGCGGGCTGCGCCCGGTGATCGTGGCACGCAGCAACCCTGACGGCGGCGTCACCGTCGTGCAGCACGACAAGACCGAGCTCACCCTGCCTGCCTCGGCCAGCCGCTGGACCGGCAGGACGCCCGCCAAGCTGCTGACGCGCGGCGACCTGACCCGCATCCGGGCAGGCGAAAAGGACGGCGAGTGGATCATCGACCAGCTGCCGCGTGGCCAGGCGGCCCTGGTCTCGCTGGACGCCAACAGCGGCGCACTGCGCGCACTGGTCGGCGGGTTCAGCTTTGCCGGCAACAAGTTCAATCGCGCCACCCAGGCACGCCGCCAGCCAGGCTCGAGTTTCAAGCCCTTCGTGTACGCGGCGGCCTTCGAAAAGGGCTTCAACCCGGCCTCGATCGTGCTGGATGCGCCGGTGGTGTTCCGCGACCGTCGCGGCAAGACCTGGTCGCCACAGAACGATGGCGGCGGATTCCGCGGCCCGATGCGCCTGCGCGAGGCGCTGGTGCAGTCACGCAACCTGGTGTCGGTGCGGCTGCTGGATGCGATCGGCGTCGATTTTGCACGCAAATACATCAGCCAGTTCGGTTTCCAGGAAGCAGAGCTGCCGCCCAACCTGTCGATGTCGCTGGGCACCGCATCGCTGACCCCGCTCTCGGTGGCACGCGGCTATGCGGTGTTCGCCAACGGCGGCTCACGCGTGGACACCTGGATCGTGGACGAGATCAAGGACCGCGATGGCAACGTCATCTTCAAGGAGATGCCTGCCGTGGCCTGTCGCACCTGCGCGCTGCAGGGCGGCAATGTCGCACCGGTCAGCCAGGTGGTGGACGGTTTCAACTTCGGCGCGCAGGCACCGGCAACACCGCCTGCACCGGTAGCCGATGCCGCACCCACGCCGGCAGACGCCGCGCCGGCACCGATTGCCGAAACCAAGATCGCCCCGCGCGCCATCGACGAGCGCACCGCCTACCAGCTGGTGTCGATGATGCGCGACGTGGTCCAGCGCGGTACCGGCACCGCGGCCAAGGTGCTCGGCCGCGAGGACGTCGGCGGCAAGACCGGTTCCACCAACGACCACCGCGATGCCTGGTTCTCCGGCTTCGGTGGCCCGTATGCCACCACCGTGTGGGTGGGCCGCGACGACTTCCGCTCGCTGGGCTATCGCGAATACGGCGGCAAGGCCGCCCTGCCGATCTGGATCGACTACATGCGCGTGGCGCTCAAGGACAAGCCGATCGCCGCCAACGACCCGCCCGATGGCATGACCCAGGCCACCATCAATGGCGCGGTCGAATGGGTCAAGAACGAGGACCTGGATCGCCTGCAGGATTACGACTACGGCCTGCAGGAGCAGCAGGACGAGAAGGCCTTCGATATTTTCTGACGGCCGGGAATCGGGAGTCGGGATTGAGGAATGGGGAATCGGAACAGCGGGGCTGCTCCGGTTCCCCTTTTTCTTGGGCGGGTGAGGCAGGTGCAGTGACGCGAACAGGCAGCTGCCGTTTGTGGCTGATTGCCTGATTGAGCGAAATCGGCAGTACGACGCGGTTCGTGCGCGACATGGCGCGACGCATTCGCCATGTCTTCATGCAGCTGTTGTAGAGTCGAACCCAGGTTCATCAGGGGAGCCGGGTCATGCAACACGCACGCGAGCACGCCGATACACGCACCCGGGAGCGTCGCCATCGTCTGGCGCATGAGGCCGCCCGCCTGATGGCCGAGGGCGGTATCCGCGATTTTCATCAAGCCAAGCTCAAGGCCGCCAGCAGGCTCGGCATTCATGACGACGCCTCGTTGCCGCGCAACCGCGAGATCGAAGATGCATTGCGCGAATACCAACGCTTGTTCGCCGGACCCGGGCATGGCGTGCGTCTACGCCAACGCCGCGAAGCCGCCGTGCGTGCACTGGAATTCCTCAGCCCGTTTCAGCCGCGACTGACCGGCCCGGTGCTGGACGGCACCGCCGATGCGAACGCGCCGGTGCAATTGCAGCTGCATAGCGACGACACGGATGCAGTGCAGCGGTTTCTGGAAGACCACCGCATCCCGGCCGAGGCGCGCACCCGCCGTCTGCGCCTGGATCGCGACCGCACTGGCGACTTCCCGGTGTGGCTGTTCAGTGCCGAGGAGCTCACCTTCGACCTGACCGTGCTGCCCTACGACGCATTGCGGCAGGCACCGCTTTCGCAGTTGGACGAAAAACCGATGCCGCGCGCCTCGGCGGCGCAGGTGCGGCAACTGCTGGCCGATGACGAGCGCCAGGGTTACGTACAGCAGCTGCCCTGAGCCGTACCGAACGCGCGGCGCCACCGGCCCAGGCGTGCAGGCCTAATCACTCATCCGGCAGACCGCAAGCCACGACGCAAAACGCCCCGCGGTGCGGGGCGTTTGCTTACGCAGACAACTTGAAACCGCTTAGCGCTTGGCGCTGTCGGTGTAGTCGCGCTTGTCGTAGCCGGTGTAGATCTGGCGCGGACGGCCGATCTTCATTTCCGGGTCGACCTGCTGCTCCAGCCAATGCGACACCCAGCCGGCGGTACGCGCAATAGCGAACATCACGGTGAACATTTCCACCGGGATATTGAGCGCCTTGTAGATCAGGCCCGAGTAGAAGTCGACGTTGGGGTACAGCTTGCGCTGCACGAAGTAGTCGTCCTTCAGAGCGGCTTCTTCCAGCTTCAACGCCACTTCCAGCAACGGGTCGTTGACGCCCAGCTCGCCCAGCACCTTGTGGGTCATCTCGCGGATGATCTTGGCGCGTGGGTCGAAGTTTTTGTAGACGCGGTGGCCGAAGCCCATCAGACGGAACGAAGAGTTCTTGTCCTTGGCCTTGGCAACGGCGGACTCGACGTTATCGGCGGTGCCGATCTCTTCGAGCATCTTCAGCACCGCTTCGTTGGCGCCGCCGTGTGCCGGGCCCCACAGTGCGGTGATGCCGGCAGCCACCGACGCGTACGGGTTGGCACCGGTCGAACCGACCAGGCGCACCGTCGAGGTGGAGGCGTTCTGTTCGTGGTCGGCGTGCAGGATGAACAGCAGATCCAGCGCCTTGGCCACGACCGGGTTGATCTCCAGCGGCTCGCTCGGCACTTCGAACATCATGTGCAGGAAGCGGTCGACGTAGTTCAGGTTGTTGCGCGGGTAGCGGATCGGCCAGCCGATCGAATAGCGGTACGCGGCAGCCGCCAGGGTCGGCACCTTGGCGATCAGACGGATGGCGGCCTGACGGCGCTGCTCCGGATCGTTGAGGTCCAGGGTGTCGTGGTAGAACGCCGACAGCGAAGCGACCGAGCCGGCCAGCATGGCCATCGGATGCGCGTCGTGGCGGAAACCGCCGAGGAAGTTCTTCAGCGACTCATGCATCATCGTGTGATGCGTCACTTCGTGGTCGAACTTCTTGAATTCGTCCGCCGTCGGCAGTTCGCCGTTCATCAGCAGGTACGAAACTTCCAGGAAGCTGGACTTCTCGGCCAACTGTTCGATCGGGTAGCCGCGGTACAACAGCACGCCATTGTCGCCATCGATATAGGTGATGGCCGACTTGCAGCTGGCGGTGGCGGTGAAGCCCGAGTCGTAGGTGAACAGACCGGTTTCTTTGGTCAGCTTGGAAATATCGACGCAGTCATTGCCCAGCGTGGGCTTGAGAACCGGCAGAACGACCGACTTGTCGCCGGCGTTGAGCGTGACCTGATCAAGATCGGACACTGTGTACGCTCCTTCAGTGGAAGGCGCCTGATCCCACATGGGCAGGCACGTGATGGAAGTCCAAGGCGTCGCCTCGGATCACGTCATTATCGCACAGCAGCATTTTGGCCGTCGCTTGGACAGAAGTCGTAGACGCACTGGCTGGGGGCACGCAAACGAAGCGCGGGCGATCCAAAAACAACGGCCGCGCAATGCGCGGCCGCTGCCGGTACAGCCCGTCCTGCAAGTTCAGCGCGCGTAGCGCTTCTGGAACTTGTCGATACGGCCGCCGGTGTCGATCACCTTGTGCTTGCCGGTATAGAACGGGTGCGACGCCGAGGAAATTTCCACCTTGACCAGCGGATATTCCTGGCCGTCTTCCCACTTCACGGTCTCTTTCGAGCTCATGGTGGAACGGGTCAGAATCTTGAAATCGGACGTCACGTCGTGAAAGACGACGTCTTTGTAGTTGGGATGCACGTTATCTTTCATGGACTTGGCGCCGGGCTGCCTGGATAAGCCGGGCATTATAGCGGCCCCCACTTGCCCGGCGCAAGGCGGGCCCTAACTGGCGGCCAGGGCGGCCCCGACCAGGCCGTAGAACTGCTGAATGTCATAGGCCAGCAGCAGGTTGGCGTTGTCGGGCGCCCCACCCTGGCGGTTCCAGTCCACCAGGGTCATGCCGCGGGTGTGGGTGCCCGACAGCTCGATGTGCACCGGGCGCTGCTCCAGCTTCTGCGCGCCTTCCGGATGCAGGGCGAACGCCATGGCCAGCGCATCGGCCGCATACCAGTACTCGCCGCGGCTGTCCTCGGACCACAGCCGGGTCTTGCGCGAGATTTCCTCATAGAAGCGGGCGCGGGGGGTGTCAGCGGCCAGCCACTGCTCCACGTCCCGGTGCAGCAGGCCGTGCGCGATGGTGGCCTCCCAGTCGGCGACGTCGAACTGCGGGAAGCCGCGGAACACGATGTGCGCCGCCTCGGGGTCGAAGCCGATGTTGAATTCGGCCGCCGCGGTGATGTTGCCGTGCCCGGTCAGCGCCCCGCCCATCACCACCAGCCGCGCCACGCGCTGCGGCAGGGTCGGGTCCAGGGTGAGCGCTAGCGCAAGGTTGGTCAGCGGGCCAAGCGCGACCAGCAGCAGCTCGCCGGCGTGTTCGTGCGACAGGCGCAGGATGGCGAGCGCCGCATGCTCGGCCTCGGCAGTGCGCTTGGCCGGTGCCAGCCCTACGTCGCCGAAGCCGTCGATACCGTGCACGTGCGCCGCATCCACCGAGGGGTGCAGCAACGGTTGCGGGCAGCCTGCGTAGACCGGCACATCGGTACGGCCAGCGATCTCGCAGACCTTCAAGGCGTTGCGCACGGTGTGATCCAGGCCGACGTTACCGGCGGCGATGGTCAGCCCGACCACCTCGTGGCGGGTGTCGTTGAAGGCCATCAGCAGCGCCAGCGCGTCATCCACGCCCGGGTCGGTATCGATCAGCAGCGGTATCTTGTCAGTCATGGGATTCGGGATTGGGCATTCGGGATTCATTACCGCATCTTCGCAAGGATCGGCCGGCCACGCGAATCAACGACGCCCAGGTCGCAGCAATCCGCTTTGACGATTCCCCAATCCCGATTCCCGATTCCCGGCCGCTCAAGCGGCCGCATACCGCACCGCGCTACCGATCCAGCGCGCGACGACGCGGTCGGCGATTTCCGGCGCGTCGGCGAGCAGCCGTTCGGCCAGCACCTGCACGCGCGGTAGCAAGCCGGCGTCACGCGCCAGATCGGCGATGCGGAAACTGGCCAGGCCGGTCTGCCGTGTGCCGAGCAGTTCGCCGGGGCCGCGCAACTCCAGGTCCTTTTCCGCGATCACGAAGCCGTCGTTGGTCTGGCGCATGGTTTCCAGACGCTGGCGCGCCATCATCGACAACGGGCCCTGGTACAGCAGCACGCAACTGGAAGCGGCCGCGCCGCGCCCGACCCGGCCGCGCAGCTGGTGCAACTGCGCCAGGCCCAGGCGCTCGGCATTTTCGATGATCATCAGCGAGGCATTGGGCACGTCCACGCCAACTTCGATCACGGTGGTGGCAACCAGCAGATCGCTGCGGCCCTGCTTGAAATCGAGCATGGCCTTTTGCTTTTCGGCCGGCTTCATACGGCCATGCACGAGTGCGACGCGCACGCCGGGCAGCTGCGCCGACAAGGCGTCGAAGGTGACTTCTGCGGCCTGCGCTTCGATGCGTGGCGGCCCGTTTGGCGCACCCTTGCCGGGGTCTTCGCTTTCTTCGATCAGTGTGCACACCCAGTACGCCTGCCGTCCTTCGGCGCAGGCGGCGCGGATGCGTTCAACCAACTCGGGGCGGCGTTCTGCGCTCAGCACGATGGTCTGCACCGGCGTGCGGCCGGGCGGTAGTTCATCAATGGACGAGACGTCCAGATCGGCGTAGGTCGACATCGCCAGCGTGCGCGGGATGGGCGTGGCGGTCATCACCAGCTGGTGCGGCACGCTGCCGGCCGCTGCCCCCTTGTCGCGCAGCGCAAGCCGCTGATGCACGCCGAAGCGGTGTTGCTCATCGATGATGGCCAGCGCCAGATCGTGGAAGACCACCGCCTCCTGCATCAGTGCGTGCGTGCCCACCACCACCTGCGCCTGGCCGGAGGCGACCTCGGCAATCGCCGCAGCGCGCGCCTTGCCGGTGACCTTGCCGGCCAGCCAGACGATGCGCACGCCCAACGGCTCCAGCCAGCCGCGCAGATTGGTGAGATGCTGCTCGGCCAGCAGTTCGGTGGGCGCGGCGAGTGCGACCTGTTTGCCCTGCTCCACCGCCAGCATCGCCGCCAGTGCAGCAACCACGGTCTTGCCGCTGCCGACATCGCCCTGCACCAGTCGCAGCATCGGCGATGGCTGCGCAAGGTCGTGCGCGATCTGTGCGAACACGCGTTGTTGCGCGCCGGTGAGCTGGAACGGCAACACGCTGCGCAATTGCAGCACCAACGTGCCATTGCCGGGCAACACCGGCGCATGAAACCGCTGCAGCGCGATGCGCTGGCGACGCAGGCTGAGCTGGTGTGCCAACAGTTCTTCGATGGCCAGGCGTTGCTGGGCGGGGTGACCGCCGGCAAGCAATTGCTGCGGATCGGTGTTCACCGGCGGCCGATGCATGGTCAGCAATGCCGTCCGCAGCGATGGCAGGCGCTCGTCCTGCAGCCAGTGCGGCGGCAGCAGCTCCAGTGCCGCCTCCGGTGGCAAGCGCTCCAGCGCCTGGCCGATGAGCTTGCGCAACGTGGCCGGGCCGACACCTTCGAGCACCGGATAGACCGGGTCCAGGCTGTCGCCCAGGCCGGCATCCTCGCCCGGGGCGAGCACGCGATAACTGGGGTGCACGATTTCCCAGCCCTGCTGGCCGGGCTTGGGGGTGCCGAACACGCGCACGCGCGTGCCAACGGCAAACTGCGCCACCTGTGCGGCGCGGAAATGGAAGAAGCGCAGGACCACGCTGCCGTGCGAATCGTCCGAGACCGCCACGCGCAGCACCGGGCGGAAGCGGAAGCCGCGTTCCACCGCATCGACCCGCCCTTCGATCTGCGCCGGCACGCCGCTCTGCAGCTGCGCGATCGTGGTCAGGCGGGTGCGGTCTTCATAGCGTAGCGGCAGATGCAGCCACAGGTCCTGCACGCTCAGGATGCCGCGCGCAGCAAATTTCTCGGCCACTTTCGGGCCGACCCCGGGCAGGCTGGCGAGTGAGGCCTGGCCGGCGACGGCCAGGGCCGGAGTAGCGGGACGCGCGCGCGGCACGACGGATCGATCGGCTCAGTTACGCACGATCACTCGAGCACCATCACCGCATCGACTTCGAAGCCGGCGCCCTTGGGCAGGCCGGACACTTCGATGGTGGAACGCGCGGGGAACGGGGCCTGGAAATAGTCCTGCATCACCGCATTGACGGCGGCGAACTGGCCGAGGTCGGTGAGGTACAGGCCCAGGCGCACGATCTTGTCGAGCGAGCCGCCGGCCGCTTCGGCCACCGCCTTGAGGTTGTCGAACGCGCGACGTGCCTGCGCACCGATATCACCCGGCACGATCTCGCCGGTGGCCGGGTCCAGCGGAATCTGGCCGGAGAAATACACGGTGTTGCCGGCACGTACGGCCTGCGAATACGGGCCGATGGCGGCGGGCGCCTGGTCGGTATGGATGATCTGGGACATGGCGACTCCGTCAACGCTGAAAACGAACGCGCATTGTATCGGCGCATGCGGTTGACGGGCGAATGGGGGAATGAGGGATGGCTGCGCGCGGGCGGTAGCTGGCGGACTAGCGGCGCGTTGCTCGGTGGACTGGGCGTCTTGCCGTGGTATTGGTTGCGGCTGGCTTTCGCTCGCGCGCGCCACGGCTTCAGTGAGGCTGTGGGTGTGCGCTGCTGGACGCCTGTGACGTAGTGCGTGAGGCTGCGCCCGTACCCTCATCCGCCCCTTCGGGGCACCTTTTCCCCCATGAAGGGGACAATGTCCCGATGGGAGAAGGGAGGCGCGCCTTCTCCCGTGAGAGGGCCAGGACTAGGTAATCGGCGCCGGATTGAACAGCGCCAGGTCGTTGTGCAGGCGGTGGTGCTCGGTCCAGGTGCGCTGGCCGCTGGCCACATCCAGATAGCGCTGGAACAACTCCCAGCCCAGCTGTTCCAGCGTCTTGGTGCCGGTGGCGACGCCGCCGGCATCGATGTCCATCAGGTCGGACCAGCGTTGCGCCAGTTCGCTGCGAGTGGCGACCTTGATCACCGGGACCATGCCCAGGCCGTAAGGCGTGCCGCGCCCGGTGGTGAATACATGCAGGTTCATGCCGGCCGCCACCTGCAGCGTGCCGCAGACAAAGTCGCTGGCCGGGGTGGCGCAGTACTGCAGGCCGCGCCCTTTGACGCGCTCGCCCGGCGGTACCACGCCATTGATCGGGGAGAAGCCGGACTTGGCGATCGAGCCCATCGCCTTTTCCACGATATTGGCCAGCCCGCCCTTCTTGTTACCCGGTGTCGTGTTGGCGCTGCGGTCGGCCTGGCCGCGCGCCAGGTAGGCGTCGTACCAGGCCATTTCGCGCACCAGCGCCTTGGCCACATCGGCATTGGCCGCGCGCGGCACCAGCAGGTGGATGCCGTCGCGCACTTCGGTGTTTTCGGAGAACATCACCGTGGCGCCGGCCCGCACCAGCAGGTCGGCGGCCACGCCCAGACCCGGGTTGGCCGTGACGCCGGAAAACGCATCGCTGCCGCCGCACTGCATGCCCACCACCAGCTCGCTGGCCGGCACGGTTTCGCGCCGGCGGGCGTCCAGATGGCGCAGCCGTTCTTCGGCCATGGTCATGATCGAGCTGACCATGTCGGCAAAGCCCAGGCTGGCTTCCTGCAGCCGGTAGACGCCGCTGTCGTCGGCGCTGGCATCGTCCGGGAGCAGGCGTTCGGGGGCGAGCTTTTCGCAGCCAAGCCCAACGATCAGCGCCTGCCCACCGAAGTTGGGGCTGCGCGCGATATTGCGCAGCGTGCGGATGGGAATGATCGCCTCCGGTGCGGTGATCGCCACGCCGCAGCCGTAGACGTGATTGATCGCCACCACATCATCGACATTGGGATACCTGGGCAGCAGCTCGGTACGAATGCGCTCCACCGCGTGACCGAGCACGCCGACCACGCATTGCACGCTGGTCATGATGCCCAGGATGTTGCGCGTGCCCACGCTGCCGTCGCGGTTGCGGTAGCCCTGGAAGGTGTAGCCGTGAAGCGGCTCAGGCTCCGGCGCGGGGTGCAGCGCCAGATCCAGTGCGGCCAGCTCTGGGGCCTCGGGCATCGCCAGCAGCTGCTCGCTGACCCACGCGCCGCGCGCGATGTCGGCGTTGGCGGTACCGATCACCGCGCCCAGGCGGATCACCGCCGCACCTGCGGGCAGGTCCACCAGCGCGATCTTGTGGCCTTGCGGAATGTGCTCGATGGCGGTCAAGCCATCGGCGAAGGTGGCACCGGCCGGCGCGCCGTCATCGTTGACGACGATGGCGACATTGTCGCGCGCATGGGCGCGGATGCTGAGCCAACGGGTGGGTTGCGGGGTTGCGGACATCGTGGGGCTACCTTGCAAACGTGGGGTGGACTGCATTACCGGTCGGGGCTGTCGAACTGGCGCTGGTACTGCAGGATCAGGCGGTTTTCATCGACATTGCGCTGGTAATTGGAGCGGAAGGTGCCGTTGAACCAGATGACGCTCACATGCTTGAAACGCTCGCCCTGGAATTGATACGTGGTCAACACATCGCGCGCCCATTCGCGGCCTTCGCCCGCATAGGTTGCCGGGCGTGCACTGTCGCCGCTGATATAGCGCGCCATGATGCTGAGCCCGGGGATGCCGATGCTCTTGCCATCGATGCTGTAGCGCAGCTGCCAGCTGCGTTCGCCGCGTTCGAGAAAGTCGTTGATGAAGGTCCAGTTGAAGACATTGCCGTCAGTGCCGCCCGGCCACGGCATGGCGCTGGGGCCGCTCAGTTTTTGATAGCCGGCACCGATTTCGTGCCCACCCGTGCGCCAGGACAGCATGCTGCTAAACATGCGGTTGTCGATCAGGCCGGCACGTGACTGGCCGATGTCGTCGGTGCGGAAGTAGCGCAGGTCGAGACGTAGTTGGTCCTTGCCGAACGTGTGCGTCTGGATCAGGTTGTAGAGCTGCTGGCGGTAGATGTCTTCCATCACCGCGCCCTGATAGCGCAGCTGCGTTCCGGGCACCAGCGTGTAGGTCGCCGATACCAGGTTGAGCGCATCCGAATCCGGCGTGCCCAGAAAGCGCCGGTTCTTGTTGGTCAAGGTGATCGGCACGCGCGAGTCCCCATCGCGGTACCAGGCGCTGGTGAAGCGGGCAAGCAGCAGGTCGAGCTTGGGGATGTCCTTGGATTCCAGCGTCACGCCCTGAAACGTCTCCGGCATGATGCGGGTGATGCTGGCGCGTACCAGCGGCTCGTTGGGAATGAAGCTGCCCCATTTCACCTCGGTCTGCGAGGCGCGCAGCTTGAGCGTGGGTGCCACGCGCACCAACGCATGTTGCGCGGTGCCGTCGTCATTGTTGGGCAGCAGCCCGGTGCCGCCTTCGGCACGCACGCCATCGAGCTTGAAGTCGCCGATGCCGAGCAGATCCAGCCCGGCACCGATCGGGCCGCGCGTGTAACCGCTCTTGGCATCCACCACGAAGCCCTGTGCCCATTCGGCGCGCTTGCCCTGCCCGTCGCCGCTGCGGAAATCGCGGTTGTAGTAGAAGTTGAGCGCGGTGACCTCGGCCGTTGCGCCGTTCCAGAATCCCGCGTCCGGTTCCTGCGCCCGCGCACGGCCGCCCGCACCGACCGCCAGCAGCGCCGCGCCGCCGAGTGCCATCATGCTTTTCATTGCTCGGTTCTCCACCTGCGGTGACCTCGCGGTCAGGCGGTGCTGCCCAGGCGCGGGCAGCAGGCGTCGGCACGCTTCAGCGCACCAGGCACGGCCGCTTGTTGTCGAAGGTCCAGTCGGGAATCAGCGCCTGCATGGCGGCCGCGTCATCGCGCGCGCCCAGGCCCAGGCTTTGATAGGTGCGATGCGCCGCGTCCAGTGCATCCAGGTCCAGTTCCACACCCAGGCCAGGCTTAGCCGGCACCTGGATCTGGCCGCCTGCAATCTGCAACGGGTTGCGCGTCAACCGTTGGCCGTCCTGCCAGATCCAGTGCGTATCGATCGCCGTCACCTGCCCCGGCGCTGCGGCCGCCACGTGGGTGAACATCGCGAGCGAAATATCGAAATGGTTGTTGGAATGCGAGCCCCAGGTCAGGCCCCAGTCGCGGCACAGTTGCGCTACGCGCACCGAGCCCTGCAGCGTCCAGAAATGCGGATCTGCCAGCGGGATGTCCACCGACTGCAGCTGGATGGCGTGACCCATCTGCCGCCAGTCGGTGGCGATCATGTTGGTGGCGGTGGGCAGGCCGGTGGCACGGCGGAATTCGGCCATCACTTCGCGACCGGAATAGCCCTGCTCGGCGCCGCACGGGTCCTCCGCATACGCCATGACCCCGTGCATGTCGCGGCACAGCGCGATGGCCTGCTGCAACGACCATGCGCCGTTGGGATCGAGCGTGATGCGCGCCTGCGGAAAGCGCGCATGCAAGGCGTGGATGGCCTCGATTTCGGCTTCCCCGCGCAGCACGCCGCCCTTGAGCTTGAAATCGCGGAAGCCGTATTTTTCATACGCGGCTTCCGCCAGCCGCACCACCGCTGCCGGGGTCAAGGCTTCCTGGTCGCGCACCGCTTCCCAGGCATCGCTTGCATCGCTGCCGTCGCGGTAATCGAGCCCGGTCTTGCGGCGGTCGCCGATGAAAAACAAATAGCCCAATACATCCACTGCATCGCGCTGCTGGCCTTCGCCGAGCAGCGCAGCGACCGGTTGATCCAGGTATTGCCCCAGCAGATCCAGCAAGGCCGCTTCGATCGCGGTCACTGCGTGGATGGTGATGCGCAGGTCGAAGGTCTGCAGCCCACGCCCAGCACTGTCGCGGTCGGCGAAGGCGGTGCGCACCTGGTTGAGGATGCGCTGGTACTCGGCGATGGAACGATCGCGGATGAGTGCGGCCGCTTCGTTCAACAACCCGGCAATGGCAGCGCCGCCAGGCACCTCGCCCACGCCGGTGCGCCCGGACGAATCGCGCAGCACCAGCACGTTGCGGGTGAAGTACGGCGCATGCGCGCCACTGAGATTGAGCAGCATGCTGTCCTGCCCGGCGACCGGCACCACGCGCACGTCGGTGATGCGCGGCGTGGTGCCGATGGCTGCAGGTGATGTGTGGATGGTCATGAGGATTCTCCGAGGATGGTCACAGCGGTGCGGGCACGGGCATGGACGGGCCGCCGGGAGGCGCCTTCAGTTCCACGCGCTTGATGTCGCCCACGATCACCAGATAGGACACCACCGCCAGCAATGCGTTGAGCCCGACGAACACCAGGGCCCACTCGAAGCTGCCGGTGGTGGAGACGATGTAGCCAATGACGATTGGCGTGGTGATGCCGGCGATGTTGCCGAAGGTGTTGAACAGGCCACCGGACAAGCCGGCGATCTCCTTGGGCGAGGTGTCGGCCACCACCGCCCAGCCCAGCGCGCCGATGCCCTTGCCGAAGAACGCCAGCGCCATCAGCCCGACCACCATCCATTCGGCCTGCACGTAGTTGCAGCCGATCATCGTCACCGACATCAGCATGCCGATCACGATCGGCGTCTTGCGCGAGACGGTGAGCGAATAGCCGCGCCGCACCATGCGGTCGGACACATAGCCGCCCAGCACGCCACCGATGAAGCCGCACACCGCCGGCAGCGAGGCCACGAAGCCCGCTTCCAGGATCGACATGCCACGCTCCTTGACCAGGTACACCGGGAACCAGGTCAGGAAGAAATACGTCAGCGTGGTGATGCAGTACTGGCCGATATACACGCCCAGCAACATGCGGTTGCACAGCAGTTGCTTGGCGTAATGCCACTGGGTGCCTTTGGGCTGAGTGCCGGGCTTGTTGCCCTGCTCCATGTCCACCAGTGCGCCGTTGCGCTGGATGTAGTGCAGCTCCTGTGCGCTCAGGCGCGGATGTTCGCGCGGTGCGTAGATGGTCTTGCGCCATAGCGCTGCCAGCAACACACCCACGCCGCCCATCACCAGGAACACGTGCTCCCAACCCCAGGCATGCACCAGCCAGCCCATCAGCGGCGCAAATGCCACCGTGGCGAAGTACTGCGCGGAATTGAAGATGGACGCGGCCAGGCCGCGCTCGGCAGTGGGAAACCAGGCCGCCACGATGCGGCTATTGCCCGGGAACGACGGCGCTTCGGCAATGCCCACCAGAAAGCGCAGCACGAACAGCGTGGTGACCGCCCAGGCCACCGGCACCCAGCCGATGAAGCCCTGCAACGCCGTAAATACCGACCAGATCAGCAGCGACAAGCCATACACGCGGCGCGAGCCGAAGCGGTCGAGCAGCCAGCCACCGGGAATCTGCCCGGCCACATACGCCCAACCGAACGCAGAGAAGATGAAGCCCATCTGCAGCGCGTCGATGCCCAGCGCATCCTGGACCGCGGAACCGGCGATGGACAAGGTGGCGCGATCGGCATAGTTGATCGTGGTCACCACGAACAACATCAACAGGATCAAATAGCGCCTGCGCGGAACTGTCGTCGAGCCGACGGTCGTTGAATCGGTAGCCATCATCGTTCCTCACCTATGACGATGGAAGCGCAGTGCGCTTCGGTACTCCAAATGGCGCCTGCAGCTGGCATGCCGGACCCTCCTCCGGCACGCCTCAGGCATGGTTGCCGCCGGTGCTGTCAGTCGTGCCCCAGTGCGCCGTCGACGCGTCGCCACACGCCGAGCGGATTGCCGTGCGCCACGGCAGCAGGCAGCAACGCGGCGGGCAGGTCCTGGTAGCAGACCGGCCGCAGGAAGCGATTGATCGCCAGCGTGCCCACCGAGGTGCTACGGCTGTCGGAGGTGGCTGGGGACGGGCCACCGTGCACCATGGCGTGACAGACCTCCACGCCGGTCGGCCAATCGTTGACCAGGATGCGGCCGGCCTTGCGTTCCAGCACCGGCAGCAGCGTGGCAGCCAGCGCGGTGTCGTCGCCATCCATGTGCAAGGTGGCGGTGAGCTGGCCTTCCAGGTGCTCGCTCAGCGCGCGCAGCTGATCGACATCCCTGCAGCGGACCAGCAACGACGAGGCACCGAACACTTCGGCTTGCAGTGCCTCGTCGGCCAGAAATGCATCGGCATCGGTGCCGAACAACGCAGCCGGGCAGCGCCCGGATTCCGCCGCAGCGCCGCGCGCCAGCGTGGCGACCTGTGGATGTGCCGCCAGGCGTTGGACGCCTTGCGCAAAGGCATCGCCGATGCCTGCGGTCAGCATCGCCGCCGGCGAGACGTCCTGCAGCGCCTGTGTCGCAGACGCGATAAAGGCATCCACCGCCGGAGAATCGACGGCCAGCAGCAAGCCGGGATTGGTGCAGAACTGCCCGGCCCCCAGGGTCAGCGAACCGACGAAGGCCTTGCCCAGGGCCGGCGCGCGCGCCTGCAATGCCTGCGGCAACAGGTACACCGGGTTGATCGCACTCATTTCCGCGTACACCGGAATCGGCTCGCGGCGGGCGGCAGCGATCTTGACCAGCGCCAGGCCGCCAGCGCGCGAGCCGGTGAAGCCCACCGCCTTGATGCGTGCATCGGCCACCAGCTGCGTACCGATCTCGATGCCTGCGTCGAACAGCAGCGAGAACACACCCTCGGGCAGGCCGCATTGCGCCACGGCCGCCTGGATCGCGCGGCCCACCAGTTCGGAGGTGCCCGGATGCGCGCCATGCGCCTTGACCACCACCGGGCACCCGGCTGCCAGCGCCGACACCGTATCGCCGCCAGCCACCGAAAACGCCAGCGGGAAATTGCTGGCGCCGAACACTGCTACCGGCCCCAGCGCGATATGCCGCTGGCGCAGATCCGCACGCGGCAACGGCGTGCGCTGCGGCAATGCCGGGTCGATGCGCGCCTGCAACCAGCTGCCTTCGCGCACCACGGTGGCGAACAGGCGCAGCTGCCCGACCGTGCGACCGCGCTCGCCTTCGAGCCGGGCGCGCGGCAGCCCGCTTTCGCGCATGGCGCGCTCGATCAAGGCATCGCCCAGCGCCAGGATCTGCTCGGCAATGGTTTCCAGAAAGACCGCGCGTGCTTCCAGCGTGGTTTCGCGGTAAGTGTCGAAGGCCGACTGCGCCAACGCGCAAGCCTGCTCCAGCTCCTGCGCGCTCACCGAGCCGAAAGCCGGCTGCAGCGATTCGCCGCTGGCCGCATCCACGCCATGAAATTGTGCGCCGGTGCCTTGCACGCAGCGCTGCCCGATCAGCGATTGACCTGTGATGGCATGCATCAGCGGCGCCCTCCGATCAGTTGCTTGAGCTGCGCGGATTCTTCATCGGTCAGGTCCGCCAGCGGCGTGCGCACCGGCCCGGCCGGGCGGCCGACCGCGCGCATGCCGGCCTTGACGATGGACACCGCATAGCCGGCGCGGCGATTGCGCAGCACCGTGTACGGCAACACGAAGTCGTTGAGCTCGCGGTAGATGGTGGCGTGGTCGCGCGCGCGCACGGCAGCGTAGAAGTCCAAAGCCCATTCGGGCAGGAAATTGAAGATGGCCGACGAATACGTGGTGACGCCCATTTCCAGATACGGCAGCGCGAAGGTTTCGGCGGTGGGCAGGCCGCCCACGTACAGCAAGCGGTCGCCCAGCCGCGCGTAGATGCGGGTCATGCGGTCCACATCGCCGATGCCGTCCTTGTAGCCCACCAGGTTGGGGCAGCGCTCGGCCACGCGCGCCAGCGTCACATCGTCGAGCCGAGCGTTGGCGCGGCCGTAGACGATCACGCCCAGCGAGGTCGCCTTGCAGACGCGCTCGACATGCTCGGCCACGCCGTCGGCATCGCACTCGGTCAGGTACGGCGGAAACAGCAGGATGCCGTCGGCGTCGTTGCGTTCGGCGGCCTGCGCCATCTCGATCGCGATCGAAGTGCCGTAGCCGGCCGGCGCAATCACCGGCATGCGGCCGGCGGTCTGGGTCACGGCGGCGCGCACCGCGCGGTTTACTTCGTCCAGCGTCAGCGAAAACAGCTCGCCAGTGCCGCCGGCGGCGAACAGGCCGGCAGCCGGATGCGAGGACAGCCAGTCCAGGTTGCTGCGGTAGGCCGGCTCGTCGAAGGCCAGCTCGGCATCGAAATGGGTGACCGGAAACGACAGCAACCCGGCGCCAAGCGCCTGGGCCATTTCGGTCGGTGTGTATCTGCTGCTCATTGGACAAACGCTCCTGGGCGGGGGATGCGATTGATCCTGGGACGGCAGATCGTTGCCGGTCCAAACCAAAGGACGTATTGTTTGATACATCAATTGAATCAATCGCCTCACCAGCCGCTGCAATGAGCCGCAAATGACTGCTTTGCAACGGTTTTCTTGAGCCTTTGTAATTACCAATGGTTGCGCCCGTCAGCCACTCCACGCCTGCCCATGCGCCCATTCATCGGCGCTGGCGATGCGCAGATGTTGCGGGTGCAGCATCCAATTCCAGCACTTCGCCAGCCAAGACCTTTGCCATGTTCGATCTGCAGCAACTGCGTTGCTTTGTGGCCGTCGCCGACGAGCTGCACTTTCGGCGCGCGGCCGAGCGCCTGAACATGACCCAGCCGCCGCTGAGCCGGCAGATCCAGCTGCTGGAGCACAGCGTTGGCACCGCGCTGCTGGAGCGCAATAGCCGGCATGTGCGACTGACCCAGGCCGGGCGCAGCCTGCTGGCCGAAGCGCGCGCGATCCTGCGCATGGCCGAAAACGCCGGCTTGCGTGCACGGCGGATCGGCACCGGCGATGCCGGCAGCGTATCGGTGGGCTTTACCGCTGGCGCCAGCTACCGCTTCCTGCCCGAGGCGATTGCGCGCTGGCGCAGCGAAGCGCCGGATGTGGACCTGCAACTCAAGGAAATGGTCAGCCTGGCGCAGCTGGATGCGCTGGACGCCGGCCGGCTGGATATCGGCCTGCTGCGTCCGCCGATCCAGCGCCAGGGCCTGCACAGCCGCTGCGTGGCCCGCGAACCGCTGATCGCCGCGCTGCCGGAAGACTCGCCGCTGGCGCAACACGACAGCCTGCGCCTGCAGGATTTCGACGGCCAGCCACTGGTCAATTACGCGCCAGACGAAGCGCGCTATTTCTACGACCTGCTGGCGCAGCTGTTCGGCGCACGCGGCATCGCACCGCGCTCGGTGCAGTACGTCAGCCAGATCCATTCGGTGTTGGCGCTGGTGCGCGGCGGCATGGGCATGGCCTTGGTACCGGAAGGTGCCAGCGGCCTGCGCTACGCCGGCATCGTCTACCTGCCGCTGCGCGATGAAACGCCGGCCACGCCGGTGGAATTGCATCTGGTGTGGAAGCAGGACAACGACAACCCGGCGCTGCGCCGGTTGATTGCCTGAGCACAACGAATGAAGCGCATGCTCACCGCCAGCAACGTCGAGCGGCAGACAAAACGACGGCCCTCACCGGCAGGCGAGCGCGGGCGATACCCTCTGCCGCATGTGCCACGCGTGCACGGCAGTTGCTGCCTATCGTCAGTGACTCACTTCGTCCGCGACTCACTGACGACGGCCAGCTCTTACTGCCGCCCCACGCTCTGCACCACATGCAGGCGGCGCAGCCGGCGCATCACTTCGGCCAGATGGCGGCGGTCGCGCACCTGGATATTGAAGCGCAGCACGGCCGCATTGAAATCGCGGTCCAGGTAATCCACGCGTTCGATATTGGACTGGCTCTGCGCAATGGCCGCGGCCAATTGCGCCAGCACGCCGGTGCGGTTTTCCACTTCCACCACCAGCGCGGTGTCGTAGTCCCCGGTCACGCTGAAATCCCAGTCGATCGGCACCCAGCGCTCGGGCGACTTGCGCAGCTCGGCCAGGTTCGGGCAATCCAGCCGGTGCACCACGATGCCCTTGCCGGCGGTGTGGTAGCCCATGATCTCGTCGCCAGGAATCGGCTGGCAACAGTTGGCGAAGCTGATCACGCCGCGTTCGCTGCCGTCGATCAGGATCTTTTCGTGCGAATGCTTGGAATGGCCGCCACCACGCAATTCCGCGTAAGCCATCAACGCCTGCGCGGCCTGGGTCGGCATCCAGTTGCCCAGTGCCACATCGGCCAGCAAGGCTTCCAGGCGTGGGTAGCGATGCTCGTTGAGGAAGGCGTCCAGGCGGCCCTTGGGCAGCCGCTCCAGCGAGGAGTCCATCGCCTCCAGCGCACGATCGAGCATGCGGTGACCCAGCTGCACGGCATCTTCGTGCTCGAGCTGCTTGAGCTGATGGCGGATGGCGGTGCGCGCCTTGCTGCTGACCACAAATTCCAGCCACTGTGGCTTGGGCGTGGCCGAGCGCGCGGTGATGATTTCCACCGCCTGCCCGCTGACCAGCTTGGTGCGCAGCGGCACCAGCTTCTTGTCCACGCGCGAGGCCACGGCGCGGTTGCCCACGTCGGTATGCACCGCGTAGGCGAAATCCAGCGCGGTGGAATTGCGCGGCAGCGCCAGGATCTTGCCCTTGGGCGTGAACAGATAGACCTCGTCCGGGAACAGGTCCACCTTGACGTTGTCCAGGAACTCCAGCGACGAGCCGGCGGCGCGCTGCGAATCGATCAGCTCCACGATCCAGTCGTGCGCGCGGCTCTGCGCGCTATTGGGCGAGGCCGAGCCGACCTTGTAGGTCCAATGCGCGGCCACGCCGCGTTCGGCGATCAGGTCCATCTCTTCGGTGCGGATCTGCACTTCGATCGGCGAGCCGTAAGGGCCGAACAGCACTGTGTGCAGCGACTGGTAGCCGTTGGCCTTGGGGATCGCGATGAAATCACGGAAGCGCCCGTCCAGCGGCTTGAAGGTGGCATGCACCGCGCCGAGGGCGTGGTAACAGTCGGCCACCGAGCGCACCACCAGGCGGAAGCCGAACACGTCCATCACCTGGTCGAAGGACTTGTTCTCTTCGTGCATCTTGGAATAGATGCTCCAGGGCGTCTTGATGCGGCTGACCAGCCGATGTTCCAGCCCTTCCTTGGCCAGGCGCTGCGACAGCTGCACTTCCACCTGCGCCATCGATTCGCGCCGCACCACCGGCTGGCTGCGGATGTGTTTTTCGATGATGGCGTGGCGCCACGGATACAGCGCGCGGAAGCCCAGGTTCTGCAGCTCGGACTTGATCAGGCTCATGCCCAGGCGCTGGGCGATGGGTGCGTAGATCTCCAGCGTCTCGCGTGCGATACGGCCGCGCGCTTCGGTGCTCTGCGCGCCGAGCGTGCGCATGTTGTGCAGGCGGTCGGCCAGCTTGATCATGATCACGCGCAGGTCGCGCGACATCGCCAGCAGCATCTTGCGGAAACTTTCCGCCGCCGCTTCCTGGCGGTCGCGAAACTTGAGCTTGTCCAGCTTGGTGACGCCATCGACCAGCTCGGCCACCGCTTCGCCGAATTCGGACGCCAGCTCCTCGCGGGTCAACGGCGTGTCTTCGATGGTGTCGTGCAGGATCGCGGCGATCAGCGATTCCATGTCCAGGCCCAGCTCGGCCAGCACGCCGGCCACGGCCACCGGATGGGTGATGTAGGGCTCGCCGGATTTACGGGTCTGGCCGGCATGTGCGGTGGCGCCAACCTCCCAGGCACGGCGCAGGATCGGCAGCTGCTCCCTGGGCAGGTAGCTGGCGGCGCGTTCGAAGTGCAGGACGTAGTCGGGAATGGCCTGGTCGGAAGACGGAGACGTCACGACGGTCGCCTGGGCAGTGGGGCCTGGGTTCATGGCGGAAGACTATGCCAGCGGCGCAGTGACGGCAAACGTTTGCACACGCCGGCGTACTGCCGGAGCCCCAAACGAAAACAGCCCGCGTGGATGCGGGCTGTTCGAATCGATCACCGTGACGCGGGCAATCAATCGTCGTTCTTGGACATGTCTTCGTCGGCGACCACTTCGGCGGCGGCCCATTCCAGTGCTTCGCGCTCGGCACGCTCGCGCTCGGCTTTCTCGACTTCGTCGATCAGCGCGTTGTCGATCCGGCGTGCGGCGATCTCGCGCAGTGCCATCACGGTGGGCTTGTCGCTGGCGTCGGCGTTTTCGATCAGCGGCTGCACGCCGTTGGCGAGCTGACGGGCGCGCTTGGAGGCCATCATGACCAGCTCGAAACGGTTGTTCACGACTTCCAGGCAATCTTCTACGGTAATGCGGGCCATGCGGGCTCCCGGCGACCAGCAACGGCCGCGCATCGAATGAGGGAAAGGGGGCGGAGTGTACGCCTGTGCGGTTGAGCGGGCAACCGATGGCCGTTCAGTTTCCTTTGGAATCAGCGACTTGGACCCGTGCACCAGGCCCAGGAATCGTTGCCGGTGCGCAGACCCGGCCCCTGCCCACCCGCTGAACGCGTCCACTGCACCCGAATGCGAGCCGCCTGGCGCCCTGCCGCATGGCCGGATCAGTGCCCGCCACGCCACCCGCGCTGCGGGCGACGGTCACGCATGCGCCCTCAGTCCAGCAAGGCCTGGATCAGCCCGGCATGCCGCTGCTGCTGCGCCTGCCGGCGCAGGCGGCTGGCGGTGAAGATGGCGCACATCTCCGACACGGCGGTGTCGAAGGTTTCGTTGATGATCACGTAGTCGAACTCTTCGAAATGCAGCATCTCCTCGCGCGCGGCAGCCAGACGCTGTGCCATCACGTCCTCGCTGTCCTGCCCGCGCTTGCGCATGCGCTCGTCCAGCGCCTGGCGCGACGGCGGCAGGATGAACACGCTCACCGCATCGGGCACCTTCTGGCGCACCTGGCGCGCACCCTGCCAGTCGATCTCCAGCAACACGTCGTGCCCGGCGGCCAGCTGCGGCTCCACCGACTGCCGCGCAGTGCCCTTCCAGTCGCCATGCACCAGCGCGTATTCGAAGAAATCGCCCGCCTCGATCATGCCCTGGAACTCATCGGCAGAGACGAAATGGTAGTGCTCGGCATGCCGCTCGCCCGGCCGCGGCGCGCGCGAGGTGAACGAGATCGACAGGGCGATCTTGGGATCACGCGCCAGGGTGGCGTTGACGATGCTGCTCTTGCCGGCGCCCGAGGGGGCCGCAACGATATAGAGGGTGCCGCGCATTTTAGGGAATAGAGAGTCGGGAATAGGGAATGGGGCACCGCGCCAAGCAGGCAGGCCGGGGGGTGAATCGTACCTGCTTTGACGATTCCCCATTCCCGATTGCCTATTCCCGGCTACTCGATGTTCTGCACCTGCTCGCGGATCTGGTCGATCAACACCTTCAGATCCACGGCGGCATTGGAGGTGCGGCTGTCCACCGACTTGGAACCCAGTGTGTTGGCTTCGCGGTTGAACTCCTGCAGCAGGAAGTCCAGGCGGCGGCCCACCGGCTCGCGCTGCTTGAGCACGCGACGGATCTCGGCGATGTGGCTGGACAGGCGGTCGAGCTCCTCGTCCACGTCCAGCTTCTGCAGCCACAGCACCAGTTCCTGCTCGGTGCGGCCCGGGTCCACCGGATGCGGCAGATCGGCCAGGCGCGCGGCCAGCTTGACGCGCTGCCCTTCGCGAATTGCCGGAATCAGCGTGCGCACCTCGGCGGCGATACGTTCGATCGCATCCACCCGCTCGCTGATCGCCGCGGCCAGCTTGCTGCCCTCACGCTCGCGCGCAGCAACAAAGCTGTCGACCACCTCGTCCAGCAAGGCCAACGCCTGCGCCTGCAGCGCGGGCGCATCCACGTCCTGCACCTGCAGCACGCCGGGCAACTGCAGCAGGTCGGTAAAGCCCACCTGCAGCTTGGGGAAGACGCCATCCAGCCGCGCGGCAAGCGCACCCAGTTCCTGCAGCAGTGCTTCGTTGACGGCCAGTGTCTGTGCGTTTTCCGGCGCGCGCAGGCGCAGCGTCAGGTCCAGCTTGCCGCGGCTGTTCTTGGCAGCCACGCGCTCGCGCAGCAGCGGCTCCAGCGCACGCAATTCTTCCGGCAGGCGCGTGCCCACTTCCAGAAAGCGGTGGTTGACCGAGCGCAGCTCGCAACCGAGCGTGCCCCAGGGCGTGATGCGTTCGCCGCCAGCAAACGCGGTCATGCTTCGGATCATCGTGAATTCCGTACCGTCAAAGCGCGAATGGTACCCTAGCCGCCCTTGCCGGCTGCCTGCACGCCGCGCACTGACGCCCGACCCACCTCCCGACTTCCGGACTCATCGCATGCCCTTTTCCCGTCCCAGCGGCCGCACGGCCGACCAGCTGCGCCCGGTGCGCATCGAACGCGCCTTCACCCGCCATGCCGAAGGCTCGGTGCTGGTGAGCTTCGGCGACACCCGCGTGCTGTGCACCGCCAGCGTGGAAAACCGCGTGCCGGGCTTCCTGCGCGGCAAGGGCGAAGGCTGGGTCACCGCCGAATACGGCATGTTGCCGCGCTCCACCCACACCCGTTCCGACCGCGAGGCCGCCCGTGGCAAGCAGGGCGGGCGCACGCTGGAAATCCAGCGCCTGATCGGCCGCGCACTGCGCGCCTGCGTGGACCGCAACGCGCTGGGCGAGCGCACCATCACCCTGGACTGCGACGTGCTGCAGGCCGATGGCGGCACCCGCACCGCCGCCATCACCGGTGCTTACGTGGCGCTGGCCGACGCGGTGAACCTGCTGCTCAAGCGCGGCGACATCAAGAAGCACCCGTTGATCGGCGCGGTGGCTGCGGTGTCGGTCGGCATCTATCGTGGTGAACCGGTGCTGGACCTGGATTACCCCGAAGACAGCGACTGCGATACCGACATGAATGTGGTGATGAACGATGGCGGCGGCTTCATCGAGCTGCAGGGCACGGCCGAAGGCCATGCCTTCCGTCGCGACGAACTCAACGCGCTGCTTGCCCTGGCCGAAAAGGGCATGGGCGAGCTGTTCGCGCTGCAACGCGCCGCACTGGCCGGATGAGCCGTCGCATCGCCCTGACCACCTTGCTGGTTGCCGACTACGATGCGGCGATTGCCTGGTACACCGGCGCGCTGGGCTTCCACGTGCTGGAAGATCGCGCACTGGGCGATGGCAAACGCTGGGTGGTGATCGGCCCGGGCGGCACGCAGGACGCCGGCCTGCTGCTCGCGCAGCCGGCCGACGCCGCGCAACGCGCGCGCATCGGCGATCAGACCGGTGGGCGCGTGGATCACTTTCTCTACACCGACGACTTCTGGCGCGACCATGCGGCCATGCAGGCCTTCGGCGTGGAATTTCTGGAAACCCCGCGCGAGGAGCCATACGGCACGGTCGTGGTGTTCCGCGATCTGTACGGCACCAAGTGGGATCTGCTGGAGCCCAAGCAATGAAGCAACTGGTATTGGCCAGCGGCAACGCCGGCAAGCTGGAAGAACTGCGCGCCATGCTGGCGGCACTGCCGCTGCGCATCGTCGCGCAGGGAGAGCTGGGCGTGGAAGACGTGCCGGAAACCGGCCTGACCTTCGTCGAGAACGCGTTGATCAAGGCACGCCATGCCAGCGCGGTGACCGGCTTGCCGGCGCTGGCCGATGATTCGGGTTTGATCGTCGATGCGCTGGGCGGCGCACCGGGTTTGTACAGCGCGCGCTACGCCGGCAGCCCGACCGATGCGCAAGCCAACAACGCCAAGTTGCTCGATGCCATGCGCGATGTGCCCGCCGAACGCCGCAGTGCGCGGTTTTACGCGGTGATCGTGTTGCTGCGTCACTCGGAAGATCCGCAACCGCTGATCGCCGAAGGCAGTTGGGAAGGCGTGATCACCACGCAACCGCGCGGCGACGGCGGCTTTGGCTACAACCCGGTGTTTCTGGATCCGGTGCATGGCCTGACCGCGGCGGAAATGGACAGCGACATGAAAAACCGCCTGAGCCACCGCGCAGTGGCACTGGCAACGCTGCAGCACAAGCTGCACGCGCTCACGCTGTAACCGACGACCGCACGCAGTGCCCGCCCTGATCCCGCCCCCGCTCTCGCTCTACGTGCACCTGCCCTGGTGCGTGCGCAAATGCCCGTACTGCGATTTCAACTCGCATGCGGCCAAGGGCGTGCTGCCGTTCGAGGAATACGTAGATGCACTGATCCGCGACCTGGATGCAGACCTGCCGCTGGTGTGGGGCCGGGTGGTGCATTCGGTGTTCTTCGGCGGTGGCACGCCCAGCCTGTTTCCGCCGCAGGCGATCGACCGATTCCTGCAGGCGGCTGCAGCGCGGCTGCGCTTTGCACCGAATCTTGAAATCACCCTGGAAACCAATCCGGGCACTGCCGAGCATGGCCGCTTCGAACACTACCGCGCCGCCGGCGTGAACCGCCTGAGCTTCGGTGTGCAGAGCTTCGACGATGTGGCATTGCAGCGGCTAGGGCGCATCCACGATAGCGCCGAGGCCGAGCGTGCAATCAAGCTGGCGCAGGATGCCGGCTACGAGAATCTCAATATCGACCTGATGTACGCGCTGCCCGAGCAGACCCTGGCGCAGGCCGAGCGCGACCTCGAACGCGCCTTCGCGTTGCAGCCCACCCACATGTCGCATTACCAGCTCACGCTGGAGCCGAACACGGTGTTCTTCGCGCGGCCGCCCAAGGGCATTCCCGACGACGATGCGGCCTGGGATATCCAGGAACATTGCCAAGCGCTGCTCGCCGAGGCTGGCTATGCGCAGTACGAGGTCAGCGCCTATGCCAAACCGGGCCGGCAGTGCGCGCACAACCTCAATTACTGGCGGTTTGGCGACTACCTGGGTATCGGCGCAGGTGCGCACGGCAAGATCAGTTCCGGCGCCGAACAACACGTGCTGCGGCGCTGGAAGCACAAGCATCCGCAGAGCTACCTGGCCAGCGCCGGCACGCCCGCATCGGTCGGTGGCGACGAGGTCGTACCGCGCGAGCGGCTGCCGTTCGAATACATGCTCAATCTGCTGCGGCTGCACGAAGGGTTTCGCCTGGGCGATTTCGAAGCGTGCACCGGCCTGGCCGCGTCGGCCATCGCCGCACCGGTCGCGCGTGCGGTGGCGCAGGGTTGGCTGGTCGAACAGGACGGGCGCGTGCTGCCCACCGAGCTGGGCCGCCGCTTCACCAACGACGTGGTCGAGCTGTTTTTGACCTGAGCACGCGCCCCCTGCTGCGCCGGCAACATTGCGGTGCGGCGACATGCGCCAGCGTGGGCTCGTGCCCCATCGAGGCGGCGCGGCCGGCACCGGGCTCCTGGCACCTCGCATCGCGATGATCGCTGCGCAGCCGGAAAACATGCTACATAGCTCACGCTTCGCACCGAGCCCATCTCCCCGGATGTCCACGCCCCTGTCCTCCCCGCAGCCCACGCTCAGCGGCCCGATCGCTGACGCGCCCGTTTCCGCGCGCGGCCGGCGCCTGCTCGGCATGTTGCATGCGCAGTGCGTGCAGGCGCTCGGCGGCCCGCTGCGGCTGACCATCGTCGAGCTGGAACGCGCGCTGCTGCATCAGGCCGAGCACGCACGCAACAGCCAGATTCAGGCCGATACCTACGCGCAGATGCGCGGCTTGCGCGATCACATCGACCGCTTTCCGCAGCTGTTCCTGCAGCATCTTGCGCAGGACCTGGCGGCATTGCAGGAGCGCCCTGCGCTGATGCCGCCCGCCGATGCGTCCACGCCACCGCAGACGCTGACCTTGGTGGAAGACACCGACATCGATCGCGACATCGTGCTCAGCGACATCGCCCGCCGCGAGACCTCGCGGCGTGCCGATGCGCTGCAACTGCTGGCGCAACGTCTGGCAGTGATCGGCGCAGTGCCGGAATTCGAGCTCGACGCCCTGCCGCTCGGGCCCTATGCCCTGTGCCGGATCGTGCGTGAGTGCGGCCAGTGCCTGGGTCTCGGCCTGGATGGGCAGCTCGCGCTGTACAAGGTCTTCGAGCATCAGGTGATGGATCGCCTGGGCGATGTCTACAAGAGCGCCAATGCCACGCTCGCGCAGGAAGGCATCCTGCCCGGGCTGATCTATCACCCCTACCTGGTCAAGCCCACCCATGTGCAGACGCGCCGCACCGCGCCAGCGGGTGCGGCGACACCTGCAGGCAACGCCGCGGCAGGCACACACGGCAGCGCGCAGCGCCCCCCGCGGCCGGCCAACGGCTGGCACGGGCACGCCGCTCCGAACGCCTGGCAGAGTGCCCTGCTCGATCCGCAAGGCCTGCCCCCTGCAGCGTCGGGTGCTACCAGCAGCATGCACGCGGCCTCGCCCGGGTTGAACGAGGCCGCACACGCACTTGGCGGCCTGATGTCCTCGGCACGCCACTGGCAGGCAGCCGGCACCGCCGGCGCGCACGGCGCTACCGCCCCGGGCAGCTTGCTGCAGGCCGCCGCCCAGCCGGCTGCAGCGCCGGCAGCCAGCGCTGCGCCCTGCGTGCCCAAGGCCGCGCTGGGCAAGGCACTGGCCAGCCTGCAGGGCGCGCCGGGCGCACGCCCGGGTGCATTTTCGCCGGCACCCGGTATCGATGCGGTGCAGCGCCAGGTGCTGGAGCTGCTGCGCGCCGAGCACGGCGCAGACGCCACGCTGTCGCCGCAGGACAACGACACCTTCGACCTGCTTGGTCTGCTTTACGCACAGATGCAACGCGAAGTGCGCGATCACACACCTGCGCAGGCCCTGCTCGCCAGGCTGCAGGTGCCGGTGGTACGCGCAGCCCTGGCCGACACGCATTTCTTCGTGCGCGACCAGCACCCGGTGCGCGAGCTACTCAACACCGTGGCCGAGTCCGGCGCGGTGTGGCTGGGCGAGGACGATGTGGACCCGCAGCTGCTGCACAAGCTGGGCGCCGCGGTCGACACCATCGTCAACGATTACCAGGGCGACGAGGCGACCTTTGCCGCCGCCAACGATGACATCCAGGCGCATCTGCGCACCCTGGCGCGCAAGGCCGACGTGGCCGAACGCCGGCATGTGGATGCCGCGCGCGGCAAGGAACGGCTGGAAACTGCCAAACAGCAGGCGCAGGCGCGGATCGAGCAGGTGTGCGACGACAGCGCACCGCCGCGGTTCGTGCAATCGCTGCTGCGCCAGGCCTGGTCCGACGTGCTCACGCTCACCCTGCTGCGGCAAGGCGAGCAGTCGCCGGAGTGGGACGAGCGCCTGGCGCTGACCACGCGCATCGCCGAGGTCACCTGCCGCAACAAGGGCGAGCCCACCGACATTGCGCTCGGCACCGATGTCGAAACCGCGCTGCTGCAGGTGGGCTATCACCACGACGAAGCGGCCGCGATTGCGCGCCGCCTGTCCACACCCGGCGGCGACGATGCGCTTAGCTCGCGCACCGAACTGGCCGCCAAGCTCAAGGCGCGCGCGCGCCTGGGCGAGCAGGCCGACACTGCAGCGCACAAGCCCGCCGCCATACCGCGCACGCCGGCCGAAGATGCCTGCTACACGCAGCTACGCAGCCTGCCGTTCGGGACCTGGTTCGAATTCGTGATCAACCAGCAAGGCGACCTGCGCCGGCAACGCCTGTCCTGGTACAGCCCGATGACCGGCCATGCATTGTTCGTCAATCAGCGCGGGCAAAAGATCGGCGAGCACTCGCTGGACGGGCTGGCGCGGCTGATGGCCGGCGGCCAGGCGCGCCTGCTGGTCGAAGAGAAATCCCGCCTGATCGACCGTGCCTGGCATGCCACCGTGCGTACGTTGCGCAGCCTGGCCGGCCACGCTCCCGCAGAGGCCTTGCCATGATCCAGGACACCCGCCGTGCGCCGCGCCGCCAACCAAACGACATGGTGCCGGTGATCGACATGCTCAGCGAAGCGCAGATCGGCCGGGTCGGCAATGTCTCGGAAACCGGCATGCTGCTGCTGGCCTCGGTTGCCCTGCACGACGACGCGCTGTACCAGCTGCGTTTCAGCCTGCCCGAACGCGTTGGCCGCGCCACCGAGATCGACGTCGGCGTGCACCTGCTGTGGTCGGAGCCGGCGCATGCGCCCGGGCAGGCCTGGGCCGGCTTCCGGTTCCTGAGCATGTCCGAGCCGCATCGCCAGCGCCTGCGCGCCTGGATCGCCGAAGAACACATGGTCGGCTGACGCAGCGCAGTGCGATTGCGGCAAACTTGCGCATTGCTTCGCATTGCCGATCGAGTCCCGCATGACCCAGCCCTCCTTGAGCCACCTGTATTCCGACCACCTGCGCACGCTGACCGCGCGTGCCGACCAGGCGCTGCAACGCGGCGGCTTCGATCATCTGGTGGTCCCCAGCGGCAGCACGCACTACCAGGTGTTCGACGACCGCGATTACCCGTATGCAGTCAACCCGCAGTTCAAGACCTGGGTGCCGCTGACGCGGGTGCCCGACAGCTGGCTGGTCTACACCCCGGGCCGGCGGCCGACGGTGATCTTCCACCAACCGTTCGACTACTGGCACGTGGTGCCCGACGCGCCGAGCGGCTGGTGGGTGGAGCACTGCGACATCCACATCATCCGCACCCCGGAACAGGCGCTGGCGCTGCTGCCCAGGCAGGTCGAGCGCTGCGCCATCCTCGGCGAGGCGCGCAGCGCACTCGGCGCCTACGTGCCGAACAACCCGCAGCCGGTGCTCGACTACCTGGACTATCAGCGCGCCTTCAAGACCCCGTACGAGCTGGCGTTGATGCGTATCGCCCAGCAGCTGGCAGTGCGCGGCCATCGTGCCGCCGAAGCGGCATTTCGCGCCGGCCAGAGCGAATTCGGCATCCATATGGCCTACTGCGCGGCCGTGGGCCAGGATGCCAACACGCTGCCATACGGCAACATCATCGCGCTCAACGAGCATGGCGCAGTGCTGCATTACACCGAGCTCGGCCAGCAGCCACCGCAGCCGCTGCGCAGCTTCCTGATCGATGCCGGCGCGTCGGCACATGGCTATGCCAGCGACATCACCCGCACCTACGCCGCCGATACCGGCAGCGAATTCCAGGCCCTGATCGATGCAGTCGACGCCGCGCAGATCCGCATGGGCCAGGC
This sequence comes from Xanthomonas sp. CFBP 7698, assembly GCF_003600855.1. Taxonomy (NCBI): domain Bacteria; kingdom Pseudomonadati; phylum Pseudomonadota; class Gammaproteobacteria; order Lysobacterales; family Lysobacteraceae; genus Xanthomonas; species Xanthomonas sp. CFBP 7698. The sequence goes on from NZ_PRDN01000001.1 coordinate 1,728,770, forward strand.
CGTGCGCGCCGGCGTGGACTACAAGCAGCTGCACATCGATGCGCATCTGGCGTTGATGGGCATCCTCCAGCAGTTCGGCATCATCACCGTGTCGCCGGAGGCCGCGCTGGCCACCGGCGTCAGTGCCGCGTTCTTCCCGCATGGCCTTGGCCACCTGATCGGCCTGCAGGTACACGATGTGGCCGGCTTTGCCGTCAGCGACCGCGGTGGCCGTATCGAACGCCCGGCAGGCCATCCCTACCTGCGCCTGACCCGCGTGCTGGAACCAGGCATGGTGGTGACCATCGAGCCGGGCGTGTATTTCATCGACATGCTGCTGGACGAAGTGAAGAAGAACGGCCACGCCGCCAGCATCGACTGGCAGCGCGTGGAGCAGTTCAAACCGTATGGCGGCATTCGCATCGAAGATGAAGTGGTGTGCACCGACGACGCGCCGGAAAACCTGACCCGCCCGGTCTTCGCCGCTGCTTGAGCAGCAGGCGCGGCCGACCACACCACGGTGTGCAATGCCGGGCCACAATGGCGAAAGACCTGAAATGGGCGCCTAACCGCGCCATCCACCGCCCGATCACGCCCCGCTACGCTGCAGCACCACCACACGGAGCACTGCCATGAACGACCCACGCCAGAGCGCGCACCCGGACCACGCGATGTATCAGCAGATCGAACGCGGCGTGCATGCGATCGATGCGGCGCACGGTCGCACGCCCGATCAGACCAGCGCACGCCTCACCGCCGCCTTGTTGCCGCTGGCCAAGGAAGGCGGGCTGTCGCGCGTGGACCACGTGCTGATGAGCGAAGCAAACCATCGCGGCGTGCACGGCGGCGAGAACGTGTTCGTGGTGCAAGGCGACCCGTCCAATCCGGCGCACCTACGTGCGCACATGAAAACCGAACAGGCGCTGGGCACACCGGAAGAACAATCGTTCGAGCGCGCGCGTCAACTCGCCGGGCCGAGCGAGCCGGTGCAGCACCCCGAACGCACCCAGACGCCGCAGCTGGGCCAATGAACCCAGCCGACAAAACGCCTATGCAGTCGCCAGGCGGGCGCAGCTGGTGTTTGGGATCGGCGTAAGCACGCGTCCACTGCGGCGACTGCGTTTTTGCCTGCGCCTTCATGACGCTCACTGCGGTGTGTTGGCCGCTGCGACCCTCCCGCGCGCCGGCGGTTACGCGCTGCCGGCCATCACCGCTTCGATCTCGTCGGCGCTGCGTGCCAGTGCATCGGTCAGCACGCGGTGGCCATCGCCGGTGATCAGCACGTTGTCTTCGGTGCGGATGCCGATGCCGCGCCACCTGGGCTCCACCGTGGTGTCGTCGGCAGAAACATAGAGCCCTGGCTCGATGGTGAACACCATGCCGGGTTCCAGCAGGCGCGAGTCGCCGGCCAGCCGGTAATCGCCGACATCGTGCACGTCCAGGCCCAGCCAGTGGCCGGTCTTGTGCCGATAGAAGCGCTTGTAATGCCCCTCGGCGATGTTGCGTTCCAGCTTGCCCTTGAGCAGGCCCAGGCGTAGCAGGCCCTCGGTCAAGGTCTCCACCGCGGCCAGATGCCCGGCCTCATAGGCCACGCCGGGGTGCGCCTGCGCGAGCGCCGCCGCCTGCGCCGCACCGACCAGATCGTGCAGGGCGCGCTGTGCCGGCGTGAAGCGGCCGTTGACCGGGAACGTGCGGGTGATGTCGGCCGCATAGCCACGGTATTCGGCACCGGCATCGATCAGCACCAGATCGCCGTCGCGGCTGCGCGCGTTGTTGGCGCGGTAATGCAGCACGCAGGCGTTGCTGCCGGTGCCGACGATGCTGCCGTAGGCCGGCCACCCATCGGCGGCGCGAAATTCGCGCTCCACTTCGGCCTGCAGTTCGTACTCGTGCACGCCCGGGCGTGCCAGTCTCATGGCGGCCAGGTGCGCACACACGCTGATGTCTGCGGCCTGCTGCATCAAGGCGAGTTCATCGCGCGACTTGAACAGGCGCTGCTCGTGCAGCAGATGTCCCAGCTCCAGAAATTCATGCGGCGGCTGCGCGCCATGACGCACCTGCTCGCGCACCCGCTTGAGCCAGCCGATCAGCTTCAGATCGAAATCGACATCGCGGCCGAAGTGGTAATAGACCCGGCTGCGCCCTTCCAGCAGACCCGGCAGGATCTCGTCCACATCGTCGATCGGGTACGCATCGTCCATGCCGTAGCGTTCCACCGCCCCTTCCTGCCCCTCACGCGGGCCGTCCCAGGCTTCGCGCTCGGCATCGCGCTCGCGGCAGAACAAGATGGCTTCGCCGTGCCGGCGACCGGGCACCAGCACCAACACCGCCTCGGGCTCGGGAAAGCCGCTCAGATACCAGAAGTCCGAATCCTGCCGGTACGGGTAATGGGTGTCGTGGCTGCGCACGCGCTCGGGAGCGGCGGGCAGGATCAGGATGGCGTGCTCGCCGGCCATCTGCATCAGTTGCTTGCGCCGGCGCGCATACTCGGCCGCGCCGATCCCGGTGAGCTTCTTCATGACGGGACGACGATCAGTTCAGACGTTGGCGAAAACGCGGCCCCATGACGCAGTCGCCGTGCAGCAACAGCACCGCCACGCGGACGAATTCCTCGATCTCGGCCAGGGCGGTGTCGTCTTCTTCGCCGGCATCGAAATCGTCGCTGGATGCCTGCGCCAGGCGGGCCAGATCCTGCAGCGCTTCTTCGCCTTCTTCGGTGAGCGCCGGGCGCTGCTGCGCGGCCAACCCGAAGCCGCCCAGAAACGCGCGGCACCAATCGAACAGCGCATCGGTACGCGCCGGCAACGGGGCGCCTTCTTCGACCAGCAGCAGATCGAACGCAAAGTCGCGGTCTTCCAGCTGTGCCACGGTGGCCTGGCGCAGCCGATCCAGCGCGCCGCCCTGCCTGGGCGCCGCCTGGGCGTTGTCGGCCAGGATGCGGGCCAGCCAGTCGCCACTGTCGGCCCCACCACCGGACAACCACCCGCATAGCCCGCCGTGCAACTCCGCCGCAGAGGACGCCAGCCCGAGCTGACGGCTTTCAGTTTGCACAGCGGTTACATCAGGCAGATCCATCGGGTCATCCAGGCTAGGAACAGAAGGCACCCGCGCGAGGCGGGCGACGAGACTTTCCAGTGTATCAAGGCCGCCCGTCCCAACCGCGTTCCGGTCGCTCCATGCAGCGTTCCAGGGGCCACGCGCTGCAGCGGGTCAGGCCGGCGGCAGCCCTTGGCAGGCTTGGCTTCATGGTGCGTGACCGGCCCGTGAGCGGCGCTTGACCGTGACGCGCGCGCGCCCCTATCGTGAGCGCATGGACAACGCTGCCGCCCTCGCTCAGATCCGCGCACTCGCCGCCCGCGTGGAGGCGCTTGTGGAGCGGACGCAACGGTTGACCGACGAGAACCGCAGCCTGCGCCATCAGCAGGAACAATTGATCGGCGAGCGTTCGCAACTGCTGACCAAGAACGAGCAGGCACGTTCGCGGGTGGAAGCCATGATCGTGCGGTTGAAGTCACTGGAGCAGCACACGTGAGCAGCAACGAACCGGTCAGCGTGCGTATTCTGGATCGTGAATACACGGTTGGCGTGACTGCCGACGAACGCGAGAGCCTCACCGCTGCAGCACGCCTGCTGGATTTGCGCATGCGCGAGATCCGTGGCAGCAACCGCATGGCAGCGGTCGATCGTGTGGCGGTGCTGGCTGCGCTCAATCTTGCCCATGAGTTGCAGCAGTTGCGCGACCAACAAGCGCTCTACGATCGTGAGTTGGCGAATACGCTGGACAGCTTGAACCGTCGACTGGACGGCCTGGCCGACACACCGCGTTGAGCGCGACGTCGCACTGCCGTCGCAAAGATGAATTTTTGCGACCGCGTGCCGACGAATGGGCTAGCCATCGCGCAGCAGAGGTCTATACTTCACCTGCGTTCTCTGCTGTAAACGACAGCGTGCAAAACATTCGCCTTGTCCCTTAATTACGACCACGGGGGCGCGACGAAGCCGGGTGTGCAAGTCCGCCTTGTAGCGGGAAGCCCGATGGCCTCACAACGTCCCCACTTGAACCCCGGGTTCAAGGTCGTTTCGCCCGCATCGTCACTGCGGAGAATGCAAATCTGAAACGGCGCCTTCGGGCGTCGTTTCTTTTTGTGTGTCTGGCGCATGCCTTTGAGCACGACGCCTGCCGCGCGCAGCGAGGCAGCCCTTCGTGCCCCGGGGCGCTGCTGCGGGATTGGCCTGTCAATGATGCGACAGCCTGGGGGGCAGCCTCAGGAGCGCACGTGCGCAGCATCTCATCGGACGGAACGCACGAAGACATGTCCTCTACGCCAAGCGCGTGAGCACCGCGCTCCGCCAACCGGCCAACGAGGCGATTGCCCGGTGGCACGTACAGACCTGGTGCCCGACGTTCCGACCGGACGCCGGACGTTCAAACGGGATGTTGAACATTGCGGACATGGCGCTAGGCAGCTGGACGTGGGCCATCGACAATGTGCGCATTCGACCGCTGCGAGACACCGATGACCCAGGACCGAGACGCGCTGCGTCAGCAGTTGCGTGCGCAACGCCGCAGCCTGCCGGCCACGCAGCGACTGGCCGCCGCCGATGCATTGGCCGAACGCTTGCTGGCGCTGCCGTTCGCGCCGCAGGCCGGTGCGGTGGCCGGGTATTGGGCGATGGATGGCGAGATCGCACTGCACCGCTGGCAGCTGAGCTTGCCGGCCGGCGTGCGCTACTGCCTGCCGGTGCTGGACGGACGTGTGCTGCGCTTTGCGCCATGGCGGCCGGGCCAGGGACTGGTCAGCAATCGCTACGGGATTCCCGAGCCGGACGTGGATCTGGCCGATACGCTGGCGCCACAGGACATGGCCTTGGTGGTGACCCCGCTGACCGGTTTCGACGCGGCGTGCCGGCGGCTGGGCATGGGGGGCGGCTGGTATGATCGCAGCTTCGCGTTCCGGCATCGCCAGGCGCCGCCGCCCTGGCTGGTCGGCGTCGGCTTCGCCGCGCAGCAGGTGCCTGCCTTGCCCACCGAATCCTGGGACGTGCGCGTGGACGCCATCTGCACCGAACACGCCACCTTCCTGAAAGACGACAGCCTCTCTGCATGACTGCCCGCAAGCGCTACTGGTTGATGAAGTCCGAGCCGGACACGTTCTCCATCGATGATCTGGAACGCGTCGGCACCGAGCCGTGGAACGGCGTGCGCAACTACCAGGCGCGCAATTTCATGCGCGACGGCATGCAGGTGGGCGACGGTGTGTTCTTCTATCACTCCAACTGCAAGGTGCCCGGCATCGTCGGCATCGCCAAGGTCGCCAGCACTGCGTATCCGGACGACACCCAGTTCGACCCAAAATCCGACTACCACGACCCCAAGTCCACGCGCGAAGACCCACGCTGGATGCTGGTGGACGTGGCGTTCGAGCGCAAACTCAAGCGCACGATTGCGCTGGATGAAATCAAGCAACACGCCGATGCACTGGGCGAAGGCTTCCCGCTGATCGCGCGCGGCAATCGCCTGTCGATCCTGCCGGTGACCACCGCGCAGTGGAAGCTGTTGCTGGCGATGGAGTAGCCGTGATTGAGAATTCGGCATTGGGGATTCGCCCATCGCCGCCCCGCGTGACCTGCTCTTACGAATCCCAACTCCCCAATCACTAATCCCGAGCTCCCAAATGTCCGACGCAAAACGCCTGGCCGCCGAGAAGGCACTCGATTACGTGGAAGACGGCATGATCGTCGGCGTCGGTACCGGCTCGACGGTGGCCTACTTCATCGATGCGCTGGGCCGTATCGGCCACCGCATCAAGGGCGCGGTCTCCAGCTCCGAACAGAGCACCGCACGCCTGCGCCAGCACGGCATCGAGGTACTGGATCTCAACCACACCGGCAATCTGTCGGTGTACGTGGACGGCGCCGACGAGTGCGACCCGAACCGCTGCCTGATCAAGGGCGGCGGTGCGGCACTGACCCGCGAGAAGATCATTGCCGAGGCCAGCGAGCGCTTCATCTGCATCGTCGACCCGAGCAAGCAAGTGCCGGTGCTGGGCAAGTTTCCGCTGCCGGTGGAGGTGATTCCGATGGCACGCAGCCTGGTCGCCCGCCAGATCCTGGCGTTGACCGGCGGCCAGCCGGTGTGGCGCGACGGCGTGGTGACCGACAACGGCAACGTGGTGCTGGACGTACACAACCTGCAGATCACCGATCCGGTGGCGCTGGAGCGCAGCTTGAACCAGATTCCGGGCGTGGTCTGCGTGGGCCTGTTTGCGCGCCGCCCAGCCGATGTGGTGATCGTCGGCGGCACACCGCCGCGCGTGCTCTGACGCACGACGCGGTCGATTGTTCGTGCGCCCGACGGCGCGCAGACATCCGACACCTGGGCCGCGCCGGCAACGCGGCGTTGCAGGTGGTCTCTTCACAGCGGTGGCCGGTGCGGCGACTCTCGAACGCTGCCCGCCCGGCGCAACTCGCTCGCTGTCTGCATACAGAAGTCCGCACGCGGCGCATCTGTAAGCGGAACGTGTCGCCCCGCTCGCAGGCGGATGCAGCGCGCTACCGTTGCGGAGCGACCTTCCCGCATCCCGCGCGCTGGACGAGGCGGCACCGTGGCCGCGCGATGTGCAGCGGGCAATCGGCCCGTCCCGATGCCTTGCCCGGCACCGCACTGCATCGCCTGCCGCCGCGACTTGACGCACGCCGGTGCATGGCAGAAGGTGCGCCATCCCCGCCTCATCGGTTTGCCGCATGCGCCCTGCCCGCTTCCTTGGTCTTGCCTGTCTGCTCCTGCTTGGCGGCTGCGCCAGCGGCGGCTCCTGGGTGGAACTGGCCGGTACGCGCTATCAGGTAGAACTGGCACAGAACGATGCCGACCGGACCAAGGGGCTGATGTTCCGCGACGCCATGGACGAAGACCGCGGCATGCTGTTCATCCACGACCGCCAGGAACCGATGGCCTACTGGATGAAGAACACCAAGATCGCGCTGGATATCCTGTATTTCGACAACCAGCGCCGGCTGGTGTCGCAACAGCGCGATGTGCCGCCGTGCTCGGCCGGCGACGCCTGCCCGCCCTACCCCAGCAAGGCGCCGGCCCGCTATGTGCTGGAGCTCAATGCCGGCCAGGCCGCCAGGCTCAACCTGCAGGACGGCGCCGAACTCACTTTCAGCCCGGATATTCCCAAGCTGAAGTGATTCACAGCGATGCGGTGTCTCCTGTCAGGAAGTACCGGACTTGAACCCCGCGCCGCTTGCCGACACTCTTGTCAGCATGGTCGACATGCTCCCACTTCCCCATTGGACCGCGCTCGCCAGCCTGGACGACGATGCGGTGCCACTGATGTCCACCGCGTTGCTGATCGCACGCGACGAGTATCCACAACTGGATGCCGAGCTGTATGACACACTGGTGCAGAGCCACGTCGAGCACCTGCGCCGCGAGGTGGAGGCGATCGATCTGTGGCCGCTGAAGATGGCGGCAGTCAACCGCTACCTGTTCGATGAACTGGGTTATTCGGGCAATCACGACGAGTACTACGACCCCCGCAACAGCTATCTGAACCAGGTGTTCGAGCGCCGGCTGGGCAATCCGATCTCGCTGGCGATGGTGCAGATCGAGGTGGCCCGGCGCCTGGGCATCCCGCTGGCGGGGGTGTCGTTTCCAGGACATTTCCTGGTGCGCCTGCCGGTCGACGACGGGGTCCTGGTGATGGACCCGTTCAACGGTGGCCGCCCGCTGGGCGTGGACGAGCTGCGCGAGCGCGCCCGCCCGCACCTGGGCGGCGAAATCCCCGACGACCGTGCGCTGGCGCAGATTCTCGACCCCGCACCGCACCGCGCGATCCTGATCCGCATTCTGCGCAACCTGCACGGCGTGTACGCCGATGCCGAGCACTGGGACCGCGCCGCACGCAGCGCCGACCGCATCCTGAAGCTGGTGCCCGACCAACCAGAGGCGCTGCGCGACCGCGGCATGGCCTATCTGCATCTGGGCCATCGCAATGGCGCCCGCCACGATCTCTCGCGCTACCTGCTACTCAACCCGAGCGCGCAGGACGCGGCCCATCTGCACGAGCACCTGGTGGAACTGAACAGCCAGCGCGCGCGGGCGCACTGAGCCCCGAGCACCCTCTAGCCGCTCAGCCGCACGGCATGGCGCGGCAGGTGGTCGATGCCCGGTCCGGGCAGGCAAGCGGTCAGTCGACTTCCACCATTTCGAAGTCGTCCTTGGTGACGCCGCAATCGGGGCAGGTCCAGCTCTCGGGCACGTCCTGCCAGGCGGTGCCGGGCGCGATGCCTTCTTCGGGAATGCCGTCGGCCTCGTGGTAGAGGAACCCGCAGACCACGCACATCCAGGTGCGGTAGGTGGTGGTGGATGTGTCGCTCATCGGATAATCGCGGTCACGCAACGGTGGGGCCAGCATTGTCCCATCCCATCCACCGCTTTCGGAAGCGCTGCCATGCCCCAACGCCTTGACGCCCGCGGCGTGTACCTGATCACCCCGGACGAGCCCAATACCCAGCGCCTGCTCCTGCGCACCGTGCCGTTATTGCCAGCAATCACCTGGCTGCAATATCGCAACAAGCAGGCCGATGGGGCGCTGCGATTGCGCCAGGCCAGCGCCCTGCGCGAGGCCTGTGCGGCGCACGGTGTGCCCTTGATCATCAACGACGATGCGCAACTGGCCGCGCAGGTCGGTGCACAGGGCGTGCATCTGGGCGAGGACGATGGCGAGGTGGCAGCCGCACGCGCGCGGCTGGGGCCGCAGGCGATCATCGGGGTGTCGTGCTACGACGAGATCGAGCGCGCGCGCGCCGCCGCCGCCGCGGGTGCCAGCTATGTCGCGTTCGGTGCGTTTTTCCCGACCACCACCAAGCAGACCACCCGGCGCGCGACGCCGGCGCTACTGCAGCAAGCGGCCGAGCTTGGTCTACCCCGGGTGGCGATCGGCGGCATCGCAACTGCGCAGGTGCCCGCGCTGGTGACTGCAGGTGCCGACCTGATTGCCGTGGTCAGCGGCGTGTATGCGGCGCCAGATCCGGTCGCAGCAGTGCAGGCATACCGCGCAGGGTTTGCGTGATAATGCGGCAAGCGTTGAAGACGATCGATGCTGGCTGCGTCGTACGCCGTCGCGCAGGATTGATGCCCTGCTTGCACCAGGCACACCGACCATCGTGACGGGGCCTTGCCCGCTCACCGTCGCGGGACCCTTGGCGTCCCGCAATCGGTGAGGACACCGCATCACCCACCTGGCTGGTCGTTTTGTCGAAAAACGAAGATGCCGCGTCGCCAGCTTGCCGGCTGCTTGTTGAAACCTGTGCGCACCGACCATCTCCGTTGGTCCTTGCCCGCCCACCGTCGCGGGACCCTTGGCGGCATGGATGGCGGGCCAGAGCTACATGGACGTACTTGCAGCGTGTCCCGCGATGGTGGGCGGGCAAGGGCCCTGCAGCAAAGGCGAAGATGATCCGCTTTCCACCTGTTCTGCCGGTATTGAGCAGTCAGGTCGAGACGGCTGCACTGTGCTTATCGCGATCGCTTGGCTGTCTTCACGTCTGGTCGAATGCGCGGTGCCCTCACCGCTTGCGGGACACGCCGTGAATCCGTCCCTGGAGGCTCGGTGGCGGCATCCATGCCGCCACACGGTCCCGCAATCGGCGAGGACACCACGCCAGACAGTTGGTTGGTGGTTTTGTTGAAGAGCAAAGGCACCGCGTCGCCATTTGCCAAGCGCTGGTTGAGAGCCTTGCCCACCGACCATCTCGACTGGTCCTTGCCCGCCCACCGTCGCGGGACCCTTGGCGGCATGGATGCCGCCACGGAGCTACATGGACGTACTTGCAGCGTGTCCCGTGATGGTGGGCAGGCAAGGGCCCTGCAGCAACTTCGCAGATCATCCGCTCTGCGAAGTTGCTGCAACCTGCGCGTCGGGGCTGTTCGACTACATCGGACAATCTGCTTAGCCAAGCCATCACCCAGGCTGCGTGCCTTCACTCGTCACGGTGACATCAATTCGGCCGGCCATCACCCAAAACAAAAACAGCGACGCGTGCTTTCACGCGTCACTGCCGGGACTGCCGTTGTCGCGTGATCCGATCAGAAATCGTAACTCAACGTCACCCGGCCAGAGCGCGGTGCCTGGTAGGCCACCACCTGATTCCATAGCGGGTTGGTGGTGTTGTCGGGCAGCTGCGAGAACGGATAGATGTTCGTCGCGGTCTGCTCGTTGGTGATGTTGAACACGTCGAAGCGCAAGGCCAGCTTGCCGTCGGCAAAGGCCGGCTTGTAGGTCACGCCCATGTCGAGCTGGGCGATCCAGCCCAGGCGCCCCTGCGAGCCCGGAGGCGATGCCACGCCGGTGCCGGTTTCCGGGTTGTAGCAGTAATGGTAAGGACCGCCGGTGATGGCGCTGCCGCCGTAGCCGGCCGGATCGCGGCCGCTGTATTCGGTGCCGTAGTAATTGCCCAGGCAGTTATGCGGCGCGCCGGAGATCAGGCTGAAATTGGCCGAGGCGCCCCATTGCGGGTTGAACTGGTAGAAGCCGAACAGCTTGAGCTGATGGCGGTGATCGTTGGATTGATCGCCGTTGAAATGTTCCATCAGTGCTGCGTGGTCCCAGCTCTGCGTTGTGGAAACCGACGCCTGGCCCTGATAGCTGCCGAGTGCGCCGCCGGTACGCCACAGGTCCGAACGCACCTGGCCTTCGGTGGTGCCGTAGCTATGCGACCACACGTAGTTGACCTTGGCGTACCACTGGCCGTCGAACGGACGTTCCAGGTTGAATTCCACGGCCGAATAGTTGCGCTTGAACTTCGGGAAGCCCGCCGCTTCGCGGCTGACCGACACCTCGTGGAACTGGCCGTCGGTGCCGATCACACCCCAGGTGTTGGTCTGGCCGGGATTGATCAGCGAGGCGCCTGCGACTTGCGAGAAATCAATGGTCACGCCCTGAGCGGCGGCCGCGTTGATCAGCGCAGTGTTGGAGACGTCGTAGTTCTGGTCGTCGATACCGGCATTGAGACGCCGGTGGGTACCACGCACGCCGAGCACCCAGCCGCTTTCGAGCTGCTTGGTGAAACCCAGGATGACTTCGTCCTGGTTCTCGCCTTCGATGTCCTTGGCCACTGCGGTGCGCACATCGGCGATGCGGCCGAAGCGCGAATTGGCCGACACGGCCGAGCCGAGCTGCTGCGCCAACACCGGCGTGCCGTCGGCATTGATGCCGCTGTAGGTGAAATAGGTATCGGTGGTGGTGGCCGGTGTGAACAAGCTGACGGCCGACAGCGGCAGACCGAGGTAATAGCGGCCAACGTTACCGAACACCTTCAGGCTGGAATCGCCATTGACGTCCCAGCTGAAGCCCAAGCGCGGCGCCCACGCGTTATCCACTTCAATGTAAGGGTCGCCGAACGGGGTGTAGTTGGTGAACTCGTCCTTGCGCAGGCCGATGCTCAACAACAGGTTGTCGGTGACCTGCCACTTGTCTTCGATGTAATAGGCGCGTTGCTTGGCCTCGTAGGAGTACAGGCTGGTGTTGATGTTGCGCACCACGTAGTAGCCGCTGGACCCGTTGACCGGATCGACCAGGCCCGGGCTTGGCGCGCCGATGCCGCCGGCTTCGTTGGCCGACTGGCTGACCAGCCCTCCGGTGGCCAACCCGTTGGGGTCGTTGGTCTGGCCGTAGGTCCAGGCAAAGCCCGGCCCGGACAGCACCGAGCCGACGTCGATGCCTTCGGACTTCTGGTTGTCGATACCGAAGTTGAGCGTGTGGTGGCCGAGGCGCCATTCCAGATTCAGGCGCTGATTGTCTTTCTTGTATTCGCGATCCGGCGAACTGACCGAGGTGACCAGCTGGTTGCCGATGCGTGGCGTGCCGCCGGTGTAGGCCGGATTCTGCAACGCCGCGCTATTGATCACCGGTCCCCCGGCCGCGTTGTAGTTGAACGGGGTCAGCTCGTCGGGTGTGCGCATCTTGCCGTACAGCGCGGTCACGGTGAGGTTGTCACCCAGGTAGCCGGTGTACTTGCCGGTGAACAGCGTGGGGCCGGTCTTCCAGGTGGATTCGTCGGTGAAATAGCTGCCACGCGTGCGGTTGACATAGTCGTAGCGATAAATCGAACCGTTGGTCTCCGCCTCATCGCTGGCACCGGTCACCTCGATCAGGTGGTTGTCGGTGATGTTCCAGTCCACCTTGGCGTACCAGCGCTTCTGCTTGTAGTCGTAGTCGGTCAGGCCGCCGGTGCGGCCGTTGTCGGTGTCGCGATTGGTGCCCACGCGCACGCCATCTGAATCCACCTGCTCTGCGGCCAGGAAGAAGAACAACTTGTCCTGGATGATCGGGCCACCGACGTAGGCGCTGTAAGTGGTCTGGTTGGCCTCGGCTTCGCTGGCCGGCTGGTACAGGCCATTGGCCGCACGCGCGTAGCGGTAGGCGGCGTTGTTGACGGTGCTGGCCTGGCTGTCCGAGCGCCAGTAGATGTCGCGCTGGTTGGCACGCAGGCCGTTCGGCTCCCAGATCACCGCCGCGCCGAACTTCCACTCGTTGGTGCCGCGCTTACCGATCTGGTTGATCACACCGCCGTTGGCGCGCCCGTACTGCGCGCCATAGCCGCCGGTGAAGATTTCCTGCTGGTCGATGGCACCGTACGGCAGGGTCAGGCCGCCGAGATTGTTGCTGATGGTGGTGGTGTTGAAACCGTTGAGGTAATACGCGTTTTCGCTGGCGGCCGAGCCGCCGAAGCTGGGCAACGAGCCGCCGAGCGGGCCGTTGTCGAAACCGCCGCTGTTGACCACCACGCCCGGCGCCAGCAGCGCGATCGCTTCGGCGGTACGGCCCAACGGCAACTGCGCCAGCTGCTCGGCGGTGACCACGGTGCGGGTATCCACGCTGCTGACGTCGATGGTGGCCAGGCTGGCCGCGTTGACGGTGACGCTGTCCAGGGTTTGCACGCCGCTCCCCGCGGCGCTGGCGGCGAACGACACGTCGGTGTTGGCGCCCACGGTAATGGCCACGTTCTCGCGGGTTTCCACGACCGCGCCGTCGCGCTTGACCGTCACCTTGTAGGTGCCCAACGGCAGATTGCCGGCGGTGTACCGGCCACGCGCGTCCACCGGCACTTCGCGGCTGAGGCCACTGTTGTTTTCCACTACCACGCTGGTGCCGCTGCCCTGCCCCACGCTGCCGACGATGCTGCCGGTGGTCGACTGCGCGTGTGCACCGCCGATGGCCACCACCAGGGCCAACGCCAGCGCACGCTTCTGGATACTACGGTTCATGCTTTCTCCCCAAGTCTGGAACGGTCGGCAAGGCGACTGGATGAACGGGGCCAACGGCCGCCGGAATCACACTTTCTGAACATCTGCAGCGGGGCGCCAATGACCGCATGCCATCAGCTCATGCCCAAACGCCCGGTCCCCTCGTGTCCGATCATAGGCAGCCGGGTTGCCCTACCCGCTGGCTCCGACGGGTAGGCGGGCCTCTGCCGGGTAGGCGCGCGAGGCCGCAGGCCTGACAATGGCGAACGCGATGCCCGCTGCCGGGCATCGATGTCCCCACTGGTATTCCTCAAGGATCTGCGCGCATGAACCACACCCGCTCCCACGCCCTGTTCGCCCAGGCGCAGACGCTGCTGCCCGGCGGCGTCAACTCACCCGTGCGGGCGTTCAAGTCGGTGGGCGGCGAGCCGTTCTTCGTGGCCCGTGCCGACGGCCCTTACCTGTACGACGTCGACGACAACCGCTATATCGACTACGTGGGCTCATGGGGCCCGATGATTGGCGGGCACAACCACCCGACGGTGCGCGAGGCGGTGGAACGCGCGATCCGCGACGGGCTGTCGTTCGGCGCGCCGTGCGCGGCGGAAGTGACGATGGCGCAGACCATCACCCGGCTGGTGCCCTCGTGCGAGATGGTGCGCATGGTCAACTCGGGCACCGAGGCCACGCTGTCGGCGGTGCGCCTGGCGCGCGGCGCCACCGGGCGTAACCGCATCATCAAGTTCGAAGGCTGCTACCACGGCCACGGCGACTCGTTCCTGGTCAAGGCCGGCAGCGGCATGCTGACCCTGGGCGTGCCCACCTCGCCGGGCGTGCCGGCCGGCTTGAGCGAGCTGACCGCCACGCTGAGCTTCAACGACTTCGAAGGCGCCACCGCATTGTTCGACGAAATCGGCGCCGACGTGGCGGCAGTGATCATCGAGCCGGTGGTGGGCAATGCCAACTGCATTCCGCCACTGGCGGGCTATCTGCAGCACCTGCGCACGTTGTGCACGCGGCATGGTGCGCTGCTGATCTTCGACGAAGTGATGACCGGCTTCCGCGTGGCGCTGGGTGGCGCGCAGGCGCTCTATGGCGTCACGCCGGATCTGACCACCTTCGGCAAGATCATCGGCGGCGGCATGCCGGTGGGCGCGTACGGCGGCCGGCGCGAGCTGATGGAGCAGATCGCCCCGGCCGGGCCGATCTACCAGGCGGGCACCTTGTCGGGCAATCCGGTGGCCATGGCCGCCGGCCTGGCGATGCTGGAACTGGTGCAGGAACCGGGCTTCCACGCCCGCCTGGGCGAGGCGACCGGCGTGCTATGCGAAGGCCTGGAAGATGCCGCGCGCGCGGCCGGCATTGCCGTCACCACCAACCAGGTGGGCGGCATGTTCGGGCTGTTCTTCAGCGACGAGATCGTGGAGAGCTACGCGCAGGCCACCGCCTGCGACACCACCACCTTCAACCGCTTCTTCCACGCGATGCTGCAGCGGGGCGTGTACCTGGCGCCGTCGGCGTACGAGGCCGGCTTCATGTCCAGCGCGCACGACGAGGCCGTGATCGAGGCCACGCTCGCCGCGGCACGCGAGGCGTTTGCAGACGTCGCACGCTGACGCGTGACGGGGTAAGACGGCGGCCGCGCCGCGCTTCGCCTTCAGCACGTGCCGAGGGCGCAGGTGCGGCGCTGAGGCAGCCAGCCGAACCAAACGCCGGCAGCCGATAACGGCCGCCCTGATGGCGCCGGACGTGGATGCCGGCGCGGGCCCAGCGGGGCCGGGCATGCACCGCAGGGCCAAGTGAATGCGCAGGCCGCGGGCTGGGCGCGCCGGTCGGTGACGCCGGATCACACACACCTGTTCTGCGCACGCCGCTGGCGCGAGCAGACGCAACCACAACCCGATCCACCCGATGGCCCGCCTCGACCCTGGCGGCGATGGCGTGAAAACCGCTACACACTTTGCTTTTGTCGTGAGGCTGTCATACCTTTCTGAAAGGTGCTCAGGGACGGGCATGGGTGGGGACCCGCGAAGCAGCCGATCCGTCGTTGTCGCCGTCTCGGTGACCTGCGTGCCGTCGCCGCTGTTTCATCACGTTGTGCAGCGTGTCGAGCCGGCGCGCTGTTGACGCTTGCCACGGCCGCCCTCGCCTCATGCTCAAGCCTGTTGCGTTGCTCACTCCGCGCCCGTCACCGCCGCGCGACCCCGCTCTTCCCGATTGGCTGCTTGCCAGCAAGCTGGAGCCGCCTTCGCCGCACACGGGCGCGGTGATGCGCGAGGCATTGCTGAGGGCACTGGATCAGGGCCAGATGCGTCCGTTGACCCTGCTGCTGGCCCCGCCTGGGTTCGGCAAGACCACGGTGCTGGCGCAATGGCATGCGCAGCTGCGCGCGCGTGATGCGGCGTCGGTGGCCTGGCTGTCGCTGGACGAAGCCGATGCCGATGCCGCGCGCTTTGTGGGTCATCTCGCCCTGGCGCTGCAGGGTGCAGGCGCCGACGCCGCGCTGTGCACCAGCGTGATGCACCACTGCGAGCAGGACCCGCGCGATGCGGTCGCGGTGCTGATTCGCGCCCTGCGCGCGGCACCGCGGCGCATCAGCGTGATCGTCGACGACTACGACCGGCTTGGAGGCGGTCTGGTCGATGAGCTGGTGCTGCGCCTGGTGGAACACAGCGGCGGGCGCCTGCATCTGTTGCTTGCCACCCGTCGCGTGCCGGCGCTGCCGCTGGCGCGGCTGGAATTGCAGGCACAGCTCGGTCGCATCGGCAGCGCGCAACTGGCACTGGACACCGACGAAGCACGCACGCTGCTGGGGCCGCAGGTCGCGGCGCCGGTGGTGGAGACCCTGCTGCACTACACCGAAGGTTGGCCGGTAGCGCTGCATCTGGCGCGGCTGTGGCTGGAGGGCGATGCACAACGTCAGCAGGAAGTGACCGCACGCTTCTCCGGGCGCAGCACGCAGATTGCCGCGTATCTGGCCGAGCAGGTGGTCAACGACCTGGATGCACCAACGCGCGACCTACTGTTGCGTACCAGCCTGCTGGAACGCCTCAACGCCTCGCTGGCCGATGCGCTGCGCCAGCGCGACGACAGTGGCCGGCTGCTCGCCCGGCTGGAGCATTTCCACGGCCTGCTGGTGCCGCTGGATGGCGAACGCGAATGGTTCCGCTATCACCCCTTGTTTGCCGACTTCCTGCAGCAATTGCTCGATCGCGAACACCCTGGCCAGGCCGTCCAGCTGCATCAGCGTGCAGCCCGCTGGTTTGGCGACCATCAGCACCTGGCCGACGCGGTACGACACGCCGCGCATGGCCAGTGCGGCGATCTGGCGGCCAGCTACATCGCGCGCGCCGGCACCTGGCAGTTGCTGCTGACGCACGGCCTGCACGAGGTGCGTGCATTGCTGCGCCACTTCGACCACCGCACCATCCGCGAGACGCCGGCGCTCAACCTCACCCAGGCGCATCTGCACATCAAGCTGGGCGAGTTCAGCCACGCGCGCCTGTTGCTGGAACGCTTCCGCGATTTCCCTGCGGCCCTGCGCGAACCGCTGCAGCGCGACTACACCGTGGTGGTGGCCGTGCTGCGCGACCGCCTGGACGAAATCTGCGGCAACCCCCATGGCCTGACCCAGATCGCGGCACAGGCGCGCGCACTGGACGAGGACGACCAGCTTGGCCGCGGCATGCTGCTCTGCATCTGCGCCACCACCGCCATCGCCCAGAGCGCGTTTGCAGTGGCAGAACGCTACGCACTGACGGCACGCGAGGCAATGCAGCGCGGCGGCAGCGATGCGGGCGCCGGCCAGGCGCTGCTGGCGCTGGGCCAGAGTTTTTTCTACCGCGGGCAGCTCGGCGACGCCGAGGCATGCTACCGGCAAGCGCTGCACGGGTGCGCGCACACGCCACAGCCGGACCGCGTGCTGGAGGCGGCCGGCCAGTGCCTGCTCGCGCAGCTGCATTACGAGCGTGGCCACCACGACGACGCGGCGGACCTGCTGCATCCGGCACTGGAAACGCTCGAGCAACACGATGCCGGCGTGGATGTGCTGGCAGCCGCGTACGACACCGCATTGGGACTGGAGCGCGTGCGCGACCATAGCGGACGCAGCGCCCTGGCGGTGCTCGACCATATCGAGCAGATCGCCCACGGGCGCAAGCTGATGCGGCTGTCCGAGCTGGCATCTGCGTGGCGCTTGATGCTGCTGCTGGAACATCCCGGCAACGCGGCCATCGATGTGCTGATCGCGCGCACCGGCGGCGAATCCTCGCTGGCACACACATTGCGCGCGGCGCACCGGTGGCGCGATCGCGCGGCGATGGGGTTCGCACTGGCACGCTGGCACCGCCTGGCCGGACGCAGCAGCGCAGCGCTGGTCATCCTCGGCCAGATCGAGCAGGCCTGCCTGAGCAACGACAACCTGTGCCATCTCGCGCGCACCCGCGCCCGCATCGCGCTGGTGCTGCAGCAACGCGGCGAACTGCTCGCCGCCCTACCCCACCTGTACAGCGCCCTGGACCACGTGGCGCTGACGCAGAGCTGGCAGGCGATCGTCGAACTCGGCCTGCCCGCCAAGGCGATGCTGCGCTCGCTCCGGCAGCACGACCCGCACACCGTGGGCGGCACCACGCGTGCCTTGACCATCCAGGCCCTGCTCGAACGCCTTAGCGGCGACGACGATCCTTCCAGCGACGTGTTCAGCGAGCGCGAGCTGGAAGTGCTGGCGCAACTGGCGCGTGGCTATTCCAACAAGCAGATCGCCCGCCACCTGCACCTGTCGGAAAACACGGTCAAATTCCATCTCAAGAATCTGTACCGCAAGCTCGATGCACGCAGCCGCGAAGGCGCATTGGCGCAGGCGCTGCAGCGCGGCGTGTTACGCAGCGGGGACGTCCAGCACGCAACGGACGCAGCGCCACCGTGAGGGGCGTGCACGTCATGGTGCCTGCCTGGCGCGCCTGACATGGCGGGAACGGCGCGCGACCACGTAGCGATGCAGCAGCGTCGTTCACACGATGCCGGAGGCAGCCAACCGATGCACCGCGCCACAGGGACCGGCCCGGTGGCGCGCCGCGGTCATCCGAAGCTCAGCGTGCCCTTCATCATGGCCCAGTGCCCGGGAAACGAGCAGAAGAACGTGTACGCGCCGCCCTTGGTCAATGCGCTGGTGGGAAAGCTGACGGTGGTGCTGTCGCCGCCGCCGATGACTTTGGTATGCGCGATCACGCGCGCATCGGCCTTGGGCAGGTAGCTGTCGGCAATGGTGGAGCGCACGCCGGCGTTGGCAACCGCCTGGAAATCGGCGGACTTGGTCAGCACCCAGTTGTGGCCCATCACCGTGGCGGCCATCTTGCCGGAGTGCTTGAGCGTCAGGTCCACCTGCGTGCAGTCGGGCGCCAGCTTGATGGCGCTCTGGTCGAACTTCATCTGGTCGTTGCCGGTGATGGTCACCGCACATGTCCGGGCCCAGGCCGAAGGTGCCATCAGCACCAGGCCGAGCACGGCAATCGTCGAAAACAGCTTCAAGGCACACTCCTGCGATAAGAAATACGCGATGCATCCAACCCCACCGACGCTCGCGCTGCGCCGGCCTTACCAGGGTACTGCCTGGCCGCGATCTACAGAACCTCGCCTGCAGCTCGCGTGCGCGTAGCGAGCACGGGCAGCGAGCAGATGCCACCGGGGCATCGCGTGTTGCAGATCGCGCCTGCCACCGCGCACACCATGCCAGCGCGCAATCCCTGCCTCAGGCGTAATGGAAACACCCATCCAGTGACGCATGCGCCGCGACCTGCGGCACCGGCAAGGGGCCGCGCTTGCCGGCCATCACCTGCACGAAGGCCTGCTTGAAGCGTGCCATCTCCGCCTCGGTACCCACCGTGATCCGCGACCAAGTGGGCCACACCGGCCAGCTGCGGCCGATGAAGACCCCATGCGTTGCCATGTCGTCCTTGAAGCCTGCGGCCGGCCGCTTCACATCGACCATGAAGCAATTGCTCTCCGATGCCGTGCAGGCATAGCCCTGCCGGACCAGGAAATCGATGACATCCTGCCGGGTGGCCGCGGTGCGTGCACGCCGCTGCGGCACCAGCGCCGGATCGCGCAGGCTGGCCAGGCCTGCGGCCGCTGCGGTCACCGGCAGGCTGTTGACGCTGTAGAACATCAGTTTGGCCAGCAGCTCCG
This sequence comes from Xanthomonas sp. CFBP 7698, assembly GCF_003600855.1. Lineage (NCBI taxonomy): Bacteria > Pseudomonadati > Pseudomonadota > Gammaproteobacteria > Lysobacterales > Lysobacteraceae > Xanthomonas > Xanthomonas sp. CFBP 7698. The sequence continues at coordinate 1,748,184 of NZ_PRDN01000001.1, forward strand.
GGCGTGCGGCCGCGTACCCCAAGCGGATGCCGGCCATGCCGTAGAGCTTGGAGAAGGTGCGCAGCACCACCACGTCCTCGCCGGCAGCGACCATGTCGACCACGCTGCGCGTGCTCTGTGCGAAGTGGATGTAGGCCTCGTCCACCACCAGCACGCTGCCCTTGGGCTTGTGCGCGAGCGCATAGTCCAGGTCCTTGCGCGCAGTCACCGAGCCGGTGGGATTGTTGGGGTTGCAGATGTAGATCACGCCTGCGTTGGGGTCGGCCGCGCACATGGCCTGCACGTCGTGCGAAAAATCCTTGCGCAACGGCACCTTGATCAGCCGCGCACCATTGCGGGTTGCCGCGCGCCAGCCCGATTCATAGGTTGGGTCGGCGGTGACCAACGCCGCACTCGGCGAAGTGAAGGCCAGCATCGTGTAGTCCAGCGGTTCGGTGGAGCCGGCGTAGGCCATCAAGTGGTCGACCGGCAGCGTGAGTTCCGCGGCCAGGGTATTCATCAGTTCCATTTGCACATCGCGCAAATAACGCCCGCCTTGCGGTGCGATCTGCGCGATGGCCTTCACTGCGGCCGCCGACGGTCCGTCGGGGAACTCGTTGGAGCCGATCATTACCGGTGCCAGCGTGTTGGCCGCGGTCGGTGCAACGGCGACGGAACGTTCGGCGGCACTGGCCAGTAGCGGCACCGTGCCGGCACCCGCAGCACCGGCGAACAGGGCCGAGTCCCGCAGGAACATGCGGCGCGACATATCAGGTTTCATCACAACCTCCAGCAAGGCGCCGATAACGGCTCAGGGACGTACGGCGACCACTTCGATCTCCACGCGGTACAGCGGGTTGCCCAACGCCGCGATCTGGAACGCCGAGCGCGCCGGCAGGTTGGGCTGTTCCTTGGTGCCGAAGAACTGGCGATACCCTTCCATGAAACCGTTGAAGTCCATCTTGCCGCCCAGCGCGGGGTCGCCGACCAGAAAGACCTGCATCTTCACCACATCACCCATGCCCAACCCGATCGCGGCCAGCTGTTGCTTGATCTGGTTCAACACGCTCACCGTCTGCGCCTTGGTGTCGCCATATGCGGCAGCGGAGTCCTTGGGCGCACTGGCATCCACCACTGCCGGCACCTTGCCGCTGACGTACACCGTGGCCTTGCCGGCGGGGATTTCCACCGCCGCGGCAATGGGGAAATCGCTGTTGGGAATCTTGTGGCGAATCACCTCGGCCGCGTCGGCGGCGGCAACGCCCGCAGAACAGATGAGGGTGGCGATGAGGGCGCGTGCGATGGGACGGTACATGGCAACTCCTTGGCAGGGAAAGATCAATGGCGTAGCAGCTTCACGTCGTCGGCGGTGACACGTTCGCTGTGATCGTTGCCGAAATGGGTGCGCACATAGCTCACCACTTCGGCCACCTGGCGATCGTCGAGCATGTCACCGAAGCCGGGCATGCCGGCGTGGCCGTCGAGCACCATCATGGTCACATAGGGGCCGGCCGCCAGCTTGGGGTTGGCGGCAAGCGCGGGATACTCGCCCGCACCTTGCGCACCGTGCCCGGCAGGCATGTGGCAGCCCTGGCAGATGGCCTGGTACACCTCCTGTCCCGATGCCTTGGCAAAGCCCTGCTGCGGAAACAGCTGGGTGGCATCGGAACTTTGCGCCCGCGCATCGCGCAGGCCCGACGGCAACAGCAACGCGCCGATGACCAGCGCGACGGCGGCGACCAGCGTGCGTGGCAACAGGCTCATGCGCGGCCTCCTGCGGCAAGCACCCTGCGATGCAGACGGCCGACGACATCGTGCGCAGACAGGATCGCGCCCTCCTGCCAGGCCGGGATGTACGACACGTGCTCGCCGGCCAGCGCCAGGCGCCCGTCGATCTGGCATAGCGGTTCGTAATGCTCGGCGCGCGCCTGCTCGGTCCACATGCCGAAGCAGCCATGCGTGAACGGCACGCGGTGCCAACCGACGGCGATGCCGTTTTCGAACTCACGTGGATACTGCGGATGCAGCTGCGTACCGTATTCCACCGCCTTGCGCACGCGCTGCTCCGGCGTCATCGAGGTGAACTGGTAGGCATCCAATCCCCAGACATAAGCACCGAGCAATACACCTTTGCCGGGGCTGTGATAGCCGGTGCTTGGGTAACTGATCAGGGTGATCGGCAGATCGGTGTAGCTGATGCCGCCGTAGATCGCTTCGTCCTCTTCCCAGAAACGGCGTTTGAATTGCAGCCCCACCTTGACCGATGCCGCGTACGGCACCTTGCCGATCGCGGTGGTCATCGCGTCGCTGGCGGTCACCGGAATGCGGCTGAGTACCGACAACGGAATCGTGCAGATGCACCACTCTGCGCTGGCGATACGTTCTTCGCCGCCATGCGCCGCATCCTGCCAGGACACGCGCACGCCGCTGCCGTCCTGGTCGATCCTGGTGACCTTGGCGTTGTAGGTGATGGCATCGCCAAGCTGACGCGCGAACGCCTTGCCGATCTGGTCCATGCCGCCCACCGGCTGGAACATGGTGGTCTGCATTTCGTAGTTGTTGCCGGCCGCCAGCGTGGTCCACAGGCGCGAGCGCAGCACGTCCTGCACGCTGAAGGGGTCGGAGAACTCCGGTTTGCCCGACAGACCGCCACCGGGATACCGCGCAAAGCCGCGCCGCTCGCTGCTGTCCTTGCCTTTGACGTAGCCAAACTTCTGATCGAGCGCGCCCCAGGTGCGCAGCGATTCCAGCAGCAGTTCCTGATCCTCGCGGCTGACGGCCGTGTCCAGGGCGTGCTGCTGCGTGCACTTGGCCAGCAACTCCGAGACATGGCCCTTGTAATCGGCATCGATGGCGCGAAAGCGCTGCGGTTTGCCGCCGAAGCCTTTTTCGCTATGCAACAGCGCGTTGTAATTGACTTGGTTGAAGGCTTCCAATGCCACCCCGAACTGCTTGCAGTAACTCAACACCGCCTTGTGGTGATGCGGAATGCGCCACGGCCCCGGGTTGAGATACAGCCCGTCGTCGAACTGGCAGTGCTGGGCGGCACCGCCCAGCTCGGTGTAGCGGTCGCCGCCACGCAGGGTCCAGTTACGCCCGCCGGGCCGGCCGTTGTATTCCAGCACCTGCACGCGGTAGCCGGCCTTGCGCAACTCGAAGGCGGCGCTCATGCCCGCAAGACCGGCGCCCAGGATCAACACCGATGCGCCCTTGGGGTCGCCATCCAGCTGCAATGGCCCTTTGAAATTGGATTCGGCCGCCATGCCCAGGCTGCTCATCGCCTGGTACATCATGGCGCCGCCGGCGGTCATGCCGATGCGCGCCAGCAATTGCCGCCGCGTCATCGCCCCAGAGTAATTGCCTTGCGTCACTGCATAGTCCCCTGCATGTCATGGACAAACGCACGCGACCGGCCGCACGGCCGGTCGCGGCTGTGTTTCAAAACCGGTAGGACAGGCTGGCGAACAACTGGCGTGGCGCGATCAGCTGATACGAGCCGGAGCTTTCATTGGGAAACACCGCACCGATCGCATCGTCCTTGTCGAACAGGTTGTAGACCGACAACTGCAACCTGCCGCCTGCCAGGAATCCCCCGTCGCCGCCCTGATAGCCCACGCTGCCGTTGACGATGAAGGTGGCATCCACCTGATCGGTGTTGAGCGTGTCGCCGTAGCGCTTGCCGGTGTATTTGGTATCGAGGTTGGCGAAGAAGCGCTCGCCTTCCCAGCCACCGTTGACGCTGAACATCACCTTCGGTGCGTCGGGCACATCGTTGCCCTTAACTTGTACCAGATTGCCGCTGACCGGGCCGAAATAGTCGTCCTGGAATTCGGACCTGTTCCAGGTCAACGATGCACCCAACCGCCAGCCTGGCGCCGGCTTCCACATGCCCGACAGTTCCGCGCCATAGGTCTGCACGTCGCCGACATTGGCGTACACCGTGGGAGCCACCACCAGCGGGTCCGGGTCGGTCAGCGCGATGATGCGGTTTTCGTAGTCGATCTTGTAGGCGGCCAGATAGCCGCTCCATTGCGTGGATTCGGCGCGGATGCCGATATCGATATTGGTGGACTCCTCCGGGGCGATGTCCGGATTGAACGCGCCGGAGGTCAGCGCCAGGCGCGGTGCCGAGCTGAAGTTTTCGGCGTAGTTGGCAAACACCTGCACACCATCGGCCAGCTGGAAACTTGCACCCACCTGCGGCTGGAACCAGTCGCTGTTCTTGATGGTCACATTGCGCCGCACACCGATATTGAAATCGTCCAGGTTGGCGATGCCGTTGTAGTCGCGTTTGACATCCAGGCCCTTGGCACCGAACTCCATCGTCAAGCGGTCGTCGAGCAGGCGCAGCGTGTCCTTGATGTAGAGCTGCTTCACCTCGGTGGAGAAGTGGTTGTCGTAGTAGATGACGATCGGCAGCGCGCCCTTGAGCAGCGCGCCAGTGGCCGGGTCCAGGTTGTACAGCGGACGCACCTGATCGAAGTCGTAGTTTTCGTACCACGCGCCGACTTCGAGCTTGTTGTGCTCGGTCTCCCACGACACCGCCGTGGTCACGCCGTAGCGATCGCCACCCATGATTTCTTCGCGCCGCGTCATCGCACCGACGCGAGTGACAGTGCCGTTGGCATCGACGATCTGCGGGTCGTTGATGGCGATGTCGGTACGCCCCGGCGTGCCGGCGATGGCATCGTTGTACAAGCCGGTGGCCGTGCTCGGCGGTGTGCCGCCGACGCCGTAACCATGCTTGTTTTCGTAATAGCCGGTGAAGGTGAAGCCGATCGCATCGTTGAACAGGAAATCGCCGTGCAGGCTGAGCAGCGAATCGCGCCGGCCGTTCTGCCATTCGCTGTAATGCTCGGCGTCTACTTCCGGGTTGCCGGTGATGCGTTCGTGCAGGTCCCACGCCACCGACCCGTCGGAGTTGTACGACTGCACGTCGTAGTCCTTGCGGTTGTTGTAGATCCAGCCGAGCGTCAGGGTGCCCGCGTCCCAGGCCTGGCGAATCTTGGCTTCGAAGTGATCGCTCTTTTGCGTGGCCGGTTCCATGTCCCACACCCCGCCCTGCGTGCGCGAGGCGGAGAGATACGCGCTGGGGCCGCCTTCCCACCAATCCGGCGTATCCAGGCGCACGAAGCTGCGCACCAGATCGTCCGAACCGATGGTCTGGGTGAGATTGCCGCTCCAGCTGTCGCCGCCCTTCGGCGGCAGGCTGGTGTAGCGGATCGCACCACCGAGTGCGTGATACGACGGCTGGGTGACATCGCCCGAGCCGGCCGACACCGTGACGTCGAGCAGGTTCTCGCTGGACACGTACCGGGTGATCGGCCCGCCTTCGCGGGTGTCGAAGGTCTCGATCGGAATGCCGTCGAGCGTCACGCCGATCTGATTGGCGGAGAACCCGCGGATGGTCATTGAGTCGCCAAACTCGTATAGCCCGAATGGGTCGGTGGTCTGCACATTCACGCCGGGCAAGCTGGCCAGCAGTTGCTGCGGTGCCACGCCCGGCACCTGTGCCTGGATCTCGGCAACCGAAATCGATGCGGTGGTCCGCGTGGAGCCGGTGCCCACCACGCTGACCGCATCCAGCGTGCGCGCATCCTGGGCGGCGGCTGGCAGGCTGTGTGCGCCGGCCAGCAACAAGGTCATCGACGCCAGCGTGTGGCGCGAGCGGGTGGTGCTGAGGATGGCGGCGACCGAGGCCGCCAGGTGATCGGTATTCAGGCACTTTCGCATGCAATCAAACCCCTGGAGACGTGTAGCGTGCTGAGTGACCGGGCGCTCCCCCGAGACCGGCTGACACCGCAAATGCGGCATGCATCGACCATAACCAGCACAGTTCCGCCGCAACCGCGGTGCGGAGGGTAGGGTTGGCGCAGGCGGGTAGGTTCCTGCCGGATTCAAGACTCTGAATACGTCTCGCGGCGACCTACCTGCGCGGTTTCGGGCATAACAGGTCTTGCGCGCTTGCCATGCCGCGACAGATCGACAACGCTGCGCAGCCACCGCACGAGTACATCTATGCCGCCCGCACCGCCGTCGCTGCTGTTGCTCGATTTCGATGGCGTGCTCGCGCACTACGCGCGGCCACGGCGCATGGCCGCGCTGGCGGCGGCGGCGGGCTGCACACCGCAGTGGGTGCACGAGGTGCTGTTCGTGCAGGGCCTGGAGCGCGCCTACGACGCCGGCACGATCGACACGCAGGCGTATCTGGCGCAGTTGAGCCAGGGGCTCGGGCACACGATCGATCGCGCCACCTGGCTCGCGGCCCGCGTCGCCGCCTGCCGCGCCGACCCATCGGTCGTGACGCAGGTGCTGGCGGTGTCGGCGACCACGGCGGTGGCGGTGCTCACCAACAACGGCCCGCTGATGATGGACGCGATCGAGCGGATCGTGCCGCCGCTGTTCCCGCTGTTGCAGGGCCGCGTGCTATGCAGCGGCGCACTTGGCGGCCGCAAACCAGATGTACAGGTGTATCAGCGTGCGCTTGCGCAGCTCGGCGAACGCGCCGAGCGCACGCTGTTTGTCGACGACCTGTTCGTCAACGTGCGCGGCGCACGCGCGGCCGGCCTGCACGCCGACACCGTGCGCGACGCCCGCGCCTTACGGCGGGTGTTGAAGCGGCACGGCGTGGGATAAGTGTCGGGAATCGGGAATCGGGAATCGGGAATCGGGAATCGGAAGCGTTGCAGACCGCAGCCAAGAGCGGTACTGCATGCAGCTCCGACAACCCAGCGCACGCCACCAGACAACACCGCGATGCCTTCAGCCCCTCTCGCCTCGGGAAAGGGGTTGGGGCGAGGGTACGAAGGACGACACCCAACTCGCAGCAGCGAGCTGAGCCCCCGCATTACGCCGGAACCTCAACATCAAATAAGCGACAGACCACGCAATCACGCCTGCCAGACTGCGCACGCTCACCCCAAGCCAAGCCCCATCATCCTGCACTTCGCAGGACGCAGGCATCCATCACGACTGCGCGACATACTCGGCAATCGCCAGCCGCAAACGCGCCAACCCCTCAGCCAGCTCGGCATCGGTCAGACTGAGTGCCGGCACAAAGCGCAGCACATCCGGTCCAGCCTGCAGCACCAGCAAGCCGTGCTTGGCGGCCAGATCCAGGATTGCCCCCGCCTGACCGGCATGCGCCGGTGCCAGCACCGCGCCCAGCATCAGGCCGCGTCCGCGGATCTGCGCAAACAGATCGAACTCGGCATTCAATGCCTCCAGCCCTGCGCGCAACGCCGCCGATTGGCGCTCCACGTTGGCTGCAATCTCCGGCGAGGCCAGCTTACGCAATGCCACCCGCGCTACCGCCGCGGCCAGCGGATTGCCGCCGAAGGTGGTGCCGTGCGCGCCGAACTGCATGGTCTGCGCTACCTTGGGACCGGCCAGCATCGCACCGATCGGAAAACCGCCGCCCAGCGCCTTGGCCAGCGTCACGATGTCCGGCGTCACCTGCTCCTGCCAATGCGCAAACAGCGTGCCGGTGCGGCCCATGCCGCATTGAATCTCGTCCAGCACCAGCAAGGCGTCGTGCTGATCGCACAGCGCGCGCGCACGGGCCAGGAAGCCCGGCGCGGCCGGCATCACCCCGCCCTCGCCCTGGATCGGCTCCACCATCACCGCCGCCACGTCGCCGCTCGCCATGGCCGCTTCCAGCGCCGCCACGTCGTTGAAGTCCACATAACGGAATCCACCCGGCAGCGGCTCATAGCCTTCCTGGTACTTGGGCTGCGCGGTGGCTGTCACCGAGGCCAGCGTGCGGCCATGGAAGCTGCCGCGGAAGGTCACGATGACGCGCCTGTCGGCCGGGCGCCCCTGGCTGCTGGCCCACTTGCGCACCAGCTTGATCGCCGCCTCGTTGGCCTCCGTGCCGGAATTGCACAGGAACACGTTTTCCGCAAAGCGCGAGGCGGTGACCAGTTCTTCGGCCAGACGTAGCGGCGGCGCGCTGTAGAAGATGTTGCTGGTGTGCCACAGCTTGCCGGCCTGCTCGGTGAGCGCGGCCACCAGGTCCGGATCGTTATGGCCCAGCCCGCTGACCGCAATGCCGGAGGACAGGTCCAGGTACTCGCGCCCCGCATCGTCCCACACGCGACTGCCCTGACCGCGCTCCAGCACCACCTGGCGCGGGCGATACACCGGCAGGTAGTAGTGCGCGAGGGACAGGGGCGAATCGGCAGCGGTGCTCATGATGGTGGGTCACAGACGCGGAAGGGAGACCGGCATTCTCGCGCATTCGCGCGGCTGCGGCACAATGCGCGCATGCGCCCCTTCTCCGATCCTCAGCTCACCCCCGCCACCGACGACGGCTGGCGCCGGCAGTGGTTCGACATCATCTACCGGCACGACACCCGCCCTTCGCGCAATTTCGACCTGTTGCTGGTCGCGGCCATCCTGGCCAGCGTGGTGGTGATCATGATCGACAGCGTGCCGCGCATCCATGCGCACTCGGCGCACTGGCTGGTCCCGCTGGAATGGGCGTTCACGGTGCTGTTCACCGTCGAATACGCGCTGCGTCTGTCGGTGGTGCGGCGCCCGCTGCATTACGCGCTCAGCATCTGGGGCGTGATCGACCTGCTCTCGATCCTGCCCAGCTATCTGTCGTTCTTCGTGCCCGGCGCACAGACGCTGCTGGTGGTGCGCGTGCTGCGCATCCTGCGGCTGTTCCGCATTCTCAAGCTCACCCGCTACATCCAGGAAAGCGGGCAATTGGTGGACGCGCTGTGGCGCAGCCGCCGCAAGGTGCTGGTCTTCCTGTTCAGCGTGCTCACCATCACCGTGATCGCCGGCGCCACGATGTATGTCATCGAAGGCCCGCAGCACGGCTTCACCAGCATCCCCACCAGCATGTACTGGGCCATCGTCACCATGGCCACTGTGGGCTTTGGCGACCTGGTGCCGCAGACCACGCTGGGCCGTTTCGTCACCTCGGCGCTGATCCTGATCGGCTACAGCATCATCGCCGTGCCCACTGGCATCTACACCGCCGAACTGGCCAGCACGCTGCGCGACGGTGGCCACACCGGCAAGCGCGATACGCGCAACTGCGCCCGTTGCGGGCTGGAAGGCCACACGGCGGACGCACGCTATTGCCGGCAATGCGCCGAGCCGCTGCCGGAGATCTCCAACGGCTAACGCGGTGCTGCGGACCTGGTGCGGCGAACGCAACTATTTCGCGGCCTTCCACAGCCCAAGGCCCCACCGAGTAGCGATGGATAGTTCGGATAGATCAGTCGTAGAGCGATGATCTGTCGCTTGGCTGCAGGGCCCTCGCCCGCTCACCATCGCAGGACACGCCGTGAATCCGTCCCTGGAGGCTCTGGCGCGGCATCCGTGCCGCTCAAGGTCCCGCGACGGTGAGCGGGCGAGGACCATCGACGATGGTCGTTGTGCCGGTGCAAGCAGAGCATGACCTGCGTGTTCGTATAAAGCGCCACCACTTAGACGCACCACTCAGTTGTTCAAGACAATCCAAGAATGAGCAGGCTTCCAATGAAGCCACCTTGAATCTTACTGGTGCGGTGCCCTCGCCGCTTGCGGGACCCTTGGCGGCATGGATGCCGCCAAGGAGCCTCCATGGACGGATTCACGGCGTGTCCCGCAAGCGGTGAGGGCACCGCGCACTCGACCGACTAGGTTTTTAACTCCATCTAAATCAGGCTACTCGAAATAGCCGTGCCTTTGAAACTTGCTACTCACCTGATCGATCCGATCCACAACGCGGCAGCGAAAGCGCACAGCCTCAGTGCGACATGCGATTACTCATGTCGATCAGATCGTTGTAACTGGCCAGCACTGCCTGGCGCGTGCCGCCCGGTGGGAGCGAGCCGCTTTCCAGCAGCATCTGCTCGCTCTTGTTCAATGGTGTCTTGGTCCGGATACGCTCGACCAACCGCCCCGACTCGCGCGCCAGCTTGTCGGCAGAGCGTTCCATGTGGCCCCACATCGCATCGCCCTGGCCGACCTTGGCCTTCTGCGCCTCTTCCAGAATGCTTTGATAGCGCGCGAGCTGGGACTGCGCTGCGGCAAGATCCGGCGTGTCGTTGTCCAGCACCTGCACCAGCTGCTTGCCCTCGCCGATAATCTTCAAGTGATACCAGGACGCGCTGCGGCCTTCCTCTTTTTCGATCGTATCGATCTGGGCCTGACGCCGCGTGTCTTCGTTATGTTCAAGCGCGGCGTTCATGGCCTCGCCGGCTTCGAAGAATGCGTGATAGGCCTGCATCAGCGGCGCGTGCAGCGCCTTCATGCCCTTGCCGTCATCGCGCAGATAATCCTCCCGGTCGTAGTAGCGCACCGCTTCCCCGATACGGTCGTTGAGCGTGGTGAAGCGTTCTTGATAGGTCTTGGCCACCGGGTCGAGCTCGGGGTTGGCCGGCGTTTGCGCCAACGCCGCGGTCATCGGCGCGCCGCATTCGTCCACGTGATGCGACAGCACCGTGCCCGGGGCCCGGATACCGCGTTCCTTGCCGGTCGGACCCGCCTCGGGGTCCTGCATCCAGCCGATATATTGCTGGTAGCTCTCATGGATCGGCTGCTCGACGCCGTTGAAACACGCGATGTAGGCATTGATCTTGTCGGCGCCCTCCACCGCAGCGGCAGGTGCGTTTTTCTGGCAGCCGGCAAACAGCGCGGCAAAAGCGATCGCTGCGGTGAGTGGCACATAACGAAGTTGGTGGATCATCTTGTGTTCCATTGATGGTTGAAGAAGAAGGCCGCCGCGGCGTGCGGCCGAAAGGTATCTGGCGCAGCCGATCGCCCGGCACATGTGTGATGGCTGAGGCAGCACTGACTATTGACGATTGCTTTCGGACACCAGCGCGTTGTAGGTGTCGAGCAACTTGCGCGACGAGCCTTCGGGCGCCATCAGGGGGTTATCCAGCCAGCCCTGCTCCATCTTGCTATACGGCGTTTTTTCGACCACGCGTTTCACCCGCGCCTTGGCTTGCCTGCGGAAGTTTTCCGCGGCGGTTTCGAAGCTGTTCCAGCTCAGTTTGCCCGGCTCCTGGTTGGCCACCTGGGCGTGCGCCTCATCGCAGAGACGGTTGAAGCCGTCCAGCAGCGCGTTGGCACGTGGCACGTCGAACGACTCTTCTTCCAGCGCATCGGCGATCTCCTTGGCGTCGAGCATCATCGCCAGACGGTAGTACGCGCGCGTACGGCCCCCGCCCTGCTCCAGGGTTCTGAGTTTTTCGCGCTGCACCGCGTCGTTTTGCAGGTCCAGTTCGGCACTGAAGGCGGTACTGGCATCGGCGTAGGCGGACAGCGCCTCCATCAGCTGCGGGTGCAGCTGTTTGCCCTTGGCGAACTGGTCGTCTTCGTAGTCCTGGCGCGTGTAGTAATCGGCCAGCGCGTGACTGATCGGCTGCAGTGCCTTCAGGGCCGCACGATAGTCGCCTGCTGCCTTGTCCAATGCCGGTAGCACCGGTGTCACCCCAGCGGCCGCGCGGACCGGTGCGTCGCACTGCTTCATGTCGTGATCGTCGATATCGTACGGACCGGTCATGCCGGACTCTCCACCGGTCGGACCGGCGAACGGGTCCTGCATCCAGCCGGTGTAATACCTGGCGCCGGCGTGGACCTTTGCGTTGACGCCGTTGAAGCAGTCGATGTAAGCGGCAAGCTTGGCAGTCACGCCCTGCACGGAATCCGCCTGTCTTTCAGACGTTTTGGCACCGGCAAGTTCGGCACCAGTTGCAGGCTGCTGCGGCTTGCCGCCACACGCGGCCGCCAGGACAGATGCCGCCAGGACGAGCACACGGAACTTCGGAGACACGCGCGACACATCCTTGTTGGAAACGTTTTCAGCCGGGCACCATAGCAAACCCTGCCGTGAACCTCGTGTGCTCGCTTCAGGTGGTATGCGAGGCTGCCGGATCTGCACGGCGCGACCGCTGGTCGAACGCACCCACACGCTAAAATCGCGGTACCTGCGTGCGCCGCTTCCCGTTCGCGCTCCGCAGCCCGCCAACGACGCGGGCAGTGATGTTCGCTGCACTCAATCCAGAAACAGATCCGGCAACAACGCATGCGACGGGTCGACCGCGTAACTGCTCAGGTCGGTGATGCCGGCCTGGGCCAGGACGTCGTCGTCGATCAGGAACTGGCCATGGAATCCGGCCGCCTCGCGCGTCAGCACCGCATGCGCCGCATCGGCCACGATCTCCGGGCGACGGCAGGCCGCGGCATCCACGCCGGGCAGCATGTTGATCGCATCGGTGGCGATCACCGTGCGCGGCCACAACGCATTGACCGCCACGCCTTGCGGGCCGAACTCGGCGGCCAGCCCCAGCGTGACCAGGCTCATGCCCATCTTCGCCAACGTGTAGCCGGTATGTGCACCCCACCACACCGGATTCAATGAAGGTGGCGGCGCGAGGGTGAGGATGTGCGGATTGGATGACCGCAACAGATGCGGCAGGCAGGCTTGCGCGCACACAAAACTGCCCCGCGCATTGACCTGCTGCATCAGGTCGAAGCGCTTCATCGGCGTCTCCAGGACGCCGCGCAACCAGATCGCGCTGGCGTTGTTGACCAGGATGTCGATCCCGCCAAACGTCTCCACGGTTGCAGCAACGGCGGCCTGCACCTGCGCGTCGTCGCGGATATCGCATTTGAGCGCAAGCGCCTGCCCACCTGCCGCAGTCACCGCCGCGGCCGCGCTATGGATGGTGCCGGGCAATTTGGGATTGGCCACCGCCAATTTGGCCGCGATCGCCACATTAGCCCCATCGCGCGCCGCGCGCAGTGCAATCGCCAAGCCAATCCCGCGCGAGGCGCCGGTGATGAAGAGGGTTTTGCCTTTTAAGGTCATGGGATTGGGGAATCGGGATTAGGGATTCGTCAGAGCTTACAGCCGGTGACCGGCGCCGAATCGGAACGCGTCATGTGCAGCTGCTGGATTCAACCGACCAGCCACCAGCCCTGCACCATCCGCCTTTACGAATCCCAAATCCCGAACAACCAATCCCCGCCCCTCAGGGCTTCGGCCCCTGCCCCTCGTTGTCTTCCCAGTGCAACACGCGACGGGTCACGAAGCGGTAGACCGGTTTGCCGGTAGCGAACCAAAGTTCGCGCACCCAGGAGGTACGCTTGAGCACGCGACGTTCCACCGGCGTGATCGAGGCCGGGCAGTACATGCGCTTGTGCTTGAGCAGATGGCGCAGATCCTCGCGTGCAAGCAGGCGCATCCAGCGCGCGCGCGGGTTGCCGCGCACGGCCAGCTGGAAATCGATCACCGCCGGGCTGCCGTCGTCCTGTACCAGCCAGTTGGCTTCCTTGGCGAGATCGTTGTGGGCAACACCACGCCGATGCAACTGCTGCAGCAACCGGCGCGCACTGTGGAAATAGGCCAGGTCGCCACGCGGCGGACGCTGGTACATGGCATCGCCCGCCAGATAGCTGCGGTCCAGATGACGCCCGTCCCAGTGCAGCAACCGTGGCGTGCGCGGCAGCCCGTCCAGCTGGCGCAAGGCCAGCGCTTCGCGACGCGCCAGCCACCAGGCCACACCGCGCAACAGCCGCGGCGCCACGCTCAGGTCGCGCCGTACGAATACCCGACCGGCGTCGCGGATCAACAGGATGCGTCCGAACGTATCGGACTTCAGTGGCAGATTGCCGGTGCGGTCGTCACTCATCCCCCATTGTAGGCGGGCACCGTGCACCGCCATACCGCCCCGGGCGTGCCTGCAGGTGGCACCGGCAGGCGCCGGCGCCTGGATGCAACCTCAGGTGAAGCGGACAGCCGGATGTGAGCACCGCGCAAGTCAGCCGTCGCCGTGCCCACCTATAATTCGGGGATGAACTCATGGATCGACGCCACGCTGGAGTGGATCGGACACCACCCCACCTTGGCTGGCGTGGTGATCTTTGCCATCGCATTCTGTGATGCGGTGATCGTGCTCGGCGCCATCGTGCCCGCGCTGCCCCTGCTGTTCGCCATCGGCGTGCTGATCGGGCTTGGCCAGATCAACGGACCGTATGCGGTGGTCTGCGCCACGCTGGGCGCGTTCGTCGGCGATGCGCTGAGCTTCTGGGTAGGCCACCGCTGGGGCCATCAACTGCATACCTACTGGCCGTTTCGCCGCTATCCGCAATTGCTGGAACGCGGCGAGTTGCTGTTCCGGCGCAACGCCTTCAAGAGCATCCTGATCGCCCGCTACGTCGGTGCGGTGCGGCCGTTCGTGCCGGCCATTGCGGGCATGTCGCACATGCCGTTCAAGCGCTACCTGGTTGCCAGCGGCCTTGCCTGCGTGTCGTGGGCCTTGCTGTTTCTGGTCCCGGGCTGGGTGCTGGGAACCGCCTACGACGCGGTGGCGGCCGTGGCCGGGCGCTTGTTCGTGGTCGTCACATTGCTGGCCGCGGTCATCGGCCTGGCCTGGGCGGTGGTGTTGTATTCGTATCGCTGGTCGGCAGGCCATCTGGATGCCTTGCTTGCACGCTTGCTGGAGTGGTCGCACCGGCACCCCGTGCTGGGCAACTGGTCGGTCAGCGTGTTCGACCCGCGCCGTCGCGAGTCGGTGCCGCTGGCGATGATGGCGCTGATGCTGCTGCTGCTGGGCTGGGGCTGGTTTGTGTTGCTGATGGTGGTGCTGGCGCATGGCGAACCGCTGCGCGTGGACCTGGCCGTGCACGACCTGATGCTGGCGCTGCGCAACCCGCTGGCCGACTACCCGATGGTGGCGCTGGCCTCGCTGGGCGACTGGCAGGTGCTGCTGCCGGCGATTGTCGCGGCCATGGGCTATCTGGCCTGGCGCCAGCGCTGGATGGCAGTGACGCACTGGGTGATCGCGCTGGCCTTCGGTCTGGCACTGACCCAGCTGCTGGGCGCCACCGTGCAGGTGGTGCGCCCGCCGGCAGCCAGCAGCGGCTTCGGGTTTCCGTCGGTAGCGGTGACCATGGCCACCATTGGTTTCGGCTTCTTCGCGCTGCTGATCGCGCGCGAGCTGCCCGGGCGTCGTCGGGTATGGCCGTACCTGGTCAGCGGCGCCATCGTTTCGCTGATCGGCTTTGCGCGCCTGTACCTGGGCGCGCACTGGCTCAGCGACGTGGTCGGCGGCATGTTGTTCGGTATCTTCTGGCTGCTGGTGCTCGGTATCGCCTACCGCCGCCGCGCCACGCGCGCGTTCTGGGTCAAACCGGTGTCGTGGATCTTTTACGGCGTGTTCGTGAGCTGCGCGATCTTCTTTGCGCCGCGCAATCTCGAGACCAAGCTGGCCAAGTTCGAACCGCCGCCGCCGTTGCTGATGGATCTGCCCGCCAGCGATTGGTGGAACGGCCAATGGCGCCTGCTGCCGGCGCGACGCAACGAGTTCGACGACGACCAGCGTTGGCCGCTGGACGTGCAAGTCGCCGGGCCGCTCGCACCGCTGCAGCGCCAGCTGGAATCGCGCGGTTGGCGGGCCCAACCGCAGGCGGGTTGGGAACAGGCGCTGCATCTGCTCGATGCCAGCGGTCGCCCGGACGAAGTGCCGATCCTGCCGGCCACGCTGGATACCCAGGTCGAAGCCTTGCTGATGGTGCGCCACGCGGCGCCCGGGCACGTGCATGTGCTGCGCCTTTGGCCCGCGGCCGCGCGCCTGCAGCCCGGTGCACAACCGCTATGGGTCGGCAGCACGCAGACCTTGCGCTACAGCCGCCACTTCAGCCTGATCGGCCTGTGGTATCCGCTGCGTGGCGTGGACCCGGCCCTGAGCGCGTTGCGCGATGCACTGAGCCCGCTGCCGCATCGCGTCGAACAGCGTCGACGCTCCAAGTTCCCGGTGATCCTGATAGACAGCACCTCGGGCAATGCGGTACGTGGCGAGGACAGAAACAACCCTGCAGCGCAGGCAGAAATCACTGCGTCCAGGCCGGCGGCATCAGGACCGCCACAGCGCGGTGATCGATCGGGCAGCAATCGCTAGCGGGCTGCATTCGCGCAGCCCGCTTGAAAAGAGCTGGCAGCACTACCTCTTGAAGGCTGTCTCGGTGGCGGTCATGTCCTGGCGTCGCCCAGATGCAGCTGAACTTTCAGGGTGAAAGGCGCTGGTCGCTGGTTGAGATCCATGCACACCGACCATCTCGACTGGTCCTTGGCCTGCAGCCAAGTCGCAGCATCGAGGGCGCGGCGCCCTCACCGCTCGCGGGACACGCCGTGAATCCGTCCATGGAGGCTCGATGGCGGCATCCATGCCGCCAACGGTCCCGCAATCGGTGAGGACACCACGCCAGACAGTTGGCTGGTGGTTTTGTTGAAAAGCAAACACACCGCGTCGCCAGCTTGCCAGTCGCTGTTGAGATCCATGCAGACCGACCAACTCTACTGGTCCTTGCCCGCCCACCGTCGCAGGACCCTTGGCGGCATGGATGCCGCCAAGGAGCTACATGGATGTACTTGCGGCGTGTCCTGCGATGGTGGGCGGGCAAGGGCCCTGCAGCAAAGGCGCAGATGATCCGCTCTCTGCCTGATCCACCAGTATTGAGCAATCAGGCAGCGACGACTGCATCGTGCGTGTCGCGAGCGCTTGGCGATCTTCACGTCTAGTCGAGGGCGCGGTGCCCCCACCGCACCAGACAGTTGGCCGGCGGTCTTGTCGAAGAGCAAAGACACCGCATCGCCAGCTTGCTAATCGTTGGTTGAGATCCATCCAGAGCCACCATTTCGACTGGCCCTGCAGCCAAGCAACAGATCCGGCGCGCTACAACCGTCCGCACCACCTGTTGAGGCAACAGGCCAATGCGCCTCAGCGCCGTTCGGACGATCCCGTTGGGCAAGCGCGAACACTCACCACAACACGCCATCCACCGGCTGCATCGGCTCCGGCGCCTGCTCGCCGATGGCCTGCAGCGCATCGATTTCAACCGTGCGGCACATGGTGTCCAACGGCAGATCGTGGATGGTGTTGGCAAATGGGTCGACCAGCTCGTCGCCGATCTTGAGTACGGCCAGGAACATCAGCCCGGCCACTGTCGATCCCACCGGCGTGGCGTACTGCAACGTCTCCACCAGACCGATCGGCAGCAGCACGCAGAAAAGCCGCGTAAACAGGTTGGGATAGAAGCGATATTGATACGGCAGCGGCGTATTTTTCAGGCGTTCCATCCCGCCCTGCGCATTGGCGATGTCCACCAGGATGCGCTCCACGCTGGCCTGCTGGATGCTGTCGATCCAGCCATCACGCCGCGCCTGCTCCACACTGCGCCCGGTGGTATCGAGCAGACCGTTGGCCACGTTGGTACGCGTGACTACCGCGGCCACTTCATCGGCGTCCAGGCGCGGCTCCAGGGCCATCGCAACCGGCAGGCGACGCAGCTGGCAGCGCAATGCGTTGACATAGGCGATCTGTCGCAGCGCAATCGTGCGCCCCAGCGCTGCAGCTTCCGGCGCGGACAGGATGCTCACACTCAGACGCACCAGGTTGCGCGATGCGTTGATCATCTGGCCCCACAGCACCCGCCCTTCCCACCAGCGTTGATAGGTGGAATTGGCGCGAAAGCCCAGGAACAACGCCAACGCCGAACCGAAGATGGTCAACGGCAGGGCGGGCGCCCGGAATGGCAGCACGTAATAGATGATCGTGATCAATACGTCCCAGACGAACAAGACGGCCAGGGTCCGCCAGACCTGGTTGAACACATCCGCCACACGCGGTTTGACATCGATGATCAAGGCTCACTCCGTGGATCGATAGCGCGTGCCGCGATGACGCGCATCCGGTGCGTGGATGCCATCACTAGCGCACTCAAGCGCGGCGATTGTGCCGTTGCAGCGGTGCAAGCGCGGTGAGGGAAGCACGCGCGCAGGCGCATGGCTCGCTTACGGCATCCAGTCCAGTAATTGGTCCAGGCGCCGATGCGGATCGTCCTGCTGCAACAGCGACAGACGTTGTTGTTCGGTCAACGGCAACAACTCGGCCAGCCGCCACCCCACCCACGCAGACTGATCCAGCAGGCCCGGGCCCACCGATGCGAATTCGCCACCGACCTGCTCGAGCATGCGCTCCAGCACGGTTGCCAACAGGCCATGCTCGGGGCGCAATTCGTCGTCGGGATCGGGCTCGCACCAGCTCACCTCGCCCACCACCAGACCGTTGTCGCGGATACGCGAGCGCTGTACATGAAAGCGCCGCGTGCCACGCAGCCGCAGCACCAGCACTCCATCGGCCCCGACATCGAAATCCTCGATGCGCACCTTGGTGCCAAATGCGGCCGGCGTCGCCGGTGCCCCGACTTCGTTGCCATCCAGAATCAGGCACACACCGAAACTGGTACCGTTGCGCCCGCATTCGCGCACCAGATCCAGGTAGCGGCGTTCGAACACGCGCAGCCCCATCGCAGCGCCGGGCAACAGCACGTTGTGCAGCGGAAACAGCGGCAGGGCGCTGGTTTCGGCACTGGCGGTGACCGGTGCCATCAGGACAACTGCGCCAGAAAACGACGCGGCGCACCATCGAACCCGCCGTTGGACATGAACACCACGTGGTCCCCCGGCTGCGCAATGTGGCCGAGCGTCTGCAGCAATGCGTCCACATCGTGCGCCACGCGTGCATCGCCACGCACCTGCGCGATGATCGGCGCCGCATCCCAGGGCAACTCGGGCCGATGCAGGAACACCACCGCATCTGCGTCGTGCAACGACGGCGCCAACGCCTGCGCGTGCGCGCCCAGCCGCATCGAGTTGCTGCGCGGCTCCATCGCCACCAGCACGCGCGCCGCACCCACTTTCGCGCGCAGTCCCTGCAAGGTGGTCGCAATGGCGGTGGGATGATGTGCAAAGTCATCGTAGACAGTGATGTCGCGCGCCCGGCCCAGCACTTCCAGCCGCCGCTTGACGCTCTGAAAACGTGCCAGCGCCGGCATCACCGTCGCCGGATCCACGCCCACCGCATGCACGGCCGCCAGGGCAGCCAGGCCGTTGAGTACGTTGTGCCGGCCCACCAGCGGCCAGCGCACCTGGCCGATCTCCACGCCACGATGCAGTACCGCAAACACGCTGCCATCGGCTTCGATCAGGCGTGCACTCCACTCGAGCGTTGCGTCGAACCCGAAGCGTTCCACCGGCGTCCAGCAGCCCATCGCCAACACCTCGGCCAGGCGCGCGTCCTCGCCGTTGACGATCAGACGGCCACGCGCCGGTACCGTGCGCACCAGATGATGGAACTGGCGCTGGATCGCCGCCACGTCAGGAAAAATGTCCGCGTGGTCGTATTCCAGGTTGTTGAGGATCGCCACCAGCGGCCGGTAGTGCACGAACTTGCTGCGCTTGTCGAAGAACGCGGTGTCGTACTCGTCGGCTTCCACCACGAATTCGCGCCCCTGGCCCAGCCGTGCCGACACGCCGAAATCTTCGGCCACCCCACCGATCAGAAAGCCCGGCGCACGCCCGGCCGCCTCCAGCAGGTAGCTCAGGATGGTGGTGGTGGTGGTCTTGCCATGGGTGCCGGCGACCGCAAGCGTGTCGCGGCCCGGCAGCACCCGCTCGGCCAGCCACTGCGCACCGGAGGTGTAGCGGCGGCCGGCATCCAGCACCGCTTCCACAGCCGGATTGCCACGCGACAGCGCATTGCCGATCACCACATCGGTGGCGTCCGGCGAGATGTTGGAGGGCGCGTACCCCTGCGTCAGCGCGATGCCCAGCGTTTCCAGCTGGGTGGACATCGGCGGATAGATGGCCTGGTCGCTGCCTTCCACCTGCCAGCCCAGCTCACGTGCCAGGGCGGCCACACCGCCCATGAAAGTCCCGGCGATGCCGAGGATGTGGAGTTTGGTCATGCCGTACATTGTCGCCGATCGCCGGAGTTGCGGGACATTCCAGTCCGCGCCACCTCCAGCCGTCAGGAAACCCCTACCGTACTGTCGGGAATTTCCCGATATGCGAACTGCGTCACATCCATCACTATGCTGAACGCCAGTCGCAGCACCCTTTGGTCCTACTCCCCAAGAGGCCAAATCCCCAGGGAGCTCATGCTGTCGGGGCTCTGAGCAAGCCCATTACTGGCGTTATTCTGCCCCGGTCGTCTCGTACGCCCGGGGTTTTTCTTTTGGGCGAACCGATTGCGGGCGCAGATGGCAGCGCGGTGACTGCAAGGGACCGGGCCTTGCGCCCGGTCCGTGTCGACTCAGCGGCCGAGCGCCTTGCTGATGCGCTCCAGCACTTCATCCAGCGAGCCCACGCCATCCACGCGTGCCAGCTTGCCGCGCTGCTCATAGAAGCCGATCACCGGCGCGGTGGAATCGGTATAGACCTGCAGGCGCTTGCGCACCGATTCCGGGTTGTCGTCTTCGCGGCCTTCGGCCTTGGCGCGGCCGGCGATACGCTCGACCAGCAGTTCGCTGGCCACGTCCAGCTGTACCACCGCATCCAGTGGCTGACCGATCTTGCTGAGCAATGCATCCAGCGCATTGGCCTGGGCCACGTTGCGCGGGTAGCCGTCCAGGATGAAACCCTTGGCCACATCGGCCTGGCCCAGGCGCGCCTCCAGCATGCCGAGCAGGATGTCGTCGGAGACCAGATCGCCGCGTGCCATCACTTCCTTGGCCTTCAGACCCAGCGGCGAGCCGGCGGCCACTTCGGCGCGCAACAGGTCGCCGGTGGAAATGTGCGGGATGTCAAACGTGTCTTTGAGACGTGTCGCCTGGGTGCCCTTGCCCGAACCGGGCGGTCCCAACAGAACCAATCGCATCAGTGGACTCCACTTTCGAATAAAAACGCGTTGCGGTTGGCGGCGTTAGACTCAAGCCTTCGCCAGCGCTGACCGTATGGTCGTGCAGCTTACCGCATCCGGGGAATGTCCCGGCACTGTCCCCTGCGCCATGTTTCCATGTGAGGAGCCTGTCCCCCTATGACCACTGGCAACTTGTTGTATGCCCAATCCGGCGGCGTCACTGCTGTCATCAACGCCACCGCCGCCGGCGTGATCACCGAGGCGCGTGCGCGCAAGGTCAAGGTGCTGGCCGCCCGCAACGGCATCCTGGGCGCGCTGCGCGAGGAGCTGATCGACACATCCAAGGAATCCGCCGCAGCCATTGCCGCCCTGGCGCAGACACCGGGTGGCGCCTTCGGCTCCTGCCGTTACAAGCTCAAGTCGCTGGAAGAAGACAGCGCCAAGTACGAGCGCCTGCTCGAGGTGCTACGCGCGCACGACGTGCGCTGGTTCCTCTACAACGGCGGCAACGATTCGGCCGACACCGCCTGGAAGGTTTCGCAACTCGCCAAGGCCTACGGCTACCCGCTGCACTGCATCGGCGTGCCCAAGACCATCGACAACGACCTCGCTGTGACCGACACCTGCCCCGGCTTCGGCTCGGCGGCCAAGTACACCGCGGTGTCGGTGCGCGAGGCCGCACTGGATGTCGCCGCCATGGCCGACACCTCCACCAAGGTCTTCATCTATGAAGCGATGGGCCGCCACGCCGGCTGGCTGGCCGCCGCGGCAGGCCTGGCCGGGCAAGGCCCCGACGACGCACCGCAGATCATCCTGCTGCCCGAACGCGCCTTTGATCAGGCCGCCTTCCTGGCCAAGGTGAAGCAGGTGGTGGACAAGATCGGCTGGTGCGTGGTGGTGGCCAGCGAAGGCATCCAGGATGCGCACGGCAAGTTCGTCGCCGACGCAGGCGGCGCGGCCGACTCGTTCGGCCACGCACAACTCGGCGGCGTCGCCTCGTTCCTGGCCGCACAGGTCAAACAGGAACTCGGCTACAAGGTGCACTGGACGCTGCCCGACTACCTGCAACGTTCCGCACGCCACCTCGCATCCAAGACCGATTGGGAACAGGCGCAAGCCGTCGGCAAGGCCGCCGTGCAATATGCGCTCAAGGGCATGAATGCCGTCATCCCGGTGATCGAACGCGTCAGCGATGCCCCGTACCGCTGGAAGATCGTGCCCGCTCCCCTGCACAAAGTGGCCAACCACGAAAAGAAGATGCCGCCCAGTTTTCTACGCAAGGACGGCTTCGGCATCACCGAGAAGGCGCGCCGCTACTTCGCCCCGTTGATCAAGGGCGAAGCCCCGCTGGCCTACGGTAGCGATGGGTTGCCCAAATACGTCAGCCTGAAGAATGTGGCGGTGACGAAGAAGTTGCCGATGTGGGAGGGCTGAGCTCAGGCAGGCGGCTGTGCTCCTGGGGCCGATGCGTCGGCACCAGGACCGACAGACGCTGGCATACGGTGCGTCGGTAACGCAGTTTGATGGTCCGTCGATATCGGCCTTTCCCTTTCAGGGACGCCTTCAGGCTAGACCAGTAGCAGGCAGCCGAGCGCCGCGCCGATGTTTTCGCATTGCAGCTCGGCGCCAGGACGCCGGCAGCGACAGATGCACACCCAGCTGTGCCTCGCGCCTCGATCCGGCGAGCGGCGTTATGGCGCCATCGCCACGTTGATGCCCAGCGTGATCCATCCACGTGGTGCGTTGAGACGGTCACCGCCGGCGACCAGATCGATGCTGGATGCCTTGCCTACTAGCCTGCGCAGTCCGACTTGCCCCCCCTGCCCGCGATGATCGTCGACGAACGCCTCGCCCAGCACGATCCATGACGCGGTGACGGTGCGCTCGACTCCGATACCAGCATTGGTAGTGTCTGGCCCGGCATGGGATGCAACGAGGCCGGCATTGAGGTGGAGTCGCGTGGCCGCGGCCTCGCCGAATGACCAGGTCAACGGCACCGTGATGTAGCTGGCACGTTGGTGTGGATCCTGCCACGACCGTTGCATGCCCACTGACAACGCCAGGCCCAGGACGTGGTGATCGGGATCGCGCAGGACCCGCTTTGCGCCGATATCCACGGACGTCGCACCGTGCCGCATAGTGCTGAGGCCCATGGCGATCTCCGTGCCAGCGACATTGCAAGCCGGCACAAGCGTGCTTGACGCACTGGCCGGCATTGCCCGCCACCACGCCTCCAACTGACACTGGCCACGCGGCGTAACGCCCGCATCGTCGACGACCATGCTGGCCGCTGCACGCGCCGACAACGGATGCCACAGCGCGAGGGCCACCAGCAGCACGGGGAAATGACGCAATTGCTTCATGCGGGTTATTCGATAAAGACGCACTGGACCGCCGTCGACGTGACACAGACCGCCGGCTCGGCATCGCAACAGGCAGGTCCAGACACGTCGCCGGGCCTGGCCCTGCCTGGCAGCAGGCATCAGCCGGGCATTGGGTTGGCGTTACTGCCAGGGAATGGGCCGTCTGATGAAGGGGCTTCCCTCCTCCACGGGCGCGCCGGAGGCGGTATCACTGCAGTCACCCAGCTTTACCTCACTGGCAGGCTTTGCCTTCCATGACTTGCTGCGCAGCGAACATCGGCACCTGCGGGATCTTGCCTGCAGCAGCCTGCTGCTTGGCGTCTTCCAAATAGATACGCGACTGGCCCTGGCCGTCGAGTTGCGGCTTGGCGTCCACCGGCTTGCGCCAGATGCGCACCACTGCCTGCTGACTTGGGCAGGCGGCGCTGGGGACGCGGATCACGTCGTTGTAAATCCAGCCCGACGCGACGCTGGGAGCGGCCTTGGCGTAGTCCACGAAGCGTGCGCGGGGCTGGCAGTTGGGGCTGCTCCGCACGACAGACAAGGTGTACGGCTGCGCGGCGTTGCCGGTGAACACGCCTTCAAGGCGTGCACAGGCTTCCGGGATCTGTCGCAAGGTATGCACGGCACCGACAGCTTGCGCGGTACCGGGCGCACGCGCCTTCAACTCTGGCGCAGGCTCTGCGGCGAATGCGCTGCCGGTCAGCAGCAGGGTGGCAAGCAGCGCGGCATGCCTGGACGCGGTAGGGTTCGACATGGAGACTCCTGGATCGGCTCGATCACGTTGGCCGCAGGCTGTCACGTGACAACTGAACCACGCGCCAAAGCCCTGAGGGTGGCGGGTCTGCAAGGCGCGGCGCATACTCGATCGCGATCCGGCCAACTGAACATCGCGACGCGCATTGTGGCCCTTGCGGCCGTCGAGTCCGTATTGGCTGTCACTCGTCGCGTGCATCGCCCCTGGTTCGTCCCGACCGGATGACATCCATTCTCTGGGAGGGGTCATGCTGGAACACTACGGGTTGTTGCTCGCGCTGGGTTGTGCGGTCTTGGCAATCGTCTATGGAATCGTGTCGGCGCGCTGGGTGGTCGCCCAGCCGAGCGGCAACACGCGAATGCAGGAGATCGCCGCGGCGATCCAGGAAGGTGCGCGCGCGTATCTCAACCGGCAGTACCTCACCATCTCGATTGCCGGTGGTGTGCTGTTCGTGTTGGTCGGACTTTTTCTGAGCTGGTACACCGCAATCGGGTTCGCACTGGGTGCCGTGTTGTCGGGGCTGGCCGGCTATATCGGAATGAATGTCTCGGTGCGTGCCAATGTGCGCACCGCCGAGGCCGCGCGGCAGGGGATCGGCAAGGCGATGGATGTGGCTTTCCGCGGCGGCGCGATCACCGGGATGCTGGTGGTGGGGCTGGGCCTGCTCGGCGTGGCCGGCTACTACGCGGTGCTGCAGGCCATGGGACTGCCGTTGGAGCAGAACCTGCATGCATTGGTCGGGCTGGCCTTCGGGTCGTCGTTGATTTCGATCTTCGCGCGCCTGGGCGGCGGCATCTTCACCAAGGGCGCGGACGTGGGCGCGGATCTGGTCGGCAAGGTCGAAGCCGGCATTCCCGAGGACGACCCGCGCAACCCGGCGGTGATTGCGGACAATGTCGGCGACAACGTGGGCGACTGCGCCGGCATGGCCGCGGATCTGTTTGAGACCTATGCAGTCACCGTGATCGCCACCATGCTGCTCGGCAGCCTGACGCTCGCCGAGGCCGGCCCGCACGCCGTGCTGTATCCGCTGGTGCTCGGTGGCGTGTCGATCATCGCGTCGATCGTGGGCGCAACGTTCGTCAAGGTCAAAGCCGGTGGCTCGATCATGGGAGCGCTTTACAAGGGCGTGATCGTGTCCGGCGTGCTGGCTGCGCTGGCCTACTGGCCGATCACCCAGTCGCTGATGCGCGACAACCTCCATGGCGCTGCCGCATTGTATGTCTGCGCGCTGATCGGCCTGGTACTCACCGGGCTGATCGTGTGGATCACCGAGTACTACACGGGCACGCAATACACACCGGTGCAGCACGTTGCAGCGGCGAGTACCACTGGCCACGGCACCAACATCATCGCCGGACTCGGCATCTCGATGAAGTCCACCGCGCTGCCGGTCATTGCAGTGTGTGCGGCCATCTGGGGTGCGTTCCACTTTGGAGGCCTTTACGGCATTGCGATCGCCGCCACGGCAATGCTGTCGATGGCCGGTATGATCGTGGCGCTTGACGCCTATGGCCCGATCACCGACAACGCCGGCGGCATCGCGGAGATGGCCGAGCTGCCGCCGGAAGTGCGCGATATCACCGACCCGCTGGATGCGGTGGGCAACACCACCAAGGCGGTCACAAAGGGCTATGCGATCGGCTCGGCCGCACTTGCAGCGCTGGTGTTGTTTGCCGACTACACCCACAACCTGCAGGCCGCCAATCCCGGCCAGGTCTTCGCCTTCGACCTGTCCGACCACACGGTGATCATCGGATTGCTGATCGGTGGATTGATTCCGTATCTGTTCGGTGCGATGGCGATGGAAGCAGTCGGCCGTGCTGCAGGTGCAGTGGTGGAAGAGGTACGCCGCCAGTTTCGTGAGATCCCCGGCATCATGGCCGGCACCGCCAAGCCACGATACGACCGTGCGGTGGACATGCTGACCCGCTCGGCCATCCGCGAAATGATCGTGCCTTCGCTGTTGCCGGTCGTGGTTCCGGTCGTGGTCGGATTACTGCTCGGACCACGCGCGTTGGGCGGTTTGCTGATCGGCACGATTGTCACCGGCCTGTTCCTGGCAATTTCGATGACGACCGGCGGCGGCGCCTGGGACAATGCCAAGAAGTACATCGAGGATGGTCACTTCGGCGGCAAGGGCAGCGAGGCGCACAAGGCGGCAATCACCGGCGACACCGTGGGTGACCCTTACAAGGACACCGCAGGGCCGGCCATCAACCCGTTGATCAAGATCATCAATATCGTGGCCCTGCTGCTGGTGCCGCTGCTGTAGGCAGGTGGTCACCGGGGTTGCGGGACCTGGCGCCACCTTACCGGCTGCACAGGGCGCAGGCACGGAGCCTGCGGCCTGTGCGAATCCTATGGCGATCAACGGCAACGCTTGGAGCGCCATGACGGAGGCAGGGTCCCTGCCCGCGCCTGCGCCCAGGCAGGGCCGACCCGCATGACGATGGTCCCGTCGTGTCACCACTCACCTGCCGCCGGACACGCGGCTCTGGCTGGAGAGCCCTGACTCGCCCGAAAAGCGCGCGTCGCGACCATCGGTCACAGGCAGCCGATCAAGCCGTCGTAAATCGGCGGTGCGCCGCCCGGCAACGGTTCGAACAGCGGATTGGTCACCGCCAACGTGCGATACAGCTCGTCCAGGTGGGTACCGGCCTTCAAGGGCGCCGTGCAACGCCAGACTCGGCTATCCGAACGCAGGTAGCCACTGCCAGGGTCGACGCTGACCTCGCTGGCACCGAAGGTCCAGATGCAGCTGCGCACCACGCCGGTGACGCGGTGGACCGAGCAGCGAAAGCGTAGTGGTTGGTAGTCGCTGAATTCGCCACCGCAGAAGGTGTCGCCGCAGATATCGTCGAAATCCCGGTCGAGCCGCTGCTCCAGATCGATGAACGCCTCCCAGCCCTCGCCATTGGCCGGCCAGTCCACCGCATCGACATACGTTGGCGGTGGTGTTGCCGCGGCGGCAACCTGTGCAGCGAGAGACAGCAGCAAGACGACGAGCAAACGCGTGAGCCTGGTCATGACGATTTCCCGAGCGGTGGATGAGCCTGCAGCCTGCGCCGCCGGCCCGTTCGCAGCGATCGGGAAGCCACTCGCGATGAATGCGGGCTATGCCGCATCGCCCCCTCAGAAGACTGCCCATTCAGTGTCGCTGCAGCGCAACAGCCGAACGCGTAGAATCGCGCTCCACACACTGCTGACGTCTCGGAGCTACCCGCATGGGCCTTGAACTGGTCACCTCTGGCAAGAATCTGCCGGAAGAAATCAATGTAGTCATCGAAATCCCCAAGGATTCGGAACCGGTCAAGTACGAAGTGGACAAGGCCAGCGGCGCGATCTTCGTGGACCGCATCCTGTCGACCCCGATGCGTTACCCCTGCAACTACGGCTACGTGCCCAACACCCTGTGCGGCGATGGCGACCCGGCCGATGTGCTGGTGGTGCTGCCGCTGCCGCTGGTCCCGGGCTCGGTGGTGCGTTGCCGTCCGGTCGGCGTGCTGCGCATGAGCGACGAAGCGGGCAGCGACGAAAAGATCCTGGCGGTGCCGATCGAGAAGATCTTCTCCGGCTACGCGCACATCGAAGACATCAACCAGGTCTCCAGCCACTGGATGGAGCGCATCGGCCACTTCTTCGAGCATTACAAGGACTTGGAGAAGGGCAAGTGGGTCAAGCTCGACGGTTGGGGCGGCGCGGCCGAGGCCAAGCGCATCCTGGTCGAGTCGGTCGAACGCTATAATTCCGACGCGCCCTGAGCCGTTGGCTGTGACACTGCTCCGCACTGCGGAGCGACCGGGATCACGCTTTTGCCGTGATCCCGGTGACCGCCTTCGGCAGATTGGGTACATTTGCCGACTGCGTTTGGCCGGCGTCCGCCGCCGGTGACTTCTGGGGAAGTGTCTTGCGTATTCTGTTTGTTGGGGACGAAGCCAGTCTTCCGTCCGACCTGATCGACTATGTCGCCGATCTCGGCGATCAGTGGCAGGCGCAGCAGGTGGCCGATGGAAATTCGGCGATCGAAGCTGCCGCGTTGTCGCCGTTCGATGCGGTCATCGTTGCACCGGTGTTGCCGGACCTGACTGCCGCCACCTTGCTGGGGCAGATCCGCACCTTGCGCCCGGACACCATCCGGATCGCACTGATCGATGCGCAGGATGGCCAGCGCACGCCGCCAGCCCGCATCATTGGCGTGGCCCATCGTTTCCTGCCGATGCCACTGGCCCCGGAAGTGCTGCTCGAGGCGGTGACCAGCCTGGAAGAACTGCGCGATCTGCTCAGCAACCCGCGCTTGCGCGCTGCCATCGGGCGCATCGAAAAACTACCCTCGCCGCCGCATCTGTATCTGAGTCTGATGCACGCGCTGGAAGAAGACGATGGCGCTGATGCGGCCGACATCGCCAAGTTGATCGCCGGCGACCCGGCGATTGCGGCTAAGGTGCTGCAATTGTGCAATTCGGCGTTCTTTTCCGGCGGCCGCAGCATCACCGACCTGCGGACTGCGGTGACCCGTCTGGGCGTGGCGACCTTGCGCGACCTGGTGCTGGCGAGCGAAGTCTTCTCGGTACAGACATTGACCCCGGCCGAGCGTAGCGCGATGCAGCGTCGCGCCCTGCTCTCTTCGCGACTGGCAGCAAAGGTGTTGCCACCGACCAGTGCAGAGTTGGGGTCCACGGCGGCCCTGCTGGCCGATATCGGCCTGCTGCTGCCCGGCGTGCGCGACGAGCGCGAGCCGCTGCTGGAAGGCGGCGACGAGCGCCTGGGCCACACCGAAGCCGGCGCGTATCTGCTGGGCCTATGGGGCCTGCCGATGCCGATCATCGAGGCAGTGGCGTTCCATCGGCATCCGCAGCGCTCCAGCCTGCGCAGCTTCTGGGTCACCGGCGCGGTGCACGTGGCCACCGCACTGGCCAGCGGCGAGGCGGTGGACGAAGAGTATCTGTCCAAGGTGGGCGTGATCACCCGCCTGCCGGCCTGGCGCGAGCAGGCCGATACCTTGCTGGGGCTTGCCGAAGCGTAAGCGGCGACGGTAAAGACGGCGATAGAAGGACGAAAGGCGCGATGACATCGCGCCTTTTTCTTTTGGTGTTTCGCCACAGCGTGACGCGGGCAGGATGCACGATGCACATCTGAAGGGCGCCGGCCTGCAGGGTCAGCAACTCCGCGCGTGGCAGGACCCCACGGACATGCAGACCCTGCAATGATGCAGCCGAATCCATCCCAACGCGGTAGCGATTGGCCTTTGGACCAAGCATGGCACCAGCCATGGCTTCAGGCACCTGCGGTGGTGACGCTGGTAACCGGCATCAGTCCATATCGGACTGCTCATACGCAGTCGGACAATCGTAAATCCCCCACGCACCGCTGTGGTGTCGCAGCGAGCCCTCCACAGGCGCTGGAGCAGCGCGTACGCATCGCACCGGAGATGCAGCAGCTTGGCGCTCACCAGCGCGCCTCATAGGCACGCCGCACGGAAGGCCCGCTCAGTGGCGGGCACAAAAAAGCGGGCCTTTCGGCCCGCTTTTTTCGACACACTTACATCGCTTCGATGATCAGAAGCGCTGGTTGTACTGCACGAACAGGAAGCGGTCGTAGTCGAGCATCGGATCGATCGCCGCGGTGCTGCTGTTGGTAATCGAATAGGTGATCGGCGGCTGCTTGTTCCAGATGTTGCGGGCGCCGACGGTCACGCTGCCGTCCCACGGAGCCTGCCAGGTGACCGAGACGTCCTGATAGGAGATCGAGCCCTTCTTGTTGGAACCGGTGCCGCCGCCCCAGCCCGGATTCGGCGTCTGGTAGTTCGGGTTGTTGCACTCGATGCCTGCCGCTGCATCCCAGCAGTAATCACGGAAACCGCCGTAGTAACGCAGGTTCCAGTTGGCCGACAGCGAACCCAGCGACCAGTCCAGACCCAAGGTGGCACGCACGCGCGGGAAGTTCCAGTAACCGGCCGAGTTTGCCCACTCTGCGCCGGCTTCCGCCTGCGACTTGTAGGTTGCCAGGTAGTTGGTGTCCAGGTTGACGGCGAACTTGCCGTAGGCGGTTTCCGGCATGCGGTAACGCACGCCGAAGTTGTAGCCTTCGGTTTCCAGACGACCCAGGTTGACGTTACCGCGGCTCAGCGTGGTGACCTGACCACTGATCGGGTCGCGACCGTAGTCGGCACAGTAGCTGGCCAGGTTGTTGAGGTAGCAGTTGTTCAACACATCATTGGCAGTGAGCGAAGTGATGATGTTGGAGATCGAGATGCGATACCAGTCCAGCGAGAAATCCAGGCCCTGCACCCAATGCGGGCTGTACACCATGCCCACGGTACGGGTGATGCTGTATTCCGGCTCAAGCTCGGCGTTGCCCACGCCCGAATTGAACGGCGCGTTGCCCTGCACGTCGCGACGGGTCACCGGGTTGCCCGCGGTGTCGGTCTGACGGTAACCGGCCGGCAGGCCTTCGCCGGCGCAGCGTGCTGCCACGCCTGCGTTGCCCAGGGAGCCGAAGGTGGCGTCGCACGGATCGGTGAAGGTATCGAACGTCTGCGAGCCGCCACCGAAGGTGTCCGACAGCGTCGGCGCACGGAAACCGGTGCAGTAGGTACCACGCACCAGCAGGTCGTCGATCGGCTTCCAGGTGAAGCTGAACTTGCTGTTGGTGGTGTCGCCGAAACGGCTGTAGTTGCTGTAACGCGCAGCCACGTCGAACGACAGTTCCTTGGCGCCCGGCAGATCCTTCAACACCGGGATCAACAGCTCCAGGTAGGCTTCGTTGGTCTGGTAGCGACCTTCCGTGGCCTGTGCAGCCAGGTCGGTGGTGTAACCGGCGCTGGACAGCTGATCCGGATAGTCGTAACCGCTGATTTCGCGGTGTTCGACGCCTGCGGCGAAGCCCAGCTCACCGGCCGGCAGATCGAACAGGCCACCGGTGACGTTGGCGGTCCACTGCTTGCTCAGGCTCTGCTGCGTTGCCTGACCCAGCGCATTGATGTACTGCAGCGCGTTCGGCGTGGAGGCCGACGGGCCACCCAGGATGTTGAACGGGGTGCACTGACCTAGCGCATTGCTGGTACCCAGGGCGATCGGAGCCGCTGCGGTACCGCACTGCACCTGACCCTGCGCATTGAGGAACGAAGGACCCAGTGCCTTCTGCAGCGCCAGCAAGTTGATGTTGCCGCGCGACACCTGCGTCACATCGTACTTGTTGTAGTTGAAGCCCACGTCCCAGTTCCAGCCGTGGCTACCAACGTCGAATACGCCTTCCAGCGCCGCATCGAAATGCAGGGTCTTGACGTTGCTTTCGGTGGTGCGCGGCAGTTCGATGGTGCGGCGGAACCAGCTGGTGATGTCCTGGCCGACCGGGTTGTAGTAGCTGCTGCCACTGATGGCGACCGGGAACTGCGGCTGCGAAGACGCCTGCAGCGGGTAGCCGGCGATCTGACGGTTCGAGTCGCGCTCGGAGTACATCGCAGTCGACTTGAAGGTCAGGCTGTCGGTCAGGTTGTAGCTGCCGGTGGTGAAGATCGACTTGTTGCGGCTGGACTGCTGCAACATCATCTGGTCGACGGAGTTGTAGTAGTCGTCGGTGGTGATGTCGTTGTGGTAGTTGGCGATGTTGCGCGAATCCGCACCCACGCCACGGCCGTCGAACGAACCGGTGTGGTTGAGGATGTAGGTTTCGCCGTTAGAAGTGAAACGGCCCCACGGACCGGTCGCGCTCAGGCTGTCTTCGATGTGGTTCGGGCCGGCCGAATAACGGGTCAGCGCGCGATCCTTGGCCCAAACCGGATCTTCATTGGTGTAGTTGGCACCGAACACCAGCGAGGCACGGTCGGTGGTGGTGCCGGCGGTGAAGGAGTACTGCTCCTTGGAACCGTCGCCACGACCGTTCTGGCCGAAATACGCCGACGCTTCCGCGCCGTCATAGTTCTGGCGCAGGATGATGTTGACCACACCGGCAACGGCATCGGAGCCGTAGATCGCCGAGGCGCCGTCCTTCAGGACTTCGATGCGCTCGATCAGCGAGCTGGGAATGGTGGACATGTCGGTCAGGCCGTTCAGGCTGCTGGTCCAACGCTTGCCGTTCACCAACACCAGGGTGCGGTTTTCGTTCAGGTTGTAGAGATTGACGTACTGGCCGCCCTGTTCCGGGTCCGAGGTCAGCACGGCAGCCTTGCTGTAAGTCTGCGTACCGGCGATCGACAGGTTCTGGAGGATGTCGCCAACGCTCACCAGGCCGGACTTCTGGATGTCCTGCTGGGAGACGGTGAATACCGGCTGTGCGGTTTCGACGTCGACCGAGCGAATGCGCGAGCCGGTGATTTCGATGCGGTCCAGCGTCGTGGTCGACGGGGCGGCGGACTGCTCTTGTGCATTGGCGGCAAAAGCCGGCGTCAACGCGATCGCAATACCGGCGGGCAAAAGGCCCAGCCGCACTGCGGAAGTGCGAAGGTTCATCAATCTCTCCAGGGTTCGTTAGTGGCGCGTTAAGCGCCCCTGTGCAAATTACGATTGCGTGAACGCCGTCGCTTTGCGCGTCACGTTACGTGGCTTTGCCGAATCTGGCGGATTGGTCGCCTGGTCGCGGTAGTGCGATGCGGAGACACCAAAGCGCGCACGAAATGCACGCGCAAAACTGCAGCAATTGTCGAAGCCGCTGGCGGCTGCCACTTCGCCGATCATCATCGAGGTATCGCGCAACAAGTCGGAGGCGCGCTCCAGGCGCAAGCGGGCCGATAAGGCCTGCGGGCTCTCTTCGTACAGGCTCTGGAAGGTCTTGGAGACATACCAGCTGGAGAAGTTGGTCAGCTGCGCCAGTTCGCTGATGCGTACTACCCGGTCGCTGTTGCCTTCCAGGTACAGCCGCGCACGCTGCATGCGACCGAACACCTGACGGCGGCGGCTACGCGAGCGACCTGGGCAACGCTGCTCTTGTTCGATGAAGTCGCGCTGCATCGCCGCCAGGTGCAGCAACAACGGGCGCGCGGACGCGCCACCGTTCTGCAGGGCCGCATTGCGCCAGAGCCGTAACGCGATGCGCAGATCACTGCGCGACAAGTGGCTGCGCCCCGGGTAGAGCGTGGCATCGGTCAACTCGGCCAGCGACTGCAGGCTGTCGCCATCCAGGCTGACGCCCACGCACAGGGCACTGCGATCGGCCTGCACGGTGGGGTGCGAATCCTTGTCGAAGGCGATCCAGTCGCCGGCACGCAGACGAAAGCGGCCCTCTTTGGATTCCACCCAGGCACGGCCGCGCAGCTGCACCCACAGCGTGAAGGTGGCGGACGTCGTGCGGATGCTGCCCAGACGCGACACTGCCAGACACGTGGTCGAGGTCGACTCGCTGGCGCCGTCCAATGACAGCGCGAGCCCGCGATCGGCAGTGATGACCTGTTGCATGTTGGCAGCCCCGTTTACAAAAGAGGGCGCAGTGTTTTGCCGAATCTGGCGTGAGTCAGGAAGTTCCGACGAAGGTGTGCCGAAATCGATCCGAAGCCTTTCCGAATAAATTACGAGGCGACTTTTCTCAATATCGTCAACAAGTTGGATATGAAGCCGACGGAGACAGACGAACGTTCGGGCAGTGCCATATAGGCGATCGAACTGCCATCCTCTTCCGCCAGCGCGACATACATCGCGCCGCTGCGCTGGTCGAGGCTGAAGCCGTTGATGGTGGTGAACTTCGCCACGTCCAGGCATTGCGCATGCTGGCTGCGCAGCTCGCTGTCATGCGTCGCGCAACTGTCGCTGGACGACAGATAGTGCACCTGACCATTGGTTCCGGGCGCCCAGCTGCGATACCGCCAGCGCGTCGGCTGCTGCGGGTCCACCGGCTGCAGCGTATCGGCCGCCAGCGTCGGCGCGATCTGCCACAGCCCGCCGCCACTCAGATGCGTGAACAGCACCTGCCCGCTGACCCGGTCCAGCCGTAGCTGCGACACGTCCGCCAGTGTGGCCAGCACGCGCCACGGCGTACTGCGGCGGTCGTACAGCGTGGCGAAGGTGTGGCCATCGTCGGCCGCAGCCACGACCAGCAAGCGATCAGGATCGGGAAGATGGATCGCCTGCAACGGCCGCGCCTGGGGCACCGCAAGGCGCACGGCCTTGCCAGTCCCCGGGGTCACTTCGAACAGCGCCGCATGCCCGTCGGCATCGCTACCGCTGACCAGCACCTTGCGCGAGTCGGCGGACCAATCCGCCGCCTGCCGCGCATCTGGCCGCAGGCCTTCGATCAGCCGCACCGAGCTGGGCTGGGTGACGTCGCCCCACCACAGCCCATATGCACCGGAGCGGTTGGAGGCGAAGATGAGTTGGCGACCGTCCGGCGCGATCATCGGCTGGTCATCGCGCCCGCTGGAGGGAAACAGGCGGCGCCGGATGTAGCCGCCATTCATGGGGTCATGAATGACCTGATACACACCAAACTGCGGCTTGCGCTGCACGAAGACCAGGTGGTCGTGCGCCACGTCCGGCGCCTGCGCATCGTCCACGCCCAGGTCATGCAGGCTGCGATCGACCAGATCCAGCCGATACAAACGCGCCTCGCTATCCACGCGGCGCCCGAATACCAGCCCGCTCCCGTCGCGTAACCAGCTCCAACCGCGAATATCGGCATTGTCATGCGTCAACCGCTCGGCGGTGCCGCCCTGCGCAGGCATCCGCCACAGGTCGCCAAGCTGCGGGTTGCGCAGGAACACGATCCACTGCCCGTCCGGGGAATAGCGCGGCGCGTAGTCGAAGTCGCCCGGCTCCGCGCTGTAGCGCAGCGCCTGCCACTGCCCGGTGTCCAGATCCAGGCGCCGAATCCGCGCGCCCTCCTGTGCGCCGGTCATGCTGCCGAACAACAACGCACGCCCGTCGGGCGACCAGCTGAAACTGAGCATGTCCGCGCCATCGCAGCGGACCACCTCGCGCGCTGCGGCCGGGCCGCTTGCCGCCGCAATCATGACCCTGCAGCTTCCATCCGGAGCCTGCCTGGAGAACGCAATCTCACGGCCGTCCGGCGACCACGCAGGCAGGCGATCGGAGATGCCGGGCGCCGGTGTTTCCAGCACGCGCGGGTAGGCGTTGTCGGTCGTCTTGACCAGGATCGACGTCCCCGGACGATCGCTGGTCAACGATGCATACGCGACCATGCGGCCGTCCGGCGACAGGCTGGGAGTGAGATCGAATCCGCCGCCTGCGGTAATCACCTGGTACGGTCGTTTGGGGCTGCCAGGCACTGCGCTCGATGTCGCCACCGGGTCGGCCGGCGCATGCAGCCAGAGCGTGCGCAGCGCCAGTCCGAGCACCGCCAGCAAGGCCACGCCCGCGATCGCCAAAGCCATCCAGCGTCGCCGCCGCGGCGTCATCGTAGCAGCGCGCAAAGATGGACCTGCCGCCGGTGCGGGAACAGGGATGGTCGGCGCTGTTGCACTCACGCGCGCTGCAGGCGCGGGCAGCGCTGCATCCAGAACTGAGGGCGCCTGCGCATGCGACAGCGAATGCGCGCCCGGCACCTGCGCCACCAGCGAGTCACTCTCCGTCTCCCACGCCACCGGCGCCATCAGCCGATAGCCGGTCTTGGCAATCGTTTCGATGTGCTCCGAGCGCTGGCTCCCATGAGTGGCCAGCGCCTTGCGCAGCTGCGTCACCGCCTGGGTGACCACGTCGTTGGTGGGCAAGGTATCGGGCCACACATCGGCGAGCAGCTGCTCACGCGTGACCACCTGCCCCGGCTGCCGCGCCAGGCTCAGCAGGACCGCCAGGGATTTGGGCGCCAGCCGCGCCACACGTCTGGCTCCGGGCGCATGCACTTCGCGCGAGGCAACGTCGACCACGCACGAGCCGACACGCAGCCGGCCAGAGGGCATTGCAGTAACGGGAGGAACACTCATCGGCAAAAAACACGCATCGGCATGCAAGGACAACAAAGGACGCATCACGCAATCCGCGCGAAACGCCAAATTCAGCAAAGGACCACGACCAACTGTGTCATGCATCCATTTGGTGCAAATTTTACCCTATGCCCCGTTGCTTCCTATGACAGGCGGCGACGTCAGGCTCTCTCTCTCTCGCCGACGAATTCAAATAACGACGATGTTCCCTTCGCGCCTTCTGGCGCGATTTTTTTATCTGCGATTCAGGTAAAACCGTCGAGAGCCTTGTGTTGTGTAATCGCTTGCAGCGCGATCGCACCATGGCACTTGCGCACCACGACGCGATCTGTGCGCGAAAACCTGAATTCCTGCTAAGCGACCTCGTCGCGCGAGCCAGGCGGCGGGAGCCTGGCGGCATCAGGACGCGCGATACACCTGTGCGCCCTGCGCCAGGAACTGCGACGCCTTTTCTTCCATGCCGGCCGACAACGCGTGCTCGGCGCCCATGCCGTGCTCGGCCGCGTAGTCGCGTACGTCCTGGGTGATCTTCATGGAACAGAAGTGCGGCCCGCACATCGAGCAGAAGTGCGCCAGCTTGTGCGCGTCCTTGGGCAGGGTTTCGTCATGAAACTCCCTGGCCTTTTCCGGATCCAGCCCGAGGTGGAACTGGTCGTCCCAACGGAATTCGAAACGCGCCTTGCTCAGGGCGTTGTCGCGCACCTGCGCCCCGGGATGTCCCTTGGCGAGGTCGGCCGCGTGTGCGGCGATCTTGTAGGCCATGATGCCGTCGCGCACGTCCTGCCGGTTGGGCAGACCCAGGTGCTCCTTCGGCGTGACGTAGCAGAGCATCGCCGTGCCGAACCAGCCGATCATCGCCGCGCCAATCGCGCTGGTGATGTGGTCGTAACCGGGCGCGATATCAGTGGTCAACGGCCCCAGGGTGTAGAACGGCGCTTCGCCGCATTCGCGCAGCTGCTTGTCCATGTTTTCCTTGATCAACTGCATCGGCACATGGCCCGGGCCTTCGATCATGGTCTGCACGTCGTGCTGCCAGGCGAGCCTGGTCAACTCGCCCAACGTCTCCAGCTCGCCGAATTGCGCCGCATCGTTGGCATCGGCAATACAACCCGGGCGCAGGCCATCGCCCAGCGAAAATGCCACGTCGTAGGCTTTCATGATCTGGCAGATGTCCTCGAAGTGCGTGTAGAGAAAATTCTCCTTGTGATGCGCCAGACACCACTTGGCCATGATCGAGCCACCACGCGAGACAATACCGGTGACGCGTTTTGCGGTAAGCGGCACGTAGCGCAACAGCACACCGGCATGGATGGTGAAGTAATCCACGCCTTGCTCGGCCTGCTCGATCAATGTGTCGCGGAAAATCTCCCAGGTGAGCGCTTCGGCACGCCCGTCCACTTTTTCCAGCGCCTGGTAGATCGGCACCGTGCCGATCGGCACCGGCGAATTGCGGATGATCCACTCGCGTGTTTCGTGGATGTGCTTGCCGGTGGACAGGTCCATCACCGTGTCGCCGCCCCAGCGGATCGACCACACCAGTTTTTCCACTTCTTCGGCGATGCCCGAAGACACCGCGCTGTTGCCGATGTTGGCGTTGATCTTGGTCAGGAAATTGCGACCGATGATCATCGGTTCGCTTTCCGGGTGATTGATGTTGTTGGGCAGAATCGCACGGCCGCGTGCAATCTCGTCACGCACGAATTCCGGCGTGATGCGCTGCTGGATCGCCGCACCGAACGACTCGCCGGGATGCTGCTTGCGCAAGATCGCATCGGTCACCGCCTCCAACCGCTGGTTTTCACGGATCGCCACGAACTCCATCTCCGGCGTGATGATGCCGCGCCGTGCGTAATGCATCTGGGTGACGTTGGCGCCTTCCCGAGCCACACGCGGCAGACGACGCGCCGGGAAACGCACCGCATCCAGCCGCGCATCGTGCTCGCGTCCGCGCCCGAAGCTGGAACTCAATCCATCCAGCGCCACGGTATCGCCGCGCTCTGCAATCCACTGCGTGCGCAGCGGTGCCAGACCGGCAGCCAGATCGATGGCGGCCTGTGGGTCGGTGTAGGGCCCGGAGGTGTCGTAGACGCTGAGCGGCGCATTGTCTTCGCCACCGAACAAGGTGGGCGTTTGCGTCAATGCAATCTCGCGCATCGGTACCTGCAGATCCGCGCGCGAGCCTTGCACGAAGATCTTGCGTGAGCCGGGAATCGGCTGGGTCACAGCCTGGGACAGCGACTGGGCTTGTTGCTGCAAAACGGTGGGCGCGGCATTCATGGCATTCGTCCTGTGTGCTGGCCCTGCGAAGGAGTCGCAGTGCGGACGAAGCGGCGGCGCTCAACACTCAGGTGCCCGTGCAGGCACGGACCCTCGCATCTAACGAAGCTTCCCTACGCCGGTATGAGCCGGATCAGGTTCGAAGGGACTATCTCAACCGCAGCGCGCTGCGGTACCCCCACTTCGGCGGCGATTAAACCACATCGTCGGGTTGTAGACGCAGGCTTTTGCAGCATCCCGCCTCACGGTCGAAACCACTCAATGAACGCGCCGAATGACTGACATGCGGCGACATTCGCCTGGCACCCTGGCTGGCTAGCGTGTCAGCACAACAACCAGAAACCCGCTCTCTCTCCCTTGCCGCCGGCCTCCGGCGGCTTTCTTTTGCGCCCTCTTGCCACCCGCCATCCCGCTTCGTTATCTTCTTGTGAAACAGGGGAACGGAAGACACGATGCGCAGGATGCAATGGAGTGCCTTGCTGGCGGCAATGCTGCTGGGATCAATGACCTGCGCTGGAATGGCGGAGCCGCCGCCCGCAGAGGCATTCGTCGAATCCGGGCCGATCTCGTCCCCCTCGATGTCTCCGGACGGCAAGCATCTTGCGGTGAGTGCAGATCTCGGGGAGGGCAGTTACGCCCTGGTGGTCTACCGGATCGCGGACATGCAATCCACTACCATGCTGCGCCTGCCGCGCTACGAATTGCCGGTGCGTATTGCCTGGGTCAGCGATCGGCGTCTGGTCATTGGCAAGGGCCGCAAGCTCGGCTCGCTGGAGGAGCCGATGCCGATGGGCGAGATCATTGCCACCGACCTGGATGGCAGCAACCAACGCTATGTGTATGGCTACCAGCAAAGCACCCGCAATGCAGGGCTGGAGCGTGGATTCGGCTATATCGAAGGGTTGCCGAGCCGTCGCAATGGCCATTTCTACATGCGCCGCCTGTCGCTGGATTCGCGCCACTCGATGCTCTACGACGTGGATGCGAACACCACGACCCATCGGTTGATGGCCGACATCGATGTCCCGCGCCTGCGCTTCGTGCTCGACAATGAAGGCGTGGCGCAGTACGCATACGGCACCGATGACCAGGACAACTCACTGCTGTTTCGCCGTGCCGCAAACAGCTGGACGCCACTGACCCACATCCAGGCCAACTGGCGTCCGGTGGCGTTTGCCGAGCAGCCCGGGCGCGTCTATGGCTGGTACAGCGAAGGCGGCGGCCCGTCGTCTTTGATATCCAGCGACCAGGATGGTCAGCAGCGCAGCGTGCTGGCGTCCGATCCGTTCTACGACGTGGATGATCTGCAGTGGGGACCAACGCCATTTGCACCGTTCGCCGCGCGGCTTGGACCGGGCCGACCCACGCTGCGCTACTTCGCGCAGGACACGTCCCAGGCACAACTGCATCGCAGCCTCAGCGAGACGCTGGCGGGGCAGTACGTGGATTTCATCAACTTCACCGAGGATGGCAGCACCCTGCTGCTCAAGGCCTACAGCGACCGCGATGCCGGCGCCTGGTACATCTTCAATCGCCCGACCAATACGCTCAAGCTGGTCATCAAAGCCCGGCGCGCCCTGCCGGCGACGCTGATGGGCGAACGGCGCATGGTGCGGTTCCAGGCCCGTGATGGGCTGACACTCGATGGCGTACTGACCGTTCCGGCCACGGCCGGCCAGGGCGCGCCGGCTCCGATGATCCTGCTCCCGCACGGTGGCCCGCATGCCGACGGAGACGGTTGGGCGTTCGATACCGATGCGCAATTCCTCGCCAGCCGCGGTTATCTGGTACTGCAGGTCAATTATCGCGGCGGCCTGGGGCGCGGCAATACCTTCGAGCGCGCCGGCTACCGCCAGTGGGGTGAACGGATCCAGGACGATCTGGTCGATGGCGTGCGCTGGGCAATCGCGCAGGGCCTGGCCGATCCGGCGCGTATCTGCAGCTACGGAGCCAGTTTTGGCGCGTACGCGGCAATGATGGTGCAGGTGAAGGCACCCGAGCTGTTTCGCTGCGCGGTTGGCATGGCCGGCATCTACGACCTGCAGATGATGTACAGCAAGGGCGACATCAATCAGAGCGATTACGGCGTCAATTATCTGGAACGCGTCATCGGTCGCGACGCTGCCGACCTTGCTGCGCACTCGCCTGTCTCATTGGCCGATCGAATCAAGGCACCGGTACTGCTGGTGCATGGCGAAGAGGACGAGCGCGCGCCATTTGCGCAGGCCAAGAGCCTGCGTGCTGCGCTGACACGCAGCGGCAACGCGCCGCAATGGGTGTCCGTGCCCAAGGAAGGCCACGGGTTTTACAAGGAGGCCAATCAGATCGCGTTCTACCGCACGCTTGAACAATTCCTCGCCAAACAGCTGGGCAGTGCGGCAACTACATCTGCGAGCGGTCGGGTACCTGCCGCACCGCAGTAAGCGCAGCGCCGCTCACTCCAGCGTGTAACCCACCCGCAGGCCGCCCCAGTGCTTGCGATCGACGAAGATCGGGGCCGACAGGTCGAACATGATCTGACCGGTGTCGCGGCGGTAGACCTGCAGGCGGTACGGGTCGGTGTGTGCGCCGACGCTGCGGCCGACGCGGTCGGTGAACTTGCGCTTGGTGCGGTTGCCGACCAGGTCGCGCTTGGCATCGCCGGTCAGCGCTTGGGTGAAGCGCAGGTTGTGGGTGGGCACGTAGCCGTCGGGATTGGCGCAGATGGCAAACACGATCCACGGGTGCGCATCCAGCAGCGGCTCCTGCAGCGGCGGCAACACCTGATCGCAGAGCGCGTCGAAGTCGGTAGTGAACTTGGGCGGTTCGACACCGGCGATCGGCGTGTAGGTACGGGCAAACAATGCGGCTTCATCGATCTGGCCGCGCGCAATGGCCTGCGCCAATGCCGCCCCGATCTTGCCTGCGGTGGCCACGGCCAGCTCCTTGACGCGCGCGTGCCGGGGCACCTGCAGCGGGTCGGCCGGCAACCGGAACAAGCCCACGCAATCGCGCAGGGTTTCGGTACCGCGCTCCAGCGCTTCGCTGCGTTCGGCCACATGCGCGGCGTGCTGCAGATTGCTGCGCCCCAGGGCCACCACGCCATCCACGGCGCGCTCGATGCCGCGGATCTCGCCGTCCTGTGCCTGGATGCGCCCGGCCACCGTGGTCATCGCGCTGCTGGCCTGCCCAAGCACGCGGGTGATGCCGTCGAGCACCGCTTCGGTGCCGCGCGCGGAGGCCGCACCCTCGCCTACCGCGGCGCTGGTTTCGGCGAGGATGGCGCGCACGTCGCGTGCTGCCGCTGCGGCGCGCTCTGCCAGGCGGCGGATTTCGGTGGCGACCACCGCAAAGCCGCGCCCGGCATCGCCGGCATGCGCCGCTTCGATGCTGGCATTGATCGACAGGATATTGGTCTGGAACGCCACCG
This sequence comes from Xanthomonas sp. CFBP 7698, assembly GCF_003600855.1. NCBI lineage: Bacteria > Pseudomonadati > Pseudomonadota > Gammaproteobacteria > Lysobacterales > Lysobacteraceae > Xanthomonas > Xanthomonas sp. CFBP 7698. The sequence goes on from NZ_PRDN01000001.1 coordinate 1,789,486, forward strand.
AGTCGATGACTTCGATGACCTCGCCGGCGCGCGCGGCCCGGCGCTCCACTTCGTGCATGGCCTGGCCCAGCGCGTGCGCCGCCGCCACGCCCTGCCGCGCACTGTCATCGGCACTGGCCGCCAGCGCGATCACCTGCCCCAGCTCGGCATTGACGTCGTGCAGGCTGGACGAGAGCCGTTCCACCGCCATGCGCGCGCCGTCCAGCGCTTCGGTCTGGGCTTGCGATTGGCGCACCATCTCGTCGTTTTCGGCTACCAGCGGCGGCACTTCAGCGGCGATCTGCACCGACAGCGCCACGGCCTGCCGGATCGCTTCGGCCAAATTGCCGAAGCCGGCCTGCAAACGGCGGCCCATCTCGGTTTCCGCCAACCCGGGCGGCAACAGCAGTTCGAGTTCGCAGCCGGCCAGCGCCTGCGCGGTGCGCTCAAGCACCGTGCGGTCTTCGTGCTCGGCCTGCAGGCGCGCCACCAACGGCTGCAATAGCGGCGAAATCGGCACCGGGCGGCTGCCATCGGCCAGACGGGTGGCTTCGCGCAGCAGGATTGCGGTTTCCACGTGCGGCAGCGACAGCATCCAGCCGCCGTGCGCGCGCTCGCGCACGTAGCGCACGCGCCGCGCCGGATCGTCGCCCGGTGCCGCCCAGACGCCCTCTTCGCCGACCAGATCGGTTGCGCTCAATCCCCACAGCACCGATGCCGGCGCGCCCTGCAACTCGCCGGCGGTCTTGCCCAGCACGTCCAGGCCGGCGCGGTTGCACGCCACCAGACAGGCCTCGGCCGAAAGCCGCAGCAGGGCCACCGGCGCGTCGGGAAGCTGGGCCGCCTGTATCTGCGACGGCGGGTCGGGCGATTGCATCGAGCTCATGGGGACTCCTAATCCATCGATAGCATTAGCGGCGCGCCGGGCCTGGAGTTGAGTCGCGCGCGGCACCGCGCCAGCCCGCTCAATATCCGGCGGCCTGCCCATCCTTGCGGCTTTCCGAAGCGCCGTAATACACCCCGCTGGCAGGATCGCGGGCTATCGCCTGATAGCCGCCATATGGGCCGTCGGCAAAGATCACCCGATGGCCCTTGCGCATCAAGGCACGGATGGTGTCGTAGGAGAAGCCGGTCTCCAGATTGACCTCGCCACCATCGCTCATCGCCGTGGCCTGGCCGGTCGGCTCGGTGGAGCCTTCATGCTGGATACGTGGCGCGTCGCCGGCTTCCTGCAGATTCATGTGGAAGTCCACCAGGTTCATCACGATCTGCACATGGCCCTGCGGCTGCATCGCACCGCCCATCACGCCGAAGCTCAGCCACGGCTTGCCGTCCTTGGTGACGAAGGCCGGGATGATGGTCTGGAACGGCCGCTTGCCCGGCGCGTAGCCGTTGGGGTGATCCTTCTTCAGCACGAACATCTCGCCGCGGTCCTGCAGGATGAAGCCCAGCCCCGGCGGCGCCATGCCGCTGCCCATGCCGCGGTAGTTGGACTGGATCAGTGACACCATCATGCCGTCGGCATCGGCCACGGTCATGTAGATGGTGTCGCCCTCTTCCAGTTGCTTGGGTGTGCCCGGCTGTACTTCCTTGAGCGCCTTGTCCATGGAGATCAGCGCGCGGCGCTGGGCGGCGTAGTCCTTGGACACCAGCCTGGCCAGCGGTGCGGGCTGGAAGGCCGGGTCGGCGTAGAAGCGCGCACGGTCGGCAAACGCCAGCTTCTTGGCCTCGGTGAACAGGTGCACATGCTCGGCCGAGCCGAACGGGATCTTGGAAAAATCGTAGCCTTCCAGGATGTTGAGCATCTGCAGTGCGGCGATGCCCTGGCTGTTGGGCGGCAGTTCCCAGACGTCGTAGCCGCGATAGTTGGTGCTGACCGGCTCCACCCACTCGCCTTGATGGCTGGCCATGTCTTCGTAGCTCAGGTAGCCGCCATTGGCCTTGAAGTAGGCACCGATGGTGCGCGCGATCTCGCCCTTGTAGAACGCATCGCGGCCGCCGTCGGCGATCTGCTGCAGGGTGTTGGCCAGGTTCGCGTTCTTCCACAGCTCGCCCTTGCGCGGGGCGTGGCCGTCGATGGTGAACTGCTCCTTGAAGCCGGGGTATTGCGACAGGCGCGGTACCGAACGGTCCCAGTAATAGGCAATGGTTTCAGCCACCGGATGGCCTTCGTGCGCGTAGCGGATGGCCGGCGCCAGGTTCTGCGCCATCAGCTTGCGCCCGAAGCGCTCATGCAGCGCGAACCAGCCGTCGACTGCGCCCGGCACCGAGACCGGCAGCGGGCCGGTGGGCGGAATGTCCTTCAGGCCACGACGCTGGAACTCGGCCAGGGTCAGCGACTTGGGCGAGCGGCCCGAACCGTTGTAGCCGTAAAGTTTGCTGGTCTTGGGGTCCCACACGATCGCGAACAGATCCCCGCCCACCCCGTTGCCGGTGGGCTCCATCAGGCCCAGCGCCGCATTGGCCGCGATCGCCGCGTCGACCGCCGAGCCGCCGTTCTTCATCACGTCCAGGGCGATCTGGGTCGCCAGCGGTTGCGAGGTCGCGGCCATGGTATGCGGCGCAATGACTTCCGAGCGGGTGGCGAAGGGCTGCCCGGTGATCCGGTCGGCGGCGCCGAGAGGCGGCGCGAGTAGGGCCAGGGCAGACACCAGCAAGACAGGTACGCGACGCATGATCAACAGCTCCCCATGACACGACGGATGAAGCACTCACCATACCAGCGGCCTCTGTCGCGGCGCTCGTTCGATGCCATCGCGCACGGAAAAGCCGCGCAGTTGGTGATGTCCGTTGGCGATTCCGGCGCGCGGGCGATCCGGTTTCAGCCGCAACCATGCTGCTGTCATGCGGCCTGGCGCACCGCCAGCCGTATGATTGCGGATGTTTCAGCCGCAAGGGTTGACACCCCACCGCCGGCGGTGGTTATCTCAGGCCCATGCCGCACCGCCATACCACCTCGAACGCTCCGATGTCCGCGCCCTTCGGCGTGCCGGCAGCGTCGTTTCTCGTGCTCGTACTTATTACCTCGCCAACCGGTGCGGGACGAGACTTCGTGTAGGCAACAGACACACAAGGCTTCGATCAGACCCCGCACCGGCAACGGCGCGGGGTTTCGCGTTTCAGGGATCACCAAAAGTTTCGAATGACATGAACGACATCACCACCATCGCCAGAACGTCTTCCAGCAATGCCCGCACCGGCGCTGCTGTCTGCGCCTGCATGTGCGGCGGCGTTGCTCATCCCCGCTTTGCTCAGCCGGCCAGTGTCTGCACTGCCGGCTGATCTCTTTCCACTGCCAACCCCGCAAGGACACCTTCATGAGCAACGACATCCAACCGAAAATCGCGATCATCGGCTACGGCAGCCAGGGCCGCGCGCATGCGCTGAACCTGCGCGATTCCGGCTTCGACGTCACCGTCGGCCTGCGTGCCGGTGGCCCGACCGAATCCAAGGCGCAGGCCGACGGCTTCACCGTCGTGACCCCGGCCGAAGCGGTCAAGAGCGCCGACCTGGTCGCCATCCTGACCCCGGACATGGTGCAGAAGAAGCTCTATGAAGAGGTCATCGCCCCGAACATGAAACAGGGCGCCTGCCTGTTGTTCGCGCATGGCCTGAACGTGCATTTCGACATGATCAAACCGCGCGCCGATCTGGACGTGGTGCTGGTCGCGCCCAAGGGCCCGGGCGCGCTAGTGCGTCGCGAATATGAGATCGGCCGCGGTGTGCCGTGCATCTATGCGGTGTATCAGGACACCAGCGGCAAGGCCGAGCAGTTCGCGCTGACCTATGCCGGCGGCCTGGGCGGCGCGCGCGCCAACATCATCAAGACCACCTTCAAGGAAGAGACCGAAACCGATCTGTTCGGCGAGCAGGCGGTGCTGTGCGGCGGCGCCTCGTCGCTGGTGCAGGCCGGTTTCGAAGTATTGGTGGAAGCCGGCTACCAGCCGGAAATCGCGTACTACGAAGTGCTGCACGAATTGAAGTTGATCGTGGACCTGTTCTACGAAGGCGGCATCACCCGCATGCTGGAATTCGTCTCCGAAACCGCACAATACGGCGACTATGTCAGCGGCCCGCGCGTGATCGACGCCAGCACCAAGGCGCGCATGAAGGACGTGCTGACCGACATCCAGAACGGTACCTTCACGAAGAACTGGGTGGCCGAGTACGAAGCCGGCCTGCCGAACTACAGCAAGTTCAAGCAGGCCGATCTGGAGCACCCGATCGAAGAAGTGGGCAAGAAGCTGCGCGCCAAGATGGTGTGGCTCAACGGCGAACAGCAGGCCGCCGCCGCACCTGCGAATCAACAGGCGGCGTAACGCCGCCGCCTCCCCCACCGCTTAACACCGAAGGTCCGCAACGCATGAACACCTCCGCACACAGCACGCCCCGCAACGGCGCGCGCTGGCTGACGCAGGCCCTGGAAGCCGAAGGCGTGGAAACGCTGTTCGGCTATCCGGGCGGCACCATCATGCCGTTCTACGACGCCCTGGTGGATTCCAGGCTCAAGCACATCCTGGTCCGCCACGAGCAGGGCGCCGCACTCGCCGCCAACGGCTATGCACGTGCCAGTGGCCGGGTCGGCGTGTGCGTGGCCACCTCCGGCCCGGGCGCGTCCAACCTGGTCACCGGCATTGCCGACGCCATGCTCGATTCGGTGCCGATGGTGTGCCTGACCGGCCAGGTCGCCACGCCGTTGCTGGGCACCGACGCGTTCCAGGAACTGGACGTGTTCGGCATGACCATGCCGATCGTCAAGCACAGCTTCCTGGTGCGGCGTGTGGAGGATCTTCCGGAGATGGTGCGCGAGGCATTTCGCATTGCGCGCGAGGGTCGCCCGGGCCCGGTGTTGATCGATCTGCCCAAGGACGTGCAGATTGCCGATGCGTCGCACCTGCCTGAGCACGTGCCAGCGGCCGTGTTGCCGCCGCCGGCACCGGCGGACGCGAAACTGGCCGACGCGCTGGCGGCGATCGCCGGTGCCGAGCGCCCGGTGGTGTATGGCGGTGGCGGGATCGCATTGGCCGGCGCAGTGGACGCATTCCGGCGCTTTGTCGAAGCCACCGGCATCCCGACCGCGCTCACCTTGCGCGGCCTGGGCGCGTTGCCGCATGCGCATCCGGATTACCTGGGCATGCTGGGCATGCACGGCACCCGTGCGGCCAATATGGCCATCCAGGAATGCGACCTGCTGGTGGTGGTGGGCGCACGGTTCGACGACCGTGCCACCGGCAAGCTGAGCGAGTTCGCCCCGTTCGCGCGTGTCATCCATCTGGATGCCGACGCATATGAAATCTCCAAGCTGCGCACCGCCGATATCGCGGTGCCCGGCGATGTGGCAACGAGTCTGAAAGCACTGAGTGCGGCACGTGGCAACTGCCAGGCCTGGCGCACGCGCTGTTTTGCCAACCGCGAAAAATTCGGCGCGCGCTACGACGCGCCCGGCACCGATATCTATGCGCCGGCGCTGCTGAAGCGCCTGAGCGAAGTGGCGCCGGCCGACACCATCATCGCCTGCGATGTCGGCCAGCATCAGATGTGGGTGGCCCAGCATTGCCGCTTCAACGATCCGCGTAATCACCTCACCAGCGGCGCGCTGGGCACCATGGGCTTCGGCCTGCCGGCAGCGATGGGCGCGCAGTTCGCCTGCCCCGACCGCACCGTGGTGCTGGTCTCCGGCGATGGCAGTTTCATGATGAACGTGCAGGAACTGGTGACCATCGCGCGCTGCAAGCTGCCGGTGAAGATCGTGCTGCTGGATAACAGTTCGCTGGGCATGGTGCGGCAGTGGCAGGAACTGTTCTTCGCCGAGCGCTACAGCGAGATCGATCTGTCCGACAACCCGGATTTCGCGGCCCTGGCGCAGGTGTTCGGCATCCCGGCCAAGCGCATCATCGCGCGTGGCGACGTGGATGCCGCGCTGGCCGACCTGCTGGCGCAACCGGGCCCAGGCCTGCTGCATGTGGCCATCGATGCGCGTGCCAACGTGTGGCCGCTGGTGCCGCCCAACAACGCCAACAGCACCATGCTGGACAGCAACCCCGCACACGCGACCAAGGAGACGACGCATGCGTTACCGGCTTGATCTGGTGCTGAAGTCGGCCGAAGGCGCACTGGTGCGGGTGATCGGCATGACCGAGCGCCGCGGGTTCCGCCCGTATGCCATCCAGGGTGCTGCGGCGCCGGACGATGCCGGCCGCTGGCATCTGCAACTGGACGTGGACAGCAGCCGTCCACCGGAGACGCTGCGCCTGCAACTGGAAAAGGTCTACGACTGCGAATCGGTCAGCATCACCACGTTGGAATCGGTCGAGGCCGCTGCATGAGCACCCAGGCTCCGCGCATGCAGACCTCGCGTGACCACCAGACCGCTGTCCGGAGGTGTCTTCTTCCGGATCGGCCGCGCGTGTGCCGCAATGCCTGATTCCGGCCGCCCCACCACGCAGGAGCCCGACGTAGGCGACGTGGCCGTCAGCGTGGCCGACGTGCTGGCTGCACAGGCGCGCCTGCGCAAGTACCTCTCGCCCACGCCACTGCATTACGCCGAACGCTTCGGCGTGTGGTTGAAGCTGGAAAACCTGCAGCGCACCGGTTCCTACAAGGTGCGCGGCGCATTGAATGCCTTGCTGGCCGGACTGGAGCGCGGCGACGAACGTCCGGTGATCTGCGCCTCGGCCGGCAATCACGCGCAGGGTGTCGCATGGTCGGCCTATCGGCTGGGTGTGCAGGCCATCACGGTGATGCCGCACGGCGCGCCGCAGACCAAGATCGCCGGCGTGGCGCACTGGGGCGCCACCGTGCGCCAGCATGGCAACAGTTACGACGAGGCCTTCGCCTTTGCCCGCGAGCTGGCCGACCAGAATGGCTATCGCTTCCTGTCCGCCTTCGACGACCCGGACGTGATCGCCGGCCAGGGCACGGTCGGGATCGAGCTGGCGGCGCATGCGCCGGACGTGGTGATCGTGCCGATCGGCGGTGGTGGGCTGGCCTCCGGTATTGCGTTGGCGCTCAAGTCGCAGGGCGTGCGCGTGGTCGGCGCACAGGTCGAAGGCGTGGACTCGATGGCGCGCGCCGTGCGCGGCGACCTGCGCGAAATCGCCCCCGTGCCCACGCTGGCCGATGGCGTCAAGGTCAAGATTCCCGGCTTTCTCACCCGCCGCCTGTGCTCGAGCCTGCTCGACGACGTGGTGATCGTGCGCGAGGCCGAATTACGCGAAACCCTGGTGCGCCTGGCACTGGAAGAACACGTGATTGCCGAAGGCGCCGGTGCCCTGGCCCTGGCCGCTGGTCGCCGTGTGGCAGGCAAACGCAAATGTGCGGTGGTCTCTGGCGGTAATATCGACGCAACCGTGTTGGCCACACTCTTGTCCGAGGTGCGGCCGCGTCCGCCACGCAAACCGCGTCGTCGCAACACCGAGCGGCTTCGCAACGAACGCAGCGTCAAGCCACCCAACCAACCACCCGCTCTTTCCCGCCCATCCGCAGTCGCTTCAACGCCTGTCACCGCCATCGCCGTAGAGGAGTCTTCCTGGTGAACACGAACGTATCCAACCAGACCCCGCGTATCCGAATTTTCGACACCACCCTGCGCGACGGCGAGCAATCCCCCGGCTGCAGCATGACGCCCCAGCAGAAGCTGGTCATGGCGCGCGCGCTGGACGAACTCGGCGTGGACATCATCGAAACCGGTTTCCCGGCCAGCTCGCAGTCGGACCGCGAAGCGGTGGCGATGATCAGCCGCGAGCTGCGTCGCCCGACGCTGGCCGTGTTGTCGCGCTGCCTGCAAACCGACATCGAAACCTCGGCCAAGGCGCTGGAAGCGGCTGCCAATCCGCGGCTGCATGTCTTCCTGTCGACCAGCCCGTTGCACCGTGAGCACAAGCTGCGGATGAGCCGCGAGCAGGTGCTGGAATCGGTACACAAGCACGTGACATTGGCGCGCAGCTATATCAACGATGTGGAGTTTTCTGCCGAAGACGCCACACGCACCGAGGAAGATTTCCTGATCGAGGTCACCCGCGTGGCGATCGCGGCCGGCGCCACCACGATCAACCTGCCCGACACCGTGGGCTTCACGACACCGGAAGAAATCCGCGGCATGTTCTCGCGCCTGATCGCCAGCGTCGACGCTGCCGACAACGTGATCTTCAGCGCGCACTGCCACAACGACCTGGGTCTGGCCGTGGCCAATTCGCTGGCCGCCATCGAAGGCGGCGCACGCCAGGTCGAATGCACCATCAACGGTATCGGCGAGCGTGCAGGCAACTGCGCGCTGGAAGAAATCACCATGGCACTGAAGGTGCGCGGTGCGTTCTACAACATCGATACCGACATCAATACCCCGCGCATCGTCTCCACCTCGCAGTTGCTGCAGCGCCTGGTCGGCATGCCGGTACAGCGCAACAAGGCGGTGGTGGGCGGCAACGCGTTCGCGCACGAATCGGGCATCCACCAGCACGGCATGCTGCGCCATCGCGGCACCTACGAAATCATGCGCCCGGAAGACGTGGGCTGGGAGTCGTCGCAGATGGTGCTGGGCCGCCACAGCGGCCGCGCCGCGGTGGAACAGCGCCTGCGTGCACTGGGTTACTTGCTGGAAGAAGAAGAAGTCAAGCTGGTGTTCGAGCAGTTCAAGGCGCTGTGCGAGAAGCAGCGCGTGGTCACCGACGCCGACCTGCAGGCGATGATGCAGGACGCCACCGTGCAGGAAGGCTACCGCCTGGCGTCGATGACCATCAGCGATGTGGGCAGCCGTGCGAACGCCTTGGTGGAATTGTCCGACCCGGAAGGCAACCGCGTGGCCGAGACGGCGCAGGGCAACGGGCCGGTGGATGCACTCTTCGGGGCCTTGGCTTCGGCGACCGGCGTGAAGCTGGAGCTGGACAGCTACCAGGTGCACAGCGTGGGCATCGGCGCGGATGCGCGTGGTGAAGCCAGCCTGAGCGTGCGCCACGACGGCGTGGAATACGAAGGCACCGGCACCAGCAAGGACATCATCGAAGCCAGCGCCCTGGCGTGGCTGGATGTGGCCAACCGCCTGCTGCGCCAGCGCGAGCGCGGCGTGATCGCCGGCAAGACCGCGGCGGTGGCGTAACACTGCTCATTTCGCTAGACGATGCAAACCTGACGGCCGGCGGAGTGATCTGCTGGCCGTTTTGGTTTTGGTGTTCCAACTTTCTTGCAAGTGCGTCGGGCTGCTGCGGGCGCGTGCACTCGTACCGACACAGAACAACCTCGCACACGAGATCTGCCGGTTTTGTGCGAATGCTTCGGTCTGCTGCGGGCGCTTGCACGTGTACCGGCGTGGGACACGCCGCAAGTACGTCCATGTAGGCTCCGTGGCGGCATCCATGCCGCCAAGGGTCCCGCGACGGTGGGCGGGCAAGGACCAGTGGAGATGGTCGGTGCGGATGGATCTCAACCAGGCGACCAGCGAACAGCAGGCTGGCAATGCGTTGACCTTCGCTCTTCGACAAAACCACCAACCAACTGTCTGGCGTGGTGTCCTCGCCGATTGCGGGACCGTGTGGCGGCATGGATGCCGCCACCGAGCCTCCAGGGACGGATTCACGGCGTGTCCCGACACCGGATGCGGCACCGCGCTGCCGACCAACTTCGCACCGATCAATCTTGCGCACAGCATCTAGAATTTCCATGCGAGTGCTTCGCTTGACTGATGTGATCACACATGGAGAGCCACCAAACGAAAGTGGCTATCGCCCTAAGAACGATAGCCACCAGCACAGCTACAACGCGTCGGAAGCCGGCGCTTTACAGCGCGGCCACCGCTGCATCGCCCATCGCCACGGTACCGACCTTGGTAGTGCCTTCCGACCAGATGTCGGCAGTGCGCAGGCCTTGATCGAGAACCTTGCCGACAGCCTGCTCGATGGCGTCCGCTGCAGCCGATTGCGCGAAGGTGTAGCGCAACATCATTGCCACCGACAGGATGGTGGCCAACGGATTGGCGATGCCCTTGCCTGCGATGTCCGGCGCGGAGCCATGACATGGCTCATACATGCCCTTGCTGTTGGCATCCAGTGAGGCTGACGGCAGCATGCCGATCGAGCCGGTGAGCATGGATGCCTGGTCGGACAGGATGTCGCCGAACATGTTGTCGGTCACGATCACGTCGAACTGTTTGGGCGCACGCACCAATTGCATGGCCGCGTTGTCCACGTACATGTGCGACAGCGCGATATCCGGGTAGTCCTTGGCGACTTCTTCGACCACTGCACGCCAGAGCTGGCTCGATGCCAGCACGTTGGCCTTGTCGACCGAGCACAGCTTCTTGCCGCGCAAGCGCGCCATCTCGAAGCCGGCCTTGGCGATGCGGCGGATCTCGCTTTCGCTGTACGGCAAGGTGTCGTAGGCCTGGCGCTCGCCGTTATCCAGCGTGCGCGTGCCGCGCGGCTGACCGAAATAGATGCCGCCGGTGAGCTCGCGCAGGATCAACAGATCCAGCCCGGACACCACCTCCGGCTTGAGCGTGGACGCATCGGCCAATTGCGGATACAGCAACGCCGGGCGCAGGTTGGCGAACAGGCCAAGTTGGGAGCGGATCTTGAGCAGGCCGCGCTCCGGCCGCAGCGACGGGTCGATGGTGTCCCACTGCGGGCCACCGACGGCGCCCAGCAGCACCGCATCGGCAGCGCGCGCGCGCTCCAGTGTTTCATCGGCCAGCGGGCTGCCGTACTTGTCGTAGGCCGCGCCACCCAGTTCGTCGTACACCAGGGTGAAGCCCAAGCCGTGTTGCGCATCGATGCGCGTCAGCACCTTGACCGCTTCGGCCATGATTTCCGGGCCGATACCGTCGCCGGGAAGAATCAGAATCTGCTTGCTCATGCAATCCTCGTGGAAGGGCGCTACCGCACCCGTTTTTCATTGTGCTGCGGCGTTCACGACGCAAGCATTACTGCAACGCGCCGAACAACCACGGTTGGCGTGCGCGATGACCTTGCTCGAAGCGACCGATGGCATCGGCGTCCTGCAAGGTCAGACCGATGTCGTCCAGCCCGTTGAGCAGGCAGTGCTTGCGGAAGGCATCGATGTCGAAACCGTATTCCACGCCATCGGGACGGCGCACACGTTGTGCGGCCAGATCCACGGTGAGCTGATAGCCCTCGGTGGCCAGGCATTGCTCGAACAAGGCATCCACTTCCGCTTCCGCCAGCACGATCGGCAGCAGGCCGTTCTTGAAGCTGTTGTTGAAGAAGATGTCGGCGAAGCTGGGCGCGATCACGGCGCGAAAACCGTACTCGTCCAGTGCCCACGGCGCATGCTCGCGCGAGGAGCCGCAGCCGAAGTTCTCGCGTGCCAGCAGCACGCTGGCGCCCTGATAGCGCGGGAAATTGAGCACGAACTCCGGATTGAGCGGGCGCTGGCTGTTGTCGCGGCCGGGCTCGCCGATATCCAGGTACCGCCATTCGTCGAACAGGTTCGGCCCGAAGCCGGTGCGCTTGATCGACTTGAGGAACTGCTTGGGAATGATCTGGTCGGTGTCGACGTTGGCGCGATCCAGGGGCGCGACCAGTCCGGTGTGTTGGGTGAAAGGAGTCATTGGAGTGCCGGGAATGGGGAATGGGGAGTTGGGAATAGGCAGAGCAGGAAGCGGGCTTTGGCGATTCCCTATTCCCGATTCTCGATTCCCTGCAAGCCACGCACATCGACAAAGTGTCCGCTCACCGCCGCGGCAGCGGCCATCGCCGGGCTGACCAGATGCGTGCGTCCACCGACGCCCTGGCGGCCTTCGAAGTTGCGGTTGGAGGTGGAGGCGCAATGTTCGCCGCTGCCGAGCTTGTCCGGGTTCATGGCCAGGCACATCGAGCAGCCTGGCTCGCGCCACTCGAAACCGGCGTCCAGAAACACCTTGTCCAGGCCTTCTGCTTCGGCTTGTGCCTTGACCAGGCCCGAGCCTGGCACCACCAGCGCCTGCTTGATGGTGGAAGCGACCTTGCGGCCCTTGGCCACTGCGGCGGCGGCGCGCAGGTCTTCGATGCGCGAGTTGGTGCATGAGCCGATAAACACGCGATCCAGGCGGATCTCGGTGATCGGCTGATTTGCACGCAAGCCCATGTATTTCAGCGCGCGCTCGATCGAGTCGCGCCTGGTCGGGTCCTGCTCGGCGGCCGGGTCCGGCACCTGCTGATCCACCGCCAGCACCATTTCCGGCGAGGTGCCCCAGCTGACCTGCGGCTTGATGTCGTCGGCGCGCAGTTCCACCACGGTGTCGAAGTGCGCGTCCGGATCGGAGACCAGCGTGCTCCACAACGCGACAGCCGCATCCCAATCGGCGCCCTTGGGCGCGAACGGGCGGCCCTTGACGTAGGCAATGGTTTTTTCGTCCACCGCCACCATGCCCACGCGCGCGCCGGCTTCGATGGACATGTTGCAGATGGTCATGCGCCCTTCCATCGACAGGTCGCGGATCGCGCTGCCGGCAAATTCCAGTGCATGGCCGTTGCCTCCGGCGGTGCCGATCTTGCCGATCACCGCCAGCACGATGTCCTTGGCGGTCACGCCGAACGGCAGCGTGCCTTCCACGCGCACCTGCATGTTCTTCATCTTCTTGGCGATCAGGCACTGCGTGGCCAGCACATGCTCGACCTCGGAGGTGCCGATGCCGTGCGCCAGCGCACCGAACGCGCCATGCGTGGAGGTGTGCGAATCGCCGCAGACCACGGTCATGCCCGGCAGCGTGGCGCCCTGCTCCGGGCCGACCACGTGCACGATGCCCTGGCGCGCATCGTTCATCTTGAACTCGAGGATGCCGAAGTCGTCGCAGTTCTCGTCCAGGGTCTGCACCTGCAGGCGCGAGACTTCATCGGAAATCGACTCCAGCCCACCCTGGCGCTCGGCACGTGTGGTCGGCACGTTGTGGTCGGGCGTGGCGATGTTTGCGTCGATGCGCCATGGCGTGCGCCCGGCCAGACGCAGGCCTTCAAAGGCCTGCGGCGAGGTCACCTCGTGCAGGATGTGGCGGTCGATGTAGATCAGCGAGGAGCCGTCGTCACGACGGGCGACCTCATGCAGTTCCCACAGCTTGTCGTACAGCGTCTTGGCAGTCATCGCGGCAATCCGGGTGGCGAATGGTGGGTGCGCCCACCTGGCTGAGATCGATGCTAGGAGCTTGCCTTGGATAACGCAAATTCATATTGTTTATTCAACAAATGAATTTCAGGAATGCCAGTGGATCTCGCGAGCCTCAACGCATTCGTGGCCATTGCCCAGAGCGGCAGCTTCTCGGCGGCCGGCGAGGCGCTGCACCTCACCCAACCGGCGGTGAGCAAGCGCATCGCCTTGCTGGAGGGCCAGTTGTCGGCGCGGTTGTTCGATCGCCTGGGCCGCCAGGTGGTGCTGACCGAGGCCGGGCAGGCCCTGTTGCCACGCGCGCAACGCATACTTGCCGAACTGGAGGACACCCGCCGCGTGCTCGAGCACCTCGGGGCCTCGGTTGGCGGGCGCCTGAGCCTGGCCACCAGCCACCACGTGGGCCTGCACCGCCTGCCGGCGTTGCTGCGTCGCTTCGCTGCGCAGCACCCGCAGGCCGCGCTGGACATCCAGTTTCTGGATTCGGAACTGGCATATGCGGCGGTGCTACGCGGCGAGGTCGAACTGGCTGTGACCACCCTGGCACCGGACACGCGGGCGCCGCTGCGCGCGCGGCCGATCTGGCACGACCGTCTGCAGTTCGTGGTGGCGCCCGACCATCCATTGGCCGCCCTGCGGGAGGTGACGCTGGAACACGTGGTCGCGCATCCGGCAGTGCTGCCGGACCCCGGCACATTCACCCATCGCATCGTCGCCGGGCTGTTTGCCGAGCGGGGCCTGGCGCCACACCTGCGCATGACCACCAATTATCTGGAGACGATCAAGATGCTGGTGTCGGTCGGGCTGGCCTGGAGCGTGTTGCCCGAACGCATGATCGACCATCAGATCGTCGCGCTGCCGCTGGCCGATGTGACGCTGTCGCGCGAGCTGGGCTGCGTGACGCACGGCGGGCGTACCTTGTCACGTGCGGCGCAGGCGTTTGTGGCGTTGTTGAACGCACAGGCAGACCAGACGTGATGCGGTCCCTGGAGTGCATGGTGCACGACATGCTCCGCACGCATCCGCACCCACATGCCAGCACTGCTGCGCCGCTGGTCCGCACAGTGTCACAAGGATAAAGACATTAGCTGAGCGCTCACGCATCGCACGCAAAACAGGCGCACCCAGCCACCGCTGTTCTGCGCTGCTACACCCGGCAGACAACGTAATACGCCAGCACGAGGTCAGTGGTCGACCAGCCGATCACGCCCCTGCCGCTTGGCCTGGTACAGGCGACGGTCTGCCAATGCCAGCAGTTCGCGCCGGGTCGGCGCTTCGTGGCTCATCGCCATGCCCATGCTCGCGGTGCACTGCACGCTGGTGCCGTGCGCATCCACTTCGATCGCCGCCAGGCGTTGCCGCATGCGCTCGAACAGCGCGCGTGCCTGCACCGCGTCCAGCCCGGTGGCGGCCAGAAGGAACTCTTCGCCGCCATGGCGCGCGGCGAAACACTGCGCCTGATCCTGGGCGCTCAAGGCATCGCCCAGCGCGCTCAACACCGCGTCACCGACGTCATGGCCGTACGCGTCGTTGATGTGCTTGAAGTGGTCGATGTCCATCAGCGCCAGCGCCAGTGCCGGGCCACCGCTGCGTGCAGCGTCGAACCACTGCTGCAGCACACGCTCGGCTTCGCGCCGGTTGGGCAATGCAGTGAGCACGTCATGGCTGGCGCGATATTCCAGTTGCTGCATCAGGGCTTCACGCTCCGCGCTGGCCTGCTGCAGCGCCAGATTCTTCTCGCGCAGTTCGCGTGTGCGCCGGTCGATCACGGTATTGAGCTGGCGCTGGCTTCGCCGGTAGCTGGCCGTACGCCACAGGTAAAACCCGTAAATCAGGCTGGCCAGCGCAAGGACGCCCAGCGCGATCACCTCGCCACGGCGCCACCACGGCGGGGCCAGTGCGATGACCAGACTGGATTCGCCAAGGAGCGTGGTCTGTCGCCAGTCCACTGGCAGCGACATCGCCTGCACACGGAAACGGAAGCGGCCCGGCGGCAGGTTGGTGTACACCGCCTCGGTGGCCGTGTCGGCGTCCACCCATTCCGGGTCGAAGCCTTCCAGGCGATAGCGGTAACGCACCTTGTCGGGCCCGCGGAAATTCAGCCCGGCATAGCCGATGGCGATGCGCCGCGTCTCGGCGCCAAAGCGATGCGGGCCGCTCACCGGCTGCACCATGCCATCGACCAGCAAGCGCTCGAACACGATGGGCACGCGGTGACCTTGCAAGGTGCCGACGCGCGCCGGATCGATCACGCCCAGGCCGGCGGCGGTGGGAAACAGCAATTGCCCGGACAAGGTCAGCCAACCGGCCGGTGAACTGCTGCCGTTGCCCTGGTTCCCGGGCATGCCGTCGCTGCGGTCCACCACCTCCACACTCAACTGCTCGCGGGTGCCGGCATCGATCTGGTCAAAGTCGCTGCGCGCGATGCGGAACACGCCGTGATTGCTGGACAGCCACAGGTAGCCGCGGCCATCGTCGATCACGCGGAACACCTTGTCGCGCGGCAGGCCTACGCGGTGGTCGTAGACGCGGAACTGCTCGCCATGCAGGCGCAGCAGGCCGCGGTCGCTGGCGATCCACAGATCGCCGCCGGCGTCACGCAGGAAGTCGAAGGCGTTCTGCCCAGGGAAATCCTGCTCGCCCAGCCACGCACGCGTGCTGCCACCCGGCGACAGACCGGTCATGCCGCGATCGGTCCCGATCCAGATGATGCCCTGCGCATCGCGGTACAGCGCCTGCACCGAACCGTCAGGCACCCCGTCGGCCGCGGTGTAACGGCGCGCCTTGCCATGCCGCCAGCGCACCAGTCCGCCGGTGGTGCCGATCCACAGATCCTCGCCATCGGGCAATACCGCCCGCACCGACAGCGAGGGCAACCCATCGTCCGCACCGATGCGTACCAAGACCCTGCCCTGCGCGTCCAGCCGCAGCACGCCCTGGCTGTAGGTGCCGGCCCAGACCCCGCCGTCGCCGGCATCGGCCAGCGACAGCACCGATTGCTCCAGGATCCGGCCACCTTCGGACGGCAACAGCGACACCCGGCTGATCTGATCGTTGCGCCAGCGGTCCAGGCCGACCGCACTGCCAACCCACACAGTGCCATCGCGGGTCTGCAACACGGTGCGCACGTAATCCGAGGCCAGCCCGTCGTCCTGGGTGACGCCGTGCGCGGCGCCTTCGGCAATCCGGAACAGGCCATGGGTGCTGCCGACCCAGATCAGGCCCTCGGCATCTTCCAGCAATGCCGGGCTGGCGACACCGGAGATCTGCACCTGCTCGTCGGGCACCCCGGCGCTACGATGCACCAGCAGCGTGCCGCTGGGCATGCTCATCCACAGATGCCCGGGCCGATCCAGCAACAGCGCATCCACCCGCTGGCCCTGGCGAAACCGTTGCAGTCCGCCGGCGCGGCCCCACCACCACACGCCATCGTCGCCGGCGACCAGCAGGCCACCCTGGCGATCGCTGGCCAGCCGCCGGACCGGCACGGCCTGCATGCCATGCGCCTTGCCCCAGGCTTCTGCTGCACCGCCGGTGCGCGGCAGCCGGTACAAGCCGACTTCGGTGCCCACCCACAGTTCGCCGGTGTCGTCGGCCGACAGCGCGGTGATGCGCGCGTGCGGCAACCCGGCCTGGCGGCCGACATCGACCAGGCGCCCATCCGGCTCGATCCGGTACAGCGTCTGCGGCGTGCCCACCCATAACGCGCCATCGGCACGACGCAGCAACGCGCTGACCGCCAGATGCCGCGCGGAGGCATCGCCCAATTGCTGCCACTTGCCATCCTGGTAACGGTAGACCCCGTCGAAGGCGGTCCCGAACAACATGCCGCCGGTGCTGTCGCGCAACACCACGAACACGCCCCCCAGTTCCACGCCCGGGGTGTTCTGGCGGTCGTAGACGGTGAAGTCGCGACCGTTGAACCGCGCCACGCCTTCCCAGGTGCCGAGCCAGATCAGTCCGTCCTCGCCCTGGGCTACCGCATGCACCAGGTTGTGCGGCAGGCCGTCGTCCATGTTCCAGCGCGTGACGGTGTGATAGGCGGTGTGGTCGAGCTCCTGCGCGCCAGCCAGCGGCAACCCGAGCGTCGCGCAGCACAGCACGATCCACAGCCACAGCAGCGCCGCCCGCAGCACACCTGTGCTGCGAACGCAGCCTGCATGCGTCTGCGCCCCGACCCTGTCCACGCTTCCGTCCCCTCGTCCGTGCCTGCTGGCCCGCCTGCCGGTATGCACTGACAGGCCTGCGGCAAATCTATCACCGGGGTTTTCGGCCCGCCCTAGGTGGATTCCCCACAGCTGCCGGGACCACCATGACACCGGGAGGCATTCGGCCGGGACGGTGATGGCCCATCACTATTTCAGCGGCAACGGGCGCGCGGGGTGTGGGCATCTGCCGCCCGCTTCCACGCGGTGCAGACCTGTGGGTCTGCGACGCGCGCGCTGATGCATTCAGGCCACCGAGTATAAATATAGAACCCGATGGTCTAGTATTGGCGGCATGTCCAGCTCGCCCCCCCTCAAGTCCAAGGCCAAGAGCAACGGCCCTGGGCGTCCCAAGGATCTTGGGAAACGCGCCGCCATCCTGGGCGCTGCGCGCACCATGTTCATGGAGCAAGGCTATGCCGGGGTCAGCATGGATGGGATCGCCGCACAGGCCGGCGTCTCCAAGCTGACCGTCTACAGCCATTTTGGCGACAAGGAGAGCCTGTTTTCCGAGGCGATCCGCGCGCAATGCCAGCACATGATGCCGGACGACCTGTTCGACCATGCCCCCGAGGGTGCATTGCGCGACCAGTTGATCGAGATCGCGCATGCGTTCTTCGCCATGGTCAGTACCGACTCGGCCATTTCCACCCACCGCATGATGATGGCGCCCGGCACCGGCGACGTGCATGTGCGCGAGATGTTCTGGGACGCCGGCCCCAAGCGGACCCAGCAGGCGCTGGCGGATTTCCTGTCCGCACGGGTGGCCGATGGCCAGCTGGAGATCACCGACCTGGCCCGCGCGGCGTCGCAATTCTTCTGCCTGCTCAAGGGCGAGTTGTACGCCTTGATGATGTGCGGCCTGCACGGCCAGCCCACCCGTGCGCAGGTGGACGAGCACATCGAATCCAGCGTGGACTTCTTTTTGAGGGCTTATGCACCCCGCTGACCGCCCCCGGCCTTTGGTGGCGATGACTTCCGGCACTGCGCCGGTGGTCCATGCGCGGCGATGCTAGATGCGCCAGTTGCCCCGCGCACCGGTAAAATGTCCGCCCCACCGCGTTGGATAACCGCACCATGACGATCGATTTCACCCAGGCCCGCGAAAAGATGGTCGAGCAGCAGATCCGGCCGTGGGACGTGCTGGACCTGCGCGTGCTCGACGTGCTGGCGCGCATGCCGCGCGAGGCCTTCGTGCCGGAGGCTTACAAGACCCTGGCCTATGTCGATGTGGAGATTCCGCTGTCGGCCGGCCACAAGATGATGAAGCCGGTGGTCGAAGGCCGCATGTTGCAGGCGCTGGATCTGCAGCCGGGCGAAGACGTGCTGGAAGTGGGCACCGGTAGCGGCTTTGCCACCGCCTGCCTGGCGGCGCTCGCGCGCGAGGTCGTCAGCCTGGAAATCGACCCCGCGCTGGCCAGCGCCGCGCGCGCCAATCTGGACGCAACCGGCCTGGGCAGCAATGTCCGGATCGACACCGCCGATGTGTTCGGCTGGCAGAGCGAGCGCCGTTTCGATGCCATCTGCGTGACCGGCGCAGTCGACACCCTCCCCGTCCAGTGGCTGCAGTGGTTGCGCCCGAACGGCCGGCTGTTTGTCGTGCGCGGTCACGAACCGGTGATGGAAGCGGTCCTGGTCCGTGGCGATGTCAACGCCCCGCGCATCGAATCGTTGTTCGAAACCGACCTCGCCTATCTCCAGGGCGCCGCACCCACGCCCCGATTCCAATTCTGATTCCCAAGGAAGCTTCCCCGATGATTCGCCGATCCCTCGTTCTGGCCCTGGCCGCCGCCCTGTCTCCCATGGCTGCGCACGCCACCGACCTGCTGCAGGTCTACGAAATGGCCCGCAACGGCGATCCGCAGCTGGCCGTGGCCGAGTCCACGCGCCTGGTCAATCGGGAAGGCCAGGTACAGGCGCGCGCGGCATTGTTGCCGCAGCTGGACGGCACTGCCGGATTCACCCAGGCGCATCGCGAATTGGAAGGGGTTGACGGTCGTTCGACGACCAAGCAGCGGCAGTACGCGATCCAGGGCAGCCAGACCATCTTCAACTGGGCCCAGTTCGCCAACCTGCGTGCCCAGCGCGAAATCGCCAAGGCAGCCGATTTCACGCTGGCATCGGCAAACAACGATTTGATCACCCGTACGTCGGCGGCGTACTTCCAGGTGCTGGTGGGCATCGAATCGCTCGCGGCAGCAGAGACCAACGAAGCAGCCGCCAAGAAGCAGTTCGACTACGCGGACAAGCGTCTGGAGGTTGGCCTGGCGCCGATCACCGACGTGCACGAAGCCCGTGCCCAGTACGACCAGGCGCGCGCGGACACCATCAACGCACGCAATACGCTGAAGGATTACTACCAGGCGCTGACCGAACTCACCGGCCAGCCGGTGGTGGGCTTGCGTGCGCTGCCGGAAGATTTCCGCCCGGAAGTCCCGGCGGCCTACAGCAATGTCGATCAACTGGTATCCACCGCCATTGCCGATAACCCTGCATTGAAGGCACAGCAGCTGCAGGTCAGCGCGGCCGAAGCGCAGGTCAACGCCGCGCGTGCCGGGCATTACCCGACCCTGAATCTCGGCGCCAATATCGGCCGCAGCAACAGTTGGGGTGGCCAAGGAACGGTGGATCAGGCAGCTGGCAACTTCACCACCAACGGCCGCGACATTGATACCGATTCGATCGGCGTGACCTTGTCGATCCCGATCTTCGCTGGCGGCGCAACCCAGTCGGCCGTACGCCAGGCGCTGTCACGTCGTGACATCCAGCAGGACACCTACGAGCAGCAGAAGCGCGCGCTGGACCGCAATACGCGCAACGCCTATCAAACCGTGGTTGCCGGTATCAGCGAAGTGGAAGCGCGCCGCCTGGCCGTGGTCTCCGCACAGGCGGCCTATGACGCCTCGCAGGTCGGTCTGGAAGTCGGCACCCGTACAGTGCTGGACGTGGTGCAGAACCAGCGCACGCTGTTCCAGGCACAGCTGAACTACGCGCAGTCGCGCTACACCTTCCTGCAGAACCGGCTGTTGCTGGGCCAGGCCATCGGCAAGCTCGATATCACCGATCTGCAGGACGTCAACCGTCTGTTGTCGCAGGATGCCGAGTCCAGGCTGCAGGGCAGTGGCTCGCTGCAGTAAGACGAACCACAGGTAACGCGAAAGGCGGGCCCAGGCCCGCCTTTTTTGTACGCGCCAGGCAATTGCATGTGCGCTTTTCGTGGCGGCTGCTGCAAGTACGATTAGTGCGGTAAAGCGGTCGTTACGACGCTCGATGCGATGCGTTGGATAAAACCAGGCCCGCGTCAGTCACCGTTGCACGCTCTCACTGGTGAACGCAACGACCGCTGCAATCTGGCAGCTGGCGTCGGCAGGACCGCGGCACGTGGTGCACGCAGGCACATGCGGATCAACAAGCCTCACGCAGCAGCGCCGTCGTTCACCACCGGCGGCAGATCCGGCGCAATGTGCAGCAGCGTGCGCGCGACGGCGCCCTTGCCATTGGCGACCAAGGCCAGGCCAGCGGCGGCCATTGCGTCACGCTGTGCAGGATCGCCCAACAAGCGGGCAAGGTCGTTGTACACGCACTCGGCGTCCTCGCAGATGGCCACCGCATCGGCTTCGCGCATGCGCCGCGAGATTTCGGAAAAATTATGCAGATGCGGGCCGGTAACCGCTGGCGTGCCGACTGCCGCCGGCTCCAGCAGGTTGTGGCCGCCGATCGGCTGCAGGCTGCCGCCGACGAAGGCCACCTGCGCGCAGGCATAAAAACTCATCAGCTCGCCCAGGGTATCGATGACAAACACCTTGTCGCGCGCGTGTGGCCATTGCTGGGTCTTGCGCGTGGACACGGTCCAGCCACGTTCGCGCGCCAGCGCCTCGACCTTGGGAAAGCGCTCCGGATGGCGCGGCGCCCACAGCAGCAACAGGTCGGGCCATTGCAGCAGTAGCCGCGCATGGATATCGGCCACCGCCGCCTCTTCGCCTTCGTGGGTACTGGCGGCAATCCACACCGGGCGGGTGGCCGGCACATGCGCGCGAAACTGCGCGACCAGCGCCTGCAACTGCGTCGGCGCGGCGATATCGAACTTGAGATTGCCCAATGCCACCACCTGGTCCGGACGCGCGCCAAGGGTGATGAAACGCTCCGCATCGTCCTGCGACTGTGCCGCCACGCAGGTCACCGTGCGCAGCGCGCGGCTGATCAACGGGGCCAGCACGCGATAACCGCGCAACGACCGCGCCGAGAGCCGCGCATTGAGGATGTACAACGGAATCTTGCGGTCGCGACAGCCGAACAGCATGTTCGGCCACAACTCGGTTTCCAGGATCAGCGCCAGCCGTGGCCGGAAATGCTCCAGAAACCGGCCCACGCTACCGGGCACATCGTAAGGCAGATACACATGATCGACCGCATCGCCCCACACGGCACGCACGCGCTCGGAGCCGGTGGGCGTGATGGTGGTGATGACCCAGCGGATGTCCGGCCGCTGCGCACGCAAGGCATTGACCAGTGGCGCAGCGGCGTTGACCTCGCCCACCGACACCGCGTGCACCCAGACCCGTGGACGGCCACAGGCATGCGTGTACGAGGCATAGCGCTCATTCCAGCGGTTGAAATACTCGCGCACGCGAAAGCCGCGCCACACCAGGTGGTACACCGTGACCGGCAACAACAGGTAGAGCAGCGCCGAGTACAGCCCGCGCAACAGCCATTCGATCGGGTCTTTCCGCATGCGTGCAGGATACGGGAGCGTCCGCAGGTGCGCATGTGCACGATCCCTTAGAATTGCCGCATGTCAGAAACCGCCAACGTCGCCGTCCGCCCGTCCCTGCGCAATCCCAGGCACTGGCCCATGTACCTGGGCCTGGCCGTCATGGTGCTGGCCGGGCGCCTGCCCTGGACGCTGCAACGCGCGTTGGGCCGCGGCGTGGGCTGGATCGCGATGCGCGCGGCGGGCACGCGGCGACGCGCTGCCGAGGTCAACCTCAAGCTGTGTTTCCCCGAGCAGGACGATGCCTGGCGGGCACGACTGCTGCGCGACAGCTTCGATGCGCTGGGCGTGGGCCTGTTCGAGTTCGCGCGCGCCTGGTGGGGCAGCATCGACGCCATCCGCCCGGGGGTGCAGATCGAAGGCCTGGAACATCTGCAGCGGCTACAGGAGCAGAAGCGTGGCGTGCTGCTGGTGTCCGGGCATTTCATGACGCTGGAGATGTGCGGGCGCCTGTTGTGCGACCACGTGCCGCTGGCCGGCATGTACCGCAGGCACCGCAACCCGGTGTTCGAATGGGCGGTCAAGCGCGGGCGGTTGCGCTATGCCACGCACATGTTCGCCAACGAGGACCTGCGCGCCACCATCAAGCATCTCAAGCGCGGCGGTTTTCTGTGGTACGCGCCGGACCAGGACATGCGCGGCAAGGACACCGTGTTCGTGCCGTTTTTCGGGCATCCGGCCTCCACCATCACCGCCACCCATCAGCTGGCGCGGCTGACCGGTTGCGCAGTGGTGCCCTACTTCCATCGCCGCGAAGGCGGCCGCTACCTCCTCAAGATCGCACCGCCGCTGGCAGGCATCCCGTCCGAGGACGTGATCGCCGATACCACGCAGGTCAATGCGGCGATCGAGGACATGGTGCGTGAGGCGCCGGACCAATACCTGTGGATCCATCGCCGCTTCAAGCGCCAACCGGGCGGCCGCAGCGCGTTCTACCAGTGACGCCCGCGGCCCCGCAGCGTGCTGCAGGTGCAGGTGATCGATCGGCCGGCGTCGCTAGCGCGGCGGTGCCTGCTCCGCGTCGTCGTTGAGCAGCGCACCCGCATACAGGCCCGCCAGCATCAGGCTCAGCCCGCCCCAGAAGCTGGAATAGAACGCCAGGTGGGTATTGAGCGGGAATACGGTGGCCACCAGCGCAATCATCGCCGGCCGGGCCTGCTCACGCGCGCCCACGCTGGAATAGCGCCACGCACGCCACGCCTGCGCCGCCCCGGCCAGCCACAGCAGCAGGCCGATCACCCCGGTTTCGGCCAGGATTTCCAGCACGATCTGGTGCGCATGGAAGGCCGGGCCATCGCCCCAGGCCGGTGGCTGCGACGGTGCCGGATTGCAGGCCGGATACGCCTGCCGGAACCCGCGCGCGCCGACGCCGTTGAAGGGATGCTCGCGAATCATGCACAGCGCGGCGCCCCAGATCTGGCCACGCCCGGACAACGCGTGGTCCACGCCCTGCTCGCCGTTGCCGAATGCCAGTGCCGTGCGCTGCAGACGCTCGCGTGCCTGCGGCGCCACCGCCACCACGGCCCCGCCCAGCAGCACGCCGGCCACGGCCACCACCACCAGACGGCGGCCGCCCAGCAATTGCCAGCCCGAGAGCAGCACGATCACGCCGTAGGTGATCCACGACGCGCGCGAACCCGCCAGCACCAGCACCACGCCGACGGCTGCCGCCGCGCCCGCCCAGGCCCAGCGATTGCGCCGCCCCAGCGCCAGCAGCAGAAACGGCGACAGGCTGGCCAGGGTCTGCCCGAACTTGAGATTGCACGGCCCCAGCACGCCGCTGAGGCGGTCCACCAGCGCCAGCTCCTGCGGCGTGCACAGCCCGTGACCGCTGATCAGCTGCTTGAGTTCATCCAGCGCGAAGAACAACGGGCTGCTGCCGAAGGCAGCCTGCAACAACGCATCCAGCGTCCATACCGCGCCGATCACCGCCAGGCCTGTGAAGGTCCGGCGGCGGCGCTGCGCATTGGCCACCGCAATTGCGCACAGCCACATGAAAGGCAGATAGCGCAGGTCGGTGGCCGACTTGCGCAGCGCCCGCCCGGCATCCACCGCATCCAGCGCCGACAGCATCTGCGGCAGCCAATAGGCAAAGAAGAGCACGCTGGTCAGCGCCCAGGCGGCGCCGCTGAGCAGGCCGGTGCCGCCACGGAAGCGGGCATGCGCCAGGCGGTAGGCCGCGAACAACGCGCCCAGCGACAGCACCGTTTCGGCCAGCCCGGGCGTGGGCCACAGGGCGACGAACAGGATCACCCACAGCGGCGCCCAGCGCCCGACGTCGGGCGTCAAGACAGGCGCTTGCGCGATGGGCTCAGCGGCGGAGTTCGTCATAGACCTTCAAGGTGGCCGATTGCATGGCCTGCAACGTATAGGGAAGCACCGCCGGCGGCGCGGGCGGGCGCTGCAGGAGCCCGAGCGCCCGCGCGTGCAGCGCGGCGGTATCAAAGGCCGGCACCGCGCCGGCAGGCTGCAGCTCGGTGAGCAATTCGCCAACGCCGCCATGCGCCCACCCCAGGACCGGGCGGCCCACCGCCAACGCTTCGACGACAGTGCGGCCGAAGGCCTCGGGCTTGCGCGAGAGCTGCAACACCAGATCGCTGGCGGCGTAGGCCTCGGCAATGCGCGCAGTGGGTTCGGTGAAGGCAACCGCCGCAGCCACACCCAGGCGCGCGGCCTCGGCTTCCAGCTCGCGTACATAGGCTTCGCGCCCGGGCTCGCGCGCGCCCGGCAGCCATAGCCAGGCCGGCACGCCGGACGCGCGCAGCGCGGCCAGCAGTTGCAGGCCGTCGGCATGGCCCTTCAGACGGGTGCCACGCCCGGGCAGCAGCAGCAACGATGCGTCGGCCGGCAGGCCGGGCAGCAGTGTCTGCGCCCAGGCGCGTGCGCGCCGGTCGGCCCCGAGGCGGCGCGGAAACTGCGCGATATCCACACCGCGCGGGATGATGCGCACGCGCGCCGGGTCGGTCTGCGGGTAATGCGCGCGGACGTAGTCATTCACGGTCTGCGAGACGCAGATGACCCGCTCGCCATAGGTCATGACCGCGCTGTAGCGGCTGGGCGAATTGAGCCCGTGCACGGTGGTGACAAAGCGTGGCCGGGTCGCGGCCGGCATCCCGCGTAGCGCATACCAGCCCAGCCAGGCCGGCAGGCGCGACCGCGCATGGACGATGTCGGCACCGAGCTCGGCAAACAACCGGCGCAGGCCGACCACATGCCGCAGGGTCAGCAACGACTTGCGGCCGATATCCAGGGTGAGATGCTCGCCACCGGCATCCAGCAACGGCTGCACCAGGCGCCCGCCGGCCGATACCACCACCGCACGATGCCCGGCGCGCACCAGCGCCGCGGCAATTTCCAGGGTGGAGCGCTCGACGCCGCCGGACTGCAGCGCCGGCAGCAATTGCACCACGGTCAGGCGGTGCATCCGGCCAGGATCAGTCGGCGAGCACGAACAACGCGCCGCAGTACGGGCACTTGGCTTCGCCGTTGGGTTCGTCTTCGATCGGCAGGTACACGCGCGGATGCGAGTTCCACAGCGCCATCTGCGGCGTCGGGCAGCTCAGCGGCAGGTCTGCCCGCTGCACGGTGTAGCGCGTTTCGGCATTGGCGGGCGCGGTGGCGGTCTGGCTCATGGCGGTGCAGTCGGGAAACGAAGACAGAGCGCGGATTCTAGCAGCCTGCCCGCACCCGCAGGGTGGCGCGGTGGCCGATGCTGTGCCCTACCGGCATGCGGTGTGCTCGGCGGCCCGCGGCAGGCCTGGGGTGGAAACGGCGTGTTGCCGCGGGCAGACGCGGTGCCCGGGCGCCTGAAGCGCCGCACCATGTCACCTGAGCGGCATGAGCGATGCATGGAATGATGTCGATTGACGCGCATCGATGATCTGCAGCACGACGTCGCTTGATGTGCGTACTGCCTTCTGCAGTGACGCAACGCCATGGCTGGTGACTACGCGGCCTTGCCTGCCATGCGCATCATGCGCTTCGCCTTGCGCTGCGAGATGGTCAGCCGAGTCGATCAGCGGCGTGGCAGCTTCCGCTTCGCAAGCCGCTGAGTACCAAACGCCGGTCAAGACACACGGTGACACCTGCGCGGCCCCGATCGGATCTGCCCGCGGTGCCTCCTCCACACGCGCGCCGCGCACCGGGCCAGGCAGTGCACAGCTCGCTTGCGTGCCTTGCGTGTTTTGTCCACGATCGGCCAGCACCGGCGCTGCGGCGACCACGCCGGCAGGACCTGGTTGGATCGCCACGCGCAGGTCCGAGCGCTGCAACTCGGCGCTGCGGCTCCGCGCAACACTGCGCGCCCTCGGACGCCCCCAGGAGAAATCGGCACGTGAGTCTGTCTGTCGTTGTGCGGCACTTGCCGTTGGTTGCGGCGCTGGCCGTCGCCCCGCTGCCTGCAGGGGCCGCCACCGGCTTTGCAAGCTCGTTCGAGCAGGGCCAGCCCGTGCCCGCCGCGGCAAGTGCTGGCGGGGTGCAGATTGCGCTCGGCAATGGTCCTGCCGCGCCCTCTGCGGCCAGGCCAGGTGCCGGGTACAGCGGCGCACGCGCGTTGCGCTACGACAGCAGCGGTGCCGGTGGCCGACGTGTGTTGTTTGCCACCGATCTTGCAATCGATGCGCAGACCACGCTGTCGTGGATGGTGCTGCCGGAAAGCGTCGGCAGCGATCATGTGGCATCGACGTATGTGTCGCTGGATCTGGTGTTGGACGACGGCACGCGGTTGTCCGACACCCTGGCGCGTGACCAGCATGGCGTGGCCGTGGGAGCGCGTGCGCAGGGGCTGTCGAAGACGCTGTACCCCCAGCAGTGGGCACGCAAGCAGGTGCGGCTCGGCGAGGTGGCTGGTTTGCGGGGGCGCCGCGTGCGTGCGATCGAGCTGGATCTCGCACCACCTGCTGGCGCAACCGCTGCCGGCTGGATCGACGACGTGGCCATTGCCGATGTGCCCGAGATCGCGCCGGCGCGGCCGTCGGATCGGGTGGTGACCACGCGCGGGACGCACTCCAACGGCACGTTTTCGCGTGGCAATAATTTCCCGGCAACGGCGGTGCCGCATGGCTTCAACTTCTGGACACCGGTGACCGATGCCGGGACGCTGACCTGGCTGTACCGGTGGAACGAGCACAACGATGCGGACAACCGGCCGCGCCTGCAGGCGCTGTCGCTCAGCCATCAACCCAGCCCCTGGATGGGCGACCGGCAGACCTTTCAGGTGATGCCTTCGCTCACTGCCGGGGTGCCGGAAGCCGATCGCGGCAAACGCGCGCTTGCGTTCTCGCATGCCAACGAGGTAGCGCGCCCTTACCGCTATGCGGTGCAGTTCGATAACGGCCTGCATGCCCAGATCGCACCGACCGATCATGCGGCGCTGTTCCGCTTTCGCTTCCCGGCGCGAGGCGATGCCAATCTGCTGTTCGACAACGTGGATGCACGCGGCGGGTTGCGCCTGGATGCGGCAACCCAGACGCTGGCTGGTTACACCGATGTGCGCAGCGGGCTGTCCACCGGGGCGACGCGCATGTATGTGTATGCCACCTTCGATCGCCCGTGGAAGGACAGCGGCCGCATCGACACCGGCCGGTCCACCGGTTGGATCAAGTTCGATGCCGGCAGCGCGCGGCAGGTGCAGATGCGCATCGCCACCTCGCTGATATCGCTCGACCAGGCCAGGCACAACCTGGCGCTGGAAATCGCTCCGCAGGCCAGTATCGAGCAGGTCGCCGCGCGTGCGCGCGATGCCTGGGATGCGTTGCTCGGCCGTTTCGAGGTTGCCGATGCGACGGACGATCAGGCCACCACGCTGTATTCCAACCTGTATCGGCTGCACCTGTACCCGAACTCGGCACACGAAAACGTCGGCAGCGCCGACGCGCCCGATTGGCGCTACGCCAGCCAGAACAGTTGGTCGGACGACAACATCGATGGCAGCGCGGTGCGCAGCTTTGCGCCGATCCGCGATGGCCGGGTCTACGTCAACAACGGGCTGTGGGATACCTTTCGCACCGCATGGCCGGCGTATGCGCTGTTTGCACCCGACCAGGCCGGAACATTGGTACAGGGGTTCATCGAGCAGGCGCGCGCCGGGGGATGGATTGCGCGCTGGTCTTCGCCCGGCTACGCCGACCTGATGGTGGGCACAAGCTCGGACGTGGCGTTTGCCGATGCCTGGCTCAAGGGCGTGCGCGGCTTCGACCCGGCCGAGGCGTACGCTGCGGCGCTGAAGAACGCCACCGTGGTGCCGCCGGATCGGCATGTGGGCCGCAAGGGCATGGCGCGCTCGACCTTCCGCGGCTATGCCGACACCGACACGCACGAAGGCATGTCGTGGTCGATGGAAGGCGCGCTCAACGACTTCGGTATCGCCAACATGGCCGATGCCTTGTCCAGGCAGGCAACCACCGCACACGAGCGTGAGCGCTATGCAACCGAAGCGGTGTACTTCCGTCATCGCGCGGCCGGCTATGCGGCACTGTTCGACCCCTCCGTGGGTTTCTTCCAGGGCCGCACGGCAGATGGTGAGTGGCGGGTGGATGCCGCGCATTACGACCCCCGCGTGTGGGGCCACGATTACACCGAATCCAGCGGCTGGACCTTTGCGTTCACCGCACCGCACGATGGCCAGGGACTGGCCGCGCTCTACGGTGGCCGTGATGCCCTGGCGGCAAAGCTGGACCGCTTCTTTGCCACGCCCGAAACCGGCGAAGCCGCATTTTCCGGGTCCTACGGTGGCGTGATCCACGAAATGACCGAGGCACGCGACGTGCGCATGGGCATGTATGCGCACAGCAACCAGCCGGCGCACCACATCCCGTGGATGTACCTGTATGCCGGGCAGCCGTGGAAAACACAGCAGCTGACGCGCGAGATCCTGGCGCGCCTGTACCTGGGCAGCGAGATCGGCCAGGGCTATGCGGGCGACGAAGACAACGGCGAAATGTCGGCGTGGTACCTGTTCGCATCGCTGGGGCTGTATCCGCTACGCATGGGCGCGCCGGAGTACGTGATCGGCTCGCCGCTGTTCAAGCATGCCAGCGTGCGGTTGCCCAATGGCGGGACGCTGGTAGTCAATGCACCGCAGAATTCGCCGCAGAATGTGTATGTGCAATCGCTCACGCTCAACGGTAAGCCGTGGCGCAAGACGTGGGTGACACATGCGGACATTGCCAACGGTGCGAGGCTGGACTTCGAGATGGGGCCGTCACCGTCGCGCTGGGGCAGGGAGCCGGAGGCTGCGCCACCGTCGCTGACGCCAGCCGGGCACCGCCCTGCTCCGTTGCATGACCTGCTGGGCGCCAACGCACGCGTGACGTCGGCCGATGGCCGCGCGCTGGCGGCATTGCATGACGATGATGCCGGCAGCGCGAGCGCGGTGTCGCCGGCCACGTTGCTGACGTTGAGCGATCTTGATCGCGGTGAAGCCACGCTTTACACCTTGACCAGCGGCAACGCCGCGATTGCGTCGGCCGGCTGGACGCTGGAAGCACGCACTGCAGAAGGCACGTGGCGCGTCGTCGATGCGCGCCGCGAGGAGCGTTTTCAATGGCCGCTGCAAACGCGTCCGTTCCGGATCGCGACGCCCGGTTCGTATGCGGAGTATCGGCTGCGTTGGACGGCGCCCGCGCGTGCGCAGGTGGCGGAAATCGAGTTACTGGGTGCAGTGCCGGATGGGCGCTGAGGCCTGAGGTCTTGAACGTGATCGGTTGGGATGACGACGATGCACGACGCCTAGCGCCTGTGTCGCTCTCCATCGTTTTGGGTGGTCGACGCTGAGTCGATACCAAGGGTAAGGCGGTACCCTCACCCCAACCCCTCTCCCGCGGGGAGAGGGGCTTTTGAGTCGTTGCTGCGGACTGGGCGCTGAGTTGTGGGCGCCCCGCAACACCATGTCGTACGCGAGACTTCTTGGCCGTTGTCTTGCCGACCGAGCGCTTACCACTTCAACTCAAGCAACGCTCGGTCAACCAAGTCTTTGACTCAGTCGTTGCCTTTCTCGGTTGCCGCCTTTTCCGCGTCGCGCTGCCTGCGGATCTGTGCATCCACTGCGGCGATCGCGGTCATGTTCATCACCCGGCGCGAGGTGGCGCTGGTGGTGAGGATGTGCACGGGCTTGGAGATACCCATCAGGATCGGGCCGATCGCCACGCCGTCGGTGAACACGCGCACCAGGTTGTAGGCGATGTTGGCCGCTTCCAGATTCGGCAGCACGAACAGGTTGGCGCGGCCCTTGAGCGTGCTGTTGGGCATGATCTGCTTGCGCAGCGCTTCGTCCCAGGCGGTGTCGCCCTGCATTTCGCCGTCGATGTTGAGCTCGGGCTTGCGCTTGAGCAGGGCCTCGCGCACCTGGCGCATCTTCAACGCATCGCGCGAGTCGTGGCTACCGAAGTTGGAATGCGACAGCAGCGCGATATTGGGCTCGATACCGAACAATTTGAGGCGATACGCCGCCTGCAGCGTCGCTTCGACCACTTGCTCCACGGTGGGGTCTTCCTGCACATGCGTGTCCAGGAAGAAGAACACGCCCAGCTGGTTGATCACCCCGGTCATCGCCGAGGTGGAGCTCACGCGCGGTTCCAGCGGGATCACGCTGCGTGCATAGCCCAGCTTCTTGTGGAAGCGGCCAACCACGCCGGACAGCATCGCGTCGGCTTCGCCGCGTGCCACCATCACCGCGGCGATCAGGGTCGGACGCGAGCGCATCAACTCCTTGGCGGCCGTGACGGTCACGCCGCGACGCTCGGTGAGCGCGTGGTAGTACTGCCAGTATTCGTTGAAGCGGGGGTCGTCGAGGATGTTGGTGATCTCGAAGTCCACACCGGCGGTCAGGCGCAGGCCCATGCGTTCGATGCGCGCTTCGATGACGTCCGGGCGGCCGATCAGGATCGGGAAGGCCAGGCCTTCGTCGACCACGTTCTGCACCGCGCGCAGCACCACTTCTTCTTCGCCTTCGGCATACACCACGCGCTGCTTGTCGGCGCGGGCGCGGTCGTAGACCGGCTTCATCATCAGGCTGGTGCGGTAGACGAACTGGCCCAGCTTGTCGCGATAGGCTTCCATGTCGGTGATCGGGCGCGTGGCCACACCCGAGTCCATCGCCGCCTGCGCCACGGCAGACGACAGCTCCACCAGCAGGCGCGGGTCCAGCGGACGCGGAATCAGGTATTCCGGACCGAAGCTCGGCGTTTCACCGCCATAGGCTGC
Organism: Xanthomonas sp. CFBP 7698; assembly: GCF_003600855.1. NCBI lineage: Bacteria > Pseudomonadati > Pseudomonadota > Gammaproteobacteria > Lysobacterales > Lysobacteraceae > Xanthomonas > Xanthomonas sp. CFBP 7698. The sequence continues at coordinate 1,820,731 of NZ_PRDN01000001.1, forward strand.
GCCCAGGTCGGAGGCCTCGCGCCGCGCCATCGCCGCGATCGCCTTGACGCAGGCGATCTTCATTTCCTCGTTGATGCCGGTGGCGCCCACGTCCAGCGCGCCGCGGAACAGGTACGGGAAACACAGTACGTTGTTGATCTGGTTCGGGTAGTCCGAGCGGCCGGTGCCGATGATGCAGTCCGGGCGCACCGCCTTGGCCGCCTCCGGGGTGATCTCCGGGTTGGGGTTGGCCAGCGCGAAGATCACCGGCTGGCGGGCCATGCTGGCGACCATCTCCGGCTTGAGGATGCCGGCCGCCGACAGGCCCAGGAAGATGTCCGCGCCTTCGACGATCTCGGCCAGGGTGCGCTTGTCGGTGTCGCGCGCGTAGCGCTGCTTGTCCGGGTCCAGGTCGGTGCGTCCGGTGTGGATCACGCCGTCGCGGTCCAGCGCCAGGATGTTCTCCGGCTTCAGGCCCAGCGACACCAGCATGTTCACGCAGGAAATGCCGGCCGCGCCCATGCCGGTGGTGGCCAGCTTGACCTCTTCGATCTTCTTGCCGGTGACCACCAGCGCGTTGAGCACGGCGGCGCCGACGATGATCGCGGTGCCGTGCTGGTCGTCATGGAACACCGGGATGTTCATGCGCTCGCGCAGCTTGCGCTCGACGATGAAGCACTCCGGCGCCTTGATGTCTTCCAGGTTGATGCCGCCGAAGGTGGGCTCCAGGCTGGCGATGATGTCCACCAGCTTGTCCGGGTCGTTCTCGTTGATTTCGATATCGAACACGTCGATGCCGGCGAACTTCTGGAACAGCACGCCCTTGCCTTCCATCACCGGCTTGGACGCCAGCGGGCCGATATTGCCCAGGCCCAGCACCGCGGTGCCGTTGGTGATGACCGCCACCAGATTGCCGCGCGCGGTGAGCTCGCTGGCCTGGGTGGGTTCTTCGACGATCGCCTCGCAGGCAAAGGCCACGCCCGGCGAATACGCCAGCGACAGATCGCGCTGGGTCAGCATCGGCTTGGTCGCGGTGACCTTGATCTTGCCGGCCGGCTGCTGGCGGTGATAGTCGAGGGCGGCCTGTTTGAAGTCGTCGGTGGACATCGGCTGTGTGGGTCTCGAAGGCGCAGGAGGGCTGAATTCTACCCCCCTGCCTGAACAAGGGCCTGTCGCGCAGCTGTCAGCGCGGCAGGGAGATTCATGCTGCAGCGCGGCGTGCGGCGCAGCCGGGGTGCAGCGCAGAGCGGCTAACTCAATGTAAAACGGCCCTGTACCCCGCCGGACATGCCGACGGAGAACAGGGCCGTAGGAAGCATCAGCGCGCGCTGATCGGGGCGACGACGTCGGTCGAGCCCACCGGGGCCTGCAGCGGCGGCGAGCCGCCGTCCAGCACCAGCTTGAGCTGGTCGCGGTTCAGCGCATTTTCCCAGCGCGACACCACCACGGTGGCCACTGCGTTGCCGATGAAATTGGTCAGCGAGCGGCACTCGCTCATGAAGCGGTCCACGCCCAGGATCAGTGCCATGCCGGCCACCGGCACGTCCGGCACCACCGACAGCGTGGCGGCCAGGGTGATGAAGCCGGCGCCGGTCACGCCGGCCGCGCCCTTGGAGCTGAGCATCGCCACCGCCAGCAGGGTGATCTGCTGCCCCAGGGTCAGGTCCACGTTGGTGGCCTGGGCGATGAACAGCGCCGCCAGGGTCATGTAGATGTTGGTGCCATCCAGATTGAACGAGTAGCCGGTCGGTACCACCAGGCCCACCACCGACTTCTCGCAGCCGGCCTTTTCCATCTTTTCCATCAGCGAGGGCAGCGCCGACTCCGACGAGGAGGTCCCCAGCACCAGCAGCAGTTCGGCCTTGAGATAGCGGATCAGCTTGAGCACCGAAAAGCCGCACAGACGGCAGACGATGCCCAGGATCACCAGTACGAAGAACAGCGAGGTCAGGTAAAACGAACCCACCAGCCAGGCCAGGTTGACCAGCGATTCCACGCCGTACTTGCCGATGGTGAAGGCGATCGCCCCGAACGCGCCGATGGGGGCGGCCTTCATCAGGATGTGCACCAGGCGGAACACCGGGGCGGTCAGCGCTTCCAGGAAGCTCAGCACCGGACGGCCGCGCTCGCCCACCAGGGCCAGCGCAATGCCGAACAACACCGCCACGAACAGCACCTGCAGGATGTTGCCATCGACGAAGGCGCTGATCAGTGTCGCCGGGATGATGTCCATCAAAAAGCCGACCAGGCTCAGCTCGTGCGACTTCTGCACGTAGGTGTTGACCGCGCTCTGATCCAGCTCGGCCGGGTTGATGTTCATGCCGGCGCCGGGCTGCACCACGTGCGCCACGATCATGCCCACGATCAACGCCAGCGTGGAGAAGAACAGGAAGTAGGTCATCGCCTTGGCGAACACCCGGCCCACCGTCTTGAGATGGGTCATGCCGGCAATGCCGGTGACGATGGTCAGGAAGATCACCGGGGCGATGATCATCTTCACCAGCTTGATGAAGGCGTCGCCCAGCGGCTTGAGGCTTTCGGCGAAGGCCGGTTCGAAATGGCCGAGCAGGGCGCCGAGGACGATGGCCACCACGACCTGGAAGTACAGCTGGCGGTAGAAGGGCACGGACGCCGGCAACGGGCCGGCAGGCTTGCTGATGTGCATGGCACCACTCCGAGGGAACTGGAGGGTGCCTGAGCAGGCACCCGGTGCGGGCATTCTGGCCGCACGTCACAGCCCGGGCCGATAACCCATTGGTACTACGGATGCGCCGCAGCGCCGCGGGCGCCTGCCCGGTGCCGCGCGGCATGCGTTGCAACCCCGCGCCAGACAAGGACTTTCTGCACGACCTGCCGCGCCGGCGGGGCGCGCGTGCACACCGCGGGCACCCATCTGCAGCACTGTCCGTCGGGCGACCCTGGTCTTACACTTCAGCCGCGCCGCCGCAGGCCGTTAATTGCGTTTAACGCAGACACCGATGTTTCTGTGCAGTCGCCGTCCGGAACCTGCGCGCTTGCTGAAGCTGTTCACCGCGATCGCCATGGCAGGACGCCCGGCCCCTTTCCTAGCCGAAGACCATTCCTATGCGCCTCAACCTGCTTGTCCTGGCGTTGGCTCTCGCCATCGTCCCCGCCGCTGCCACTGCAGCCACCTCGATCGAAAACTGGCCGACCAAATACACCTTCGGTGATGGCACCGAGCTGGGTCTGACCGGCAACTACGCCTACGACGACAACAACTTCTCCGGCGACGACCGCCTGGAAGACCGCACCGACTTCCGTCGCAAGGAATTCGGCGCCACCATCAAGAAGAAGGGCGTCTACGACGCCATGGTGTACTTCGACTTCGAGGCCAAGCTGTGGCTGGACGTGTTCTACCGCTTCGAGACCAAGGCGCTGCTGGGCCAGGACTATGGCCGCGTGCGCCTGGGCTACATGAAGGTGCCGGTGGGCCTGGAAGCGGTGCAGAGCTCGCGTGCGGGTAGCTTCATGGAACTGGGCCTGCCGGTGCAGGCGGTGTTCCAGGGCCGCCGGACCGGCGTGGAATGGACGCTGGAGCGTCAGCAGTACCTGCTGCAGGCCGGCGCTTACGGCGGCAAGGACCTGCAGGGCGACAACCCGGGCACCACCCAGGCCGTGCATGCGGCGTGGACCCCGGTCAAGGCCGAAGGCGACGTGCTGCACCTGGGCATCGCCGGCTCGATCGAGAACCCGCGTGGCTTCAGCGACGGCCGCGGCGTGTCGTTCAGCCCGCGCGTACGTCTGCGCGCGCGCCCAGAAGCCGGCCTGACCGACGTGCGTCTGATCGACACCGGCACCATCCTGGATGTGGACCACGTGATCCGCAGCGGCGTGGAAGCGGTGTGGATCCATGGCCCGTTCTCGTTGCAGAGCGAAGCGCTGCGTGCCGAAGTGGCGCGTAACGCCGGCCAGCCGCACTTCATCGCCCAGGGCCAATACGTGTACGGCACCTGGTCGCTGACCGGCGAGTCGCGCAGCTATGCCGGCGGCGTGCCGGGCAACCTCAAGCCGGCGCACGACTACGGCGCGGTGGAGCTGACCGCCCGCTACAGCCGCCTGAACCTGGAAGACAACAACGTGCACGGCGGCCGCCAGCACGACACCACCATCGGCGCCAACTGGTACCTCACCAGCCACTTCAAGTTCCAGGCCAACTACAGCTGGGTGGATTCTTCGCGCAACGGCGTGCATGAGACCCCGCACGTGATGGAACTGCGCGCGCAGGTGCAGTTCTAAGCAGCGCCGGGGCGCTGCGAGGCGCCGGCCATTCGCTCCGGCGCCAACTGCAGCGGAGTCATTGCCGGGCAGCGGTTCGCCGGTGCATTGCCGGCATCGCGTAGCGCAATCGGTGTTCGACACGGCCGCATCCGCTCACGGGTGCGGCCGTTGTCGTTTGGGCGCCTGTGCATCGCGCGCTGAGGCGATGGCTGCGCGATCCGGCGGCAGCCCCCCATACTTGCCGGCATGTATGCCTCGCAACGCCGCCGCCTGTTGCTCACCCTGGTCATCGTGCTGGGCGGCATGGTCGTGGCCATGCTGGCGGCCGGGCACTTCGTCGAACAGAGCGCCCTGCGCGAGGAAAGCGCCACCGTGCGCCGGCAACTGGGCCTGTATGCGCAGGCGCTGCAGCAGCGCATCGACCGCTACCGCACCCTGCCGCAGATCCTGGCGCTGGACCCGGAGCTGCGCGCGGCCGTCTCCGGCCCGCTGTCCGCCGCGCAGGTGGATCAGCTCAACCGCAAGCTCGAACGCGCCAACAACGTCACCCGCTCGTCCACGCTGACGCTGATCGACCGCGGCGGCATTGCGCTGGCGGCCAGCAACTGGCGTGCGGCGCGCAGCAATGTCGGCGTGGATTACGCCTTCCGCCCGTATTACCAGCAGGCGCTGGCGACCGGCAGCGGCAGCTTTTACGGCATCGGCATGACCACCAGCGAGCCGGGCTATTTCCTGTCGCAGGCCATCGTCGATTCGGCTGGCCAGGTGCAGGGCGTGGTGGTGATCAAGATCGCGCTGGCCGCACTGGAGCGCGAATGGCTGCAGACGCCGGATATCGTGCTGGCCTCCGATGCCCACGGCGTGGTGTTTCTGGCCAGCCGCGCGCGCTGGCGCTACCGCATGCTGGCACCGCTGACCCCACGCGACCGCAACGAATTGCAGAGCACCCGCCAGTACGCCAACCAGGGCCTGCTGCCGCTGCGGCGCCGGCTGATCGAGCAGACCGGCAATGGCGGCGTGCTGGCCGATGTGCTCGACCCGCCGCTGGGCGCGCCGGTGTTGTGGCAGACGCAGCAGGTACCGGAAAGCGGCTGGCGCCTGCATCTGCTGCACGACACCCGCGCCAGCGCCGCCGCCGGGCGCGCCGCCGCCATTGCGGCCGCAGGCGCCTGGCTGGCGCTGGCGTTGCTGTGGTTGTTCGTGCAGCAGCGCCGCCGCCTGTCGGCACTGCGTCAGCGCAGCCGGCACGAGCTGGAAACCCTGTTGCAACAACATGCCGAAGAACTGCGCACCGCGCAGGACGGCGTAGTCGCCGCCGCGCAGCAGTCCAATGCCGGCCTGAGCCGCAGCCTGGAACATCTGCCGCAAGGCGTGGTGGTCATCGACGAGGCGCTCAATCTGGTGGCGTGGAATTCGCGCTATGTGGAGCTGTTCCGGTTCCCGCCGGAGCTGCTCAAGATCGGCCGGCCGATCGAAGACCTGTTTCGCTTCAATGCGCGTCGCGGGCTGTTGGGGCCCGGGCCGATCGAAGCGGCGATCGAGCGGCGGCTCAATCACCTGCGCAGCGGCAAGCCGCATATGCGCGAAAGCGAGAAGGAAGACGGCACGGTGCTGGAGATCCGCGGCAACCCGTTGCCCGATGGCGGATTTGTCACCAGCTACGCCGACATCACCAGCTACAAGAACGCCGCACGCGAACTGCGCTCGCTGGCCGATGCGCTGGAGCACCGCGTGGAAGAGCGCACCCGCGATCTGGCCGCCGCCAAGCGCGAGGCCGAAAGCGCCAACCGCTACAAGACGCGGTTTGTGGCCTCGGCCGTGCACGACCTGCTGCAGCCGCTCAATGCCGCGCGCATGTTCGTGTCGGTGCTGCGCGGGCAGGTGCGCGAGCCCGGCAGCGCGCGCGTGGTGGACAACATCGATGGCGCCCTTGCCGCACAGGACGCCATCCTCAACAGCCTGCTGGACATCTCGCGCCTGGAGGCCGGCAGCCTGAACACGCAGGTACGCGACTTCGCCCTCGCGCCCCTGCTGGAAACCCTGGCACGCGAGTTCGGCATCCTGGCCGAAGACCGTGGCCTGGTGCTGGACTGGGTGCCCACCTCGGCGGTGGTGCTGAGCGACGAGAACCTGCTGCGCCGCATCCTGCAGAACTTTCTGTCAAACGCGATCCGCTACACGCCGCGTGGGCGCGTGCTGATCGGCTGCCGTCGCCGTGGCGGCTGGTTGCGCATCGAAGTGCACGACCAAGGCCCGGGCATTGCCGAGGCGTTGCAGCAGGAAATCTTCGAGGAATTCCGCCGCCTGGACGACGGGGTTGCCAACGACCGCGGTGCCGGCCTGGGCCTGGCCATCGTCGAGCGCATCGGCCGCCTGCTCGGCCACCGGATCGGGCTACGCTCCACCCTCGGCAGCGGCAGCGTGTTTTCGGTCAGCGTGCCGCTGGGCGACCGCGCCGCCATCGCCGCCGGGTTGCCGCCGCCCTCACCCACGGCCGAACACGGCAACGACCCCATCCTGCACGGCTGCCGCGTGTGGTGCGTGGACGATGACCCGCGCGTGTGCGAGGCCACCCGTGCCCTGCTGGAGCGCTGGGAATGCCGCGTGGATTTTGCCGGCGGCCCGGATGACGCGCTTGCCACTGCCAGCGCCGACGACGCGCCTGAGCTGGTGTTGCTGGACGTACGCATGGGTGGGCATTACGGCCCCATGCTGTTGCCGCAACTGGTGGAGCGCTGGCAACGCGAGCCACGCATCATCCTGATCACCGCAGAGCCGGACCCGGCATTGCGCGAGCATGCGCAGGAATTGGGATGGGGGTTTCTTTCCAAGCCGGTGCGCCCGCCCGCGCTACGCGCGCTCATGACGCAGATGCTGTTGCGCCGCGGGTGAAGCCGCGTGCCACGTCCCGACCGATGTCGCGTCGCGCGCCTGCGTTGATTCCGTGTGCAAATGTCGGCTTTTTTACTGTGTAAATCGCGACATTATCTCGGTGTTTCTCATAATTGCTATGCGGGGCTTCCTGTCGCCTGTTGCGCTACAGTGGCAACGGAGCGCGCGCTTTCTCAGCGAATAAACACGCAGACGATTGCGACACCGTGCAACGCCTTTGCAGTGTTGCTGGTTTAGATTCCACGCTTGCGCGTTGGTCGATTTCCTCCCCCCGGACGATGGAGTCACCATGTTCAGACACACGTCACTGCTAGCGGCCTCGTTGCTGTCTGCAGGCTGCGCGGCGAGCCTGCCCGCACAGGCGGCCACGCCTGCGGCGACCGTGCAGCCCGTCGGGCCGATCCGTGCGGACCTGAACCCTTACACGGTGCAACGCTTGAATACGGTGCTGGATCAGGTTTCCGGGCACCGCGGCCTGAGCGCGGGGCATCTGATCAAGCGCATTTCCGCCCTCTTTCTCGACACGCCTTACCAGGCCAACATGCTGCAGGGCTCGGCGACGACGCCGGAAAAGCTGATCATCGATTTCACCGGTCTGGATTGCTTCACCTATCTGGATTACGTCGAAGCCGCGCGCAGGGCGTCTTCGCAGCAGGATTTCGTCGATCGGCTGGTGCTCACCCGCTATGTCGATGGCATCGTCGGCTTTCCCTATCGCAAGCATTTCTTTTCCGACTGGGTCGCCCGCCCCTACGAGCTGGCCGACGACATCACCGCCACGCTCAGCCCTGCTGCAGTCAGCGTGGACAAGGCGCTGAATCTCAAGGCCGATGGCAGCAACTACCTGCCCGGGTTGCCGATCGTGCAGCGGACCATCACCTACATCCCGGCCGCTGCCGTGGACAGCAACGTCGTGCGCCAGCTGCGCACCGGCGACTACGTCGGCAGATACTCGCCCGCGGCCGGGCTGGATGTCAGCCATGTCGGCATCTTCCTGATGACCGACGCCGGCCCGGTGCTGCGCAATGCGTCCTCGCGGCCGGAAAACAACAAGGTGGTGGACTCACCATTCCTGGAGTACGTCGCCAGGACCGCCGGCATCGTGGTCTACCGGCCCAAGCCCTGACGTCGCCACGCGCGCAGAGCGCTGTCATACCCGTTGGCTTGCGTGGTTATTGCGACGGCCGTTGTAGGAGCGGACCTGGCCGCGAGGGCTCGCCCGTCACCGGGAAAGGCCCTCGCGACCAAGGTCGCTCCTACAGGAGCAAGGGCAGCCTGGGATTACGCGGCCGTTGTAGGAGCGGACCTGGCCGCGAGGGCTTGCCCGTTACGGGGAAGGCCCTCGCGACCAGGGTCGCTCCTACAGGAGCAGGACAGCTTGGGCTTCTGTACTTGCGTCTGTACTTGCGTCCGCGCCTGCGTCCGCTTGAACCTCGCCTCCTGACCTCAACACGCACCCAGCCACGTCGCTGGGTCACGCAATCAACGTGGCGGCACGGTCGGGACCGTGGATCCGGACGATCAGGCAAGACTCCCGGATAACCGGGCTCACGCTGGTCGCACTGCCAGCGGCAAAGTGCATCGCATGACGCACAACGCCACTGCCGGGAGACACCCCATGACACAGACACATTCGCTGGATCGCTATCGCCTGCTCGGCCGCTCGGGGCTGCGCGTGTCGCCGCTCGCGCTGGGCACCATGACCTTTGGCGAGGCGTGGGGCTGGGGCGCGGATGCGGGCGAAGCCAGGCGCATCTTCGATGCCTACGCAGACCGCGGCGGCAACTTCATCGACACCGCAGTGAACTACACCAACGGCGGCTCCGAACGCATCCTCGGCGAGTTGATCAAGGGCCGCCGCGAACGCTTCGTGCTTGCCACCAAATTCACCATGGCGCGCGACGCGAGCAACATCAATTCCGGCGGCAATCATCGCCTGAACCTGATCCGCTCGGTCGAAACCAGCCTGCGTCAGCTCGACACCGATCGCATCGACCTGCTGTACCTGCACGCCTGGGACTTCACCACCTCGCCGGAGGAAGTCATGCGCGGGCTGGACCATCTGGTACAGGCGGGCAAGGTGCTCTACATCGGCATCTGCAACACGCCCGCATGGCGGGTGGCGCAGCTGCAGACGCTGGCCGACCTGCGTGGCTGGTCGCCGCTGGTGGCGCTGCAGATCGAATACAGCCTGGTCGAGCGCAGCGTCGAACACGAGTTGATGCCGATGGCGCGCGAACTCGGCCTGGGCGTGTTGCCGTGGTCGCCGCTGGGCGGCGGCATCCTGACCGGCAAATACAGCCGCGCGGACCTGTCCGACGATAATTCGGCAGACGTGTCGAGCAGCCGCAAGGGCGTGATCGCCTCGACCGGGCATCTCAATGCGCGCTCGCTGGACATCGCCGATGCGGTCGGTGCGGTCGCCGCTGAAGTGGGCGCTTCCCGCTCGCAGGTGGCATTGGCCTGGACCTTGCGCCACCCGGCGGTGGTCTCGCCGGTGATGGGCGCACGTAGCTTGCAGCAGGCCGAAAACAACTTCGGTGCGTTGGACATCGTGCTCAGCGACGACCAGCTTGCGCGCCTGGATAACGTCAGCGCCTTGCCGCCGATCTTCCCCGAACGCTTCATCGGCAGGCCGATGGCGCAGCAGTTGATCTACGGCACCCATCCGCTGCAGCTGCGCAGCTGATCGCCACGGAGCAGCCATGACCAGACCTTCAGCCATCGCGGCGGCAGCGCTGCTTGTCGCCGCAACGTTCGCAGGCAACGCCGGTGCCATGTCGAAGGACGCTGCATCCGCAGAGGTTTGCGCGGAGCGGCCGGTACACGTGTGCAACAAGCGCATCGTCGAAGCGGCGTTTGCGCAGTGGCAGGCCGGCGGCAGCGACCTCTTTCAAACGCTGCTGTCGCCCGAGGTGGTGTGGACCATCGAAGGCTCCGGCCCAAGCGCAGGCAGCTTACGCGGCCGCGATGTGTTGATCGCCACCGCAGTCCGCCCGCTGGCCGAGCGCCTGGCCTCGCCACTGCGCCCGGTGCAGCAACGCATCTGGGCCGATGGCGAGCATGTCATCGTGCAGTGGGAAGGCGTGGCCACGCTGCGCGACGGCGGCAGCTATCGCAATCGTTACGCATGGATCATGCGGATGCGCGATGGCAAGGCTGTCGAGGTCAATGCATTCCTGGACCTGCCCGCCTACGACGCCGTGCTGCAGCGCGGTCAACGCCAGATGCAACGCAGGGCCAGCCCATGAGCGACATGCCGATGAAAGCCGCCATTGCGGTGGCGCTTGGCGCCGGTTCTGCGCTCGCCTGCCCGTCGGTGGCGGCCGCGCAGCCGACCAAGGCCACCAGCACATCGCCACAGCAATCAGGACACACCATGCAAGCGCACCCGTATATCGGCATGTGGGTCACCGGCGACGGACGGATCCGGCAGGAATTACTGCCGAACGGCCGCTACGACGAGGCCCGCGGCACACGCCAGAGCGCCTACCAGGGCCGCTACGAAATCACCGGCACTCACATCGACTACTGGGACGACACCGGGTTCACCGCCGATGGCCAGTTCGTCACCGACGACGAGCTGCATCACGGCGGCATTGTGCTCTATCGGCAGCCGCCAGCGTAGAGCGACCAGCACAACGGCTGCGCAGTCGTCAGGCAGGCGCGGCCGGTGCTCGGTGCGGCATGGACCACGCGTACAGTGCGGCCCTGCGCGCGCCTTGCATGGCCAGCTGACGCTTGCTCGCTACGGTGTTGCAGCCGCACTTGATGGGCGGGCGCACTGGCTGCGTGCGCGGTGCGCCATGTGTGGTGTGGCTGCAGGCCGCAACCCGCAGCGCACGCGCAATCAACCCTCGCCTTCTGGCTCCAATGACTTGACCAGCACTGCCGCCTGCGTGCGGCTATAGCAATCGAGCTTTTTCAGGATCGCGGTGACATGCACCTTGACGGTGTTTTCGGCCAGGCCCAGTTCGTGCGCGATCTGCTTGTTGAGCAGGCCATCGGCCAGGCTCAGCAGCACGCGAAATTGCTGCGGGGTGAGCTGGGCGAGTTTGGCGGCCAGCTGCGCATCGGCTTCCGAGCGCTCGGCGGTCATCGGCGGAAACCAGGTGCCGCCGTCCAGCACGCTGGCCACCGCCGTGCCGATCGATTCGGCCGGAGTGGATTTGGGAATGAAGCCGGCCGCGCCGAACTGCTGGGCACGCCGGATCACCCGCGGATGATCGTTGGACGAGATCACCACCACCGGGATGTCCGGGTGCTCGCCACGCACATGCAGCAGCGCCGAAAAGCCGCGTGCGCCGGGCATGGCCAGGTCCAGCAGCACCAGCTCGGCCTGCGGGTGCGAGCGCAGCATCGCGCTCAACGTGGCGGCGCTGGACGCTTCCACGACCTGCGCCTGCGGCAGGGTCTGCTGCAACACATGGATCACCGCCGCACGGAACAGCGGGTGGTCGTCGGCGACGAGAATGGTGAGATCGGCCATGCGCCAAGTCTGGCACATGGCCGCCGCCGCTGCCTTGCCTTGCCTAACGCGGCGGATGCGTGCTCGCACGCCAGGCGTCCAGAAACTGGCGGCGCTTGAGCTTGTCCAGATACACCAGCAGGCCGGGGCCGAGCGGAATCGGCCGGAACGGTGGTTGCGCCGAGCCGCCGCGACCGCCGGCGGCCGGCAGGATCGGCATCAGGCGCGCCTCGCGCGAGAGCACCTGCTGGCCGCGTGGCGACAGCAGATAGTCGAGGAACCTGCGTGCTTCCGGCGCATGCGGCGCGGTCTTGGGGATCACCGCGGTGCGCAAGGCCACTAGCGTGTAGTCCTGCGGCTGCACGATGCCCAGCGGGGCACCGGCATCGATGCGGGTCTGCGCGTAGGAGCCGAGCACGTTGTAGGCCAGCAGCAGGTCGCCACGGCTGACGCGGTCGAGCAAGGTGCCGGTGCGTTCTTCCAGCCTGACCTGGTTGGCCCCCAACGCGGCCAGCAACGCCCCGGCAATGCTGCCCACCTGCCCGTCCTGGGTGGCGAACAGATACCCCACCCCGCTGCGTTCCACATCGTAAGTGCCCACCTTGCCGCGTAACGGCGCATCGGGTGCACGCAACAAAGCCAGCAACTGCCGCCGGGTCCGCGGCACCCGCGCCGCGTCGAGCTTGCGGGTGTTGTAGACGATGGCCACCGGCTCGTAACTGATCCCGAACACCTCGTGCCGCCACTGCGCCCAGGCAGGCAATGCCTCGGTCTGCGCCGAGCGGTGGGCGAGCGCATGGCCGTCGTTCACCAGCTTGGTCTGCAGGTCCATGCTGGCGCTGATCAGCATGTCGGCGGTCGAGGTGCCGGCGCCGGGCTGCAGATAGTGCGCGTAGATGTCCCAGGCGATCACGTCTTCGTAGATCACCTCGGTGCCGGGATGCAGCCGCTGGTAGTCCTGGATGACCGCGCCGAATACTTCCAGATCGGTGGAACCCTGTACGCGCAGCTGCGCATGCACCCGCCCCTGCGCGGGGAAGCGCCGCACATCGCCTGGCGCCGCGCACGCGATCCCCGGCACCAGCAACAAGACGATGAGCCACAGCACACGCATCACGCCGTTCCTCCAGGAAAATGCAACGAAGCGATCAACCCGCCGCCGATGCGGTTGGCCAGATCGATACGCCCGCCATGCGCTTCCACCACGCGCTTGACGATGGCAAGCCCCAGCCCCGCGCCGCCGGCCGGCGCATCGGGCCCACGCACGAAGCGCTCGAATACGCGCTCGGCCTCCGCGGCCGGGATACCCGGGCCGTGGTCGGCAATGGTGAGCACGTGATGGCTGCCGTCGCTGGTCAGCGCCACCTGCAGCGGCGCGCCGGCGCCATATTTGCAGGCGTTGTCGATCAGGTTCTTGAGCGCTTCGCGCAGCAGCAGCGCATCGCCGCGCAACAACGCCGGTTGCGGGTCGATGGCCAGTTGCACGCGTGGTGCGCCCTCGCTGCGCGGCAGCGCTTCGTGCAGGGCCTGGTGCAGCACCTCGGCCAGATCCACGGTGGCAAAGCGCTGCAGGTTTGCACGGTGAATCACGCTGGCATCGCTGAGCAACTGATTGAGCAGCCGGCTCATGTGGCTGGCGTTGCGCTCGATCGCCACCAGGCTGCGTTGCATCTCGCGCGGGTCGTCGTCGTCCATGGCCAGCTGCGCCTGCGCGCGCAATGCGGCCAGCGGCGTGCGCATCTGGTGCGCGGCTTCGGCCATGAAGGCGCGCAGAGTTTCGTTGCTGGACGACAGCCGTGCCATGAAGCGGTTGAGCGCGGCCACCATCAACTGCATTTCCTGCGGTGCCGGCACGGTGAGCGGCTTCAGCTCCGACGGTTCACGCCGCGAGAGGTCACGTTCGATCCGTTGCAGCGGCCGCAGTGCGCGATACACGCCCAGCCACACCAGCCCCAGCGCCAGCAGCGACAACACCCCGATCGCCACCAGGGCATTGAGCACCACATCGCGTGCCACCGCATCGCGTGCGCGCCGGGTCTGGCCCACCTGCACGCGCACTTCGCCCTGCCCGGAGGCCGAGGCCACGCGGTGCATCACCACCGCAAAGCGCACCGGCTCACCGCTGTAGAGGGCATCGAACAGCACCGGGCGCTCATCGCCGGGCGCACGTGCCGGCGACGGCAGGGTGTCTTCACCGGTGATGGTGCGGCCCTGCGCGTCGAACACGCGGTAGAACACACGGTCTTCCGGCGCCATGCCGAGCAGGTCGAGCGAGGCATACGGCAGGTCCACCTGCCAGTCGCCGCCGACCAACGCCACGCTGTCGACGATGGACAGCGCCGAAGACACCAGCAGATGATCGTAAGACCGGTTGGCCGCGCGCTCGCCGTAATCGCGTGCCGCAAAGAACAGCACCACTGCGCCCAGCAGCGACAGGCTGCCCAGGTACAGCAGCAAGGTGCGCCGGATCGACGGCGCTACCGGCAGCGGCTCAGCCATCGATGGCCGGCTCTGCGGGCGCATGCGGGTCGGCTTCCTCGAGCTTGTAACCGGCGCCGCGCACGGTGACGATGCGCAACGGCGCACCGGCCAGCTTGCGCCGCAGCCGGCCGACATACAGCTCGATCGCATTCGGCCCGGCGTCGTCGTCGAAGCCGAACAGGCCGTTGCCGATCTCGTCCTTGCCCACCACGTGGCCCAGCCGCCCGATCAATATCTCCAGCAGGCGGTATTCGCGGTTGGGCAGGTCGATCGGGGCACCGTCAAGTGCCACCGTGTGCGCCGCGTTGTCGAACACGAAGCCGCCGATCTGCACCACCTCGCTGGCCTGGCCACGATTGCGGCGCAGCAGCACGCGGCAGCGTGCTTCGAACTCGCGAAAATCGAACGGCTTGCCCAGGTAGTCGTCCGCACCGACGTCCAGCGCCTGCACGCGGTCTTCGATGCCATCGCGCGCGGTCAGCATCAGCACCGGCGTGGTGTCGCCGCGCTCGCGCATCCCGGCCAGCACCCGCAGCCCGTCGAGCTTGGGCAAACCGATATCCAGCACCACCAGATCGAAACTCTGATAGCGCAACACGCTCGCCGCCGCCAACCCATCGGCCTGCCAATCCACCGCATGCCCGCTCCGGCGCATGCGCCGCACGATGGCATCGGCGAGATCGGCATTGTCTTCGACTAGCAGCAGGCGCATGAATGGGGAATCGGGAATGGGGAATCGGAACGGCAATGGCGCGCGGCCGGAAGGTAACAGGCCTCGCGGACAAAAGCTCCTCCGCGTCGGCAATTCCGCTGTCGAGATCCCGCTCTTGCGATTCCCCATTCCCCATTCCCCATTCCCCATTCGCGTGTACTGACAGGTCCATGACAGCTTCACCGGACTAGGCTGCTGCCAACGCGCCGCGGCGGTTGTGCGGTGCATCGCTGAACGTGATTCACACATGTACCTGGGAGGGTCTGTGAGCAACGACACCTTGCGCCTGCGTGCGTTCACCGCCTGTGCGGCGCTCTGCCTGGCACCGGCGGTGCATGCGGCCGATGGCGAAGGCCCGGTCACTGCGGAAGTGGGCGGGCGTATCCACTGGGACTTCACCGTGTTCGACAACGATGATCGCGGCACGCCCGAGCGCAACGACACCCAGTTCCGCCGCGCGTGGCTGGACGTGGCGGGCAAGTTCTACGGCTTCAACTACAAGGCCGAGGCGGAATTTGCCGGCCTGCAGTACGAGCCGGGTAGCCGCGGCATCCTGGCGCGCGATGTCTATATCGCCAAGAAGTTTTCTGCCGGTACGCTGACTGTGGGCCAGTTCAAGCAGTACTTCTCGCTCGATGACCGCACCGGCTCCAATTACGGCCCGTTCCTGGAGCGCGGCTATGCCTCCACCACGCTGGCGCCGATCTACCGCAAGGCGATTTCCTGGCAGGCCAACCGCCCGGATGCCACCTGGTCCACGGCGTTGTACAGCCTGGAAAGCATCGATAATTCCGCCACCAAGGGCGGTGCGCTCGGCACCCGGCTGACCTTTGCGCCGGAGATGGGCGAAGCGCGCCTGCGCCACCTGGGCATCTCGCTGGCGCACGAGCGTTATTCGCACCCGGGCAGCGCTGGCGCAGCACCGCTGCTGATCCGGCCACGCCCCGAAAACGATCTGGCCAACAACAGCCGCATCACCCTGGCGCGTTTTGCCGACGGCCGCGATACCGACTTCGACAAATGGTCGCTGGAATATGCCGAAGTCATGGGCCCGTGGTCGTGGCAGAGTGAATTCAGCGGCGGCCTGCTCGACGATGGCAGCCAGCATGCCAAGGTGTTGGCGAGCTACGGGCTGGTCAGCTGGTTCGTCACCGGCGAATCGCGCGGCTACGACCGCAAGACCGGCCGCTTCAGCCGCATCGCCACGCCCAACCGCCCCAGCGGCGCGTTCGAGCTGGCGCTGCGTTACGACTACATGCGCGGCGACCAGCATCTGGATGGGCAGCCCAACTTCATCGATGCCAGCACGCAGTCGTGGACGCTGGGCGGCAACTGGTACTTCAAGCCCAACCTGCGCGTGATGCTCAATGTCATCGACAGCCGCAACCGCGACCGCACCATGAATGCGGTGGTCGATCACACGCTGGCGGTCACCGGCCGCTTCCAGTACGACTTCTGATGCGGTGCGCACCCGCACCTTGCAGTGAGGTGAGCGCCTTGCGTGCCGTCGCTACCCGTGTGCAGCGCGGTCCTCGCAAGACGCTGCATCGTTGCAATGCGCGTGTGCTTGTACCACCGGTGGTTCCCACATCACCGCATCACCAGCACTGCGCGTCCTGTGCAGCGCTGCGCTTCGCCCTCCCCCTGCTGTACGCCTCAAAGGATTTGCCCGCATGCTGACCGCGCTCGGTTTCGGAATGGTGATCACCTTCATGTACCTGATCATGAGCAAGCGGCTGTCGCCGCTGGTGGCTCTGATCACGGTGCCGATCGTGTTCGCGTTGCTGGGCGGCTTCGGCACCGGCATCAACGACATGATGCTCGAAGGCATCAAGAAGATCGCGCCCACCGGCGTGATGCTGATGTTTGCCATTCTCTACTTCGGGGTGATGATCGATGCCGGGTTGTTCGACCCGCTGGTCGGCCGCATCCTGCGCCTGGTCAAGGGCGACCCGCTGAAGATCGTGATGGGTACGGCGATCCTGGCGATGCTGATCTCGCTCGACGGCGACGGCTCCACCACCTACATGATCACCGTCTCGGCGATGTTGCCGCTGTACCAGCGCCTGGGCATGAACGCGCTCAACCTCACCTGCGTGACCATTCTGGCCAGCGGCGTGATGAACCTGACCCCCTGGGGCGGCCCCACCGCGCGCGCCGCCACTGCCTTGCATGTGGATCCGGCCGATGTGTTCGTGCCGCTGGTACCGGCCATGCTGCTGGCGATTGCCGGCATCCTGACGCTGGCGTGGTACCTGGGCATGCGCGAGCGTCGCCGCCTGGGGGTGGTACGGCTGCCGGCCGACGGCAACTGGCTGGACACCAGCATCCCCGAAGACAACGACGCATTGCCGCGCGTGGAAGATACTGAAGACATGAAGCGGCCCAAGCTGCTGTGGGTGAACCTGATCCTGACCCTGGCGCTGATGGGTGCGCTGGTGGTGGGCGTGCTGCCGATGCCGGTGTTGTTCATGATCGGCTTTGCGCTGGCGCTGATGATCAACTACCCGAACCTGGCCGAACAGCGCCGCCGCCTGGTCAACCATGCCGGCAACGTGCTGTCGGTGGTGTCGCTGATTTTCGCCGCGGGCATCTTCACCGGCATCCTGTCCAACACCGGCATGGTGGAGGCGATGTCGCGCAGTTTCCTGGCGGTGATCCCCGATAGCTGGGGCCCGTATCTGGCGGTGATCACTGCGATCGTCAGCATGCCGTTTACGTTTTTCATGTCCAACGACGCGTTCTATTTCGGCGTGCTGCCGATCCTGTCCGAAGCGGCCGGCCACTACGGCATCACCCCGGTGGAAATGGCCCGCGCCTCGCTCGCCGGCCAGCCGGTGCATCTGCTCAGCCCGCTGGTGCCATCGACCTATCTGCTGGTCGGCCTGGCCAAGGTCGACTTTGCCGACCACCAACGCTTCACGCTGAAGTGGGCGGTGCTGATCTCGCTGTTGATGCTTGGCGGCGGGTTGGTGTTTGGCTTGTTTCCGTTGGCGCGCTGATTGGCGCGGGGAATGGGGAGTGGGGAATCGGGAATCGTAAGAGCGGCGCCGTGCGGTCGTTTCGATTCTTGACTTCCACGTACAAAGACAGAAACCGCAAAAGTGGCTCCTGCTCTACCGATTCCCCATTCCCGATTCCCCACTCCCAAACTCCGAAGGAGTTACATCAATGACTCTCCGCATCGCATACGTCACCAGTGGCATGGGCAGTGTGGGCACCGCGATCTGCCAGAAGCTGGCGCGCAGCGGGCACACCGTGGTTGCCGGTTGCGGGCCCAATTCGCCGCGCAAGTCGGCCTGGTTGCGCGAACAGCGCGAACAGGGCTTCGACTTCGTGGCCTCCGAGGGCAACGCCGCCGACTGGGAGTCCACCGTGGCCGCGTTTGCCAAGGTCAAGGCCGAAGTCGGCGAGATCGATGTGCTGGTCAACAACGCCGGCGGCAGCCGCGACACCTTGTTCCGGCAGATGACCCGCGACGACTGGAACGCGGTGATCGCCAGCAACCTGCATTCGTTGTTCAACATTACCAAGCAGGTGGTCGATGGCATGACGTCGCGCGGCTGGGGGCGCATCGTCAACATCGGTTCGGTCAGCGCGCACAAGGGCCAGATCGGGCAGATCAATTTCGCCACCGCCAAGGCGGCCATGCATGGCTTCAGCCGCGCCCTGGCGCAAGAAGTCGCCTCGCGCGGGGTGACCGTCAACACCATCTCGCCCGGCTACATCGCCAGCGCATCCATCAGCAGCTTTCCGCCGGACGTACTCGACCGCCTGGCCACCTCGGTGCCAGTGCGCCGGTTGGGCAAGCCGGCCGAAGTGGCGGGGCTGTGCGCGTGGCTGGCCTCCGACGAGGCCGCCTACGTGACCGGCGCCGACTACGCGGTCAATGGCGGCCTCTACATGGGCTGATGGCCGCCGCCGCATGCCACTGCCGGCATCTCTTCGGTACCTCGGGCACAGGCCACGGCGACGCAGCCGTCGTGTCCGCCTGCCATGCACGTCGACCGATCGAGTGCAAACGCTAGGACATGGGTGCGCGATGACGTAGCGCATCCGCGCACAAGCGGCCGCCACTACGCGAACAACCCGCCTCTAGTGCGAACTGATTACACTCTGGCTTTTCCGCAGTGCGCTGCCATGGCCAAACCTTCAGAACGCACCACGCACAATGCCCGCCCGCAGATGGCCGACATCGCCCGCATGGCCGGCGTCTCCGAGTCCACCGTGTCGCGTGCATTGGCCGGCAGCCCGGTGGTGGCCGAGCGCACCCGCGCCTACATCAAGCAGATTGCCGCCGATGCCGGCTATCAGGTCGACCCGGTCGCGCGCAGCCTGCGCGCCAAACGCTCCAACACGGTGAGCGTGGCAGTGCCGATGATGCATGCGCTGGATCAGCCGCTGTCCGATCCGTTTCTGATGACCATGCTGGCGCTGCTGGCCGAAGAACTCACCGGCCGTGGCTACAGCATGCTGCTGTCCAAGCTGGACCGGCACCAGGACGGCTGGGTGGAGCAGCTGGCGCGCGGCAACCGCTCCGATGGCGTGATCGTGCTCGGGCAAAGCTCCGAGCACGCCGCACTGGACGAGGCCGCACGCGACGGCCTGCCGATGGCGGTCTGGGGCAGCCGCATCGACGGGCAGGCCTACATCAGCGTAGGCAGCGACAATTTCCAGGGCGGCGCATTGGCCACCGAACATCTGATCGCCAGCGGCCGCCAGCGCATCGCCTTTCTCGGCGACGACCAGCTGCCGGAAGTGGCACCGCGCTTTGCCGGCTACCGCCACGCGCTGGAGCAGCACGGGCTGGAATTCGACACCCGCCTGCATGCGCGCAGCCATTTCGTCAGCGAAGACGCCTACCGGCTGACCCGCGCCATGCTCAAGAAGACCGACCCGCCGGATGGCCTGTTTGCCGCCTCCGACGTGATTGCCGTGGGCGCCATCCGCGCCCTGGTCGAAGCCGGCCACCGCGTGCCGCAGGACATTTCGCTGGTGGGCTTCGACGATATTCCGCTGGCGGCCTACAGCCAGCCACCGTTGACCACGGTGCGGCAGGACCTGGGCCTGGCCGCACGATTGCTGGTAGACCGGCTGCTGGCGCTGATTGCCGGCGAAGCCGTGCAATCGGTTGAAATGCCGGTGAAGCTGGTGGTGCGCGAGTCGGCGTGAAGCGGGGATTCGGGATTCGGGATTAGGGATTCGGAATTAGGGATTCGGAATTAGGGATTCGGAATTAGGGATTAGGGATTCGGAATTGCGGATTCGGATTGCCGATTCGGAGATACCAGCCGGCAGCCCGCTTCCTTCTCCCGCCTGCGGGAGAAGGTGCCCGAAGGGCGGATGAGGGGGGCAGCCGGCAATGTCAGCTAGGTATTCCTAAGAATCTGCCAGGATCACTTTCGGCTTGCGGACGCGCACGCACAGCATCGCTACTGCGGCGGCCAGCATCAGTGCGCCGGCAAGCTTGATCACGTTGCGCGGGTCGCCGTGCAGCAGGCGCTCGTAATACAGCGGCAAGGTGACGATCTGAATCAGCATCGGCAGCACGATGAACAGGTTGAACAAGCCCATGTACACGCCGGTACGCTCGGGCGGAATGCTGTCGGCCAGCATCAGGTACGGGTTGCCCATCATGCTGGCCCAGGCAAGACCAATGCCGATCATCGGCAGCAGCAACAACCAGCGGTTTTCGATGCCCGGCAACAGCCACATGCCGGCGCCCGCCGCCAGCAGGCACGCGGCATGCGTGTACTTCGGGCCGAAGCGGCGTACCACCGGCACCATCGCAAATGCAGCCAGAAACGCGATGAAATTGTAGAAGCCGCCGATCTGCCCGTTGACCAGCCCCGCCTCGCGGAACCCGTGCGAGGTGGCGTCGGTGGTGCCGAACAACGTGGTCGACAACGACAGCACGATGTATTGCCAGTAGCAGAAGATCGCGTACCACTGGAACAGCATCACCGGGGCCAGCTGGCGCATGGTCGGCGGCATGTCGCGCAACGCACCGCCGATCTCGCGTATCGCCGCGCCCAGGCCGGCGCCGCGCTGGCGCATGCGCGCGATCTCTGCGGGCGCAATCGCCGGCTCGCGCACGCTGCGAGCGGTGAGCAGGATGGAGGCGGCCGAAAATCCCGCGCCGATCACGAACGCAGCGATGGTGACGTACGGAATATGGTGGGCGTTGGCGGCATCCTGGTTCATGCCCATCCACACCAGCAACGGCGGCGTGAGGTAGGCCAGCGTCTGCGCCAGACCGGTGAAGGCGCTTTGGGTCAGATAACCCAGCGGCCGCTGCGGTGGCGCCAGCACATCGCTGACCAGTGCACGGTACGGCTCCATCGCCACGTTGTTGGCCGCATCCAGGATCCACAGCAGGCACACCGCCATCCACAGCGCGGTACTGAACGGCATCGCCAGCAGGCACAGGCTGCACACCAGCGCGCCCAGGACCATGTACGGCATGCGCCGGC
The DNA here is from genome assembly GCF_003600855.1 of Xanthomonas sp. CFBP 7698. Lineage (NCBI taxonomy): Bacteria > Pseudomonadati > Pseudomonadota > Gammaproteobacteria > Lysobacterales > Lysobacteraceae > Xanthomonas > Xanthomonas sp. CFBP 7698. Next base: position 1,841,975 of record NZ_PRDN01000001.1, read on the forward strand.
CCCAGCGGGTGACCGAGCGGTCACTCCATGCCCCCACGAACGGCTGCAGCACCAGCCCGGTGATCGGCCCGGCCAGCCACAGGTAAGGCAGGCTGGCGTGGTCGGCGCCCAGGTAGTTGTAGATCGGGCTCATGTTGCTCTGCTGCAAGCCGAAGCTGTATTGCACGCCGAAGAAGCCGGCGTTGAGCGCCAGGATGCGCGCGAAGGAAAGCGGAGGAGCGGTCGACGACATGCAGGGCCCTGGGCATCGGTGCGGCTCCCAGCGGCCGCAGCGCACTGTACCCTGCCGCCTTTGCAATCGATTGTAACGCTGCGCCGCAGCACGCTGGTCCTTTGCCTTAAGGGCGGCCGGGCAGCCACCCGAATGCTGCAATGCACGATTGCAATCGATTGTATTGACGCGTATTACTGCGCTCGCACTGCAGGCCGCACGGCCATTCCCTGGGAGGGGACGATGCAGGCGTCGGCACACCACCACCTGTGAGAGAGAGAATCGCGATGTCCACCTTGCACACCCTGCGCCTGCATGCCCTGGCCTGCGCGGTCGTTTCCTGCCTGTGCGCGCCCGCCGCGCTGGCCCAGGACGCCGCTGCCGCACCCGCCACTCCGCCGGCCGCCGACAGCGCCGCGGTCAATCTGGATTCGGTGTTCGTGACCGGCACTTCCACCGCCACCACCAAGCTGAAATCCAGCGTCTCGGTCAGCACCGTCGGTGCCGAGGCCATCGAACAATCGGCGCCGCGCAGCACCGCCGAAATCTTCCGCAACATCCCCGGCATCCGCTCCGAGTCCAGCGGTGGCGAAGGTAATGCCAACATCGCCGTGCGCGGCCTTCCCGTCGCATCGGGCGGCGCCAAGTTCCTGCAGTTGCAGGAAGACGGCCTGCCGGTGATGGAGTTCGGCGATATCGCCTTCGGCAATGCCGACATCTTCCTGCGCTCGGATTTCACCCTGGACCGCATCGAGGCCATCCGCGGCGGCTCGGCGTCCACGTTCACCAGCAACGCGCCCGGCGGCATCATCAACTTCATCAGCAAGACCGGTGATACCGAAGGCGGCAGCGTCGGCGTCAGCCGCGGCCTGGACTACGACAACACCCGCATCGACTTCAATTACGGCACGCCGTTCGCCGAGCAATGGCAGTTCAACATCGGCGGCTTCTTCCGCCAGGGCGATGGCGTGCGCGATGCCGGCTACACCACCGACAAGGGCGGCCAGATCAAGGCCAACCTCACCCGTCTGTTCGACAACGGCTATGTGCGCCTGTACGGCAAATACCTCAACGACCGCGCCGCCGGCTATCTGCCGGTGCCCACCTCCGTGCGTGGCCGCGACGGCTCGCCGGACTTGGGTGGCTTCCCCGGCTTCGACCCCGGCAACGACACCTTGTACAGCCGCAATTTCCGCAGCGATGTCGGCCTGGACGGCAACAACCGGCCGCGCCGCACCGACCTGGGCGACGGCATGCACCCAATCTCGCGCACCATCGGCGCCGAAGCCTGGTTCGACCTGGGCAACGGCTGGAACCTGAGCGAGAAATTCCGTATCGCCGACAACAGCGGCCGCTTCGTCAGCCCGTTCCCGGCCGAAGTCACCGATGCGGCCACGCTGGCGGCTTCCATCGGCGGTGCCGGTGCGCAGCTGGTGCAGGCCAGCGGCGCCGATGCCGGCCAGGCCTATACCGGCAACGCCATCCGCACGCATCTGTTCAATGTCGCCATCAACGACCTGGGCAATGTCACCAACGATCTGAGCGTTTCGCGCGAGTTCGGCGGCGACGGCCGCACGCTCAACCTGCGCGCCGGCTATTACAGCTCGCGCCAGACCATCGACATGGACTGGACCTGGAACTCCTACGTGCAGAGCCTGGGCCGCGATTCGCGCCTGCTCAACGTAGTCGACGCTACCGGCGTGTCGCGCTCGCAGAACGGCCTGTACGCCTACGGCACCCCGTTCTGGGGCGACTGCTGCATCACCCGCAGCTACGACGTGCGTTACGACGTCAACGCACCGTACGTGGCGCTTACCTTCGACAGTGGCAAGTTCAGTGTCGACGGCAGCCTGCGCTACGACATGGGCGACGCGCGCGGTACCTACAACGGCACTGCCATCGCGCAGAACCTGGACGTCAACGGCGACGGCGTGATCCAGCCGGTGGAGCAGCGCGTGGCCACGGTCGACACCGCCAACTCCCGCCCGGTGGACTACGACTGGAATTACCTGTCGTACTCGCTGGGCGGCAATTACCTGATCACCGACGACCTGGGCGCCTTCGCGCGCATCAGCCGCGGCGCACGCGCCAACGCAGACCGGTTGTTGTTCGGCGTGGTGCGCGACGACGGCTCGGTGTCGTCCGATGAGGGCGTCAACGTGGTGCGCCAGGCCGAAGCCGGCCTGAAGTGGCGCCGTGATGGCTTGAGCCTGTTCGCCACTGCGTTCTCCGCGCGCACCCAGGAACAGAACTTCGAAGTCACCAGCCAGCGCTTCTTCAACCGCAGTTACGAAGCGCACGGCGTGGAGCTGGAAGCCAGCTACCGCTACGAGGGCTTCACCGTCAACGGCGGCCTGACCTGGACCGATGCAGAAATCTCCCGCGACCAGATCACCCCGGAAAACACCGGCAATGTGCCGCGCCGGCAGGCCGATGTGGTGTGGCAGTTGACGCCCAGCTACCGCGGCGACGGCTACCAGTTCGGCGTGAACCTGATCGGCACCACCGATGCCTACACCCAGGATTCCAACCAGTTGAAGATGCCCGGCTATACGCAGGTGAACCTGTTCGGCGACTACCGCGTGACCGATGCGCTCACCGTGGCGCTCAACGTCAACAACCTGTTCAACACCTTCGGCCTGACCGAAGCCGAGGAGGCCAGCATTCCGGCCAACGGCATCATCCGCGCGCGCTCGATTGCCGGCCGCACCACCAGCATCAGCCTGCGTTACGACTTTTAAGGACCCCACGCCGGGCCCAGGCCCGGCGTCTGCCGATGAGCACCTCCCCCATCCGTTTGACCACCGCGCGCGCAGCGTTCGCTGCGCCGTTGGATGCATCGCGTGCCGACACACTGTTGGCGCGCTTCGATGCGCATGCACCCCGCCTGCTGGATGCACTGCAGACGCTGTACGGCGAACGCGGCGACTTCTCGACCTGGTTGACGTCCTGGCTGGGCGCGCTCGGCAACAGCGCGCAACAGCGGCCGGCGGCATTGCAACAGCTCGATGCCACACGCCAGCCGGGCTGGTTCGGCGAACAGCACATGCTGGGCTACAGCGCCTACGCGGACCGCTTTGCCGGCACGCTGCAGGGCGTGGCAGAACGCGTGCCGTACCTGCAGGAACTGGGCGTGCGGTACCTGCACCTGCTGCCGTTCCTGCGTGCACGCGCCGGCGACAATGACGGCGGCTTTGCGGTCAGCGATTACGGCCAGGTGGAACCACGCCTGGGCAACAACGACGACCTGGTCGCACTCACCACCCGCCTGCGCGAAGCCGACATCAGCCTGTGCGCCGACTTCGTGCTCAACCACACCGCCGACGATCACGCCTGGGCCCAGGCCGCACGCGCGGGCGATGCACGCTATCTCGACTACTACCATCACTTCGCCGACCGCTCCCTGCCCGACCAGTACGAACGCACGCTGGGGCAAGTGTTCCCGCATACCGCGCCGGGCAACTTCACCTGGGTGGACGACACCGCGCAATGGATGTGGACCACGTTCTATCCCTACCAATGGGATTTGAACTGGAGCAACCCGGCCGTGTTCGGCGACATGGCGCTGGCCATGCTGCAGCTGGCCAATCTGGGCGTGGAAGCGTTCCGCCTGGATTCCACTGCGTACCTGTGGAAGCGCACCGGCACCGACTGCATGAACCAGCCCGAGGCGCACACCTTGCTGGTGGCGTTGCGCGCGGTGACCGACATCGTGGCGCCGGCGGTCGCAATGAAGGCCGAGGCGATCGTGCCGATGACGCAACTGCCGCCGTACTTCGGCAGCGGCATGGATCAGGGCCACGAATGTCATCTGGCCTACCACAGCACGCTGATGGCAGCCGGGTGGTCGGCACTGGCATTGCAACGCGGCGACATCCTGCACAACGTCATCGCGCACAGCCCGCCATTGCCGGCCAATTGTGCATGGCTGAGCTATGTGCGCTGCCACGACGACATCGGCTGGAACGTGCTGCAGCACGAAGCGGCCGGCAACGCGACGCAGCCGCCGTTTTCGCTGCGCGATGTCGCGCGCTTTTATGCCAATCAAGTACCGGGCAGCTACGCACGCGGCGAAAGCTTTCAAAGCAGCGGCGATGGCGTGCACGGCACCAACGGCATGGCCGCTGCATTGGCTGGCATCCAGGCGGCGCAAGACGCAGACGATGCGGCGGCGTTGACGATCGCGGTGAACCGGCTGGTGCTGCTGTACGCAGTTGCGCTTGCGATGCCGGGCGTGCCGCTGATCTACATGGGCGACGAATTGGCACTGGTCAACGACATCGGTTACCGCACGGATGCCGAGCGCCAGCACGAAGGCCGCTGGCTGCATCGGCCGGCGATGGATTGGCAGGCCGCCGCGCAACGCCACGATACAGATAGCTTGAGCGGTGCGGTCTACCGCCGCCTGCGTGGGTTGATCCAGCAGCGTGCCGCACTTCCCGCATTGGCTGCCGATCAGACGCTTGGCAGCGTTGCGCTGGGCAATCCGCAACTGTTTGCGTTGACGCGTGGCGACAGCTTTGTGGCCGTGCATAATTTCGGCGAGCAGCCGATTGCGGTTGAGCTTGCGGCGATCGACGGTGGCGGCTGGACGCTGCTGGAAACCGGCGGCGATGTGGACGTTGCAACCCAGAGCGATAACGTGTCGCTTTTGCTCCCGGCGTATGGAGTGCGTTGGTTGCAGCGTGGGGCCTGAGCGAGCGGGCGGTGGTGCGTAGCGGCTTGCCGCGTTACAAGCGAACCGTACCTTCCTCCGCTCCGCTCCGCGCCCCGGCCTGCGCTTGCGGCGCAGGCGCTCCAAGGCACGCGCGCCTGTGGCGCGCAAGCTGTGCCTTTTCGCCCCGACGGAGAGGGGCTTTCGCAAGATCAGCGCTTGGCCAACGTAAGCAAGGTCTCTGCGGTCTTCTCGGACGAAGCGGGGTTCTGCCCGGTAACCAGGGTGCCGTCGGTGACCACGTGCACGCCCCAATCCGCGCCCTTTTCGTACTTGCCACCAAGTTCGGTCAGCACGTCTTCAACCAGGAACGGCACGATCTTGGTCAGGCCCACGCCTTCTTCTTCGCCATTGGTGAAGCCGGTGACGCGGCGGCCGTTGACCAGCGGCTTGCCGTCGCTGCCCTTGACGCGGCGCAGCGCGCCCGGTGCATGGCAGACCAGCCCATGCGGCTTGTCGGCCTTGGCGAATGCCTCGATCAGCGCGATGGAATGCGCATCTTCGGCCAGGTCCCACAGCGGGCCGTGGCCACCCGGGTAGAACAGCACATCGAAGTCGTCGGCCTTGACGTCGGCCAGGCGGTGCGTGCTCGCCAGCGCCTTCTGCGCGTCCGGGTCCTGCTTGAAACGCTTGGTGGCGTCGGTTTGGGCGTCTGGCTCGTCGCTCTTGGGATCCAGCGGCGGCTGGCCACCCTTGGGCGAGACCAGGGTGATGTCTGCACCCGCGTCCTTGAACACGTAATACGGCGCGGCGAATTCTTCCAGCCAGAAGCCGGTCTTCTTGCCGGTATCGCCGAGCTGGTCGTGGGAAGTGAGCACCATCAGGATTTTCATCGCATTGTCTCGCGTCGTTGCCCGTCTCGGGCGAGGCAGGCAGTGTGCAGTCCAGCTCGTTGCAGCCTCGTGTAGAGCGCGTGGGTGTGCGATGCAACGTTCACCAATGTCATCGCTGCGTTCTTGCCACTGCGGCGCGGCGCTTCACACATTGATCGCCGGCGGCTGCAGTTGATCCATGCGGATGCGATTGGCAAACAACGAGAACGCCAGCATGCCGGCCAGCCCGCTGGCCCGGCTCACCCACGGCGGCAGCCAGCGTGGGGCGACCAGCACGCCGCTGTCGAACAACGGCGCAAACCGCGCCACATCGCCGAGCGCCATCTTGCCGGCGAACAGGTAACGGCATAGCTGCAGCTGGTCGCGCTGCAAGGCATGCCGGAAAAAGGTGTGCACGGCCACCAGGCCGCGCAGGTAGACGGTGTCCTTGGTGAATGCACCGCCGCCGCCGGTGGGCACGCCACGGAACACGCGCTGGGCGGATGAAAAACTCTCCGCCGCGCTCTGGCCACCGTTGGTGAAATAGCGAAACACCTCGATGAAATCGGCACCCGCACGCGCCATCGCAATTGCCTCGATGCGCAGACTGATGCGTTTCATGCGCTCGATATCGATGCTGCCGGTGATCTGCTCGGCAAACGTCGCCAGACCTTCCTGCGTGGCGGTAGTGCGCGGCGAGGAAATGCCCAGGCTCGGCAGGTGCACCTGCGCGCGCCCATTGAGCGCGGTGAGCGAATGCACCAGTGCTTCGTGATGGAACAACTGCGCGCGGTCGTAATCGCTGAAGGTGGCGCCGGTACGCAAGCGGATGCGGTGTGCACCGGCGGCCGCCTTGGCCAGCAGATCCGGATCGAGCGTGACGGTGATGACGCGTCCGTCGAAGAACGCATCCAGGTCGTTCTGCAGCTGCATGCGCAAGGCGGTGGCCGAGACCGGCACCTGCTCTTCCGGCGCCAGCAGCTCGCGGCCCAGTTCCTGTGCGATCTGGATGAAATGGCGCGCCGCCTCACGCGTGGTCGGGCCGTTGCCCGGCATCGGGTCGTCGGGCACGCCGAACAGCTGCGCCGAGTAATTGCTGACCGCGGCGGTACCCAGCGACTCCAGCAGGCCGGCTGCCAGGTCCCAGCTATGGGTCGAATCGATCAGGTACGCACCGATGGGATGATGCGGGTCGGCGGCTTTGGCGATGGCGGACAGTTCGCGCCGGGTGTCGCCGAAATCGAGCGAGGGGTACTCCACCTGCGGCAATTCCGGCTGCCCACGCGCCACGCTGTGCAGAAACGGTTCCTGCAGCGAGCGCGGCCAGCTGGCCAACGCCAGCAGGCGCACGCCGCGCACCGCCTTGACCAAACGCGCGTCCAGCGCCGCGTGATGGACGATGTCCGGCGGGCCTTTGCGCGAGGGCATGCTCAGCGCCGCCCGGGGCGATCGACGCTGGCCGGTCGCTTGCCCGATCCCTTGCCGCGCGTGTTCTGCGCGACCCGGGTGGCAAGCTTTTCGGCGGCGGCGGCCACTTCCACGCGCAGCTTCATGTAGTTGGCCACCCGCTCCGGATCCAGCGTATCGGCCTCGATCGCCGCACGCACCGCGCAACCGGGCTCGGCGATGTGTGCGCAGTCATTGAAGCGGCACTGCGCCGCCAGCGCCTCCACATCGGAAAAGCCGCCTTCGGCCAGATCCTCTTCACCGGTGGGCTTGAGCTCGCGCATGCCCGGCGTATCGATCAGACATGCACCGGTGGGCAGCGGGATCAGCGCACGATGCGTGGTGGTATGCCGGCCACGCGAATCGTTTTCGCGCACCGCATTGGTCTTCATCTTCTGCGTGCCGAGCAGCGTATTGGTCAGCGTCGACTTGCCCGCACCGGACGAGCCCACCAGCACCGCCGTGCGCCCATCGCCCAGCCACGGCCGCAGTGCGGCCACGCTGTCCGGGTCCTTGGCGTTGACCGCGCGCAACGGAATGTTCTGCGCCTCCAGCTCCTCCAGCACCGCCAATGCATCCTCGGCGTACTCGGTCTGGTCGGCCTTGGTCAGCACCACCACCGGTTCCGCACCGCCGCCGCCGACCAGCAACAGATAGCGCTCGATGCGGCGCGGATTGAAGTCCGCATCCAGCCCGCACACGATGAACACCGTATCAATATTGGCCGCGATCACCTGCTGGTGATAATGCTCGCCGGCCGCCCCGCGCTTGATCGAGGTACGCCGCGGCAGCAGCGCCACGATGCGCTTGCCCTCCATCAGCACCCAATCGCCCACCGCCGCCCGCTCATGGCTCGGAAAGCGCGGCCGCTGCCACTCCTGCAACGACTCCGCCTTCAGGCTCGCCTCCGGCGTATCGGCCACCACATAGCCGGTGCGATGCTGCTCCACCACCCGCGCCGGCAACGCCTGCGGATGCGCAGCGAACACCGCCTGCCAGGTCGCCTCCTCCGGCGGCCCGGGCCAGGGCCAGCCGATGGATTGGAGGGTGGGGTAATCTGGAGGTGCGTTGCTCATGGGGGAATTCTAGTCTGAATCTCGGCGGCGCTACCCGACCTGCACCCGATACCAATGTCGGTATGCGTAGCAAGCCTCTATAGAAACAAACAACAAAAGCCCTCATGCTCCAGCCCGGTGGCATGCCACTACATTACCTAAGGAAGGTCTGAACAACGATGCCTGACAGGGCGGAAGGTGGCATCGTTCCGGAGAGTCGGGTTTGAAGTTTCGGATTTCTCGCCATTTATGGCGTTTTTCGTAGAATTTCCTGGGTTACGGGCGCACGCTCCCCATCGCAGGCAGTAACTGCTTTCGCTTCATCCACAGGTTTGACAGCGCAAACAAGGTCAGCACTTGTGCCGTGTTCTTGGCCAGGCCGCGATAGCGGACCTTGGTGTAGCCAAACTGGCGCTTGATCACCCGGAATGGATGCTCCACCTTCGCGCGCACGCTGGCCTTGAAGTGTTCCCAACGCTGTTCCCGAGCACGCTCGCGTTTGTTGCCAATGCGTTGCATCGTCGAGGGTCTGGCGGCGATGAAGAATGCCGCTTGGCAGTCCTGCAGTTCTTGGCGTTTGTCCGCGCCGCGATAGCCGCTGTCGCCGAACACGCTGTCTTCTTTGCCATGCAGTAATGCGTGCGTCACCGTGACATCGCCGACATTGGCCGCTGTGCAATGCACATGGTGCACCAGTCCGGAAAACTCATCCACACCGATGTGCGCCTTCATCCCGAAATACCACTGGTTGCCTTTCTTGGTCTGATGCATCTCAGGATCACGCGCATGGTCTGCGTTCTTGGTTGAGCTGGGCGCAGCGATCAGCGTTGCATCGACGATCGTGCCCGACCGCAAACTTTGACCCTTGCGCGCCAGATGCGCGTTGACGGCCTCCAGCATCTGCGTGGCAAGGCCATGGGTCTCCAGTAGGCGCCGAAAATTGAGAATCGTGGTCTCGTCGGGAATGTCGTCCAACCCACCGAGCTGGGCAAACCGCCGCAAGGTCGGAATCTCGTGCAGCGCTTCTTCCATCGCCGGATAGCTCAACGCATACCATTGCTGCAACAGATGAATCCGCAACATGGTCGCCAGTGCGTACGGCTGCCGACCGGGCCGCCCCGACACCGGATAGTGCGGCGCGATCAGCGCAAGCAGTTGCTGCCACGGAACGACCTGCTCCATCTCGGCCAGAAATATCTCGCGCCGGGTTTGCTTACCCTTGCCCAGGCCCTCAGCGTCACCGAACGTCAGCTGCATGGATGAATCCTCTACATGAGGCGGTAGTGTCGCGCATCTGTAGTGAGTTGATCAGACCTTCTGTCGACTCCCCTTAATTCAGTGCCAGCCAAAACTAGAGGTCTGCGGTTGATGTTGATCGCGGAACTCGGCGGGCGTTAGCCCGCCCAGGCTGTCATGCGGGATCTGGTGGTTGTAGTCGGCCAGCCAGTGTTCGGTCTGTTCGCGAACCTCGCTTAGCGTGCGGAACAGATGCATGTCCAGCACGCCGCGCCGGTAGCTGCCGTTGAAGCGTTCGATGAAACCGTTTTGCATTGGACGCCCCGGCTCGATGAAGTCCAAGGCGATGCCCTTGCGCTCGGCCCACTCGGCCAATGCCAATGCAACAAACTCCGGGCCATTGTCCAAGCGAAGTTTGCCGGGGTAGCCTCGCCAGGCGGCGATGCGTTCCAAGGTGCGGATGACGCGGGCGGCCGGAAGATTCAAGTCCACTTCGATCGCCAAGGCTTCCCGGCTGAAGTCGTCGATGACATTGAACGTACGGAAGCGTCGGCCATCCCACAGCGCATCGGACATGAAGTCGATCGGCCATCCAGCATTGGGTCCATCGCCGCATGCCAGCGGCTGCGGATGACGGGTCGGGACCCGGCGCCTGCTGCGACGCCGTTGATTGAGCTTCATCAGGCAGTACACGCGCCACACCCTTTTGTGATTCCACACGTGTCCGCGACGGCGGATGATCTGAAAAAGCTTTCCAAAACCACGCTCGGGAAAGCGCTCGGCCAATTCGGACAGCAGCGCAATGACCTCCTCGTCGCGATCGGGACGGCGCCGATAGCGCGCTGTCGAGCGAGCCACGCCAACAACCGCACAGGCCCGGCCCTCGCTCCAACCATGCTGCTCGACGAGCCAGGCAAGAAGCGGGCGTTTGTGCGCCGGGTCTACAGCTTTTTTGCGATGACATCCTTCAATGCGTGGTTTTCCATCGCAAGCTCGGCGTACATGCGTTTGAGCTGGCTGTGCTCGGTCTCCAGGTCGCGAAGGCGCTGCACATCAGCAGCCTCCATGCCACCGTACTTGGACTTCCAGACGTAGTACGTCGCGTCGGAAATACCCAGCTCACGGCACACATCCTTGACCTGGCGGCCGCCCTCAACCTGCTTCAGCGTGGCGACAATCTGGCTCTCGGTGAACTTGCTCTTGCGCATCATTGGTCTCCTCAGTGGCTAGTGTGCCCGGAGACCTCAAGTATGGATGGACCAATTTTACGGGGAGTCGACACTTCCTTAGTGGCCTCAGGTGGCCAAAAAAAGCCCCGCATAAGCGGGGCTTTTTAATTACCAGCTAGCTGCGATCACGGGGATCAGCTTTTCATACTCTGGCGAACTCAGTGTCGTCTGCCCCCCAACGGGCATGTTGTAACTAGACATTGCCGCTACCAAGTTAGCCACTTCGCTTGCGTCAAGAACTTTCCCGTCGGCTATCTGCAACTGATCCACCTGATAGCCAGAGTCGGAGAACCAATTTGCGATAGATAGCTGGTCATTCGTCCCGGCAATCGAAAGCACGAGGTCATTACCAGTCCGCGCCAACCAGACCTGATCAATCGCGACTCCGTCACCAAAGATGACCTTGTCGCCGCTAGAGGAATAATCGTAGCTAGAAATACGATCGCTACCAGATCCACGACCAAACCGGTACACGTCGTTGCCGTAGCCGCCGTCGAGTGTGTCATTGCCAGCACCGCCGTC